>CAYZRV010000006.1:0-60898 GCA_964480885.1 uncultured Aquiluna sp. | reverse complement strand
TTTATTGCCCCGATAGCCCAATGGCAGAGGCAGACGACTTAAAATCGTCACAGTGTGGGTTCGAGTCCCACTCGGGGCACCGATTCAGCAAAGCTTCAGCAAACTCAAATAGTCTGATACCAGCTTTTTGAAGGAGCGTAATGGAAGTCTTCCTAGTATTGCTCGGAGTTGCCGCACTCATCGGCATTTACCTCTGGGTCACCTATAACGCACTGGTTGCACTGAGGGTGCGAGTCGATGAGGCCTGGAGTGACATCACTGTCCAGCTCAAGCGTCGTGCAGATCTGATCCCTAACCTCATTGAAACCGTTCGGGGTTATGCCTCACACGAGCGTGAGGTCTTTGAGAATGTCACCAAGGCAAGGGCCGCAACAGTTTCACCAAATGCGCTAGAACACCCCGCAGCTGCTGCTGAGGCAGAAAACATGCTGCAGGGAGCTCTGAAGAGTTTGTTTGCCGTTTCTGAGGCATATCCTCAACTGGTAGCTTCAACTAATTTCCTTGAGCTGCAGAGAGAGCTCACCGACACGGAAGACAAGATCATGGCTTCTCGTCGCTTCTACAACGGAGGCGTTGCAGAACTGAACACCAAGATTCAACAGTTCCCGAACAACGTCTTTGCCAAGTCACTAGGTTTCTCAAACAGAGAATTCTTTGAGGTTGAAAACCCTCAGGCAATTCAAGAGCCCCCGCAGGTGAAGTTTTAAAACATGTATCGCGCAATAGCTGCGAATAAACGCAACACGGTAATCATCATTGGACTCTTTGTTGGACTTCTAACGGCACTTGCGCTGTGGTGGGGTCAAGTTTCAGGCAATGGCTCTGGCGCACTCTTTATTGTCCTGTTTGTTCTTGGCTACACAATTTTTCAGTACTACGCATCTTCGTCAATTGCGATTGCGATGAGCGGCGCTCACCAGATTCAGAAGCAGGACAACCCAAGGCTCTGGAACATGGTCGAGAACTTGGCAATAACCGAGGGAATGCCAATGCCCAAGGTTTACATAATCAATGACCCGGCTCCAAACGCATTTGCTACAGGACGCAACCCGCAAAACGCAGTAGTCGCCGCCACAACCGGTCTGCTGGACATCATGGACGACAACGAACTGCAGGGAGTTATGGCTCATGAGCTTGGTCACGTAAAGAACTATGACATTAGAGTCTCGACAATCGTCTTCGGATTGGTTTCAGCCATCGGCATTCTTGCCGACATGGCCATTCGTATGGCCTGGTTCGGATCAGCATCCAGAAGCAAGGACCACGGCCAGGCAGCTATTTTCTTGATTGCAATTGGAATTATCGGCTGGATTATTGCTTGGCTCATTGGACCATTAGTTTCAGCTGCGGTTTCGAGACAGCGTGAATACCTGGCGGATGCTACTGGAGCAGAAATGACTCGTTACCCCCAGGGACTTGCAAGCGCACTAAAGAAGCTTGGTGAATATGGAAGACCCATGCGCCGAGCCAACACAGCGATGGCCCACATGTACATCAACGATCCGCTCAAGCCGGGCATGGTTGAAAGACTCTTTTCAACTCACCCTCCAATTCCTGCCAGAATTCAGCGTTTGTCGGAAATCTCCCGAGGTTTCTAGTCGCTAGACTTTGATTCATTCTTTGAATGAAGGTTTGATGGCTCAGCAGAAGTTTCCTCCGCTTGAAGATTTTGAGCAGGCTGCATCTAGAGTTAGCTCAGTAATCTCTAAGACCCCGCTCCTCGAGAGTCACTGGCTAAGTGAATTCACGGGCCAGTCTGTTTACTTTAAGTGTGAAAATCTTCAGCGAACAGGTGCCTATAAGGTTCGGGGCGCTTACAACCTGATCTCCCAACTTACCCCTGAGGAGAAGAAGAGGGGAGTGGTCGCCGCCTCTGCTGGTAATCACGCCCAGGGAGTTGCACTTGCTGCACAACTACTTGGCATAAAGGCAACTATCTTCATGCCAGTAGGTGCCTCGCTACCGAAGTATCAAGCAACCATCGGTTATGGTGCAAATGTTGTTCTCCAGGGGGCAATCTTTGATGAGACCAATGCCGCTGCCAAAGAGTTCACTCAGAAAACCGGAGCCGTTTATGTGCCTCCTTTTGATCACCTGGACATAGTCAGGGGTCAGGGAACAGTAGCTCTGGAAATCTTTGAACAGCTCCCTGACGTTGACAACATCGTTGTTTGCCTCGGTGGGGGCGGTTTGACTGCAGGAGTGGCACTGGCAGCAAAGCTAAAGGCTGAGCAGCTTGGCAGAAAAGTTAAGGTTTATGCGGTGCAAGCCGAGATGGCTGCTGCATACCCCGCTTCACTCAAGGCTGGAAAGCCTGTTGAGGTAAAAACTCAACCAACAATCGCAGATGGAATTTCAGTTGCCAAGCCAGGCAAAATCCCCTTTGACATAATCGCCAAGTTTGTCGACAAGGTGGTTACAGTTTCGGAAGACGAGATTGCCAAGGGAATGCTTGGAGTTCTAGAGCGGAGCAAGCTACTTGTCGAAGCAGGTGGTTCGGTTGGAGTCGCGGCAATTCTTGCGAAGAAGCTAAAGCTCAAAGGCAAGACAGCAGTTGTACTTTCTGGCGGCAACATCGACCCCTTGCTACTACAGAGAGTCATACGTCACGGACTCGCCGCATCAGATCGCTATACCAACATTGCCGTCATGCTTCCAGACAGGCCGGGCCAGTTGGTTCGCACGGCTCAGGCAGTTGCGGATGCCCATGCGAACGTGGTTGAAGTGCTTCACACCCGTCACGGTAACGGGCTTCAGATAAGTGAGGTCGAATTGGATTTGAGCGTTGAGACTCGAGGCAAAGAACACCGTGACGAAGTAATTGAGTCGCTGCGTAGAGCGGGATTGAGCCCGAAACTTCTTAGTGATTAGAAGACGAAGTTTTTCACGGCCGTAATCTCAACAGAGATTTCCTTGCCACTTGGTGCTGAGTAGGAAACTTGATCGCCAACTTTTTTGCCCATGATGGCTTGTCCAATTGGCGAGTCAGGGCTGTAGACGGAAAAGTCACCGTCATCCATAGCGGTTTCGTACTTGGTTCCCTCAAAAATCTCGTGACTTCCCAAGAAGAACTCGTTTTCTTTCCCGTTTAGCTTGCAAACCACAACCAGTCCCTGTTTGACGACGCCATCTGCCGCATCAGCGGCACCAATCGTTGCGTTTGCGAGCATTTCCTCGAGGCGATTAATCCTTGCCTCGATTTTCCCCTGCTCTTCTTTTGCAGCGTGGTAGCCGCCATTCTCCTTCAGATCGCCTTCTTCGCGAGCCTCCTGAATGCGCTTGGCAATCTCAGCTCGTTCGACCAGGACCAGACGCTCCAGCTCGTCTTTGAGACGATCGTAGGCATCCTGGGTCAGGAGAATACTGTCGGACATCTTTACCTCGGGAATTGAAAAAGCTCGCAGTGCGAGCTACTGAGAGTTTATCTCAGAGAGCAGTTATCGACCAGTCCCGTTACAGCTTCCTCGAAGGTGTTAATGGAGACGGTGTGGCGGGTAATCAAGGTTTCATAAGGCCCAAATGACTGCTCCACATAACCAACAGCAAAAAAAGCATTATTTAGGGCTTCAAACTTACAGTTGGCAACCTCTCCCGGAGGCATCTGGATCTCGAAGTCAACCTCGGTTTGCCAAGGGCTAAGGACCCTAAAGCCAACATTGGTCGACTGGATCGGGCTGAAGTTGGCAAGTCCCAGCGAGATTACAAATGCGGTTAGGACTGTGATGCCAGCAATTGCGATGTAGCGATATCGGCGAGGATTGAGTTTCTTGGCACCATATCTCTCTGCCAGTAATAAATCTTTTTCCTCTCGCATGTAACAAGGTTAGGTCATTGGTGGAATACTTATGGCGTGGACATAGTGCTGGGTATAAATTTTTTTCTTCAGATGCCGACCCCGGTGGCTGACGACACCTACAACTCTCCCGGGACAATTGGTTTCATAATCACCTTTGCCGTAGCGGTTGGAGCGGTTTTTCTATTCTTTGACATGAATAGACGAATCAGAAAAACCAGATATCGTGCCGAGATAAGAGAGAGATTGGCAGAGGAAGAACTTTCTGGATACACTCCGGAAAAACCCGAAAGGCCTGAGCCCCCAGCTAAACCCCAGCGATAGATCCGGCCACCGGATTAATGCTGATTAGTAGTGCTGCGGTCCAATGACAGAAAAAGGCAGCCACTGTCAGTGCGTGAAAATACTCGTGAAAGCCAAAATGCTTAGCATTTCTTTTCGGCCACTTAGCTCCATAGAAGATTGCCCCAAGGGTGTAACAGAGACCTCCGATAGCAATTAGCAACATCATTATCCAGTTGGCATTCCAGAGATCAACGACGTAGAAAACTGCCAACCAACCCATTGCCAAATAAATAGGCACATACAACCACCTAGGTGCTCCTATCCAAAACACCCTGAAAAATATTCCTACCAAAGCAACCACCCAAACCATGATGAGCAGCATGGTTCCCTTTTCCTCAACCAAAGCTGAGAAAGCCATTGGAGTGTAGGTACCTGCAATCAGCAAGAAAATGTTCGCGTGATCAATTCGCTTGAGAATTCTCTTAACTAATGGCCGCCAGTTAATCCGGTGATACAAAGCCGAATTGCCAAAGAGCAGGACAGAACTGCCAAAGTAGATTGCTGCTGCCGTCTTAGCCATCCAGCCATCGGCAACAATCAGCAGCACTATTCCTCCCAGAACTACGAAGGGAAGAACCCCGGTGTGAATCCATCCCCTCCACGTTGGCTTCGGTTCATCGGGTGCCGGAGCAAGCTCGGATAGGGGGAGAACTGATTCCTGGGACATGCGGGAAGTGTAAAGCACCAACCTTGCAGAACCTGGAGATTACGCCCAAGTGAACGCCTTATTTATCGGCGTGTTTGTTCCAACCAACCTTAAACCTCAGGCGTAGATTGAGCGAAAGCTAAAAACGGCAGGAGCGAAGGTGGCAGGCTCTACCCCCAGATCAAAACCGAATTCGAAGAAGCAAGCGGTTCAGGAGGTGAGCGGGTCTGCGTCTAAGAGACGACTAGAAACAGCCGTTCGAACCTTTGTCCTGGACACTTCAGTATTGCTCTCAGACCCAAAGGCACTCTTCAGATTTGCCGAACACGAGGTCGTTCTCCCAATCGTTGTTATCAACGAGCTAGAGAAGAAGCGAAATGACCTTGAAATCGGCTACTTCGCTCGAAAAGCTCTTCGCTACTTGGATGACCTTAGACAAGTTCACGAGAGACTAGATTTTCCAGTCGAGGTAGGTGATGGCGGAACTCTTCGTGTTGAGCTGAACCACATAGACCCAACAATTCTCCCCGCTGGCTTCCAGCTCGGTGATAACGACAGCAGAATCTTGGCCGTAGCGGCCAACCTCAGTAACGAGGGATTTGACGTAACCGTTGTGTCAAAAGACCTGCCGATGCGTGTAAAGGCCTCGGCCATTGGTCTCAGAGCTGAGGAATACCTCCACGAACTAGCAACCGATGAGTGGAGTGGAATTGATGAGCTCCACCTATCTGCAACGGAGATGTCAAATCTTTATGAAGTTGAGGAAATTTCCCACCCCGACACCAAGAAACTCCCTGTAAACACTGGACTAATAATTCAATCCGAAAGAGGCAGCGCTCTTGGCAGAGTTACTCAAAGCGGAACAGTCAAGCTTGTCCGTGGAGATCGGGAAGTTTTTGGTGTCCATGGCAGGAGCGCTGAGCAAAGACTTGCAATCGACATGCTGCTGGACTCAGATATTGGAATTGTTTCGCTTGGGGGAAGGGCAGGAACTGGAAAGAGTGCTCTTGCCCTCTGTGCTGGACTCGAATCAGTTCTAGAGAGAAGACAGCATAAAAAGATAATGGTCTTCAGACCGCTCTATGCGGTTGGTGGCCAGGAGCTCGGATATCTACCAGGCACCGAGGGTGAAAAGATGAATCCCTGGGCACAGGCTGTATTTGACACGCTTGGAGCATTGGTTTCCAAAGAGGTCATCGATGAGGTTGTCAATCGCGGAATTCTAGAGATCCTTCCGCTGACACATATTCGAGGACGATCACTTCACGATTCGTTTGTGATTGTCGATGAAGCTCAGTCACTGGAAAGAAACGTTTTGCTCACCATGCTCTCTCGTATCGGTCAGAAGTCCAGAGTGGTGCTAACCCATGATGTTGCCCAGAGGGACAACCTCAGGGTTGGTAGACACGATGGAATCGCGTCTGTGGTAGAGACACTCAAGGGTCAGCAGCTGTTTGGTCACATCACTTTGACCCGCAGCGAGCGAAGCGATATTGCTGCCCTGGTAACCGATCTTCTCGACTAACTGGGGATAACTCCAAATCCATCTGACGTAGATTCTCTAGCTTGGGCTAGTGCTAATTGTTTTGGTTTGGCTTCCGATCATGTATTTATTTGCTCTGTCTGTTCCGCTTGCCATTCATGACTTTCGGGAGCACCGGCTTCCTAATCCAATGACTATCTCTGCACTGGCAGTTTCACTGATCTCAATATCGATAGCTGGGTTTATTTCAGGAAGTGGAAGAGAGCTACTCTGGGGTTTGGGGTGGGCAACAGCGACCTTCTTCGGGGGATATTTCTTGGCCAAGAAGGAAGCAATTGGCATGGGGGATGTAAAGCTTCTTACCTCAATGCATGCAACTGCTGGCTACCTAACCCCAGCTCTTCCACTCATGACCTTGACACTTGGACTAGTGATTGCGACGCTGGTCAGCCTGACTAGGGTCTTCGTTGGAAAAATTGATATGAAGAGCGCGGTTCCTCTCGGACCCTATCTTCTTTTCGGCTTTTTCTTGCTAACTGTTCCTACGGCAGCGACAACTACTGGGGTGGTCTAGTCATCGGAAGGACTGCTAAAGCTTTGTCAAGCTGCTCAATGGTCAGCTTTTCACCATCGACATATCCCAACGCAACGGTAGCTTCCTTGACCGTGACGCCTTTCTCAACTGAATACTTTGCAATTTTGGCTGCTGCCTCATAACCGATAAATCTGTTTAGGGGAGTGACAATCGAGGGCGAGGATTCAGCCATAGCCTTGGCTCGCTCTTCATTAATTTCAAGTCCCCGAACTGTCTTATCTGCTAGGACTCGCATTGAATTCGATAGCAATCGAATCGATTCAAGCAGAGCATTGCCCATAACAGGAATCGCAACATTGAGCTCAAAGTTTCCTGAAGCGCCAGCCCAGGTCACCGTCGCATCGTTTCCAATTACTCTTGCGCAAACCATCAGGACAGCCTCGGGAACAACTGGATTAACCTTTCCCGGCATTATTGAGCTGCCAGGTTGCAGATCTGGAATGTGAACCTCTGCCAGTCCAGTATTGGGACCTGAACCCATCCATCGGATGTCATTGTTAATCTTCGTCAGCGACACGGCAATCACCTTCAGCGCACCCGATGCCTCGACCAGTGCATCTCTAGCGCCCTGGGCCTCAAAATGATCTCTCGCTTCGGTGATGGGGAGACCTGTGTCTTTGGCAAGGAGCTGAATTACTTCCTGGGGAAATCCTTTCGGTGTATTGATGCCAGTTCCAGTGGCCGTTCCTCCCTGAGGAACTTCTGCAACTCGAGTCAAAGTCGATTCAATCCTCTCGATGCCGTAGCGGATCTGGGCGGCATAGCCGCTGAATTCTTGTCCGAAGGTAACTGGCGTGGCATCCATGAGGTGAGTTCTGCCAGGCTTCACAGCGTCTTTCCAAAGTCTTGCCTTCTCCTCCAGGGCCGTTGCCAAGTAGCTCAGGGAAGGAATTAGATCGTGAACCAAAGCGCTGGTAACAGCGACATGGACGGAGGTTGGAAAGACGTCGTTGGAAGATTGTGAAGCGTTGACATGATCGTTCGGGTGAACCTCCTTGCCCAACGCATTAGTCGCAAGTGTTGCCAGCACTTCATTCATGTTCATGTTCGATGAGGTTCCGGAGCCTGTCTGAAAGACATCAACGGGGAAGTGATCTAGGTGCTTTCCCGCAATCACTTCATCTGCAGCCTTGGCAATTGCCTGGGCAATATCACCAGCAAGAATCCCCAACTTCTCGTTTGCTTGAGCGGCAGCCTTCTTTATTCTGGCCAGAGCAATGATGTGCTCAGCTTCCAGAGGAGTTCCACTGATTGGAAAGTTTTCAACAGCGCGCTGGGTCTGGGCTCGGTAGAGAGCGTCCTTGGGTACTCTAACCTCACCCATGGTGTCGCGTTCAATACGGTATTCCATCTGCTATTCCTTTCCCACTGGTCCCAGTGCTGAGACCATAGAAACCTTTCCCTCGGCCAGTCGATATTCAGCTCCAACCACTGCCAGTCTGCCAGATTCGATGTATGAGGCGATTAGTTTCGAGCGTTCAACTAACTCATCGATGGTGTCCTGGATGTGGCGGTGCGTGATTTGATCCAACGTAATCTCTCCGGCAGCCAAGCTCCGCTCAATGGTTGGCTGAATTCTTTTCACCAGATTGTCGATGAATTCACCCTTGGATTCGAGCTTTCCTTGCTGAGCCGCCAATGAAGACTTAATTGCCCCGCATTCATCATGACCCAGCACCAATATCAATGGCACCTTCAAAACTTCAACTGCAAACTCTAAAGAACCCAAAATCGTCTCGGCAATTACCTGCCCTGCATTGCGGACAACAAACAAGTCACCAAGTCCAACGTCGAAGATCATCTCGGCACTGAGTCTGGAATCGGAGCAACCAAACAGGGCTGCAAAGGGTGCCTGTTCGCCAGCTAGTTCTTTGCGAAGCTCTGCATCTTGCCTTGGATGGGCAGGAGTACCCTGCACAAAGTTTCGATTACCAACCGAAAGTAGATTCCAGGCTGATTGTGCCGAATCTGGACGAGACAACTAGTTTCCTAACTGCTGAGAGATTGATTCTGCTAGCAGAAAGAATTCACTTTCAGCCGCAGTTCCATAGATTACAACCGTGGTTGTTCCGGAGCGGTGCAGCATGGCGAACTCCTTGGTTCCTGGTGGATCCGTCGGATTCCTCGTGGGGTAGAGCTCCCAGGTGAGCCCTGCAATCTCCACCTCGGCGCTTAGCTGATTGCCAGCCAGGACATCAGCCTCCCAGGAAGAGTTGCTCTCGAAAGCTTGAGACAGCCCGATGAACTGGTTATCGCCAGTGATAAACCCGACGTACCAAACATCTAATCCAAGCTCCTTTTCGAGCCGGGCGGCATTTGACCACCAGGATTCAGGAATGCTCGGAGCCAGAACATCTTCATTCAGTGAGGCTTTGGCTTCTTGCGCGACCTGAATGTGGTCGATTCTTTGAATCAGGCTGGAGTCATCCCTCGGGACCCCCAAAACAATAAGCGCCACAACACCTAGCGTTGCAAGCATTGATAGAACTAGGTTTCTGACAGTTTGCTTAGCTCTGCGCTCAGCGCTGTTACTCACTAGTTTCCTTTTGCGCAGCCTGTAACTTCTTGCGAGCCCCACTTAGCCATTCTTCGCAAACTTTGGCTAGCGCTTCGCCTCTTTCCCAAAGTGCCATGGACGCATCAAGCGTGACATTCTGCTGCTCGAGCTGAGTGACCACTTGCTGCAGTTCGTCTCGTGCTTCCTCATAGCTCATTTTGGAGATGTCTTTTGCCATTTATTTTTTCCTTACCGACTTGGCAGTTGCCACTACCTCTTGTTTTGAAAGCTGAACTAGAAATTCGGCTCCTTGATTTACTTCGCGGAGAATCTTCCCTTCACTATCAGTGACTAGGGCGTAACCTCTCTCGAGCGTCAGTGTGGGGGAGAGCGCTCTTGCGCTGGTAACCAGATTCTTTAGCTCGGCTTCAGCCCGGGTTAGTTTCCAATCAAGAATTTCAACCAGACGCTTTTTAATCTGCTGCAGGTTCTCCTGCTGAGTATCGATGAAACCAAAGGGAGATGCCAGAACCGGTCTAGTAACGATTGACTGAATCAGTTGCTGCTGGGAATCTAGATAACTAAAGATGCGGAAATAAATTCTCTCTAGCGAAGTCTTGATTAGTTTTCTTTCCTCCAAAACATCTGGAACAACTCGCTTGGCAGCATCTGTTGGAGTTGAGGCCCGAAGGTCTGCGACAAGATCTAACAGTGGTTGATCGTTTTCGTGTCCAATCGCACTGACAATTGGTTTCGAAAGATGTGCTGCAGCTCTGACCAAGCGTTCGTCGCTGAAAGGCAGCAAATCTTGGAAGCTTCCTCCACCGCGAGCAACAATTATTACATCAACATCCTTCATCGCATCCAGCTGCTCAAGCGCCATAACGATTTCAGCTGCTGCTCTATCACCCTGGACGAGAGTGTGTATGACCTCAAACTGAACCTCAGGCCAGCGATTCTTCGCGTTCTGCAGGACATCTTTCTCGGCATCAGAGTTTGCTCCAGTTATCAACCCAATTTTTCCGGGTAGGAATGGAAGTGGTTTTTTCCTCTTGGGATCCGTTAGACCCTCTGCAATTAGTTGCTGACGAAGTCTCTCAATTCTCTCCAGCAGCTCACCTAAACCAACCTTGTGCATCTTGAGCACCCTCATGGTTAACTTGCCGTTCTTCGCCCAGAAGGCAGGTTGGACAAGTGCAACCACCCGGTCACCTTGTTTCAGTCCACCCTCTATATCGGCATCAGATGCTTCAAAAGCATGGATCTCGATGGAATTCTCTAGATCCAAATCCCTCAGGGAACCAAACAGGTTGCTTCCGCGCAGCTGAATCTGCTGAAGTTCTCCTTCGACCCAGACCCTCCCGAGCTTTTCAATCCAGTCCTTTAGGCTTTTGGAGAGCTGAGATACCCGCCAGGGGGAGTGTTCGCTGGAGACTTTGGATTCTGTCTCTAGGTCCGCTTTTTCCTGCAAGACTGGCTCCTCAAGCGGTTCATAGAATTGGATGGTGACTGCCATTAACCCTAACGCCACGGCGGACAGTAATACCCGCAAAAAGGTCCTGCTTGCCTCCCCTCGAGGCTATTGCGCAGGGGTGGACAGGGCAGTTATCGCCGTTGAGAAGGCCTTGGATCACTACGGGGCTCCGGTCTATGTTCGCAAGCAGATCGTTCACAACAAGCACGTGGTCAGATCCTTGGAATCCCGGGGAGCAATCTTTGTCGATGAAGTTGACGAAGCTCCCGAGGGTTGCATCATGGTCTTCTCCGCTCACGGTGTATCACCTGCGGTTATTGAAGCCGCCAAGGCAAGGAACCAGCGAACGATTGACGCCACCTGCCCCCTGGTAACAAAGGTTCACAAAGAGGTAATCCGATTTGCCAACGAGGGTTACGACATCTTGCTGGTTGGTCACGAAGGTCACGAGGAAGTTGAGGGAACTGCAGGCGAAGCACCCCACGCAGTTCAGCTAATTGATGGCGATAAGGACGTTGCCAACGCGAAGGTTAAAGATCCAGAAAAAGTAATCTGGCTTTCCCAAACAACACTTTCCGTCGATGAGACGATGGAGACGGTCAACAAGCTCAAGAAGCGTTTCCCGCTAATGCAGAATCCACCAAGTGACGACATTTGTTATGCAACGCAGAACAGACAGGTCGCAATCAAAAAAGTTGGAGCGATGTCTGACCTTGTAATCGTTGTTGGTTCATCAAACTCATCAAATACTGTTCGACTAGTGGAGGTTGCCCTAGATGCTGGCGCAAAAGCTGCTTACCGAGTTGACTATGCGAGCGAGATTCAACATGAGTGGTTCGAGGGAGTGGAAACAGTTGGTGTGACATCAGGCGCTTCAGTTCCTGAAGAACTTGTGACCGAGGTTCTAGACCTACTTGAGGCAAAGGGTTATGGTTCCATCGAAACCGTTACCACTGCCGAAGAGGATATTCAGTTCTCTTTGCCTAAGGAGCTTAGGAAAGATCTGAAAGCAGCTGGAAACTAATTACCAGCTGGACTTTCCAGCAGAGCCCAGTTCCTCTGCAGCTAGCGCTACACGCTTAGCCATTCCAGCCTCAGCTGACTTGCCCCAGTTTCTTGGGTCGTAGGTTTTCTTGTCTCCAACCTCACCATCAATCCTTAGGACGCCGTCGTAGTTCTTGAACATGTGATCAACGATTGGCCTCGTAAAGGCATACTGGGTGTCGGTGTCGATGTTCATCTTGATTACACCGTTTCTCACAGCAGTTGCAATCTCCTCAGCTGTCGAACCCGATCCTCCGTGGAAGACCAAGTCGAATGGCTTTTCTTTTCCATACTTTTGACCAACCGCGTTTTGGATATCTGCCAGGAGTTCGGGCTTGAGTTTTACATTGCCCGGCTTATAGACGCCGTGGACATTACCGAAGGTCAGGGCAGTTAGATAGCGGCCGTTTTCGCCCAGTCCCAGGGCTTCAGCAGTCTGCATTCCGTCTTCAATGGTTGTGTAGAGGTGTTCACCCATGCCACCTTCAACACCGTCCTCTTCGCCACCAACAACGCCAACCTCAATCTCAAGAATGATGCCCGCGGCAGATGTCTTGGCAAGAAGCTCCTTGGCAATCTCCAGGTTGCGTCCAAGTGGAACTGCCGAACCATCCCACATGTGAGAGCTGAAGAGTGGTTCACCACCCTTCTTCACCTGCTCGGAAGAAAGATCAATCAGGGGTTTTACAAAACCATCCAGCTGATCCTCAGCACAGTGATCTGTGTGGAGAGCAACCTTGATGGAGTAGTTCTTAGCAACCTCCCTTGCAAAGGCTGCAAATGCCAGAGCGCCGCTGACGCGATTCTTAATGGTTGGACCACTGAAGTAATCAGCTCCACCAGTTGAAACCTGAAGGATTCCATCACTTCCTGCAGCCTGCAATCCTGCCAGAGCGGCATTTAGGGTTTGCGAAGATGAAACGTTGATTGCCGGATAGGCAAAGCCATTCTTTTTTGCTCTATCTAGCATCTCCGCATATTCAGTGTGTGAAACGACTGACACATTTACCCCTTTGCCTTGGCTGGTTCGCCCAGTTGACGATCACGATCTGGAATTAGTTCAACTGTAGCCTCGACCAGATTCTCAATTGACTGCAAACCACTGGTTGGCTGCTGCACCTTTGCCGCACCCCACTGGACCGCAGCCGCAATGCCCCTTGCCACATCAAATCCAACGCCGTAGGCATTCTCGTCAGATACTTCTTGGGTGACGGCTGAGAGGAATCCGGCAATGGTCGAGTCACCCGCACCAACGGTGTTAAT
Source organism: uncultured Aquiluna sp. (assembly GCA_964480885.1). Taxonomy (GTDB): domain Bacteria; phylum Actinomycetota; class Actinomycetes; order Actinomycetales; family Microbacteriaceae; genus Aquiluna. The sequence goes on along the minus strand of CAYZRV010000006.1, from coordinate 47,758 downwards.
AACTTTCACGGGCTGCGTGTAGGCGTGAATGGCGTGAGTCTTGGTGACAGCGACAATCCCATCGACACCCAAAGATGCCATTACGCAATTGACTCCCCAATCGTTGAGCTCTCTGGCGGCATCGATGACATCGCCAATGGTGTTTAGATCTCTCGATACACACTCTGAAAGTTCATAGGAGTTTGGCTTCATGATTGTTGCAGAACCTTTTTGTGCCCAGTGGCGCAGCGCTGGACCAGATGTGTCAAGGATGACTCTGACACCAAGTTTTTCCATCCGATCAAATAGTGGTTGCAGGTCGATGACCTGACCGGTTTCAACAATTTCTGGATGAGCACCAGCAACCACGAGCCAACCAGCCTCATAGTCTTTGACTGTTCGCTCGGTGAGGTCAATCACTGACTGCCAGTCTTTTTGAAGAAGTGGGCGAGGATGCTCGTTGATTTTGGTGGTAGGACCTTCAAACTCAACCACGGTGGTCGAGACTCGAAGCGTGCCTTCGACCCAGAGGGGAATCAGGAAGCTGGAGCCAGTTCGCTTGAGCACTCCAGGATCTGCGTTTCCAATCGGTATGACACCTGGAGCGGCCATGTTCACAAGCTGCAGACCTCTTGAGACGTTAATCCCCTTACCCGCTAGCTCTTCGCCAACTCGATAGGCGCGATTGACGCCACCTTCGACTAGGTCTTTCACAAAATAGGTGCGGTCAAGGGTTGGAGAAGGAGTCAGCGTAACAACGGGTGACTTTTTCTCAGCCATGGAGAAGCTCCTTGATTAGGGGATTGTGGCCTTCTCACACCGTCGTAGTGGCCTCTCCCACTATAGCCAAAGCTGGTTGCTTCTCAGTCTCCAGGCAGTTCTTTGGCGGTGATTGAGTTAGGGGACTGCTCGATTTGGCCAGGGGATTCAATGGAATCGGTGCCCAGCTCGTTCTCGTCCAGGTCATTGAGCTTTCGGGCGGTGACCAGCATTCGCGATTCCAAAGAGGAGACAAAGCTGTTATAGCTCTTGACCGTGGAGGTCAGTTTTGAGCCCAGATCACTGGCCAGCTCCGCGACCTTGCCCACTCGCTCGTAGAGTTCACGGCCAAGCTTGATCATCGAGCGAACCTGATTCTCGTCGGCATTTTGTCGCCAGATGTAGTTAATGGTCTTCAAGACAGAGAAAAGTGAAACCGGCGACGCCAGGGCAACATTTTTTCGGAAGGCATACTCCATCAGGGCTGGGTCGAGCTCCAGTGCCGAAGAAAGAAGAGCCTCGCTGGGAACAAAGCAAATCACAAAATCAGGTGAGCTATCTATGCCCTCCCAGTAGGCACGGTTCGCCAATTCATCTATGTGCGACTTCACAGCTTTGACATGTTCTGTCAATAGCTTCTTTCTTCGCTCCAACTCCTCACCAAGAGCAAGCTCTGATATCGCACTTGCCTCCTGGTACTTATCAAACGGAACTTTGGAATCAATTGCGAGCGTCTTCTTACCTGGCAGATTGATCACCATATCAGCCCGACCGGTTCTGTCACCGGTCGAGATGGTGGCCTGCTCTGAGAAATCTGCGTGCTTGATTAGACCCGCTAGTTCCACCAGTTTTCTTAGCTGCGCCTCACCCCAGACTCCGCGAAGTGAATTAGATGCCAGTGCTTGGGCCAGAGCCTGAGTCTGCCTTCGAAGATTCTCATCAATTTCAATTGCACTTTTTAGTTGCTCCGAGATTGTGCTGAACTGCTCAATCCGCTCCCGCTCTAGTCGCTGGACGGTGGACTGCATCTGCTCCAGCTGCTGCTTGACGGGTGCCAGTTCGAGCAAGACTTTGTTTTCTTTTTCTAGAAGTTGGTTTTGCTGCTGGGCTTTCTCATCGGCCTTTGCAAGCTGACTTCTCAGCTCCGCCTCGGTGGCCTCCAGAGCCGCCACGCGCGAACTATCACTGCTTCGTTTCTTTCCAAGGACAAAGCCAATTAGACCGCCGACAATGAGGCCAATCACCAGTGCGTTTAGAACAAACCAGATAGCAGTTTCCATGATCGAAAGTATGACAGCGGGATCAGACAACTAGCTGAAGCAATCGCTGTGAGGTTTTCTGAAGCAGACCCTCCAGGTCCTCAACCTCATGCCTTCCGGCCATATGCATAACTATCCGTGCGCAGGCATCAGCATCGGCCAGAGCGTCATGATGCTGAAATTCCTCATGACCTATGGCATAGGCAACGGCATTTAGCCGATAGCTCTCCAAAGAATAGGTCTTTCTAGCCATCTTCAAGCTGCAGGCATAGCTCAGATTAGGAAGGTCAAAATCAACCACCTTGCTCGCCTCCTTAAGAACCCCCATGTCAAAACTGGCGTTGTGGGCAATCAGGGGTAGACCATCGGTAAATAGCAGTAGCTCTGGCAGGGCGTCTATCCATGGAGGAGCATCGGCAACATCATCCTCAGTTATCCCATGAACCGCGATGTTTCCCCGATCAAAGTGCCCAAAGCCACTCGGCGGACGAAACAGCATAGACAGTGACTCCTGAATCTCACCTTCTCTAACTCGCACCAATCCCACGGCGCAGGGAGAGGCGTAGGAAGAGTTTGCTGTCTCAAAATCGATAGCCACAAAGTCCAATGCCACAGGGCAATTATGGGGGCAATAGACTTTCGCGGTGGCACTTACCATCGGAATAGTCGGATTACCCAACGTGGGTAAATCAACCCTATTCAATGCGCTAACCAAGAACTCAGTTCTGGCGGCCAACTATCCCTTTGCCACCATCGAACCCAACATCGGTGTCGTCAATCTTCCAGATGCAAGGCTCAATCGTCTTGCTCAGATCTTTTCTTCCGAGAAAATCATCCCCGCTCCAGTTTCTTTTGTTGATATCGCAGGCATTGTTAAGGGTGCATCGGAGGGGGAGGGTCTGGGAAATCAGTTCCTGGCCAACATTCGCGAAGCCGATGCGATTGCTCAAGTGGTCAGGGGATTCATCGATAGCGACGTCATACACGTGGACGGCAAGGTTGATGCCCAAAGTGACATCGAGACCATCAACACCGAGCTCATCCTCGCCGATCTGCAGACTTTAGAAAAGGCCAGACCAAGAGTCGAAAAGGAAGTTAAGGGAAAAAAGACTGACCCGGTTGTATTAGAAACAATCGATAAGGCTTCCGAAATTCTAAATGCAGGTAAACCCCTTTCACTTTCATCTCTAGACATAACTCCCATCAAAGACTTAGGGCTCCTCACCGCCAAACCAATGCTGTTTGTTTTCAACGTTGATGAGTCGATCCTCTCAAGTGATGAAAAGAGGAAGCAGCTGGCAGCCCTGGTCGCCCCCGCCGAGGCGGTTTTCCTAGATGCCAAGGTTGAAAGCGAACTAATTGACCTAAGTGCCGAGGAAGCCCAGGAGCTACTGGCATCTCTGGGTCAGAACGAGAGTGGACTGGATCAGCTGGCACGAATTGGCTTTGAGACCCTAGGTCTTCAGACCTATTTGACGGCAGGCCCCAAGGAGTCCCGCGCCTGGACGATCCGCAAGGGATGGAAAGCGCCGCAAGCAGCAGGTGTTATTCACACAGACTTTGAGAAGGGGTTTATCAAAGCCGAGATTGTTTCCTTCCAGGATCTGGATTCAGCCGGCTCGATGACCGAAGCTAAAGCCCAGGGCAGGGTGAGGATGGAGGGTAAGGACTACGTCATGCAGGATGGGGATGTGGTCGAGTTTCGCTTCAATGTCTGAAGCGGTTAGGCATACCTAACTTAGGCCTTAGAATAGGTCAGTGTTTTCAACCGCCATCCGACTATCCATCACCAACGACATCGTTGGCTGGTTTGATCAGATTGGCCCAATCCTCTTCTACACGGTCGTCTTTGGCCTAGTTTTTGCTGGAACTGGACTCTTCGTTGGTGCCTTTATTCCCTTCATCACGGGCGATTCGCTGGTCTTTGCCGCGGGACTCGTGGCAGCGGCCAACTCCGATTCCATAAACATCGCCGTGATGGTTATTGGGGTGGGGGTAGCAGCCTGGCTGGGAGATCAGGTTGGTTACACCCTGGGTCGACACTTTGGACGTCCATACCTGGACAAGCGAACCGGTAGGTGGATAAAAACCGCAATCACCAAGTCAGAGGTCTTCTACCAAAGATACGGATGGTGGTCGATTGTGGTGGCGAGATTTGTTCCCTGGGCCCGAGTCATCATTCCGGCGCTCGCTGGCATCAGCAAGATGAACTACTACAAGTTCTTTAGTGCGAATTTGGTCGGAGCAATGCTCTGGGGTTGTGGTTTGACACTCGCAGGCTACTTCACCTACTCAATCCCCGCAGTGAGAAGCGCTGTCTATGTGATTGCCGCAATCGTGATTGCGCTTAGTGTATTTGCAGGTATCAAGACCTGGCGAGAAAACCGAGCTAGTTCAGAACTCTAAGACTGGCAAGCTCTGCGGAGTTTTCTCTTTGGTAAAACTCATTTTCCTGCTGTGACCAGATTCCAAAGTACTCATCAAACTTTCCGCCATCTCTTGCGGAGAATCTTTCTTTGCGATTCGTGTCATCGGCATCAATCCAAATTGTGAAGTCTGCTAGTTCCGCAGAGAGTCTGCTGATTGAACCGCAGCCTTCGACAATCAGAGCAGTACCACCAGAAAATTCCCTTCGACCATTGCCAGGCTCCTCGGCACCGCGGTGATTCTTTCTCCAGTTCCAGACCTGCCAGGAAGCCGCTCTGTTTTTGGAAAGTGGAATCAGGATGTTGGTGAGTAAATAGACAGAGCCTTCGGCCAGGCCGTTCCAACCAGGGTAGAGGTCATCCATATGTATAACCCTGGCCGCCTGCCTGTCTACCTGGAAGTAGAGCTCAGCGAGCTCCTTGGCAAACTGACTTTTTCCTGACGCTGCTCTACCGTCAATAAGGACAATGGGTAGCTTTCCCTGATCTTGAAGATTCTGAATCTGATTCAGGGAAGCCTGCAGTGCTTCGGGGAAACTTAGCTGCAATCTTCAGCTGTGCTTTTGGTTGATGCGATAGGCGTGATCGGAAGTGACTCTGCTCCGGGTGGCAGTCTCTCTGGCAATGAGTTCTTCCGAGACACCCTCGGTTGAGGCCTGCTTCCCAACAGTAATTACACAAACCACCCAGTGGTCCTTCACACCAAGGATTGATGCAATTTCATCGTGGAGGATGCCGCCCATGAAGTGTGATTTCAAGCCCATGGATTCCGCCTGGACTACCAGCTGCATCGAGGCAAGGCCGAGGTCGTAGTAGGTGTTTGGCTGGTTTCTTTCTTTGCCCTCTTGGAGCTTTCTACCCAGTACAACCGCATATAGAGATGCTGCAGGTGCCCAGCTCTGGTTAAAGCCTGTCAGTGCTTTTTCTGTGAGCTCTTGGAAAAGTGGGTTGTCTCGGGTTAGAAAGATAACGTGCCAGGGCTGTTGGTTGTTTGAACTAGGCGCCCAGCGAACAGCTTCTCCCAGAGCTTCGATCTCCTGAGTTTCCAGAAGGTGCGAAGAGTCATAGATTCTTGGACTCCAACGATTACGAATCAAGGCGGTTAGCTGGGCGTCAGTGATGGCTGGCTTTTCTGGAATGCTCATATTTTTCTAAGTTCTCTATTTCTTAAGTGCAGCTTGAGTGTCGCTGATGAATTCATCTATTTCAGCCTCGGTTGTATTCCACGAGCACATTAGACGAACTCTGCCGCTGGTGTCCCAGTCATAGAAGGACCACTTCTTTCTAAGCTCCTGCGCAAGGTCAGTTGCCATGACTGGAAAGACAGCATTGGCCTGACTTCCAAGATCCATGACCAGCTTTTGATTATCTGCAACATCCTTCAGTCCGCTTTGCAATCTTTGAGCCATCTGATTGGCATGTCTGGCAAGCTCCAAAGCAAGACCTGATTCATAGAGGGCATTTAGTTGTGCAGATAGATAGCGCATCTTGGAACCCAGTTGCATTCCGCTTTTTCTCAAGAAAGGGATAGCCTCAGCGATGTTCTCATTGCTTTCACCATCAATTACCACCACTGCCTCAGCCAGTAGCCCACCGATCTTGGTTCCCCCGAGGGATACTAAATCGACACCAGCATCGGTTGTGAAGGATGCGAACGAGGCATTTAGCGAGGCAGCGGCATTGGCAATCCTCGCTCCGTCAAGGTGCAGAAGGAGATTGTTCTTCTTTGCTACCTCTGAAAGAGCGCTAACTTCAGCAGGAGAGTAGACAGTCCCATATTCCGTTGAGTTAGTTATTGAGATGGCTCCCTGCTGGGCACGGTGAACAAAGCCAAAGTCTCTCAACTCAGGTTGCACCATCTCTGGTGTTAGTTTTCCGTTTCCATGTTTATTTGGCACATACCAGAGTTTGATTCCGGCAACCTTTTCTGGTGCTCCACCCTCATCGAGATTTAGGTGTGCTGTCTCAACGCAAATCACTGCACCCCATCTTGGTAGTGCCGCCTGCAGGCCGATGATGTTTGCTGCGGTTCCATTGAAAACTGGAAAAGCGATTGCCTTAGGTCCGAAAAGTTGCTTGGTTGTTTCTTGAAGTTTTGCAGTTTCATCATCTGCACCATATGCGGGTTGAGCTCCGACATTCACTCGAGCAATAGCCTCAATGACCTTTGGATGCACTGGCGCGTAGTTGTCAGAAGCGAGGTTTTTGGTTGCAAGCACTCAACTAACCTAGCGACTACACTTGGCCAGTGACTCGAAAAGGCCTAATTCTCTTCCTTCTGGCCGGCTTTATCTGGGGGCTTCCTTATTTCTTCATAGTGATTGCTCTGGAAAGCTTTTCCACACCTTCCATAGTTTTTCTCAGAAGTTTGCTGGGGGCTCTGTTCTTAATTCCCTATGCGGCAATGGTTGGAGGCCTCAAGCCAGCTCTTAGAGCCTGGCCCTATGTCCTAGTTTTTGCTGTGGTGGAAATGGTTGGGCCCTGGTTACTTGTCACTGAGGCTGGAAAACACATCTCTTCGGGTCTGATAGCTCTATTAATTGGAACCGTGCCGTTCTTTGCTGTTGCCATCTTGGCGGTCTTTCTGCATGACAGAAGAGCGCTTCGGCCCAGGCCGCTCTCCGGCATGATCATTGGTTTTCTTGGGGTCGCTGCACTGATTGGCGTTGATTCACTGGCTGGGGCAATCGATCCGCTCTATGTGCTGTTTGTGATTCTCGGAGCTATTGGTTATGCGATTGCGCCGATTGTTGCCAACATCAAGCTGCAGGATGTTCCATCGGCTGGTGTGATTGGAATCAGCCTTGGGATAGTTAGTGTTGTCTATGCACCATTCTCTCTGCCAACACTCGGTGAGGAATTTTCCTCAGCGACGCTCGATAGCCTCTGGGCAATCGCGGTCCTGGGATTAGTCTGCTCTGCCGCAGCATTCGTAATCTTCTTCATGTTGATCAAAGAGATCGGACCGGCGAAATCAACTCTGATTACTTTTGTGAATACCGCCGTTGCACTGCTTCTCGGAATTGTTTTCCTCAGTGAGCCAATCACCATCGGCCTTATCTTGGGCATCCCTCTGATTACCGCAGGTCTGATTCTGGCCGGCGGGGGAGAGAGTGAAACTGAGCTCAGCAAGGCTTAGGAATTAGCTACAACCATCTTTGGTTCTAATCCGCATGCGAATTCTGCTCTCTGCCCTTCTAACTCTTTCTCTCCTTGGCTGCGCCGCAGCGGAAGAACCAGCTGTGACGGAGGCTCCAACCGCTGAGGTAAATCCAGCACCAGGCAGCGAGGAGGCCGCTTCCACCGAGCAGGAGGCCGAGGACTCTGAGACTGAGCCGGCGTCTGAAACTGAGATTGATCCTGAGCAGTCCGAGGCCGACGCAGAGGCAGAGGCTTCTGCCAAACCAACCTCGCCCCCAACCCGAACCCAAGCTCAAGCCACCGAAAAAGCGACCAGTGAGCCAACGGAGGAACAAACCGAAGAACCTTCCGAGGAGGCTTCGCAACCTGCTCCAAAACCCACCTCCTCGCAGGATGGATACACCCTCGCTCAGGTGGCAGAGAAGAATTCGCAAGCGGCCTGCTGGGTTGCCATTGATGGCATGGTTTATGACCTAACGGATTGGATACGCTCTCACCCAGGTGGGAGATCTTCGATTCTGAGCCTCTGCGGGACTGATGGAACGAGCAGCTTTCTATCGCAGCATGGTGGGCAAGCTCGACCCTCAGCTACCTTAGATCGCTATCTGCTGGGACCACTGGTTCGTTAACTTTATTAAGTTAATTTCAGCTAAAAACGCAGTTCATTTGTTCACCAAAAATTATGCTTGGTCAGGTTATGGCACTGGCAGAAAAGATGTTTATTCCTGCGGGTACTCAGGTCCCGTGCGTGAACCTGGCGGCAGATGTCGAGCTAGACGATATTCATCCATGGGCTGCCAACCTAGATGCCGCATCAAAAATGGTGCTGGATGGCAAGTCTCCGTCTTTGTTTGTCTTCGTTGAGAAATCACAGGACCTGACCAAACTCTCACCCAAGCTTCTGAAGCTTTGGGACAAGAGGATTAACTTCTGGCTTTTCTATCCCAAAGCTCCTCATCTTGGAACTGATCTAAGTCGCGATAAAACCTGGGCGATTATGCTCAAGCAGGGGATGAAGGGAACCAGACAGGTTGGCATCGATAAGCTCTGGAGCTGCCTGTACTACAAGAACTCCTAAATTGCGTAGTGGTCTTCACCAATGCTGCGAATTAGCTTCGCATTGACACCCACGGCCACTGTTCCAGCGGGCATATCCTTTGTGACGACAGCATTCGCTCCCACTCGGCAGTCATTGCCGATGGTTATGTTTCCAATCAACTTTGCACCAGCGCCAACAATTACTCGGTCACCCAGGGTAGGGTGACGCTTAACTGGATCTAGAGTTTTTCCACCGAGCGTAACGCCGTGGTAAATCAAAACATCATCCCCAATTACAGCTGTCTCACCAATCACCACTCCCATTCCGTGATCAATCACCAGCCGGCGGCCGATGGTAGCTCCTGGGTGAATCTCGATGCCGGAGAAGAACTTGGCGTAGTTGGAGAGCATCCGAGAAAGGATTCTTCGTCTCCATCTCCAGAGGATGTGCGCCACTCGATAAACCCAAATTGCATGGAGGCCAGGTGAGGTAAAGAAGAGTTCAAAACCGCTTCTCACCGAAGGGTCACGCTCTAGACCTGCCCTAATGTCTTCAAAGATCACTTTTGTGTGTATTCCTCTTGCAGGTCTCTGTATAGGGAAGAAGAAACATATCTTTCGCCGAATGAGGGAACCACCACAACAATCATTTGACCTTCGTGCTCTGGTCGATGCGCCACCTCTCGTGCCGCCCACAGTGCAGCACCAGAGGATATTCCAGCGAGGATTCCCTCCTCGGCTGATGCTCTTCTAGCAAATTCAAAGGCGACCTGATTCGGGGCACTGATTACCTCGTCGTAGCTTGAGGTGTCGAGAATTTGCGGAATGAAGTTGGGACCAATGCCAGCTAGCGGGTGTCCGGCAGCTTCGCCTCCTGTTAGCAGGGGAGATGCTGCTGGCTGAACAACATAGCTTTTTAGGTTTGGCTTAAGTTCCTTAAGTCGAAGAGAAGTTCCAGTGATGGTTCCACCAGTTCCACTACCAGCCACAAAGACATCAACCTTGCCGTCGGTGTCACGCCAGATTTCTTCCGCGGTTGTCTCTCGGTGAATCTTTGGGCCAGCTGGATTTTCAAACTGTCTCACCAAGACTGCACCCTCAATGGTCTGGCCAAGCTCCTCTGCCTTCGCAACAGATCCCTTCATGCCCTCGGCTGCTGGGGTGAGGACGAGCTCAGCACCATAAGCACGAATCAAAATCTTTCGCTCCAGACTCATCGAGTCCGGCATGACAATGATGGTTCTATATCCTCTGGCTGCTCCAACCATCGCAAGCGAGATGCCGGTGTTGCCACTGGTGGCTTCAATGATTGTTCCGCCCGGCTTGAGTTGTCCCGACTTTTCAGCCTCGTTGATCATGGCAATGCCGAGGCGATCCTTGACTGAACTGGAAGGGTTGTAGAACTCAAGCTTGGCAAATACCTCGGCCTTAGCCCCGTCCATGATCTTGTTCAGGCGAACCAGGGGAGTGTTGCCAAAGACCTCAGTGATGTTGTTATAGACGTGCAATTTCTCTCCAGCTAGAAGACCTAGAGAGTGTAACTGGGATGCGAGCGATTTCTTCCAAAGTGACTCTCTATTACCTCTGAGGCGTTTGTCAGGCTTTACCCATAGGCTTCGGGACTATGAGCAGATTCCTAGCGCTAGGCGCAATTACCCTCACCGCCTTGTCCCTTTCAGGATGCAGCATCGAGGAGGTCGCTTCCACAGCGGCCGATGCTGCTGCCTGCACGGCACTCAGTTCAACCATTCAGGGCTTGAGCGATGCCTATCAGTCAGGTCTGGTCGACAGTGGCGTAATTAACCAAATCGACAAGCTGATTGGAAACCAAATTGATTCAGTTTTGTCTTCTGGTCTAGCTGAAGATCTACGCGGTCTGACCGCTGCGCTGGGAGAAACAGAAACGGCCCAGGGTGCTCAGCAGAGGGTTGATGATCTTTTAGCATCAGTCACAGAGCGCTGCAGCTCTGTGGGGATTGACATCAGTCAGTAATCTCGTCCTCGATGTATTTTTTCTTAGCGAGTTGAACACCTGCTAGAGCACTCAGAAGAGCAATACCAAGCATCATCCAGAGCGTAATCACCCAGCCACCGCTCAGCTCACGAATAATTCCCACCACTAAGACCATGACGGTTGCCAGTGAGTAACTGAGCCCCTGACCAAAGGCACTCACTGCCAATACTGTCTCCTGGTTTCGACTTCTGAGATTAAACAAAGTCAGAGCGAGCGGGAACATGGTTGGGCCCAACCCAATCAGCACCACCCAGAGCCAAATTAATTCCTGCGAGAACAGAAGACCCAGCGAACCTAAAGCGCCCATTGTGCTTGAGAAAAAGACAATTAGCGAGTGTGAAGAAGGGTTTCTGGAAGCAATCATGGGAACCAGCAGCGATGGCAACAATCCCATGATCGCAAACAAAGCCAGCAAGCTGCCGGCTGCCAACTGGGTTTGACCTGAGTGTTCAATCAACAGAAGAGGTAGCCAGGCAAAGGAAACATATCCAAAGACACTCGTCATGCCCTGCACCCCAGCTATCGCAATAGCAGTCTTGGACTTCCATAGATTGAGCTTCACCCTGGTCTCACTCACCTCAACTCCACTGCGGTTTTTCATCAGTGGAACCAATGGGATGAGCACCAGTGCGGCAAAGATTGACCACTGTCCTAGAGAGAATCTCCAACCGAACTGTTCGGTTAGCGGAACGGCAACCAGGGAACCAATGGTCGCTGAAATCGCAGTGAGAGTTATGTAGAGCGATGAGACTAATCCAATTCGGTTTGGGAAATATCTTCTGACCATGACTGGAAGCAGAACGTTTCCCATTCCCATACCGAGCAGGCTGAGCATAGAACCCAGAAAGAGCATCAGGGTGTCGATGGCAAATGCCCTGAGCAGGTGACCAAGAATGATGGCAATTACCGTTAGAACCAGAGTCTTTTCAACTCCAAAACGTTTTGCTGGAGGATTGGAGACAAAAGTCGCTATTGCAAATGCCAATGGAGCGGCAATGCCTAGAAGGCCAATTGAGATAATCGGAAGAGAAATCTCTTGTTGGATATAACTGACAATGGGCGATATTGAGCTGACAGCTGTTCTGAGGTTTATGGCCAGCAGAGCTATGGCAAAAAGAGCAAAACCCCTACTGGCGATTAAGTTCGGCACGAACTTCCTCATGGATCAGTCCATTGGTGGCAAGCACATTGCTGGAAAGTTCATTCAGCTCACCGACTAAGTCGGTGAATCTGCCTCCGGCCTCTTCGACAATCGGCACTAACGCTGCGATGTCATAAATCTTGAGATCTGGTTCGGAGGCGGCATCAATTACTCCCTCAGCAACAAACATGTAGCTGAGGAAATCACCAAAAGCCCTGATCCGCCAGACCTTGTTGGCCAGGGAATCTAGGTTCTTCACCTTTCCCAATTTCTGCCACTGTTGCAGAGAGTTATATGAAATGTAGCTGTCGGCCAGGGTGCTGACGTTGGAAACTCTAAGTTTCCTCACACTGCCGTCAACATCCTTGGTGAAAGACCCTTCACCTCGACTTGCCCACCATCTTCTACCCATGGCTGGAGCGCTTACAGCCGAGGCAACTAAGTTCCCATCAACTCTCAGAGCGATCAGGGTTGCCCATATGGGAACTCCCCGAAGAAAATTGGCGGTGCCGTCTATGGGGTCGATGATCCACGCCCTGCTTCCCGCACCTGAATTCTCAAACTCCTCACCAATCACTGCATCCCCTGGAGCATGCTGAGCGATTAGCTCTCGAAGCTTCAGCTCGACTGCCCGATCAGCATCTGTCACCGGGGTTCTGTCTGGTTTTGATTCAACCTTGAGATCAAGGGATTGAAATCTCGAGAGGGAAATTTCATCGGCTGCATCGGCAAGAAGCAGTGCGAGGTCTAAATCTTTCATCACTGCCAATCTATCGAGGAAACTGCGTCCAATAGCCTTCGGAAAGACTCCAGCCTTCCAGGTTTTATCTCACCTCGAGCCAGTGCTTGATCCAGTGCGCAGTCCGGAGAAGCTGCTGCGTGTGAGCAGTCCCGGGGGCAATCCTGGGAGGCTCGATTCAGATCATCGAAGCCCTGCAGTATTTCCGACGCCGTAGCCCCTGCAATTCCAAACGTTCTGACACCTGGGGTGTCAATAATCCAGCCACCCTCAGCTTCGATTGCTACGGCCGAGGATGAGGTGTGCTTTCCCTTACCAGTAGAAATGTTCACATCACCAGTTCTTCTGACTGTTTCCGGGGCAAGAAGATTTATCAGTGTTGATTTACCAACCCCAGAGTGACCAACAAAGACACTCTTTTTGCCGTGAATCATTTCTCTCAGTGCTGACAGGTTTGGATTTTCCTTACTTGTCTTAATGATTTCTAAATTCACACCTTCGTATCCTGCGATGAAGTCACTCGGGTCTGCCAGGTCACACTTTGTGATAACCAGATAGGGCTTTAGCTTCTGTCTGAAACCTGCCACTAGAAACCGATCAACCAGCCTTGGCTTAGGTTCAGGATTGGCAGCTGCCATGACAATTACCAGGGCATCTGCATTGGCGACGATTGTTTGCTCTAGACCCTCATCGTTGACTCGAGTTAGCTCACTGGTTCGTGGCCCAATCTTCACAATGCGTGCCAGGCTTCCAGCTTCGCCAGATACATCTCCGTCGAGTGCCACTCGGTCGCAGGTGACGCAGCCCGCAGTCCTGAGTTCTTTGGCAAGGGTTGCGGTCACGATAACGCCCGCGTCAGTCAAGACTTTGTAGCGGGCCAGGTGGACCTCCAACACCATCCCCCAGGGGGCATTGTCAAAGCTTGGTCTGGTCTTGGTTCTTGGTCTTGAGCCTTTGGGATTTGGACGAACTCGAACATCGTCCTCATCTAAATCACGCCAGTTCACTTGCCTCCGAGCATCTTTAGCCAAAGGGTGGCAAATTTAGGCATCGTTTTGCTGGTCACATCTATATCTTCTATTTCAACCCCTGGAACCCTAAGTCCGATGATTGCACCGGCGGTTGCCATGCGGTGATCCTCATAGGTTTTCCAAACTCCACCGTGAAGTGAAGCGGGCTTTATCAAGATTCCGTCTTCGAGTTCTTCAGCGTCTCCACCGAGTGAATTAATCTCAGTGACCAATGCTTTCAATCTGTCAGTCTCATGACCTCGCAGATGGGCTATGCCCGTGAGCTTTGAAGGGGTTTGGGCAAGTGCTGCCAGAGCCGCGATGGTCGGAACCAGTTCACCAGCCTCCGATAAATCTCGCTCAATTCCTTGAATAACTCCACTTCCTCTAACAGTCAGTGTCTCACCCTCGAAAATCACCTCTGCACCCATAGCTCTTAGAAGCTCTCGATACTGATCGCCAACTTGAGAAGTCCTACTTGGCCAGTAGGTTCTAACCTCACCTCCTGCAACCAGTGCTGCGGCAAGGAATGGACCCGCGTTTGATAAATCAGGTTCAATTCTGACTTCTCTTCCTTCAATAGCTCCTGGATCGACCTTCCAGGTTGTAGAAGAGATTTGCTCCGCTCTGACACCTCTTTGCTTGAGACATTGCAGAGTCATATCTATATGTGGCATGGAGGGAACGCTCTTGCCGCTGTGAGTAAGTTCAAGACCTTCGTCAAACCTGGCTGCCGATAGCAATAGCCCAGAAACAAATTGGGAAGAACTGGATGCATCAATTTCTAACCTGCCACCCTGCACTCTTCCCTGCGAATGGATGGTGAATGGCAATCGGTCCTGCTCGGCTATCACCTCGACGCCCAGTTTTCTGAGGGAATCGATGGTGGTGGCCATTGGTCTTTTTCGTGCAGCTGCATCCCCATCAAACTCAACGGCTCCCTGCGCAAGGGCCGCCACTGGGGGAAGAAATCGCATGACCGTTCCGGCCAGTCCGCAGTCAATCTTGGTATTGCCCTTGATGGAGCCAGGTGTAACTATGAGTCGATTGCCATCTTTTTCAAATGATGTCCCCAACGTCTCAAGAGCGGCAATCATCAAAGAGGTGTCCCTCGACTCAAGGGGGTCAATCAGCACTGATTTATCTTCGGCGAGCGCCGAGAGAACCAGCTCCCGATTGGTTAGCGACTTTGATCCTGGCAGCACAACAAATGCGCTGATGCTCTGAGCTTGCGGAGCACTCCAGGATGGTTTCGACACCCCACCAAGATACCTGAAGGGCTTTGCCTGACTGAGTTTTCCTTTTTCTCAGTATCCCCACCTAGACTTAACCTGATGGCCGATAAAACAAAGAAGCTAAAAACCTTCGAGGAGCAGGCTCTGCCGCTCATGCCCCAGCTCTTCGGTGCTGCACTTCGCTGGACGAGAAACCCCTCGGATGCTGAGGATCTGGTTCAAGAAACCTTTGCCAAGGCCTTTTCCGCCTGGGACAAGTTTGAGCAGGGCACCAACCTCAAGGCCTGGCTGTTTCGAATCATGACCAACACCCATATCAACCTCTACAACAAGCGCAACAAGGACCAGGCCAAAACCGCTTTGGATGACCTGGAGGACTGGCAGGTAGGGGGCGGAGAGTCCCTAACTTCTGTCACCACCCGGTCGGCAGAGGTTGAGGCCCTGGACAATATGCCCGCCACCGTGATCCGAGACGCCATGAATGAGCTGCCGGAGGAGTTCCGAATGGTCGTTTATTACGCGGTTGTAGAGGGTCTTCCCTATGCCGAAATTGCCGAAGTTATGGACACCCCAGTGGGAACAGTCATGTCTAGGCTTCACCGCGGGAAGAAAATGCTAAGAACTTTGTTGCATGATTACGCACAGCAAGAAGGCTATTCGACCGAGGAGGTGTAGGGATGAAGCAGGTTGACTGCGAGGAAGTAAAGCGCAACGTCCATGAGTTCCTGCACGCCGAGATGGAGGATAACCAGCTCGAGCAGATTACGGCCCACATCGCCAACTGCGATTCCTGCGAGCAGCACTACGACATTGAGGTGGTTTTCAACCAGGTGATTCAGCGCTCCTGCGACGAGGCCCCAACCGCTGAGTTAGCTGAGCGAGTCAAAAATCGCCTAAGGGAAATCCAGGATCACGACTGAGGCTCAGTCATTCCCAGCCACTCAAACCAGCCCTTATTTAGAACCAGCCAGGCAATCAATCCATAACCAACCTGTCCCGGGAGTCTTCTTGGGTGCTGAGACACTTCCGCTAGATACCCATCGTGTTCCTTGAGCGGATTGAAGCAGTCAACATATTTCATCTGCCTGCGCTTAACCACATCGGCAAATCCCATGCTCAGCTCACCAACTTCGCTGTCATATTCTTTGACTCCGGTTGGGGCGGGACCCACTACAAAAACCTTTACGCCTTCGCGCGTTGCATCATCTAAGACCGATGCAAGATTCAGTCTTGATCTGGAGAGGGTTGTGCCGGCCTGGATGTCTTGCGAACCAAGGGCGATGACCAAATAGTTTTCAGTTTCTTTGCTAAATCTGGGTAGAGCTTCGGTTCGCCATCTTTCAAGTAGCGCTCCGGTTGTCTCACCAATCTTGGCAAGCGGGAAGAACGCAACATCTTCACCCTGTGGTAGCCGAGCTTGAACTCTTCCCAACCAGCCCAGACCCTTCGGATCTCCGGCTCCGGTAAGAAGTTCGTCGCCCAGCACCACCACTCTGAGTGAGCGCATCAGTCAGCAAACGCCCTGACAATTACATCGGCCTGTTCGGCTGCGTGACGCTTGGAGGAACCGGTGGCAGGCGATGCTGATGCAGGTCTGGAAATCACCTTGAAGTTAATTCCATACCTTGGCATGAACAGTCCCATGTATGTCCATGGTCCCTGGTTCGCAGGTTCATCCTGCACCCAGCGCAATTCAGCTCCTGGATACTGAGCGATGACCTTCTTCATCTCTTCGACAGGGGTCGGATAGAGCTGTTCGATGCGAACGATGGCAGTGTCGCCGGTTGCTCTCTTCTGACTCTCTGCCAAAAGCTCCCAGTAGATCTTGCCGGAGCAGAACAGAACCTTTCTCACACCTGATGGATTGAGATTTTGCTGATCTGCAATTAGCGGCTCGAATGTCCCAGAGGTGAAGTCACTAACCTCGGACGAGGCTGCCTTTAGTCGCAGCATCGACTTGGGGGAGAAGATGATCAGTGGTCGCTTCGGGTTGGCATAGGCCTGACGTCTGAGCAGGTGGAAGTGGCTGGCAGGCGTTGATGGCTGAGCAACAGTCATGTTGTTCTCGGCACAAAGCTGCAGGAATCTTTCAATTCTGGCACTTGAATGATCAGGACCCTGTCCCTCATATCCGTGGGGAAGAAGCAGCACCAAAGATGAGTGCTGCTGCCACTTCTGTTCGGCTGATGAGATGAACTCATCGATGATTGTCTGAGCACCATTGGCGAAATCACCGAACTGAGCTTCCCAGAGAGTAAGCGTGTTGGGCTCTTCAAAGGAGTAGCCGTATTCAAATCCCATGGCTGCATATTCACTAAGCAGTGAGTTATACACCTGGAACTTAGCCTGCTGCTCAGAGATGAAGCTAAGTGGCATCCACTCAGCTCCTGTTTCTCTGTCGAAGAAGGTTGCATGTCGTTGAACGAATGTTCCTCGTCTTGCATCTTGACCGGCAAGCCTGACGTTGATGCCTTCCAAAAGAAGTGAACCAAAGGCGATCAGTTCTCCAAAGCCCCAGTCGATTCCACCCTCGCGACTCATCTCTACTCGCTTTTGAAGAAGCTGGGCAAGTTTGGGGTGAACGGTGAAGCCCTGCGGGAGGTTGGCATGGGCATTCCCGATGGCCTCGACCACCTCTTTGCTAATCGCTGTTGCCTTGGCTAGTGCCTGCTGCTCGCTGGCGGTGGTTCCAATGCCAACTGGTCTTTCTGGAAGAGCGACCGGTTGGCTCATGGCCTCGTGAACTTCGATGAAGGCATTTTCCAAACTGGTTTGGAAGCTCTGATTTGCCTGATCGAATTCTTCCTGGGTGATGTCACCGCGACCAATCAGGTTTTCCATATAGAGAGTGCGGACACTGCGCTTGGCTTCGATCAGGTTATACATCAGTGGTTGAGTCATCGAAGGATCATCACCTTCGTTATGACCTCTTCTGCGATAGCTGATGATGTCAATCACGACATCCTTGTTAAAGGTCTGTCGGTAATCGAAGGCAATCTGGGCAACTCTCACCACTGCCTCCGGGTCATCTCCGTTGACATGGAAGATAGGAGCCTGGATTCCCAAGGCAAAATCAGTTGCATACACAGATGTTCTGGCGTCCTTGGGCAGGGTTGTGAAACCAACCTGGTTGTTGACAATCAGGTGGATGGTTCCGCCAACCTTGTAGCCCTCTAGTTGAGAGAACTGCATGGTTTCTGGAACCACACCTTGACCTGCAAAAGCTGCATCACCGTGAATCAAAACGGGTAGGACAGGGTAATTAGCTGGGTTGCCAAGTCGATCCTGCTTGGCCCTAACGATTCCCTCGAGCACTGGGTTGACAGCTTCCAGGTGAGAGGGGTTCGCGGCAAGATATACGTTCACTGAGTTTCCCTCAGCAGAGACAAACTTGCCGTGTGTTCCAAGGTGATACTTCACATCTCCCGAGCCCTGCACGCCCTTGACATCGGTAGAACCTTCGAACTCGCGGAACACCTGACCGTAGGTCTTGCCAGCGATGTTGGTGAGAACATTCAGTCTTCCGCGGTGGGCCATGCCAATGGCAACCTCTTCCAGATTGGCGTTGGCTGCTGACTGAAGAATCTCATCCAGCGCTGGAATTAGCGACTCACTTCCCTCCAGGGAGAATCTCTTTTGACCGACGAACTTGGTTTGCAGGAATGTCTCGAAAGCTTCTGCTTCGTTCAGCTTGTTCAGGATTCGGAATTGCTCTTCCTTGGAAGGCTTCTTATATGGCTGCTCCAGGTGCTCTTGGAACCAGCTGCGCTCCTGAGGATCTTGGATGTGCATGTATTCGATGCCCACCGTGCGGCAGTAGGTATCGCGAAGAATTCCAAGAATGTTTCTGAACTTGGCCTTGACCCTGCCACCAAAGCCACCTGTCTTAAATGTTCTGTCTAGATCCCAGAGGGACAGTCCATAGCTTCGGATGTCTAGGTCGGGGTGCCACCTCTGGACATACTCCAGTGGGTCGATGTCGGCAATTAGGTGACCGCGAACTCGGAAGGCATTGATGTATTCCTGAATTCTGGTGTTCTTACCCGACTGATCGGCAAGATCCCAGTGGAAGTCATTTACCCACACCACCGGGGTGTAGGGGATGCGCATGTCGGCAAAGATTTTTACGTAGAAGTCTCTTTCACCGAGCAGAAGTTCTTCGACAATCTTGAGGAACTCTCCACTGCCAGCACCCTGAATAACCCTGTGATCGTAGGTCGAGGTGAGGGTGAGAATCTTTCCGATGCCCTGTTCAGCCAGCATCTCTTCGCTCAGTCCCTTGAACTGAGCCGGGTATTCCAGCGCTCCAACACCAATGATGCAGCCCTGACCCTTGGTCAGTCTCGGCACAGAGTGAACTGTTCCAATGCCACCGGGATTGGTGAGCGATATGGTTGTTCCCGAAAAGTCATCCGCACCTAGTTTGTTATCTCTTGCCCTGCGAACTAGATCGTCATAGGCCGCGACAAATTCAGCAAAGTTAAGTTTTTGAGCTCGCTTGATATTTGGAACCAGTAGTGCTCTGGTTCCGTCTGGCTTTGGAATATCAATGGCGAGGCCTAGGTTCACATGAGCTGGCGTGATAGCCGCTGGCTTGCCATCAACCTCGTCATAGAAAACGTTTTGACTTGGGAATTCCTTGAGTGCCTGGACAACCGCGTAGCCAATAAGGTGAGTGAAGGAAACTTTCCCACCACGAGTTCTCTTCAGGTGTGAGTTGACAACGATTCGGTTATCAATCAGCAGCTTGGCTGGCATTTGCCTAACCGAGGTTGCGGTTGGCACACTGAGTGAAGCATCCATGTTTGATGCCAGAGTCTTTGCCATTCCACGGAGAATGTTGACCTCTGGCTGAGCTTCTTCTTCCTGCAGAGCGATGGGCATTGATCCTGTTGCGGGGAGGTCCGCTGGCACAGGAGAAGTTAGGGGAGCGGATTCAACGGTTTTGGCAACCGGCATGGTGATGGACTCGGTCGACGGGGCAACGGTGGGAGCTGCTACCGGTGCTGGGTTGGCACCTTGCTCAAGCTGGTAGCGCTCCAGAATTGGAAGCCAGGATTTGTCTACTGAGTCTGGATTTTCTTGCCATTGGGCATACATTTCGGCTACTAGCCACTCGTTAGCGCCAAAATCTGCCTGTGAATTGCCGTTGCTGGTCGAGGACACTGTTTCCCTTAGTTTTGAGGGTAGGACGCCCTAAAGTCTAATCAATCCCAGGCGGCTATAGTGTTGTCTTGAAATGGAGCACGACAAACATAGTCCGCAGGTGATTGCTTGAGCGATTACCTGCTCCTTTTATTTGGGGTCCTGTTGGTTATCGGCACAGGCCTGTTTGTCGCGAGCGAATTCGCGATTATCAACCTTGACAGAGTGGACCTTGAGTCCAGGCGTGCCGCGGGGGAAAAGGGCCTCGATCTTTCGATTCGGGCAGTTGCCACCACCGCCACTCAACTTTCCTCAGCTCAGCTGGGAATCACCCTAACCGTCCTGCTGACGGGATTCGTAGCAGAGCCTGCGCTTTCTAGGATTTTGGAGCCAGGGCTAACTGGGTTTGGTCTGAGCGAGGATGGCATTGCTATCTTTGCCACGATTCTGGCGATGTTGATTGCAACCATTGCATCCTTCCTTTTTGGTGAGCTGGTTCCAAAGAACATGGCTCTGAGTTCGCCAAAGAAGGTTCTGAAGGCTGTTGCTCCTTTTCAACTCGGCTTCACTTTTATCTTTAAGTTTTTGATTTTGTTTCTAAACAACAACGGAAACTGGATTCTTCGCAAAGTTGGCATTGAACCCAAGGAGGAGCTATCGGTTGCCCGCAGCGCCGAAGAGCTCACCTCACTGGTTAGACGTTCAGCAACCTTGGGAACCTTGGAGAGTGACACCGCCAAGCTTTTAGAAAAGACTCTTTCAATGACATCGCTTCTAGCAAGCGACATCATGACACCGAGACCTCAGATGCACACCATCGAAAGAGAGCAGAGTGCGCAGGAACTCGTGGCTCTTGCTAGAGAAACTGGTCACTCTCGCTTCCCGGTTCTTGGTGAAGATTCGGATGACATTGTTGGCGTCGCGCACGTCAAACAAGCTGTCGCTATTCCACTCGAGAGAAGAGCCCAGGTGCCGGTAACGGCAATCATGGTTGAGCCAGTGAGGGTTCCAGAGACCATGCCGCTTGATCGACTGATCCTCACCCTCCGTGGCAAGGGACTGCAGTTTGGTGTCGTGGTTGATGAATACGGAGGCACCGCAGGAATTGCAACACTAGAAGATGCTGTCGAGGAACTGATTGGTGAGCTTGCCGATGAGCATGATCGCACCAAGGCCCACATCGTTCAGTATTCGGATGGCTCAGCATCATTCAGTGGACTGGCAAGACCCAGTGAGCTCAGGGAAATTGGACTAAAGATTGCCGACGATGAGGACTATGACACCATCGCCGGTTTTGTGATGAGCGAGTTGGGGAAGATTCCGCAGGACGGGGATGTGGTTGAGCTGCCAACCGGTGAATTGAAAGTTATTCGCATGGATGGCCGAAGGGTAGATCGCATTAAGTATCAGCCGGCAGGTGATGACAATGACTGATCTGTCAGGTCTGATTTGGTTGGCTGTGCTTCTGGTATCGAATGCTTTTTTTGTTGGCTCTGAGTTTGCTGTTATCTCAGCTCGCAGAGCACAGATTGAACCGCTGGCGGATAAAGGTAATCCTGCCGCCAAGGTCACGCTGAAGGCAATGGAGCAGGTTTCGTTGATGTTAGCAACGGCTCAGCTGGGCATCACAGTCTCGTCACTTTTGATACTGGTGGTTGCAGAACCTTCCATCAAATACATGCTGGAAGATCCACTCAGTGCAATTGGGTTTGATTACGCAACGACTTCTGTGGTGAGCTTCATAATTGCCCTGCTGCTTGTCACCTATCTTCACGTTGTGCTTGGGGAGATGGTTCCAAAGAATATTGCAATCTCAATCCCAACCTCTGCGGCACTGATCCTGGGCCCCATGCTCTACTTTGTTGCGCAGGTTGTGAAACCAGTTGTCTGGGTGATGAACCAGATATCCAATGGAATTCTTAGGCTCTTTGGTTTTACACCCAGGGATGAGGCCAACACCGCATTCACACTCGAGCAAGTTGAGGACATCGTTGAGGAATCACGTCGCCACGGCACACTAAACGATGCCTCCAAGACAATCTCCAACACCTTTGAGTTCACAGAAAAAGTAGTCGGGGATATCAAGCACCCGATTCAGGAGCTTGTGACTCTGTCGCCCGATGCCACCCCCGCTCAACTGCAGGAGGCGGTTAGTGAATATGGGTTTAGCAGGTATCCGGTGAAGAGTGAATCTGGTGATTTGATCGGCTACTGGCACATCAAAGATGCTCTGATTGATGATCCCGAGCGATTCAACAAACCACTGCAGTCAAAGCGCATGCGGACACTCATATCAGTGTCCGAGGCTGCTGAATTGGAAGATGCTCTTGCCCAGTTGAGAAAGTATGGCGCACACATCGCCAGGACTTTTTCTGCCGATGGCAAGATCACCGGCTGCCTCTTCTTGGAAGATGTGATTGAAGTGCTGGTCGGGGAAATTGAGGATTCGACTAGGCGCTAGGCCACATACCCCTGGTGTATTGATTGGGCCACTCAACTTCAACTCCGAGTTCGTGGGCTGCCCTAAGGGCAAAGTATGGGTCTCTCAGGAACTGCCTGCCCATCATCACAACATCCACCGCTCCCGAGGCGACAATTTCTTCGGCCTGTCTAGCCTCTGTGATTTGTCCCACAGCTGACACCGGTGCTCCAGTAGCCGCGTGAGTCGACTTGCTGTATTCAACCTGATAGCCAGGTCCGGTTGGAATCTTTACACCCATCACCAAACCTCCCGAGGAAAGATCAAATAGGTCAGCGCCACGCTCATGTGCCCAGGAGGCAACCTGGTTGGTTTGTTCCTGATCCCAGCCGCCCTCCACATAATCTGTTGCACTGAATCTGATCATCAGCGGCGCATCACCAATTTCTTTTCTCACGGAGCTAACGATATCCAGAAGCAGCCTGCTCCTGTTCTCCAAGCTTCCGCCGTAATGATCATTTCGCTTGTTGGTTAGGGGAGATAGAAATTGGTGAAGGAGGTAGCCGTGAGCGGAATGAATCTCAACCGCATCAAACCCAGCCTCCATCGCTCTGGCGGCAGAGATTCTAAAATCCTCAACGAGTTTTGGAATCTCGTCAGTCTCTAATTTTCTAGGCGCATCATATCCAGGGAATGCCTCATCGGTTGCGGAGTAGGACTGCCAGCCACCATCAGAAATAGGAACCGATCCATTGCCTGACCACGTTCTATAGACGGATGCCTTTCTTCCAGCGTGAGCAAGCTGAATTGCACTGGCAGCTCCGGCTTCACGAATGAAGTCAGTTACCTTTTTCCAAGCCTTGGCCTGCTCCGCACTCCAGATCCCTGGACACCAGGGAGAAATTCTTCCTTCGGCATTGACTCCGCTGGCTTCAGCCATCACCAACCCTGCACCACCAATAGCTCTGGAACCCAGGTGAACAAGGTGCCAATCTCCGACGACTCCGTCTTTGTTCTCGCAGGAATACATGCACATCGGTGAAACCCAGAGACGATTTCTAACCTCTAAGTTTCGAATCTTGATGGGCGTGAATAGTTTGCTCATTTGTTCAGTTTTTCCAATCTTGGCCAAGACAAAACAATAAACAATCCCAGCACCGCACCCCAGCCAATTGCAAAATTAAGTGGAATTGCCAAGGTGAGAAGACCGATTATTGATGGTCCCGCCAGGCCGCCGATGTAGGTGATACCCACCACTCTCGCCATATTTCTGCCTCTGTGAGTGCTCTCTCCGATTTCTCCTCCCGCTGCAAATAGCTGCGGGACAACGCCGGAGATTCCCAGGCCTAGGAGGAACCAGAAGAAAAGAGATGTCTCAAGATTGGGGGCAATTGCCTGAAGTCCAATTGCAACCGCTGCTGCCAGTGATCCCCAGACGATTACAAAACCTCTTCCCTTTCTCTCAACTATTCGGTCGATAAAGATTCGACCGGTAATCATGCCTATGTTGAAAAATGCCAGACCCCAGGCAGCTGTTGCGACGTCGGTCTGCTGAATATCTCTGAGGTAGAGAGCTGACCAGTCGTGAGCCACTCCTTCAATGATTGCTCCCGATGCGCTCATCAATCCAGCAAGGATTACGAAACCCAACACTCTTCGGTTTTGCTTGGCAGATTGCCTGTCTTCAGCCTTGTCTTTGCTAACAACATTTGGCCGATCTGGAAGGAGCCAGGCGGCCATAAACAATCCGACTATGGAGAGTGAGATTCCCACGAAAGTCAGGGTTTGTGATTGAACAAAGCCGGCGGCAATGGTTATAAAACCAAGGGCAGCTCCCGCGAGTCCTCCGACCGACCAGAACAGGTGAAAGAAAGTGAAGATTGGTCTTGAATTCTCTTTATCAACCTGCAGGGCAGCAGCATTCATCGCAACATCCACCCCGGCAATTCCAAAACCCAAGAGCAGGATGGCAACCCCAAGAAAAAACGGGTCGCTGGCGAATGCCGGTCCCAGCAGGGAAAGACCAACAGCTACGCCACCTATTCGCGTCGCAGTCTTGGCCCCGACATGGTCGACCAGGTAACCAAACAGCTGCATTGCAAGGAAGCCACCGACACCACTGAGCATCAGCAGAGCTCCAAGAATTGAGTAGTCAATACCAACGTGTTTTTCAATAAGTGGAATGTGGACAGCCCAGAGAGCTAATGCACTGCCACCGGAGAGAAAGAAGAAGGAAACTGCGATTTTGGGACGAACAAGATTCACGAGCTCAACTCTAGGGGAGTAGTTGCTTGAGCCTCTTACCTACCTCTTCGGTTTCAATTAGAAATCCATCGTGACCAAATTCACTCTTTACTACCTGGAGTTCGCCGCCTATCAATTCCCCTGAAATAGATTCCGCAATTAACTTTTGACCGCTCAGGGGAAAGAGTCTGTCATTTTCAATACCCAGAACCAGCGTTGGGCACTTAATTTGTTCCAGAGCTTGCTCGACTGATTCACGTCCGCGACCTACGTCGTGGGAATTCATGGCTGTCACAAGAGTGATATAGCTGTTGGCATCAAATCTGCGGACGAACTTGTTGCCATGGAAATCTAAATAGCTCTCCACCGCATACTTACCCTGCTCTGTCAGCGGACTGACTTGTGACTGCCAACTTCTGCCAAATCTCTCATTCAACTCCTGCGGAGAGCGGTAGTTGAGAAGGGCCATTCTTCTGGCGAGCGCTAAACCTCGGTGAGGGCCAAAGCCCGGTTTGGCCTCGTAGTAGTTTCCACCCTGGAAGTTTTCATCTGATCTGATGGCCTCAAGCTGAACCGTATTGAGCGCAATCTGATCGGCCGTTGAATATGGAGGTGCTGCCAGGATTCCTAACTTCTTTACTCGCTCA
This sequence comes from uncultured Aquiluna sp., assembly GCA_964480885.1. GTDB lineage: Bacteria > Actinomycetota > Actinomycetes > Actinomycetales > Microbacteriaceae > Aquiluna. Next base: position 22,562 of record CAYZRV010000006.1, on the reverse strand, counting down.
GGAAACTCAATCGCCATCTCCAGAGCATGCATTCCGGCCATCGATCCACCGACCACCACATAGCTTTCAATTCCAAGCTGCTCCATCAGGATGACAAAGGCTCTGGCCTGATCGCGAATGGTTAGCTGTGGGAAGTTTGGTCCATATTCTTTGCCGTTAGGAGCAAGCGAACTTGGTCCGGTTGATCCCTGACAACCGCCTAAGACATTTGGCGTAATTACGAAATATTTATTGGTATCAATGGCAAGGTTTTCTCCGATGATCCCGTTCCACCAACCAGCGGTTGGGTGACCATCGCCCGCATTGCCTATGGTGTGACTGTCACCGGTTAGCGCATGTAACACCAGCACGGCATTGGACTTTTGCTGATTGAGCTCCCCCCAGCTCTCATAGGCAAGTCTTGCGCCCTTGAGCTCCCGTCCCGATTCGCATTTCAGGGAGAAGATTTCAGAAAACTTTCTATCCCCGACCGAGTCACCAACTATCCAAGCCCCTGTGGCAGGAGGTCTTCCAACTAGCTGGCGACGCTGCTCCTCGGTGATAAATTCCGAGGGAGCAGAGTCTTCAGATATCTGAAAGTCCATTTACTTGGCTGCTGCAAAACCCTTCTGCAAATCGGCAATTATGTCCTCGTAGGTCTCAAGTCCAACCGACAGTCTCACCAGTCCCGGTGTTACACCGGTGGTTGCCAAATCTTTTTCACTCAGCTGAGAGTGAGTGGTCGAGGCGGGGTGGATCACCAAAGAGCGAACATCTCCGATGTTGGCAACGTGAGAGTGCAACTTGAGGCCGTCAACAAACTTGATGCCAGCCTCCACACCACCGACAATCTCAAAGGAAACGATTGCTCCCGCTCCCTTGGGGGAGTAGGTCTTGTGAGCTTCGAAGGAAGGCGAGCTCTTTAGACCCGCGTAGTTCACCTTGCTGACCTGCGGGTGGGTTTCTAGCCACTGCGCAACCTTGGTTGCGTTCTCGACGTGTCGCTCCATTCTCAAACTCAAGGTTTCGATTCCCTGAATTAATGAGAATGCAGTGTCGGGAGAGACTGCAGCTCCGATGTCCCTGAGGAGCTGAACTCTGGCCTTGATGATGTAGGCGATGCCATCACCCAGAGCTTGGGTGTAGACAACACCGTGGTAGCTCGGATCTGGAGTGGTTAGCCCTGGGAACTTATCTGACTTAGACCACTCGAACTTTCCACCGTCGACTATGGCACCGGCAACAACTGTTCCGTGACCTCCGAGGAACTTGGTGGCGGAATGCACAACAATGTCGGCTCCGTGCTCAAGTGGTTTGATCAGGTAAGGGGTCGCAACTGTGTTGTCGACAATTAGCGGAACACCGTTTTTATGTGCGACAGCGGCAACCTTTCGGATATCCAAGATTGAGGCCTTTGGATTTCCAATGGTCTCTGCGAAGAAGAGTTTGGTGTTTGGTTTAACCGCACGCTGCCACTCGCTTTCATCATCCTGATTCTCAACGAAGGTGACTTCGATACCGAGCTTGGCGAGGGTGTACTTGAAGAGATTGAAGGTTCCGCCGTAGAGGGTGGAGGAGGAGACGATGTGATCTCCACTGGAGGCAATATTCAAAACCGCAAAAGTCTCCGCCGCCTGACCGCTGGCAAGAAGTAGTGCAGCGGTTCCGCCCTCCAGGGCAGCAATTCTTTTCTCGGCAACATCCTGAGTTGGATTCATGATTCGGGTATAGATGTTTCCGAACTCTGCCAGGCCAAACAGGTTTCTGGCATGCTCTGCGGAGTTAAAGGTGTAGGCGGTGGTTTTGTATATCGGAACTGCACGCGCATTGGTGGCTGGATCACTCTCGGCACCAGCGTGAATCTGCAGCGTTTCAAATCCCCAGTTGGCTGAATCAGACATGTTTACCCTCAATCAAGAATTGTTTAGTGAAACTATGGCCCCGCCCTAAGCCCCATTGCAAGTGAGGGGGTAACAGTGGGTAACTTTAGCCCAGGTGTCTAAACGCAAGGGATGCTAAGAGGGCAGAGCAGAGCGGCAGCACGGAGTCATCAAACTGGGCCTTGGCCGAGTGGTTGGTTGGGGCCTTGGTGTAGTCGATCTCCGGGGGACAGGCTCCGACAAAGACAAATGCCCCAGGAACCTCGGAAACAATTGAGGCAAAGTCCTCGCCTCCGGCAATCGGCTTTTGCATTGGGAGGTATCCGTTCTCTCCAACCAGCTCCTTGGCCACCTCCTCCACGACCTTGACCGCCTGGGGGTCATTCATTAGGACCTTGGTGGCCCTACCGAAGCTGACCTCAGCCTTGATGCCGAACCCCTCGGCAATTGAGTGGATGAGCTTGGGGGCAAGCTCGTGGAGCTTCTTAGTGTTTTCTTCTGAGAATGTCCTCACCGTTGCTCCGAAGGAGGCGGTGTCAGCGATGACGTTGGTCGTAGCATCATCACCGGCTCTGATCCAACCGACATTGAGAATTACCGGGTCGAACTGATCAAACTGCTTGTTCAATAGGTTCTGTAGAGCTGAAATGGATTCAATCATTGGTGTGACAGGGTCTTTACTGAGCCAGGGCATGGAGCCGTGACCGCCTGAGCCATAGAAGGTTGCGTGCAGATCGCCGGCGCTCGCCATCATCGGTCCGCTCTTGGATGCAATCAGTCCCTTGGGCATGGAGGTGAAGACATGCAGGCCGTAAGCCGCAATTGGTTTGGATCCGGTGATGTCGAGCATTCCCTCTTCGATCATCACGTCGGCTCCGTGGTGACCTTCTTCACCAGGTTGGAACCAGATCAGAACATCACCACTCAGTTTGTCCTTGTGAGTGGCTAGTAGGTGAGCGGCACCAATCGCTCCAGCCATGTGAAGGTCGTGTCCACAGGCGTGCATATAGCCGTTGGTTGATGCGTATGGAAGAGAGGTTTCCTCAACAACTTTTAGCGCATCCATATCTGCTCGCAGCAGAACTGTCGGTCCTGGGTTAGCTCCTTTTATATGAAGGACTATTGAAGTGAGTGACTTGCCAAGTGTTATCTCACCCAGACCCTCAATGGAGGCAAGGATGCGAGCCTGGGTCTTGGGAAGATCTAGTGCAAACTCTGGTATCTGGTGAAGATCTCTTCTAATTCCAGAAAGGGTTTCTGCATACTTAGAGGCTTCCTGAAGCAGTTCTTTGGCTGATGGCATATTTCTTGCTCCTTCTTCTGCAATCATCTTTGCACTTTTACTATTGGCACATGTTCGATTTAGTTCATCCCGACTGGCAGGGGCTGTTTAATGCCCAGCACGAGAAGTTGCTGGAGATTATTCAGGGCCTTGGGGATGACTTTGTTCCTCAAGCTGAGCACATCTTTCGAGCATTTGAGTTTTCGCCCAATGACTATCGGGTGTTGATTATCGGTCAGGACCCATACCCAAATCCTCTGCATGCAGTGGGTCTTTCTTTTGCTGTTCCCAGGGGAACAAGGCCCCTGCCACCATCTCTTCAGAACATACTCACTGAACTAAAAAGTGATGTTGGTGGAGAGCACGAGGGTGATTTGACAATCTGGCAGAAGGCCGGAGTGATGCTGCTCAACAGGCACCTCACCACAAGGACCAATGAAACCGGTGCTCACTTCAAGCTTGGTTGGGATAGCTTCACCACCGCAGCTGTTCGTCATTTGATTGAGGTGCGTCAGGGGAGGCTGGTTGCAATCCTTTGGGGATCAAAAGCTCAGGAGCTTGCACCAGATCTAGCTGGGGCAAAAATCATCTCTTCGGTTCACCCCTCGCCGCTTTCTGCCTATCGGGGTTTCTTTGGGTCTAAACCTTTTTCTAGTTGTAACAAAGCACTCCTAGAGTTGGGCGAAGAACCGATTGATTGGAGCTGCTAGTGGTTGATTCTGAAACCCGGTGGCGGCTGGTTCGAAGACAAAAGCAAAAACCCAAAGAGATAGAGAAAGAAATATTGGTTCGAGCAGTGAACCAGGAGGATCTTCCACAGGTTAGAGATATCTATAACTTCTTTGTTCAAAACACGGTGATTACCTTCGACGATAAGCCGCTGGATCTTTCCTACTGGCAGGAGAAGTTCGAACTTCTTTCCAAGTTGCATTTTCCCTTCTTGGTGATCGCCCGGGGGAGTGAGGTTTTGGGGTTCGCCCTGGTTGCACCCTGGAGGCAGAGAACTGGACACCTAAAGATAGTCGAGAATCAGATCTATCTAGCCCCAGCTGCAACTGGCAAGAAGCTTGGCAGCCGATTGTTTGTTGAGCTAATTGAGGGTTGTCGAAGACTTGATCTCAAAGAGGTGATTGCAGTGATTGCTGATCGAGGAGCACACGCATCCATAGCCCTTCATAAAAAGCACGGGTTTGTTGAGCAGGGGCATCTGGCTGATGTTGCGATGAGGTTTGGAAAACCAATTGGCAGCTATTTGTATTCGCTGAAGCTTTAGTCAGAGACCATTACTTCCTTCACCTTTGATCGCAATACCACCAAGGCTTTGTTGGAAAGACCCTTGCTGGTAATCACAACATCAGCGCGATCAAATGATGAAAATGAAGAGAATCCTCTTACGCCCCACTTGGTGTGGTCGGCGAGGACGACAAATTTCGCACTTCTTCGAATTACTTCACGATTGGTTTCCGCTTCAACCAGGTTCGGTGAGCTAAAACCAAACTCACTGTCCATGCCGTGAGTGCCCATAAAAACTATGTCTAAGTTAAATCTGGAAAATACTTCGGTGGCAATATTTCCAACCAGTGAATCGGTTGGTGTTCTTACGCCTCCGGTTAGAACAACGGTCTGATCAGCTCTCGGCTTTTGAGCGAACAGATCGGAGATTGGAACTGAGTTGGTGACAATCGTTAGCGACGGCACATCCCTCAGTCTCTTGGCAAGTGCATAGACAGAAGATCCGCCCATTAGTGCGACGGCCATCCCTGGCCGAACGAGTTCTGCCGCTAAAGCTGCAATTGCATCCTTCGACTGCTGCTCTTTGAGCGAGTTTGCGGTAAATGGTGGTTCGAGAGTGAGGGAGAGGGTATTGGCGGTAACTCCTCCGTGGACCTTGTCGACCAGCCCCTGCGAAGCTAACTGCTCGACATCTCTGCGGATTGTTACCTCAGAAACCCCCAAAGCCTCTGCTAAATCCGCGATGCGCCTGGCACCAGAGGTGCCGACTTCCTCGAGAATCTTGGCTTTTCGCTGGGCTGCGAGCATTTCTAATAGGTCCTTTCCTGGCAACAGGGTAATCCCAAGTTACGAATATGCCTGTTTTCTTACTAACGGAATGATTACTTTTGTCGTTTTTATTTCGAAAAGTTTGGGAATATTGGACTAGTTCGTTCAGACCCATTCAAACGGGGTCTATCTGGGTCAAGTTTTAGGGTCGGTTCGGGCGGACAGGCTCTTTCTTTCGGGGAAGAGCAGACAATTGAATAGCAACTGAGTAGTTACTGGACGGGGTCTTTACTCCGTCCAGTAACCGCTATCAGACTAGGAAGATGAAGGATTCAGTGTTTCCCGCCGCCGTGATTAGCCAAGCTGGGGTCAGCCTGGTTGTCGACTTCTCTTCCGCTACTCCACAAATACTTCACTGGGGCAAAGACCTAAAGGCCAATCCTGAAATGCTTCGGCTAGCAGCCATCGAACCCACCGCACACGCCGAATTAGATGAGCACCAGTTTCATGGCATTTGGCGAGAAAACTCCAGGGGTAATACTTCTCGCCCAGCACTACTTGGTCACCGATCAGGCAAGGATTTTTCACAAAAGTTTGAACTTCAAAAAGTTGATGTGACCGAAACCTCAATCAAGGCAATAAGCAAAGATGCTCAGGCCGGTCTTGAGGTCACGGTTGTCTTTGAATTTGTTGGCAGCGGTGTTCTTGAAATTAGACAGAGCGTTAAGAACATCGGCGCTACAGATTTCACTCTCGATGGGCTAGAGGTTGCTCTACCACTTCCTGATCGAGCAGCTGAGTCGATGGACTTCACTGGTCGCTGGGTAAAAGAAAGACAGCCTCAGCGAAGGGATATCCAATCGGGTTACTGGGTTAGGGAATCACGCGAGGGTAGATCTTCGCACGACTACACAATCTTGCAGCTGGCAATGACACGTGGCGCTAACTATCAGTCTGGTGAAGTCTGGTCACTTGGACTTGGATTCTCTGGAAACTCGCGGCATGCCATCGAGCAGGCCCAATCGGGTCGTAAATATATTTCTGCGGGTGAGCTTTTGCTTCCTGGGGAAATAATTCTGGCCTCTGGTGAAACGCACCAAGCACCTAGTGTTTATGCAATTTATTCAGATCAGGGTATTGACGGTGTTTCAGATCGAAGCTACAGCTGGCTTCGATCAAGAGAAATCCATCCCTCATCGCCAAGACCACTAACACTAAATGTTTGGGAAGCTGTCTATTTCGATCACAACCTAGAGAAACTTTCAGAGCTAGCTGATGTTGCCAAGCAGATTGGTGTTGAGCGATTTGTCCTAGACGACGGATGGTTCGGGTCTCGAAGAAATGATCTCTCTGGTCTTGGTGACTGGCAGGTTTCGAAGGATGTTTGGCCAGATGGTCTTGGTCCATTAATCAAGAAGGTCAAATCATTAGGCATGCAGTTTGGGCTCTGGTTTGAAGGGGAGATGGTGAACCCTGACAGCGAGCTATATCGAAACCATCCCGATTGGATTTTGAAGTCTCACGATCGTGTGCCACCTGAGGGAAGGCATCAGCTAGTTGTTGACCTAACCAATCCGGACGCCTACCAATACATCCTGTCGTCTGTGGACAAAGTCCTATCTGATTATGAAATCGACTACATCAAGTGGGATCACAACCGCTTTTTGTTAGAACCGGCCAGTGGCGGAAGAGCAGCTGTTCACAATCAAACCCTTGCCATCTATCGACTCTTTGCCGAGCTAAAGAAGCGTCACCCGGGATTAGAGATTGAATCCTGCGCATCTGGAGGGGGACGGATTGACCTTGGAATGGTCCAGTTTGCTGATCGATTCTGGACTTCCGATTGCAATGATGCCCTGGAGCGTCAGTACATCCAGCGCTACACCCAGATTGCAATTCCGCCTGAGCTCTTAGGAAGTCACATCGGCCCCACCCGCAGTCACACCACTGGAAGAGTCCACTCACTTTCCTTCAGAGCTGTAACCGCTCTGTTTGGGCATGCCGGGTTGGAGTGGGATATCACTCAGACCACTGAGGAAGAAAAGAAGTATCTAACCGGCTGGTCCCACTACTACAAGAAGCACAGATCACTTCTTCACACTGGGAAAATGATTCGCTCTGAGATCGATCAGTCAACTTTTGTTCACGGAGTTGTTTCTAAGAATCAGAAGTCAGCTCTCTTTGCCTACGTCACTCTCTCGGCGGCAAGTGCTTCAAGACCAAATGCGATTTTGATTCCAGGGCTCGATGCCAAAACGAGCTATCGAGTGAGGGCGGCATTCCCAGCAGGAGAGCCGAATTACATTCAGCGCACCCAGGTCGAGTGGCTGGATGGCATCGAGCTCAGCGGTGAAGCGCTGGCGAGTGTGGGTCTTAGGCCACCAGTTTTATATCCAGAAAATGCACTACTGATAGAGATAGAGGAGAGCTGATGCTCAATTTAGGAAAACTCCACTTCGGAGGCGACTACAACCCAGAGCAGTGGTCAAAGGATGTCTGGGTTCAAGACATTGAGCTTATGCAGAAGGCAGGGGTGAACCTGGTCTCCTTGGGTATTTTCTCCTGGGCCAAGATTGAAAGAAGTGATGGCGAATATCACTTCGACTGGCTCGATGAAATCATGGATCTTCTTCACAGAGGTGGCATTTCGATTGACCTGGCTTCCGCAACAGCATCGCCTCCAGCCTGGCTCACCAAGTCACACCCCGACGTTCTTCCCGTGAATTTTGATGGCGTCAGACTTTCCCATGGAGCTAGGCAGCAGTACTCGGCGGCATCTGCTGTTTATAGGAGAAAAGCGGGTCAACTGGTTGAGCAGATCGCAGCTCGATATGCCAAGCACCCAGCTGTTGTGATGTGGCACATCAACAATGAATATGGTTGCCACACCCCCTACTGCTACTCCGAAGATTCCAGACTGGCTTTTGTTCAGTGGCTGCAGAAAAAGTATTCATCCATTGAAGAACTAAATGATGCCTGGGGAACAGACTTCTGGTCTCAGCGCTACTACCAGTGGGATGAGATCGTGGTTCCCAAAAGAACTCCGGATGGAACTCATCCGAATCCTGGTCAGCAGATGGACTTTAAGCGTTACACCAGTGATGCTCACCTTGAGCTTTACAAAATGGAGCGAGACATCATTCGAAAGTATGACTCGGTAAATCCAATCACCACCAACTTCATGTCCATGAAGTTCACCTACGCCATGGATTACTTCAAGTGGGCCAAAGAGGTCGACTTTGTCTCAACCGATCATTACCTAGCTCAGCACGACCTTCTCAACCACATCGATCTCGCTCAGCAGGCTGATCTGACTAGAGGTTTTGCAGGAGGTAAGCAGTGGCTCCTGATGGAGCACAGCTCATCTGCGGTGAACTGGCAGCCAAGAAACTATGCCAAGACTCCAGGTCAGGAGTTCAGAAACTCGGCAAGTTTTGTTGCTCGCGGTTCTCAGGGAGCAATGTATTTCCAGTGGCGAGCATCTCAAGCTGGAAGTGAGAGATTCCACTCCGCACTTGTTCCACACGCCGGTGAAAACACCAGGGTCTTCCGCGAGATAAGTGAGCTGGGAGAGTGGATGAGGCAACACGCTGATGTTTCCAACTACGAAACCAAGCAGGCTGAAGTTGCCATGGTCTATGACTATGAGCAGTTCTGGGCGATGATGCAGGCCAATCTTCCGACTCAGGACATCAGCTATCCGGAGACAGTTGCTAAGTGGTATCGCGCTCTCTGGGAGAACGGTGTTCGAGTTGACTTTGTGCCCGCGGATGCAGATCTTGCAACCCTGAACAAATACAAGCTGGTGCTGATGCCGATGGTTCACATGCTCAGCGATTCAGAAGAGAAGACCTATCACGACTACGTCGCAGCCGGCGGAAATCTGCTTATTGGTTATTTCAGCAACATCGCAGATCGCACACTCAGAGTGAAGCTCGGTGGCTACGGAGGCAAGCTCGTGAAAGATCTAGCCGGTGTCTATGTCGAAGAGTTCTATCCGCTGCGCGAGGGTCAGGGTTCACTCAGCAACGACTACAAGATTGAATTATGGAGCGAGCTAAGCACCAATCTCACAGCAGAGGTGATTGCAAAGTTCCAGGATTCCGATGTTGATGGGTCTCCTGCATTGACTGTTAAGAAGCATGGTTCAGCCAAGGTTTGGTATCAGGGAACTGAACTAAAGCTTGGTTCCCAGAGGAAGTTCTTCAAACAGATTCAAAAAGACTTAGGTATCAAGGATGAAGCTGGTGAAGACTCCGAGGTTATTCAGCGCGGGCCATACAGATTTGAGATAAATCACGTGAAGAACAAAGTGAAGGTCTCTAAGAGCTAATTTTGAAAAGATCAAAGTCCAATTAGAGCTTTTACTTTCGCTTTGACTTCGGCGAGTGTTTCATAGTCGACTCTGCTGTGCCGCTTGGCATACCTTGCTTCGATGTCAATGGACTTAAGGTGGTCGGAAAGAATTGCACTGGGGGTACCATCCAAGTTGACTAATACCTCAAATGGATGATTTCTAATAGTTCTCGTTATGGGGCAGCAAACTGCCAGTCCGGTTTTTTCATTGTACGCAGCCTCACTGATGACAAGCGCAGGTCTTCGACCTGCTTGCTCTCTTCCAGCCTGTGGATCAAATTCGATCCAAATGATCTCGCCAGACTCAGGAGTGAACTTAGCCATCACCAGACTTCTTTTCCTACAGGAGCCCCAAAGTCAGTTTCTCGATGGGAATTCTGCGGAGTTATCTCGCTGACCAATTTTTTGAGGTCATATTCAATCGAGCTGCAGGGTTCAATCACCAGACGGCCTGGCTCAGCGACCACTCTCACGGGTTGCCTTAGCGACAGTTCAGCAGCCTTAATTGCCGCAACAGGAACTCTGATTGCTGGGCTATTTCCCCATTTTCCAATCGAGGATTGCACTTCCATTCCTTTCAAGCCCCCTTGTATCTACAATGTAGAAACAATCTAGCATAGGTTGCGATAAATCTTGGAGCTTGCGAGGAGATTAGACCAAAGAAAAGTCCCTCGACTAGATGTCAAGGGATATGTGGATAACTCAAGTTTGTGCGGGTGAAGGGACTTGAACCCCCACGCCTCTCGGCGCCAGAACCTAAATCTGGTGCGTCTGCCAATTTCGCCACACCCGCTGGGACCTAGATAGCCTACTGGGTCACAAGGGGCTGTGGAAAACCAGGAGCAGAAATGCCCCCTTCTTGACAATCTTTGCGATGTGCAGATAGCTCCACTTCTTGAAAGATCTAGACAGCTGGTTCGACAGCGCGGTTTCTCTCCCACCGAGGCAGCTCAATTAGCCATCGATGAATATGCCGAGCTCTCTAACGAATCACTGGAGGAACAGCTGCTGGCCGAACAGCTCCAGCTCGAACTAACCGGCTTTGGTGTTCTTCAGAAATATCTTGATGATCCGCGAATAGAAGAAATTTGGATTAATCGACCCAATCAGATTCACTTCTTCTCTGACTTAGGCCACCGAGTTGATGACGTCGAACTATCTAGCGAGAGCATTCAAAATCTAGTCAGAAGACTTCTTAGGCACTCTCGAAGAAAACTAGACCGACTCACACCCTATGTTGATGCTGATCTAGTTGATGGCTCTCGCCTGCACGTAGTAATCCCCGACATCACCCGAGAGCACTGGGCTATAAACATTCGAAAGTTTGTAAGAACCAAACTCTCTCTCACAGATCTGGTTCTGCGGGATGCCCTCACTGGTCAGCAGGCTGAATACCTAGCAGCGGCAGTGAGGGAGGGGAAAAGCATTCTGGTTAGTGGTGCAACGCAGGCCGGTAAAACCACCATGCTCACCGCACTGCTGGGTGAACTGAGTGATTCGGAGCGAGTGGTTTCTTGTGAAGACACATTTGAATTGGCCCTCAGTCACGATGACTGGGTCGCCATGCAAACCAGGTCTGCCAATCCGGAAGGGGACTATGAGATTGGCCTGAGGGAACTGGTGAGGCAGGCTCTGCGAATGAGACCGAGCAGATTGGTAATCGGTGAAGTCCGGGGAGCAGAAGCCCTGGATCTGCTGGTTGCTCTGAACTCCGGAATACCTGGAATGGGAACAATTCATGCCAGAAGCGCCGCTGGGGCTATTGAAAAACTTCTCACCCTGCCACTTCTTGCCGGAGAGAACATTACGGACCGCTTTCTAAGACCCACCATCGCATCCGCCATCGACCTGATAGTCCACTGCGAAAGAGATATCTCAGGTCACAGAAGAGTCAGAGAGATTCTGGAGGTGACCTGTGAAACTTTGGCGTGATCTGGCAGAGGCTGCAGGTTTTGGTCAATCCCCGCAGAAACTTTTTCTCACCTGCCTGCTGATTGCCTCCTTAGTTGGCGCAGCAGTTTTTAGCTTCACTTCCATTACAGGCCTCGCAATATCCATTGCACTACTCATCCTGGGAATTCTGTTTGAGGTGATTAGGTCGATAGGGCAGGGAAGGCTCCGAGCCCTCGAACAAATCTGGCCGGGAGTGTTTGATTTGCTTCGCTCGGGTAGCGAAGCGGGGTTGACCACCTATGAGCAGATTGAGTATCTATCGAAGGAAGCTCCAGCTGGAATTCGTAGATTCTTTCAGCAGCTGTTTCAAGACTTGGAAAAGGGCGTCGCTTTAGAAAAATCTCTATCTGTCTTTCAATCGCAGGTCGGATCGAGAAGTGGTGATTTTTTGGCGATCGTCTTACTCATCACCACAGAACTGGGTGGCAGGGGAGAATCGGACATCTGGGCAAAGGCGAGCGAAGAGATTCGCGCTGAGCAGCAGCTTATGAATCAGGTTCGGGCGAAACAGGGTTGGGTGCTGGGGAGTGCGAAGCTGGCTGTCCTAGCACCCTGGCTTATTGTTTTTGTTCTTTTATCGCTTGAGCAAAACCGGCTTGCCTTTGCCACAACCGAGGGTTCCCTAGTCCTGCTGTTGGGTTTAACCCTCAGCGGCTTTGCCTACTTTCTAACTTCCTTCCTCGGCAGACTTCCCCTCCCAGCAAGGGTTTTCCATGTTGGCTAGCCGGGTAATTGAAAGTCACGAGACGAAGGTCGTTGGTGGAAGGCTCAACCAACTCTTTGCACTTTTCCAACTCCGATCAAAAAGAATCAATCAGGATTTTGAGTATCAGTCAACGGATTTTGTGAGAGCACTTTCACTACTAAGTCGAAATTCTGTGCCGGTGGCAGTGGCAATCTCTTGGCTGGCTGGACGTATGCAAGGAGACATCGGCAAGATTCTGCAAGAGGCAGCTAGTGACCTTGAGCTCTCTGCCGATGTTGAAGAGCTGCTAACCCTTTGGCAGAAACTTCCATCACCAACCATGCAGGAGCTTTCTCAGAAGCTAAAAGTCTCCCTGCAGCGCGGAACTCCGGTCGCTCAGCAACTTGAGCAGTTAGCGAAATCCTCACTTGCCCAGTCACACGCCATGCTTCTGCGCAAAGCCGGCAGCAATGAAACCAAAATGCTGATTCCGACAATCTTTTTGATTCTGCCAATCACGATCTTGTTCACCATCTATCCCTCTGTGCAACTACTGGAGGTTCAGCTATGAAAGGAAAAGAAATGAAGAAACTAATTGCAAGTGAGAGGGGCGATGTTCCAGGTTGGGTTCTGATAACCCTGATGACAGCAGGATTGGTGGTAGTGATCTGGGCATTTGCTGGCCCAGCACTCCAGGGAATATTCGATGAAGCGCTCAGCAGGGTTGTTTCTTTCTAGCAGGGGCAACGCGGTGGTAGGGGCAGTTGTAAACATCACCCTGTCGACTCTTCTAACCCTGAGTGTCATGGGATTGGTTCTCAGTGCCTACAACACCCTGCAGATTCGAGATGCCGCTGTTGAGGCTGCCGCGCGTCTGGCACTGCCAGAGGCACCATCCCAGCAGCCCTTTCTGAGAAGGCTGCTGGATGATCGTCTTCCCGAGCTTGCCAGCTATGAGATTCGAGAACTCAGTGGTGAGAGCCTGGTCGGCTATCAAATAGAGGTTTCCCTGCCTCTTCTTGGTTTCCTTGACCTTCTGCCATCAAGGACGGAGGTGCTGGTTGCCAGAGAGACCCTACCAACAAGATAAGGGGGCAGCTCCACTTGAGACTGCAACACTTTTGGTTTTGCTACTGCTTCCTGTGTCACCAATGCTGCTGGTCTTTGAGCACATCTTTGATTCGATAGCTGCCGAATCTATTGCCAGGCATGCTATTCGATATTCGATTCTGCAGAGTGGAGAAAAGCCGCAGTCAACAATTGCCAGCTCGGTTGAACTGCTCGCAGAAACCTGGGATAGAGGAGCAACTTTCACGCTGAGCTGCGGAACCTGCGCGAAGGGCTCTCTTGCAACACTTACCGTCAGAGTTGGTGATGCAGTGGCTGTGCAGGTGGCTGGACTGGAACCTAAGTGAAAGATCGAGGTTCTGTCACACCACTGCTTGCAACCTATATTTCTTTCATCCTGCTCGCCGTTTTGGGATTTGCCTCCGTTGCAACAGCAATGCTGGCCGGGCATCGCATTCAAGGTGTTTCTGACTCTGCAGTTTTATATGGCCATGATCGATCAGTGAGGGCCGGAAAACCTCAAGAGGCAGCTCTTCAAAATCAGGTTGAGGAATTCCTCAATACTGCAGCCAGTGCCAGGCAGCTCGAGATAGTGAGCAGCAGTGTTTGGGAAGAGGGTGAGGTCAGTCACATAAGGCTTTGCGCCCGATACCGAAACCCCTTTGGTGTTGGGCTTAGTTCGATGGTGGTGTGCAGAGAATCGGCAGCTAAGAGTTTTCTAGTTCTATAGCTTGTCTGGAGCATAGATAGGAAGGTATTTCCAGAACAGATAGGCCCCGGCAAAATTTAGAAGTCCGGTCACGGCGAGGGCTGGTGCCAGTCCAACGGCTGCCGTTAGGCCAGCAATCAATGCAGGGGCCACTGCCACCCCACCGGAGGTCAGCATTCGGAAAGAGGCTAAAAATTCGTTTCTTGAACCGCTCGGTGCCATGTCTGCACCCAGGATCATGTTGATGCCTGCCGATAGAGCATTGGCCAGGGCTGTTACCGAAGCCAAAATCCAAAAGCTGGTGAGGTCAGTGACCAAGAATGCAAATAGATATGTAAAGCCAAGGGCCAACAGGGTTGGCACTGACGACCAAAACTTCCCAAACCTATCCATGACAATTCCGGATAGATAGAAAAGTGCAAAATCAATAAACCCCGTGATGCCAAATATGAAGGAGCTGGTGGCGGCATCGATACCCAGGGCAACTGCTAGCAGGGGAAGGCCAACCAGTCGAATGGTTCTACCCGAGCTGATGATTGCTGAGGCAACGCCAAGAGTGATTAGTTTCTTAGACTCACGTTTAGCAACCTGCCAAACATTACCCTCCTGGCCAGAGGGTGTTGTCTTCATTCTCTGTCCTGGAACTGAGAAGACCGCTGCACCTGCTACCAGACACATCAGGGAAACAGCAAGGTAGCCAGATTCGACTCCGTAGAGAGCGATGAAAGCAGAACCAATTACTGGACCCACGGCCATGCCCCCGCGAAACATTCCACCAAGGAGTGACATTGATTTAGGTCTGTGTTCCGCGGGAACTAGTTCGGCTAAGACAGAGTGGCGAGCAAGTCCAAACATGGAATGTCCCGCACCAAAAATAAGTGCAGCCAAAAGTAGTGACGAGTAGCCCAAATGCAGAAAGGCAATTACCCCAGCTACTACACCTAGCAGCGAGCCAATCAGCATGGTATTTCTCTCACCCAATTTGTTGCTAATAAACGATGCTGGGATCTCAAAGACGAGAGTGCCAATCATCAGCACCGCAGCCACTAACCCAGCTTCCGCCAGAGAGTTTCCATAGGCGACTGCCGTAACGGGAAGAATCGGAAGCAGTGCTCCTTCAGCTGCGGTGATTAGGAAAGAGGGCAGATATATGGGTGCGGCTAAAGATCGCTTTCTAAACTCCATCTTTGACCCTGCCAATCACCGCACCGCCAACTATCAGTGCCGCCGAAACAACAAGAAGAATAGAAAGTTCTTCTCCTGTTGCAATCAAGAGCATTGTTGTCGAAAGCAGTGGCGTGAGAAAGGAGATTAATCCAATCTGCTGGGGATTACCCCGTTTGATGGCATAGTCCCAGAAGTAAAACGCAGCCCCAAGTGGACCAAGCCCTAAAACGATAAGCATGAACCAGTCACTCGAAGAAGGCGTAAAGCTTGGTTCAAGAATAAAGTGAAGAGCAAGAGCCAACGTCCCTGCAACAAATGCAAACGCACCAACGCTGGCAGTTGGGACTTCACCAAACTTTCGAGTGCCGAGCGAGTAGGTCGCCCAGACCACGGCTGCTATTAGTGCAAAAAGATATCCGATAGCAAAACTACCAGCCATCTCTCCGCTGGAAGCGATTGCAACTGCCGCACCACTAAAACCAATCACTGACCCAATAAGAACATTGGCTTTTAGTCTCAAACCTCTTATATAAAGAGGTGAAAGCAAAACAATCAGTAGCGGCCACAAATAGTTCACCAAGTTGGCCTGCACCTTTGGTGCTGTTTGCAAAGCTAAAAACAGCGCAGCGTGATACCCAAATAGTCCATAGACCCCCAGTGAAAGTTGCCTCCAACTGACCTTGATCTCTGAAAGCCGGAATCCTGCAAGGGGAAGAGAAAGAGCAGAACCAACCACCAGGCCAACCCCAGTCATGAATAGTGGAGGAATTAGGGGGATGGATGTGGCAAGGGTCGCAAGAGATGACCAAAGAATCACGGCTAGGAGGGCAGCCAGGCGAGGGTTCAAGCTATTCTCCAAATTCCAATAAACCCCGAGTTTATGGGGTTTTGCGGGTATCCAGCATTCCTAACCCGCCATCGGCACTGATTCCGCAGTGAGAACAACTTGGGAAAAAGCTGACTTTTACTGGGGATTGTGGCTGTAACTATTTAACTCTCGACTTAACAAACAGTGAACTTAGGGTTTATAGTTTTTCTCACCCACGGCGTAGTGGCGGACAGGGTCACTTGTTCTGGCTGCGACTGGGCCAACCTCTAAAGGAGAGATACATGAATCTAAAGCGCTCTTTCAAGGCTGCGCTCGTCGGTCTTGCAACAACGGCGCTTGTATCAGCAGGTCTAGTAGGCCCAGCTGATGCAGCAACCCGATCAACGGTTGTGATTGTTACTTCCAACATTTTCACATCGTTGAACCCGAGCCAGCCAGACACGAACGTCACCATCAACGGTGACATTTCGTATGTCCAGGGCATGGGCTACATCTACTACGACGACAAGAGAAACCTAAAGAAGAACACAATCTTCGGTTCCTACAAGATTGTTTCCAACACTTCTAAGGGACTCAAAGTCCAGTACACCGTAAACAAGGGCCGTGTTTGGTCCGACGGTGTTCCAATCACCGCAGTTGACCTGCTGATGAGCCACATTCTATCCAGCTCTAAGTATTCAATTGCTGCTGGCCTAGGCGACCCATCCGACGTTCAACCAGCTTTTGATTCAATTGGTTACGGTGGTCTCTACGATGAAAACGTAGTCGGTGAGCCAGTTTTGTCCTCTGACAAGATGAGCCTAACCATCACCTACAAGACCTTCCTTCCTGACTGGGAGCTTCTAGGCCCTGGCCCATCACCGGTTCACACATTGGTTCAGATGGCAGAAGGCAAGAAGTCTCTAGGAACCGTAGCTGAAGGAAACGCAGCTAAGGCTAAGTTCCTCACCTACTTCCAGAAGAAGGATTCCGCCAATCTAAAGAAGATTGCAAAGATTTGGTCTGAAGACTACGACATCAAGACTGTCAACGGTTCAACCAACCCATTGCTTCTTGTTGTTAACGGTGCCTACATGGTTGACTCAGCGGTTGCAGATCAGAGCGTAACTCTGACTCTGAACCCTAAGTACAACTCAGGTCCAAAGACCAATGGCATCAAGACCATCGTCTTCAGAATGCTTTCTGACTCGACTGCGGCATCTCAGGCACTGCAGAACGGTGAAATTGACATCTACCAGGGCCAGGCAACTGCTGACGCAGTAACCCAGCTAAAGGCAATGAAGAACGTCAAGGTCATCGGTGGAGTAAACGCCTGCTACGAGCACATCGATGTTCGTGTTGGCAATGGGCCAGATGAGCCAGACACCTACAACGGTGTCTTCAAAGGCAACAGCCAGCGTGCTCGTGACCTTAGAACTGCATTCCTGTTGTCGGTCCCTCGCCAGCAGATTGTTGACACTCTGATCAAGCCAATCAACCCATCAGCAGTGCTAGTGAACTCTGTGTTCCTTCTGCCTGGACAGGCTGGCTACGCTCAGGTCACCAAGAACTCCGGTGTATCAAAGTACACCGCTGGTACTCAGGCTGACCGCACAGCTAAGGCTCTGCTGCTAGTGAAGAAGTACTACCCAACTGCAGGAAATGGAAACACTCCAGTGAAGATCAACCTTCTGTGGGGAACTCCATCCAACGCTCGTCGTGCTGCTCAGGCCCAGCTGATCAAGGCTGAAGCTGCCAAGGCAGGCTTTGACGTGACTACTCCAGGTGTAACCGCTTGGGGTGGAGCTCTTACCTCGAACGCATACGATGCAGCATTCTTTGCATGGTGCCCAACCTCAGTTAGCCAGACCGGTACCAACGCCAACTTCAAGTCGGACGGTGCTAACAACTTCCTTGGATACGCTTCCAGCTCAATGGACGCAACTCTGAAGAAGCTGGAGGGATCGCTAACTGCGAAGCAGCTTGCTGACACCATTCAGGTGGCAGAGCGTCTTCTAATCAAGGACGCCGTAACACTGGGTATTTTCCAGCACCCAGCTGTAACCGCTCACACCGCAACACTAAAGAATGTGAAGCCAGCTCCACTTTCACCAAACCTAGTTTGGAACTTCTGGGAGTGGAAGTACTAGCCACTAGCTAGTAATAAAGTCGATAGAGGTGGCACCTGGAAATTCTGGGTGCCACCTCATCTACGATGTAAGTAAATAGAAAGGTCTATTTTGCTCGCGTACATCGCTCGAAGACTCTCCATCACGCTTCTTATCCTTTTTGGATCGAGTTTTCTGATTTATAACATGAGCGCTTATTCGGCAGATCCGCTGGCTGATTTGCGTTTGAGCACGGACCCTGCCAAAGAGCAGCAAATTATTACGCTGACACGTGAGCTAAATCTCGATGTTCCACCTCCGCTTCGCTATTTCTTATGGCTCAGGGGTGTTCTAGGTATTTTTATCGGTCAATTCGATCTCGGTACTGCTCGCGATGGATACGACGTGGCCGAGTTGGTGGGGGCCGCCGTTCCCACTTCAGTTCGACTAGTGCTAGGAGCAACCATCTTGGCGATGGTCTTGGGTATTGCACTTGGAATTATTTCTGGTCTTCGACAGTACAGCCGTTTCGATTACGTGATGACATTCATCGCGTTCTTGCTTTTCTCACTTCCGATTTTTTGGGTTGCCGTTCTGCTAAAGCAGTTCCTCGCAATTGGATTCAATGACTTCTTATATGACCCGGTTATAACAACGCCATGGATACTTGGGCTTTCTTTATTTGCCGGAGTCTTCTGGGCAGGTGTCATTTCAGGCAATCGCACCAGGGTGTTTATCATTTTTGCCGTTGCCTTCGTCTCAAATTTCGCAATCCTCTCGTATTTGAGTGCGACGCTCTGGTTTGCAGATCCTGCACTCGGACCCTTCCTAATTGCCGGTTTGGGAGTTGGTATAGCACTGGCGGTGGTCCAGCTTTCGGTCGGGTTGCAGAACAGGCAGGCTCTTTATGCTTCGCTCACGATGGTGGCGAGTTTTGTCGTTGCCTATCTGCCCATCAACTTCATGTTTGATCAAAGGGGCAGGCTGGGAAGCTTCACCCTGATGATTCTCGGATCGATAGCCCTGGCTGTGGCCTTATCATTCGTTTTCTCTCGAGTAGATCGAGGTCCGGTTGCTCGAACGACAATCATCACTGCTATTTTGATGTGGCTTCTGATATTCACGGACAAGCTAATGGTGACTTGGGCACCTTACGCGGCTGATGATGCCATCAATTTCAGACCTGTCCCTACTGCAGGTCAGGTCAGCCCGCTGCTTGGAACAGACAATTTCTGGTTCACGGCACTGGATATTTTGTTGCACCTCTTCCTGCCCACAATTGCCTTGACTCTCATTTCCTTCGCCGGCTACGTTCGTTTCACTCGAAGTGCAATGTTGGAAGTTCTGAACCAGGACTACATCAGAACTGCAAGGGCTAAAGGGCTAAATGAGCGCACGGTCATAATGCGTCACGCCTTCAGAAACACCCTGATACCAATTTCAACGATTGTAGTTGTGGACTTTGCGGGAGTTATTGGAGGAGCAATCATCACTGAGCAGATTTTTGGCTGGTATGGCATGGGCAATTTGTTCAACAGAGCCATTAACAGCTACGACCTGAATTTGCTCATGGGGGTCTTCATTTTGACCGCATTCCTAGCATTGACTGCAAACCTAGTTGCTGACCTTCTTTACTCAGCTCTAGATCCGCGAATTCGAGTGGGAAGTGGAAAACAGTAATGGCTGAGATGGACAAGATCAACTCCCAGGGCAACGAAAACGCTATTGCCAACAAGGAAATAGAAGGCCTTAGCCAGAGCCAGATCGTTAGAAAGCGATTCTTCCGTCACCGTGCAGCGATGGCATCGCTGGTCTACCTCATCAGTACTTTTGCTTTTGTCTTTTCCGCCGGTGGAATTCACCTCGGTACCGAGGACGAGCCAATAACGGTTCAGGGTTGGTGGCAATACGGAATTAACGATCTTCCCGAATTGCAGTATGAGGATTGTCCTGGTGGAACAATCGGGTGTCCAACACTAGATCTATTCCCAGAGTTCATTGATGGAACTGGTGTTCAAATTGGCAGTCACCCTTTCGGTCAAGACGACATCGGTCGTGACTACTTCGCACTTGTCATGCGAGGTGCTCAGCAGTCAATCGTTGTGATGGTGATTATCGGCCTTCTAGCGGCAACTATCGGAACGGTAATTGGTGCAGTTTCAGGTTATTTACGAGGCTGGCCCGATGCAATTTTGATGCGCTTTACGGACTTCATCATCACTATCCCGACAATCATCCTTGGATCAGTTATCGGTTTTCAGTTTGGAAACCTAGGAGCCGTTGTTTTGGCCGTAATGCTGGGGCTATTTGCCTGGACCGGTCTTGCTCGATTGGTGAGAGCAGAATTTCTAACGCTTCGTGAGCGAGAGTTTGTGGATGCTGCGCGAGTTGCCGGGGCATCTAACCGCAGAATCATCTTCAAGCACATCCTGCCGAATGCTGTCGGGATCATCATCGTCTCTGTGACGCTACTTATGTCAGGTGCAATCCTGCTCGAGAGCGCGCTTTCATTCTTGGGCTTTGGTGTTGTTGCCCCTGACGTCTCTTTAGGTCAGTTGATCAACCAATATCAGAATGCCTTCACAACCAGACCATGGTTGTTTTGGTGGCCAGGCTTCTTCATCATTTCGATTGCTCTGAGCATCAACTTCATTGGCGATGGTCTGCGAGACGCCTATGACCCTCGTCAGAAGAGAAGAATCACTTTGAAAGATCGAGCCAAGGCTCGTGAGGCGAAGAAGGCCTAAGTGCTAGCTCAGAACCGTAGCGGTAAGAATCAGTGCTGCCAGCAGCAGAATTCCGAAGTAGTCAACTCGAACATCGTTGATGCAGCCTGGATCGGGTTTGGCTCGGGACTTGAAGAGGTTGCCCATGGTCAGTGCTGCACCAGTGTCGCTTCTGGGGGATTCGACGGCTCGGATGCTGTCGCCGTCAGCCTCGATGCCCAGTCCCTTCAGCTCGCTCTCCTCGACCTGGTGTCTGAGGAAGCCACCGAAGGGTCTAAGACCGCCACCGCGAAGGTTGGAGTATCGGCCGGAACTAACAGCGGCAAAGGAGTGAATCTTCTTTCTTCCGACCTGAACGAAGAAACTGAACTTGGCATCAATGGCCTCAACCTTTTGCCAGCAGATTTTGTAATGGACAAAGGGATTGATGATCTCAACCTGCTGCTCGGTGAAGATGATGCGCGGTCGAAAGAAGATCAGGTATCCGGCATAGCCGGCAGTAATGGAAAAAATTGCTGCGGCGGGATGAAAGCCAGCGATGATGTCCGCAATCAAAGTGCCCAGGCTAAAGAACCAAACGGTGCCGGTGAAGAAGTAGGCAGAGCCTGGTCTGAGAACAACCTTTTCCATGGCGTTAGTTTTACACACTCAACCCTTAGCAATCCGAAGGAGATGCTCTAATGAGCGAACCGGTACTGAAGGTCACTGATTACAACGTCGACTTCTGGGTCGATGGTGTTTGGTATCCGGCGGCCATTGACATGAACTACGAGATTCGTCCCGGTGAGGTTCTTGCTATCGTCGGTGAGTCTGGTTCGGGTAAGTCATCGAGTTCGATGGGTCTGATGGGGCTATTGAGTTCTAATGCAAGAACCTCAGGATCTGTCAAGGTCAAGGGCGTTGAGATGCTTGGGGCGAAGCCAAAGCAGCTGCAGAAGTTCAGGGGTAAGGAAGTCGCTTACATCTTCCAGGAGCCGATGACTGCTCTGAACCCTCTCTACACAATCGGATTTCAGATTTCAGAAACCCTGCGGACCCACTTTGATCTAACCCCCAAGGCAGCTAGGGAAAAGGCCATTGAGCTGATTGGCATGGTGGAGATTCCAAACCCAAGTGAGTCGGTTGACAAGTATCCTCACCAGCTCTCCGGTGGTCAGAGGCAAAGAGCGATGATCGCTCAGTCACTAGCCTGTGAGCCTGCGATTCTGGTCGCTGATGAGCCAACCACTGCCCTTGACGTTACAGTCCAGGCAGAAATCTTGGACCTAATGAGAAACCTCAAGGACAAGCTCAGCTCCGCCGTTCTTTTGATTACTCACGATATGGGTGTGGTGGCCGACCTAGCCGATCGAATCCTGGTGATGAAGGACGGCTACACCGTCGAGCAGGGAACAGCTGACCAGATCTTTAACCGCCCCCAGCACCCCTACACCCAGTCTCTTTTGGCAGCGGTTCCCAAGCTGGGAAGCGTCGCCAAGCGTGAACTGACTCTGGACGGCATCAAGCGCCCCGTGCTGAGCCTGGCAGATGTCTCTGTCACCTATCCAAAGCGAGGCAGAATCCCCGCCTTCACGGCAGCGAAGAACATCAGCTTTGATATCTACCCAGGTGAGATTCTGGGACTGGTTGGGGAGTCAGGCTCTGGCAAGACCACGGTTGGAAGGGCTGCCATCGGCCTTCTGCCCATCTCTCAGGGCTCAATCAAACTCAATGGGGAGGAAATTGGGGGAGCTGACCAGAAGAAGCTGCGAAGCCTTCGTCAGCAGACAGGCATCGTCTTTCAGGACCCAGGCAGCTCCCTGAACCCTCGTCTTCCAATTGGGGAGAGTATTGGGGAGCC
>CAYZRV010000005.1:26504-60942 GCA_964480885.1 uncultured Aquiluna sp. | reverse complement strand
TTGGTTGCGGGGGCAGGATTTGAACCTACGACCTCCGGGTTATGAGCCCGGCGAGCTACCGAACTGCTCCACCCCGCGGCGAAGTCCTAAGGTTAGCAGGTTATTTGCTAGTTCTCCAGTGCAGCTAAAGCCTCTTCGATTGCCTGCTGCAAACGTTCATCCGCTTCACCGAATGCAGTCCAATCGCCAGCGCGCAATGCTGCCTCTTTATCCTCAAGTGCCTGCTTTGCTTTGTTCAGTGCCTGATCTAAAGCTGCATTACCAGAATCGGTTGTGCCACCTTGATCAGTATCTGGTGTAGATCCCGTATCGTCATCAGACACTTCTGCTCCTGAGTCACCGCCGAAGAGAGCATCAAGTGCAAGCTCTAAAGTGTCCTCGAACGCAATTTGATCTCCGAAGGCAACCAGTATCTTTTGCAGCAGTGGATAGCTGGTCTCACCAGTGGACTCAATGTAAACAGGCTGCACATAGAGCAAGCCTCCACCCACCGGAAGAGTCAGCAGATTTCCATTCAACACTCGGGTTGATCCTTGGCGAAGAATATTTAGCAATGAAGAGACGTTGCTATCTGCATTGAAGTTGTTCTGAACCTGTCCTGGACCTGGAACAATCGTTTCCCTGGGAAGGTTTAGGAGCGTCAGCTTTCCATAGCTGTCACTAACGGTCCCATCGGTGCGACCGGCATCAGAGTTAGCAATTAGATAACCGGTTAGAACGTTTCTAGTTGTCTCACCAGTCGACTGAGGAATGAAGGTCGAATACAGAGAGAAGGCGTTGTCTGTTTGTCCAGGTGTCTTCATGGTCAGGTAGTACGGAGGCTGCAAGGTTCCAAGGCCGGTTCCCTCAACCGGATCATTAGGAGTCATCCAGGCATCCTGCTGAGAATAGAAGGAGCCAGCATCGGTAACGTGATATCTACCCAAAACCCAGCGTTGCATCTTGAATAAATCGGTCGGGTATCTGACGTGTGCAAGAAGATCTCCCGACATCTCACTTCTTGACTTAACCGTGGCTGGGAATATCTTGGTCCAGGCCTGAAGAATCGGATCCTCTTCGTCCCAGGCGTATAGATCAACCGATCCGTCATAAGCATCCACGGTGGCCTTCACAGAATTGCGAATGTAGTTGACATCCCCCATTCCTCGATTGAAACCTTCGGATGCAGAGTCCAAAATCGCCACATTGAATGGCTCCTGATTGGAGTAGGGGTGGTTTGCACTGGTGGTGTAGCCATCGACAATCCACTTAATTCGTCCATCAACGACAGCTGGGTACGTCTCGCTGTCGAGGGTCAAATAAGGTGCGACTTCCTGAACCCGCTGACGAGGCTGACGGTTGTAAAGAATCTGTGACTCTGGGTTGATGGCATCAGACAACAGAATCTGCTCGCTCTGAAATCTCAGGGCGTAGGCAAGTCGATTGATCAGATTCCCTACGCTCGGTCCACCATCGCCCTGGAAAGTTGTGTAGGTCTCTCTCTGGCCCTCGGTTCCCGCGGGGTAATCAAACTCCAGTGGCTGTGAACCCTCAGGTGCTCCAACGATGGAGTACTGCGGAGAATTTAAGCCGAAGTAGATTCTTGGTTCAAATTCGCCGAGCAGTCCCTTGGGTGGAATTCCTGACTGGAGAAACAGTGGCTTACCGTCATCATCTCGCCTGTTTCCATACGCCGCCACAAAACCAAACCCATGAGTGTAAACAATCGTCGAGTTATACCAGGATTGACTTTCGCCCAAGCCTGACTGATTCAGATCCCTAACCGCAACGACGGTGTCCTGAACCTCTCCATCTATTTCATATCGACCCACATGGAGTCGGTTGGGGAAGCTGTAGTACTGACGGAACTGCTCCAACTGCCTGAAGGCATCGGAAACTAAAGCGGGATCAATTATGCGAATCGAAGCCGTGGTCTTGGCATCCGTTCTAAGGGCGCCTTTTTCAGCAACAACCTTGGCGTCATATTCAATAACTTCAACATCATCTAAGCCATAGGCAGCTCTGGTCGCCTCAATGTTTTTCTGTAGATATGACGACTCTAGTGTTCGTTCGTTAGGTACGACCTGAAAGGTCTGAACAATCCAAGGGTAGAGTCCGCCCAATACCAGTGAGCTAACCACCATGAGAGCAGTGGCGATTATCGCAATTCGCCAGCGAGCAATAAAAGCGGTAATCAGGAAGGTAAAAGCCACCGCGACAGAAATCAGAGCCATGATTTGCAGACCAGGGATAACGGCGTTGGCATCGGTATAGCTGACACCCGTGAAGAGAGTGCCAGTTGTTATCACCGAGCTGTATTGATCAAGCCAAAGACTCACTCCCTGAAGAATTAGGTAGACGGCAACTAGAACTGAAAGTTGAATTCGGGCAGGTTTCGAAATGGATATATCCCTGCCGTTGAATCGAATTCCACCGTAAATAACATGCACTGCCAGATTAATTAGCGCGGCAAGGAATGCTCCGCCAGAAAGGAACCCGATAGCAAAGCTAAGAAACGGAAGATCAAAGACATAGAAACCAAGATCTAATCCAAAGTGAGCATCTGTTTGACCGAAGTCACCACCGTTTAGCCATAGGGCTGCAATTTGCCACTCTCTAGCAGCAACTAGACCCCCACCAATTCCAATGATTGCTGGAACTCCAACCATCACAACTTTTCTCAGTCCCTCCAGTAGCTGCTGATATGCCTGAAACGGAGACTCTCCTGGCATCCTCAGATAGATGGGCCTGGTTCTCCAGGCAAGGCCGAGTCCGATTGTCACCAATGCCGCCATGACAACAAAGCCGACGGCGAAGGCAATAACCTGCCCGATGATTTGGGTTAGAAATACAACTTCATAGCCAAGCTGTTCAAACCAGAGCCAATCCGTGTAGACACCAGCGGCACTGAGAAGAGCGAACAAAATCGCAGCCAAAATTCCAACGGCGATTGATACTGGTGAAACCCTTCGGCTTTGCATGGGTTGGGACTGTGCCACTTGCTCTCCTAATCACAGCTCAGTGCTGGAAATACATCTCCATTTTGCAATTTAGTAATGGCTTCCAGCGCGTCGTCCAAGTCTCTCACTGATACAACCGACAAACCCTCTGGAACCTGCCCAATGGCATCCTGACAATTTCCTGAGGGCACTAAAAACAGGTCTGCCCCGCTTTTCTTGGCTGCAATAAGTTTCAATTCGATACCGCCAATTGGGCCCACTTCCCCCGACGCATCAATGGTTCCAGTTCCGGAGACATGCTTACTGCCTGCCAGGCTTCCCTCCGTCAGGGAGTCGATGATGCCCAGGGCAAACATCAAGCCCCCGCTGGGTCCGCCAACATCGCCAAGCTGCAAAGTGATTGAAGCAGGAAACTCATAGGTGTAACTGATCATGGATCCAATAACCCACAGATCATCCCGCTTGATCGGAGTGAGTGAGAACGCTCGCTCTTTGCCGTCCCTAATCACGACAATCTCTATGGCCGATCCTTCAGTCTTCTGAATCTCAGCCCTTAGCTCTTCAAAACTTTTCAATTTCTTACCAGCAGCGGAGACCACCAGGTCGCCGGCGATAAGAACTTTAGAGGAGGGTGAATTTTCCAGAACGGATGCGACGTAGAGACTTCTAGGTACTTCATAGCCAAGATGAGTCAGGGCAGCTGCAATAGCATCCTGCTGCGAAATTTCCATCTGCGCTGTGGATTCGGCTCTTATCTCCTCAGTCGACCGGTTCTCGGGAAAAACTTCACTGACGGGTAGAACATTTTGTTCAGGGTCTACCCACGCAAGCAGAACCTGCACCCAGCTTGGTGTTGATTCAGGGTTGCCTACAAGAGAAACAGTGGTGACATCAAACCTAGATTCGGATTTATAAATCTGGAGTTCCTCTGATGTGATTACTTGCTTACCGGAAACTGAGCCCATGACATTGAATACCTGGCCGGGTCGCTCAATCACATATCCGGTCGGCAAAAGAGCTATAGATCCGAAAGTGATAAGCAGCAGTCCGAGCAGGACATATCTCGAGCCTTTTTGGGCCCTTGGTCGAGAAGAGAAGAATGTCATTGGTCTCAATGCTAGGAAAGACTCGGACATCTATCTCCTGTGCCACACACGCCCTTGGCGAACAAAACCCAACATGTTCCCAGCTGAAATTCTTTTTTCACGGGTAGCTTTGTCATTAGGGAAAGGTCTGGACTTGAGCGAAGAAAACAAGGATGAACTGGAAGAGCTAATCAGAAAGATGCTCACCAGCGGACAGATTGATCCAGAGGCCATGTCCAAACTCGCTGGCCTGAAGGACAACCCTGCGCTCATGGCAGCTTTGTTCTCGCAGGCAAGATTCCTGATGGAGCCCGGGGATGCCGTGAACTGGGAGATGGCAAAAACTCAGGCTCTGAATGCCGCGCGCAGCGGGCAGCGATCTTCTACCACTGCTCTAGAAAATGAGATAAAGAAAGCTTTCGAGATTGCCTCACTCTGGTTGCAGGAAGTAACTGATTTTCAAAACCTAAATCCACCCAAACTATTCAGCCGTGAAATATGGGTTCAAGACGCTCTACCTCTTTTTACAAAACTTGGAGATCCAGTAGCAAGAAATATGTCTAAAGCCCTAGGGGAAAACCTAGGTGGGTTGCTTCCAGAAGAAATGCAGGCAATTGCCAAACCTGCCGCACACTTCATACAAAATGCTGGAGCAGCCATTTTTGCCACACAGCTTGGAGTTGTTCTTGGACAACTTTCAACAAAAGCCATTACCGGCGGTGAGATTGGTATCCCAATTGTCGATAGACCAGGCGTCATATCGCAAAACCTGGAAGATTTCTTGGCAGACCTCGAGACGCCAAAGTCGGAAGTACTTATCTATATAGCTTTGCGGGAGCTTGCGATCAGTTCCCTGTATCTATCAAACCGGTGGCTCGCTGATCAGCTAACTACGCAGGTGGTTGAGTTTGCTGCAGGACTGAAGATTGAACTATCCGGTCTGCAGGAGATGGTCCAGGACTTAGACCCAGCTGACCCAGAATCAGTAAACAAAGTCATGGAAGCAAGCGGCAGTTTTGCAGACAGAACACCAGAGCAAGAGATTGCTCTGGAGAGAATCGAGCTACTCCTGGCGCTCATTGAAGGCTATGCCGACGCGATAGCAAACGAGGCAGGTAGACGTCTTCCCAATATTTTAAGTGCGATTGAGCTAATGAGCAGACGACGAGCAACTTCAGGGGCTGCTGAAAAGACCTTCCAAATTCTTCTAGGTTTGCAGTTGCAACCCAAGCTGAGAAGGGATGCGAAGGCAATGTGGGAAAGACTCAGCAAGCAGCAACGCGATGAGCTGTGGCGCCACCCCGATCAACTCCCCTCTGCGGAAGAGGTTGCTGATCCAGAAAAACTTCTAAAACGCCTTCAGCAATCCGGAGATGATTTTGATGGAGAGCTTAGAAAGCTTTTGGGGAATTAGCCTGTGGAGAAAACAAAACCCCAGTAGGAGTTATCTGCAACTCTCTTTTGGTGGCAAAGCAGATTAATCCCGCCCTGGCTCGACTATGGATTTCCGAAAAAAATCGCCAATACGGTTATCGTCGCGCATTGCTACTGGAATCACTCACCGAGGAAGAAAATCGAGTTTTAGATTTTCTCGAATTGGGTATTAGTGCCACTCAATTCTCAAACATCAGCCGACTGGCCGCGGCGGACGAACAACAGACGGACAAACTACTTGATCGTCTAAATCCGTTCATCTGGAGTAGCTCAAAGCAAATTAGCGAAGAGGACATAAGTCAACGCTTTACCGAGATAACCAGAATCCTGTTGCAGCAGGGTGACCCTGCGGAAGTTCTACACCTTCGGAAACAAAAGATTGTATTTCTTGAAAAGCTCGATGCCACCGGTCTAGCGATTGCCAGAGCATTGACCGCAGCCGGGATTGGAAAGATGATCAGCTTTGATCAAAAACGTGTAAGTGAAAAAGACATCACTCCCCTTGGTTTTCACAAATCAGACCTTGCAATTCCAAGAGCGAGAGTTGCCCAGCGGATTTTGGGCAATCACCTCGAATTCCACTCGCGTATCAGCAACAGTCTCGACCGAGTGCATCTGGCGGTAATAATCTGCTCGGACATAGTTCCGCCAAAGAGCTACCAGCGGTGGCTCGCCCGAGACATCCCCCACATTGCAGTCTGTTTCGACGAGGAGGGCGTCGAGATATCGCCAATGATTGTGCCTGGCAAGACCCCGTGCCTTGGCTGCCTGCAACTTCACGAGCTTCAAACAAAACCCAATTGGCCAGTCATTGCCCCGCAGCTGCTGGGATTAGACAGAGACTTAGCCGATGCTGCGCTTTCACTCTTTGCAGCTGGAGTGATTGCAAACAACGCACTGAATTTTCTGGACTGGGACCAAGTTTCCCACTTGGCAACTCGTCTAGAGAGAAACGGTCAACTAAAGAGTTTTGAACCACAAGAGACTAACTGCGGATGTCGATACCCTGAAGAAACTCTGACGGATCCGATGAGTAACTAATCGATAGCTCGTCTTTAGCCCTGGTGATTGCGACATAGAAGAGCCTTCTTTCTTCCGCCAGCTCAGCCTCCGACTTAGCGTGTCCAATTGGGAAGAGGCCTTGATTTAGACCCACGACATAGACCCGATTCCACTCCAACCCCTTGGTTCCATGCACGGTAGCAAGCGTGAGGGCATCTCGGGTTGGTTCGTGACCTGAACGCTCTCTTTCATCAAGCTCACGAATGTAGTCAGCCAATGTGGGTTCGCCGAGCTCATCCAAGACTGAGAAGAACCAGTTGAGAGACTCCCAATTCTCATCGTCGCTGGGTTGAGACTTCCAACCCAGCGATTGGAGAATCTTGCTGATCTCTATAAACAACGGTTCAGACACTTCTGAAACACTCAGTGCTCTAATGGCACTCATTGCCTGCATGACGAGTGGCTGACGAAAGAATCTTCCCTGACCGCGAACCTGAGTTTTTATTCCTCGGCTAGCAAGCTCATTCTCAAAACCAACAAGTTGGGAATTGGTTCTAGCGAGTATCGCTACTTCATTTAGTTTTTCGCTACCTAGCACGTAAGCAATTTGCTGAGCCACTGCCTCAATCTCGGCAGAAGCAGAAGCATGGGAAGTAATAGTCGCCTTGCCGCTTTCCTTTCTAATTCCCACAAGTGGATTCTCTGAGAGCACACGATTGGCGAGAGCCACTATTTCTGAGCCTGATCGATAGTTGCGATTCAGTTCAAAGACTGCAGCGTTTGAGTATCTGGATTCAAAACCTAAGAGAAAGTCGCTGCTGGCTCCTGCGAAGCTGTAGATCGTCTGCCTCGGATCACCAACAACACACAACTCCTCTCTATCTCCAAGCCAGGTTCTGAGTAAGCCCTCCTGAAGTGGAGAGATGTCCTGATACTCATCCACTGTGAAAAACCGATACTGCTGCTGAAAGTGGCTTAGCGCTCTGGGCTCATTGCGCAGCAGTCCGGTGCAGAGCAGAAGTGTGTCCTCCCAGTCCATCAGTCTTCGCTGTAACTTCTGCTCCTGGTACCTTTTCTCAACCTCCTGGAACTGCTCTTGGGTTAGAAAACTGGGCAGTCGATCCTGCTCTAAATACTTTTCAACCTCAGTGAGCGAGTAGCGAAGATATTCAATCTCTGAGACCAACTCCATGATCTGAGAGTCAGTCAGTTTTAAGCCCACCAGGTTGGCAACTTCGCCAACCAGACTCTTTTTATTTGTCAAAAGCTTTGGAGCCGAAGCACCTGTTAGTTGCGGCCAGAAATACTGCAGCTGAGAAAGTGCTGCAGAGTGAAAAGTCCTTACCGCAACGGATGATGTACCAAGCTGTCTCAACCTAGATCGAATTTCAGCGGCTGCTCTATTTGTATAGGTGAGTGCCAAAACACGATCTGGATTGTAAACACCGGTGGCAACACCGTAGGCAATCCGATGGGTGATGGTTCTGGTCTTTCCACTGCCGGGACCTGCGACTATGCAAACTGGGCCTCGCAGAGCACTGGCAGCCTGAGCCTGATCGGCGTCGAGGGATTCCAAGATGCTCATGCCTTGGTCAGCTATCACTTGTGAATCCCTCTAGAGCGCGTGGCGCTGCGGATTTATAGATGCAGCGTTGTCTAACCTGAGTTGGTGGCCAGACCCGCCTTGATTTTAGCCGCGCTGGCAGCAGACGCTGCCAGTGGCAAAAAGTTCCGCCATTTCAGGCGCAATGAAATCGGTCCCGACCTTGACTCCCTGCAGCTATTCGATGAGCAGGGTGCTGCTTTTGAACTTCTAGTGCCTGCAACCACCGCTGGAATTGCTGAACAGGCGCAGCTGATGGCTGGACTGAAAGCAATCGAACAGGCTGCCCCAGCCCTTCCTTTTGAAATAAATCGCTTAGTTGGGCAAACGACTGACAATGATTTGCCCGTGATTTTGATGACAATGGTTGATGGTGAACAACCGGACTTATCAAAATATGCGCCCGGGGTGTTTTCAAAATCATTTGGAGAATCGCTCGCTGCAATCCATCAACTAGATCCAGCTGTGGTTAGAGATGCAGGATTGCCCGAGTACGACGCCAGCTCTGTCTTACACACCAAAGTTTCCGAAATAGACCAGGTCGCTGCAACTGGCAAAATTCCTTCTGCTCTCCTAAGTCGCTGGGAGGAAGCACTTGAGGACGTCAGTCTGTTCCGCTTTCATTCAACAGTGGTGCATGGCAACATTTCGCAAGAAACCGTGCTTGTGAAGAACCAGTCAATTGTTGGAATTAGTAACTGGTCATCGCTCTCAATAGCCGATCCAGCCGAGGATCTAAAATTTCTAGCCGGTGGCGCTCTGCCATCAACTTTTGAAGATGCCATGCTCAACTACCGAGCCGCTAGACCAGGTGCGGATGAAAACATTGCTCAACGCGCAGTGCTCTACTCAGAGATGGAGTTGGCCAGTTGGCTGAACCACTGCCTTCAGCTTGGTGATGCATCGCTAATCTCGGAAGCTCAGTCCATGCTCGATGACCTTGCCCAACAGCTTGAAGCGGGCTCACTCAAACCACTTCGAGCCGCAGGATTTCTTGGCTTGGGAACGGCGGCGGCAACAGCTCCTGTTTCGCAGCTAACCGAAAAGCTTGAACCAGCTAGTGATTCAGATGAGCTTTTCTAAGCTCAGCTAAGCGCTCAGCAAGTTCAGCTTCACTTGGTAAATCTGGCTCTAGCTCTTTGCCATCTGCGGCGTAAAAGAAGCTGGCCCTGATGCGCTCAATTGGAATTGAAAGTCTCTTGCTGAGGGCGATTCGATAGAGGGCAAGCTGGATCGCCTTGCCTGGAACTTCAGAATTCTTTGGGACTCGACCACTCTTCCAATCGACAATCTGATACTCACCACCTTCCAGATAGACGGCATCGAGTTTGCAGACAATCACGCTGCCTGCCATTGAAAATTCAATCGACTGCTCAACTGAATGTGGCTTGAGCTTGGCATAGCGACTTTTGGAGAAGTTGACTCCTAGCTCTTTTTCATCTTCTGACCAGCTTGAAAAATCAAGCTCACTGCCAGCAAGAAACGTTTGCTCGAGATTGGCGTGAAAGCTTGTACCGAGAGCGGCAGTAGCAGAGTAAACAGATGGCAGAGGTCTAGCTAGCGCGCTTGCAAATTCCTTGGGATCAGTGAGCAGCCTCACCACCGAGGAAGCCGAAAGTCGCAGCGGCAGGGTGGGGCGCATGGTTTCCTGCTTTTTCTGTTCACGAATCAATAAACGGATTTCATCGGTTAGTTCTGCAGGCTCTGCCAGATTAAAAACACTCCTCGCCTTCTCGACATCGGCTCTTTTTCCGCCCAGCGGATCCCTGGGCCACAGCAAGCTCTCTGCAGCGTGCTGTGGTTTTATCTCCGGCTTATTGGCTTCAGATAAAAGTTCTAGGTGATTCGGTAGTAGATCTAAAAAGAATTCAGAGTGGTCAACTGCGTTTTTCCACTTTCGATAAAAGTGGCTGGTGGTGAGATAGAGCTCCTTGGCTGCCCTGGTGAATGCAACATAGGCGAGCCTGCGCTCCTGAATACGGTTGTGTGCCTTTAGTTGAGCACCATAGTCTTCAACTCTTTTTTCAAACTCTCTTTGATTGCTGATTCCATGCCAATCAAGGTTTGGAATCCACTTCTGGTCAAGTCGAAACCTTCCGGGGAGAATTCCACCAGCCAACCAGTTCTTCAAGTCTCGAGCATCAGATGGAAAGCTTCCCTCGCTCAGCGTGGGGACAGCGACATAGTCCCACTCAAGTCCCTTGGCAGCATGGACACTCATCAGCTGAACCATGCCCTTCTTGGCTCCGGTTCTCGGTAGCTCAAAGTTTTCACTCTCCAGAGCAAAGTCCAACCAGTCAATCAATGCACTAAGACTTGGTCGCTGCGAAGAGGATTCAAACTCACTGATGCGAGAAATGAAACTGCGCAGGTTAGAGAGCGGACTCTGCAGCGGGCTGTGAACAAATAGCTCAATGTCGATTTCAAAGTCCTCCACCACCTTCCATGCCAACTCGGTGAGACTTAGACTGTGGCTCGAGCGAAGTGTTCGCATTAGCTCGGCAAATTCCCTGAGCCTGGAAAGACTTACTTCCCCAAGAGTCAATTCTCTTTTCACCGATGGAAGCTGCAGCTGGTCAACCAGCTCCATCAGGGTAAGTTGACGATTGCGCGGAAGTTTTCTCTGCCAACTGATCTTTTGCTTGGCCTTGGTTAGCACGGATATGTCAGAAGGCGCGATTCTAAATTTTGGGCCAGTGATAATTCTCAAAAAGTCCACTGACGAGTCGGGACGAGCAATCAACCTGAGGATCGAAATTAGGTCTAAGACCTCGGGTTGTTCAAGCAGTCCCGAGAGTCCAGTTATTTCATGGGCAACCCCAAGTTCAGTTAGCTTCAGCGAATATGCCGGGATTGAATCCTTGTTACGAAACAGGATGGCAGCCGTGTTATCTGGCCCTATCTTCTCCGATATCCACTGGGCAACCGATGCGCACTCATCGCTATCGGAGGCAAAGGTTTGACCTAACACTCGCGAGCTGATCTCAAGACCGGCCGAAAGCTGGATGGGGGTCAGCGAGCCGTTATCAATACTTGTTGCGATGTGATTGGCGGCGGACAAAATCTTTTCACCCGAACGCCAGGATGTTGAGAGGGTGTAACTTTCACCCTGGCCGAAGTCTTCAAAGAAATCCGCAAGATTGCTGGTGCTGGCACCGCGCCAGGCATAGATTGACTGATTTGGATCACCCACGGCCATCACTGGCTTACCGGCAAACAATCTCGACAAAAGACGAACTTGAATCTCGGATGTGTCTTGATACTCGTCCAGCATGACAAATTTGTAAGGAAGAACAGAAGCGTCAAATTCTTCAACCTGCAAGCTGAGTGCAACCTGGTCGGCATAGTCAAAGAGATTTCTGTCTTTTTTATATTGCTGAAAGTCTCTAGCGAGTTCGAAAACTAGTTTGGCATTTCTAGCCTTTTCCAGATGACCCTCGGTGTAGCTGAAGCGACCAGGCTCCCCTTTTTCCGTCTTGGGCAAATTCGAAAGATTCTCAACAAAATCATCAAAGTACTGACAGACTTCGTCTGGATCTGCCTGGTGATCAATCAGCTGAGCTGATGCCTTTAGGACTTTCTCAGCCAAGTCATTCAGGCTGCCGTCATATTCCTCCAATTTCGGGTTACCACTGGTTTCAATCAGTGCCTTTACCAAGGCGATTGCTAAGGATTGAGTGAGAAGCTGGGAATCAAGTTCAAATCCGAGCGCAAGAGCGTGTGCGCGAAATATCTCGTTACCAAATGAGTTATAGGTCACGATCTTGGCTGGGGAGAAATCATCACCCAGCTCTTTTTGCCAAAGCCCGCTCTCTCTAAGTCTGATTAGTCCACTGGCGATTCTGGAACGCAACTCATTTGCTGCTTTACGGGTGAAAGTTAGACCAAGGATTTCCTCGGGCTTGGCAAATCCATTTGCCACCAAATACATCACCCTCGCCATCATCAACTCTGTCTTGCCTGAGCCCGCTCCAGCGATCACCAGTGTTGGTGCAGCTATCGAAGCATCCTCAACAATTGCAACCTGCTCCTTGGTCAGAAGGTTGCCCGAGTGAAGCGAATAAACCTGTTGTGCCGAGACCCTAACCATCGGTAATCACCCGACCAAGTAGAAGTTGGCATCTTCCATCCTTTGAGCAGTGCTCGTCGTATTTAGCAACCAGCTCTCCCTGAGCCAGCTGGTTCTTCAGCCCCTCAACCAGCTGAGTGATCTCCTGGCGAAGATTCTCATTCATCGCTGGCTGTTCGCGCTCTTGAATCTTGCCCCCACCAACGAAAACTAACTTTCCCCCGACCGCTTTAGCGTCCTGTTCAATCGCCAATTGATAGATAGCAAGCTGCCTGTTTTTTGCGGCTTTGTCTTTGCTCAGAGCATTCTTAGAAGTCTTCAGATCAACTGCAACGCTGCCCTCACCAACTTTTTCAATTCGGTCAATTTTTCCCGAGACGGTTACTCCAGCAATCTCAAGTTCAAAACCTTGCTCGGCCGAAACCAAATCGTTTGCTTCCGAAAGATACTTTTCGACAAGCTTTGCCATCACCATGGCATCTTTCTTGACCCGGCGTTCAGTCAGAGCAGAGTCAAACTCAATCTCCTGCCAGTTTTGTTCTACAAAGTCGGTGGGCAAGGTGACATCCGAATTCTCCAAAGCCGCGTGAAGCAAGATGCCGAGCGATGCTTGAAAACCAACCGAATCGCTAGCGAAGCTGGAAATAAACCAGTGCAGTGGGCAAGTCTCAAAGTCCTCCAGTTTGGAGGCATTCGCTCTATTTCCCACTCGGTTGAGTGGCTCATCGGTGGAAATTTCTCTCAGGCCCTGCCAGGAATCAGGGTGTGCTCCGGGAGCCCCAGCGATAGCGAGCGCAGCAAGCATCGGAGCGGCACCGCTGTCCCCTGCAACCAAAGCCCTGCGTAACGTTCCAACCATTCTTCGTAGATCAAATTCGCCTGGTTTGGTTTCAACAAGTTCAATTTTTGCCATGGCAAAAAACTGTGAGGGCTGCTCAACCTCATCGGCCATTGCGCTTAGGAGCAGATCGGATTCGCAAGAGCCAACTGCTCGATAAAACATTCGCAGCTCATCAGCCAACTCGCTGCGTGCGGGAACCAGAGGTGATGCGGTCCTGCCCAGTAGGAATGATTGCAGCGCTCCAGCGCCGAGCAGCGCGTTTCTGGGATTGAGATTTGGCCAGATTCCCTCTTGCAGTCTCGGAAGTGCCACCACCTTGTAGCTTCTAATTAGCTGAGCGGCTGTGGTGAGAGTTACAGCAGGTTTCTGACTAATGGGAGCAAGCGAATCCTCGGGAATATTCCGAGTTAGTTGCGTGAGTGCAAACTCGAGTGGCCCGCCTTCCTTTCGATCATCGAACCTCTGTGCAGCTGCAAAAAGCTCTAGAGCAGAATCAACTTCTGGATCAGTCAGCTTTCCCGCCTCCGCATGTTTCCTTCTGATTTCCCAACCAATTGAAACCGCCTGATGACAACTTAGATTTTCTGCTTCTCGAAGATTTTTGATGGCGGCAGACAGTGAAGTGAGAAATTTAGGTGGGTCCGATTGCTCAAGAACTTCCATGAATGCTTCAGCTTGATTCTTTCCCTGCTGGCGAATTGGGATTGTGATTCTTCTTAGTTCTCTCAGCTCAATTGAGTCCAGCCCTGAAAGCGGTGACAGCAGCAGCTGTTCCAGCTGACCTAAGTCGGGCTGACCAAGTGCAACCGCAATCAAATCCAAGATGGCTCTTGCCATCGGCTGGTCACTGAGGCTTCGCTGAGCCCCGACGATTCGGACCGGAACCTTTCTACTGCTCAGCTCACGAGCCAGCTGCTCGAGTTGGATCCTGGTTCTGGCAACCACCGCCATGTCACTGAAATCAACTCCCGACAAATTTCTTTTTCTTAGCTCGATCGCCAACCAGTCCGTCTCTTCGACCACTGACGAAAAAACGTAGCCTTTGAAATTGGTTGCCTCGGAGGGTTTGAGTCGATGCTCAGAAAAGAGCGAGACGGGTATTCGTGAGGAAAGCCGAGCCAACAGCTGATCCAGTTGAGGATTACCCTGAGGTTTCTTTATGGCTAGTTCCGCCAGCTGATGTGCTCGAGCTAGCTCAATAAAGGAGCCGCTATTTGATCCTCGGAAGCCAAGAGTTGATAGGTCTGGATCACCAAAAAGATATCCCTTAGCGCTTTCCATAACTTTGGCAACCAGTCGAAGCTGACCTGCGGTTAAGTTGTGAGCATCATCAACCAGGATGTGGCTGAACGTGCCGGGCTGGTAGGCATCAATGGCAGCAATGGATAGTTGAGCGGGGTCAAGCAAGTTATCCTGCTGGAGCCTGCTGCGATATAGAGGAAGCAGGTCGATTGCGACCTGGAGCTTCAACTGGGGAAAGTCCCTCTGAAACTTCTCAAGCTGCTCATCCGAGAGGGATGACTCAATGATGACTCCCAAGAGATCTCTGAGCTCTTGAATAAAGCCCTGCAGCTTTAAAGTCTCGGGCGCAACCGACCAGCGAGCGCCGACTTGATTTTCGATTGCTTGCGAAACCAGTTCGGCAAGCAGTCTTTCCTGACTCGCACCGGAGAGCAGCCTTGCCTCTTGAGCCTGCAAAGTTTCAAAGGCGAAGGAGGTAATCGAACGTGCTCTTGGCTTAGTCGATGCCAATGAACAGTCAATTGCCACCAGGTCTCTCAGCCTGCTGGCGGCAAGCCTGGAGGGAGTGATTATCAGGACTCTGTCTGGATCGTGCTTAGCTGTTATGTCAATGGCCAGTCGCCTCAGGGCATCAGTTTTACCAGAGCGCGGTCCCCCAACCACAACCGCAGGCTGATCGGGATCTGGGTATTCAACCTGGGCAGGCGGAGCGTAGCTTTCGCTCTGGAACAGGTCTTGGCTCACTGGATAAATCTATTTGTCCAAAGTGACAATTTTTTATGGCGTAACCTAGAGGCCTAAAAGGAGACCAATGGAAGTAAGAATCGGCATCAGGGATAACGGTAGGGATATCAGCCTGGATTCGCCACTAGACACAAAAGCTCTCATCAATGCGGTCAATCGCGGACTGGCTGATGGAACTTTGGAGCTGGCTGACAGCAAGGGGCGAACAATAATCGTGCCATCTCAGTCGGTTGCCTATGTCGAGATTGGTTCCGAGGACACCAGAAGGGTTGGGTTCATCAACTAATGGAAATCTTGGTAATCCTTGCCTACGGACTGATTCTTGCCCTCGTTGCACCTTTTGTTCTTCCTCCATCCACCTATTACGGAAAGCTAGTTCCCGCAGGGCTGGCAATCATCAGCGGCAGCATCATCTGGCTGGTGCTGACGTGGTTGGGATTCAACTATCAGGAGGCTTGGATTTGGTTTGCCGTCATGCTGGGCATGCCCCTGGTTGCCTGGTTTGGATCAACAGCAATCGACCGAGTTAGAAGAAAACAGGAAGAGCAGAAGCTCAATCAAATTCGACTAGGCGGTAAGGCCTAACGAATCCATCCGCAGAGTGTGGTTTGCCACCAGCTCTGAGGTCAGTGGCTCTAGAAGCCTGAACTGCTCACGGGTCAGCTCAACTACATCAGCTGGAGTATCTCTCAGTAGCTCATCAAACACGACACTGTCTCTGACTTCCAGCAGAGCATCCGCAACAATGGCCCTGCCGAATAAAGCAAGGTCATTGGAAAGTTGGGCATTTTGCTCAATGGCCTTGGCCAACTGCTGCTGACAAAAGTCTGTCAATTGGTTTTCCGAAAGCATTGCCTCGACCCTGAGTCTTCTGGCTGGAGTTAGTCCCTTGGCAACTCTCAGGTAGTGGTCTTCCAGCAGAGCAAAGATTATGAAAATCCGCATGATGTCCTCGGGCCAACCCCTGCCCTCGGTTCGGTGGACGAGAGCATCCAATCGATCACGAATAGTCTGCTGAGTCTCCATGAAACTCGATCCCAACTTAATCAGCATCTCCTGCAGCTCCCTGGCGCGCTCTAGGTAGCGGGCAGAGAGCTCAAGTTGCTTCTTCTTTGATTCTTCTGGAGCACTTGAGGCATCATCTTTCAGCAGTTGCGAAACCAGTTGGTGGTGCTGAATTAGCTGGGAAAGGAATACTTCGGTGGGCGGAATCAGCTTTGCTGGATTAAGCTGGGTTTGACTGCGGGATGCGGAGTCACGGGAAGGCAGCGAAAGAGTCTGAGAAATCTTCCTGATTCTTCGAATCCAGTCGAGCATGTTGCAAGTTTATAAGGGTGGCTATCTTTTATGCCTCCCGAGCGATTTTTACATTCTGGAGAAGTAATTGACCTTTCGTGATTTAGGCATAGACGAAGACATCTGTCAGGCCTTGGAATCAGCCTCAATCCTCAATCCATTTCCAATCCAAGAACAGGCCATTCCATTGGCGCTCAGCGGGACCGATCTAATCGGTCAGGCAAAGACGGGAACTGGAAAGACGCTCGGTTTCGGTCTTCCTTTATTGCAGAAGCTGGGACCGAACCCAGAGCACCTTGCCAGAGCACTGGTGGTAGTGCCAACTAGAGAGCTAGCACTGCAAGTCACCGAGGATCTTCGACTTGCTGCAAAGAACAGAACTACCAGAGTGGTTGAGATCTATGGAGGAAAGGCTTACGAGGGTCAGCTGGCTGATCTTGCTAAAGGTGCCGACGTCGTGGTCGGAACACCGGGAAGATTGATTGATCTTCATAATCAAAAACTAATTGACTTCACTTCCATCAACTTCTTGGTTCTCGACGAAGCTGATCGAATGCTGGATCTTGGATTCTTACCAGACATAGAGAAGATTTTCTCTATCATCCCCAAGGAAAAGCAGACGCTAATGTTTTCTGCAACCATGCCGAGCGAGATTCTTTCGCTCACTCGCAGATATCAGGACAGACCCGTCCACATCAGAGTGAGCGACCCGGATGAGGGAAAAACCAAGGCCGCCATCAAACAGTTTGTCTATCGCGCCCACTCGTTGGACAAGGACGAGGTCGTGGGTCGAATCCTGCAGGCAGAGGGCCGGGGTAAGACGGTGATATTTGTTAAAACCAAGCGCCTCTGCGGACGCCTTGCCGATGAACTAATTGAGCGAGGCTTCAAAGCCGCTCCCCTTCACGGTGACATGGCCCAAACCGCCAGGGAGAGATCCATGGCTGCCTTTAGAACTGGGAAGAAAGATGTCCTGGTTGCAACTGAAGTTGCAGCTCGAGGAATCGATGTCGATGATGTCACCCATGTCATCAACTACTCCGTGCCCGAAGATGAAAAGGCTTACCTCCACCGCACCGGCCGAACGGGCCGCGCGGGAAAACTAGGCGTCGCTGTCACATTCGTGGACTGGGAAGACATGACTCGCTGGCAACACATCAATCGGGAGTTGGAGCTTGGCATCGAGGAGCCGGTGGAAACCTACTCCTCTTCTGCCCACCTATTTACCGACCTGGGAATAACCTCAGGAACCAAGGGTCGCATCGCTAGCGCTAAGCCGGAAGTGAAGCCAAAGACTGAAAACAGAGCACCAAAGAAAACAGAGACTTCAGCTCCTGCGCGAAAGAGGTCTCGACAACGAAACTACAGAAGCGGTTCAAAGCCGGAAGCTTGATCCAATATTCTCTCCAGCTGATCTGGTTGGGTTGAATTTTCTCCCAGCTGATTTTCTTTTGCTCCATCACCGTGATAGTCAGATGAGCCTGTAACAATCAGGTTGTGCTTGAGCGCAAGGTTTCTCAGCCAGTCCTTGGCAAATTCTGGAACTGAGCGATGGTCAACCTCGAGGCCATCCAAACCCGCTGCAATTAGTTGCTCGAAGTGAAACAGAGGTAGATCTAGCTCCGAGCGACCAGCTGGAAAGTCAATCAGCGGATGTGCCATCACTGACACGCCACCTGCTTCACGAATCAGCTCAATTGCCAACTTCGTCTCAACCGAATAATCAGAGACGTAGTACTTACTTCGCTTATGAAGAATCGATGTGAATGCCTCCGAGCGATTTGGTACAACTCCGAGGGCAACCAGAGCATCGGCAATGGCGGGCCTACCGACAGTTGCCCCAGGGCTTAGCTGAGCCTCAATGTCGTCCCAAGAAATGGCATAGTCCTCACCAAGGCGAGAGACCATTTCCTTTGCTCTGCTGATTCTGGATGTTCTAGTCTTGGCAAGCTCTGCGCTGAGAGCTGGATGATTGGGGTCGGGCAGATAGGCCAGTATGTGGACGCTGATGCTCCTGTCCATAACCCTGGACCTGGTCGAAACCTCAATCCCAGGAATCAGTCCAATTCGCTCTGATCGCGCCGCCGCAAGGGCTTCATCCCAGCCGTCCGTGGTGTCGTGATCGGTGATGGCAAGGACAGTGACTCCCTTGGCGCTTGCCTTCCTGACCAGTTCAGCAGGTGAATCTCTACCATCTGAACGATTGGAGTGCGCATGGAGATCAATCACAGGAGCAGAATAGTCGCATGAACAAAAAAGAAGTACCCAACCGTTCCCGCTTCCCCCACAGCAAGAAGTTCCTGAAGTTCATAAGCTCGCAGTGGGAAGACAAGCCAGCCTCCAATGCCGAGCGCTGGGAGGTTGCCGACTTTGCGCTAAAGCGTAGGGAAAGACTGGCCAAAGAGTATCCGGGCAAGTTGATCATGATTGAGGCAGGCTCAATGAAGGTGAGATCGAATGACACCGAGTATCGTTTCAGACCCGATACGGCATTCACCTACTTCACCGGTTGGGGAAGTGAGACTGTTCCGGACTCGGTCCTAATTATCGATGCCAGATCGAAAAAACTTAAGACCCGCCTATATATGCGCCCGACGGCAGGCCGAGAGACCACTGAGTTTTTTGCAAATCCGATGATTGGCGAGTTCTGGACTGGCCCGAGACCAACTCTGAAGGATATAGAAACTCAGCTCGGGATCGAAACACTGGATCTAGCAAAGCTTGATTCTCATCTGGAAAAGTGGCCGAAACCACTGACGGTGAAAAATA
This sequence comes from uncultured Aquiluna sp., assembly GCA_964480885.1. Taxonomy (GTDB): domain Bacteria; phylum Actinomycetota; class Actinomycetes; order Actinomycetales; family Microbacteriaceae; genus Aquiluna. The sequence continues at coordinate 41,918 of CAYZRV010000005.1, read as the reverse complement.
AGAAGTTTGCAGAAAAAATCTCAGCAATGCGATTTGTTAAGGACGACTACGAAATCCGCGAGATGCGAAAGGCGATTGAGGTCACCGCGCGTGGATTTGCCGATATTGCAAAGGCAATGCCTAGAGCAATCAGATCGACTCACGGTGAGAGAGTTATTGAGACAACCTTCTTTGCTCGCGCGCGCGAGGAGGGCTATGACCTTGGCTATGACACGATTGCAGCCAGTGGAGCTCACGCCTGCATCCTGCACTGGAACAAAAACACCGGATCCGTGAACAAGAATGATCTTGTTTTGATTGACGCTGGCTGCGAGCTGGACTCTCTCTACACCGCTGACATCACCAGAACGATTCCGGCCAGCGGCAAGTTCTCTAAGGAGCAGCGCTGGGTTTACGAGGCAGTGCTGGAAGCAGCCGACGCAGCCTTTGCGATAGTCAAGCCGGGTATCAAATTCCGAGAAATTCACAACGCTGCAATTTCTGTGATTGCGAAAAAGGTTTCGGAACTTGGGCTAATCCCAGTCTCAGCCGAAGACGCCCTCAAGGATGAGAACCAACACCACAGAAGATATATGGTGCATGGCACCTCCCACCACCTCGGGCTGGATGTTCATGATTGCGCCAAGGCAAGACGTGAGCACTATCAGGATGGGGTGTTGGAACCTGGAATGATCTTCACCATCGAGCCAGGTCTCTACTTCCACGCCGATGATCTAACTGTCCCGAAGGAATACCGTGGCATCGGGGTCAGGATTGAAGACAATGTCCTGGTGACAAAGGATGGCTGTGAAAATCTCTCACGAGCACTTCCGAGAAAGATCGAAGAAATCGAGAGCTGGTTCCAGGCTAACCAATTAGGCGTCGCTGGCTAACCCAAGTATTGAGCGGGCCTTGCCTGCCTCAGCATCGGGAACCACTACCTCCCACCTTGCCGCGACTGGCATCTGGGTGGATAGGAAGTTTCTGCGGTTTCGATTTAGCGAAAATCTCGTGATGTTGAAGAGCATCCCAATGCCTGCCGAGATCACAATTACCGCAAAGAACTGCTGAGCGTTGTAGCTAATTTCACCCTCTGGGCTAACCGTAATTCCTGCACCAACCAAGAGTGCAAAGACCAATCCAATCCAAAAACCAGTCATTGCTCCAGAGAGTGCGATGCGACCATAGCCCAGCCGAGACTTAATTCTCTCTACAAGCAATGGGTCGTGACCCACTAGAGAAATGTTCTCTGGACGAAACTCTTGAGCCAGCAGTTTCTCAACCATTGCGGTTGCATCGGAATAATTGGTAAATTCCCCTAGGACAAATCCCTTGGGAATGGTCGGTCCAACCATGTTCCGCCTAGCATTGTTTCGGACATCACTCATACGGGAAATTTTGGCACGATTTTTGATTTTGGAAGGCGGGGTATCTCTGTGAGCGCAACAAGAGTGTTTGTAGCCCGCTTGGTTGGCTGCGGCGTTTTCGACCCGCAGGGAGATCGAGTCGGCAAAGTGGTCGACGTCGTAATGTCATATAGAAAGAACCAGCCGCCCAGGGCCAAGGGTTTTGTGATTGAGATTTCTGGTCGCAGACGAGTTTTTCTCCCAATTACCCGGGTAACAGCCATTGCCCCAGGGCAACTAATCACCACTGGTCTGATTGACCTGAGAAGATTTGCAACCAGAGGCCAAGAGGTCCGGGCAGTTGCCGAAATGCTTGGCCGGAAGGTGAAACTGCTTGGCTCCAACCGCAACGCCAAGATTGAAGACTTTGCTATCGAACAGAATAAGCGCGGTGACTGGCTGCTGACCGAAGTTTATGTTCGCCGTCAGTCGAAGTCAGCACTCCCATTTGCCAAGGGTGAGACTGAGTTTGTTCTTTGGCAAGACATTGCTGAACACAATGAGAATCCAGCCAACCAGGATGCAGAACAACTGCTGCGCACCGTCGAAGACCTCAGGCCCGCTGACTTGGCGACAGCTGTGATGGATCTTCCAGAAGATCGAATGATTGCCCTGGCAGAGGAACTGGACGATGATCGACTAGCAGATCTTCTGGAAGAGCTTCCAGAAGAGGAGCAACTTGAGATTCTCAATGAAATGGAAGATGAGAGAGCTGCCGAAGTCTTAGACCTAATGGGTCCGGATGATGCAGCAGACCTAATGGCAAACCTTCCCGCCGCGAGAACAGAAAAGATTCTTGATCTGATGGATGATGAGGAAGCAGCAGATCTTCGACAGCTACTGCAATATGAGCCTTATACGGCTGGTGGTCTGATGACAACAGAACCCATTATCTGCTCAGCTGACACAACTGTTGCTCAGGCTCTTGCTCTGATTAGAAGAAGAGAAGTCGAACCAGTGCTGGCGGCACAGGTCTTTATAACTATGCCGCCCTTTGAGACCCCGGCTGGACGATACCTGGGAGTAGTGCACTTCCAGAAACTCTTGCGCTATCCACCGGGCGAAAGACTTGGAAACCTGATGGATTCCGAACTGGAACCAATCCCCGCACACACCCAGATTAAGCAGATTCACAAAGACCTTGCCACTTACGACCTGGTGGCAATGCCCGTGATTGATGGGGATAGAAACCTGATTGGTGCAGTGACTGTGGATGATGTGCTCGATCACCTGCTACCGGATGACTGGCGAAGCGAGGAATGATGGCAAGAAACCAATCGCAGCTGGAAAGACCGCTGGGCAGAAGAACAGGGCTGAGAATTCCCGCCATTAACCAAGAGGTAGTCGGAAGAGTCTCTGAGAGATTTGCCAGGGCCATGGGAACTGGCGCATTCCTGATTGGAATCACCGTCGTGGTGCTCATCTGGATTACCTGGAATACCCTGGCACCACAGAGCTTGCAGTTTGATCCGAGGGCTCTGAACTTCACCCTGCTAACACTGCTTCTCTCACTGCAGGCCTCATATGCTGCACCGCTGATTCTCTTGGCACAAAATCGTCAGGACGATCGCGATCGAGTTAAGTTTGAGCAGGACAGGCAACGAGCTGAACAAAACCTTGCCGACACTGAATACCTTGCGAGAGAAGTTGCTGCTCTGCGACTAGCCCTGGAGGAAGTTGCCACCAAGGATCAGGTGAGGGACGAAATCAGAGAGGCAATGGCCGAGCTCCTCGAAGAACTAAAACCTCAGCGCAAACCGAAGAGGTCTAAGTGAGCAAAGCCCTCACTGCTCTCAGCAGGGTTATCGATCCTGAGCTTCGCAAACCAATCACCGAATTGGGCATGGTTGGAAAGTTAAGTGAATCAGCAGACTCTGTCGAGGTTGAGATAAAGCTCACAATTGTTGGCTGCCCTGCAGCGCAAGCAATTGAAAGAAATGTCAATCAGGAATTGGCAAAAGAATTTTCCTCGGTGTCAGTAACAATGAACACCATGACAGTCGAAGAAAGAGATGAGCTTAAGAAGAAGCTTCGCGGCGATAACCCAATTAAGTTCAATCCATTTGCGCAATCAGATTCTCTGACCAGAGTGATCTTTGTTGGAAGTGGTAAAGGTGGTGTTGGAAAATCCACCCTGACCGCCAACCTGGCGGTCGCACTGGCCAAGCAGGGTCACAAAGTTGGACTGCTCGATGCTGACATATTTGGCTACTCAATCCCGGGACTCATGGGAGTCCATGAGTCTCCCACCAGGGTCGATGAACTAATGCTTCCGCCAATTGCCTTTGACGTGAAGGTGATATCGATTGGCTTTTTCGTATCGGACAACAAACCCGTGGCATGGCGAGGACCAATGCTGCACCGAGCAGTTGAGCAATTCCTAACGGATGTTTACTGGGGTGATTTGGATTACCTTCTGGTTGATCTGCCTCCCGGCACCGGCGATGTCGCTATCAGTCTGGGTCAGCTCCTACCAAATGCAGAATCCCTAGTCATCACAACTCCCCAGTCGGCTGCCGCAAGCATCGCAGAAAGATCCGGTGCGATTGGGCTAATGACTGGCCAAAAGATTCTCGGAGTCATTGAGAATCTCAGCTACCTCGAGCTATCGGAGGGAAAGAACTACCTGTTTGGTCAAGGCGGTGGCGAGGCTGTCGCCAGGAGACTTGGGGAACTAAGCGGAGAAAAAGTGGCGCTGCTAGGCCAAATACCAATCAGTGAGAAGCTGAGAGAAGGTGGCGATGCCGGAGAGCCAGTTGTGTTGACCAACCCCCAAGACCCAGCCGCAAAGGCGATAATTGCGATAGCCACCGAAATCGCAAAGATTCCAAGGGGCCTGAGTGGGAAGAAACTTGGACTAAAACCAATTTAGGAATGTATGCAAACCATAGCGATCCTTGATCCATTGACCGGAAGCAAACTTCATGACATTGAGGCTCACTCGGCAACGGATGTTGCCCTGAAGTTTCAAACAGGTCGCGAAACACAACCTGCTTGGAACAACCTGGGAGCTAGTGAGCGATCCAAGATTGCACACAGATTGGTTGATGTCGTCATTCAAAACCAAGAGGCGCTGATGGATTTGCTGCAAAAGGAAACTGGTAAATCCAGAATGCATGCCTTTGAAGAGGTGACCGGTGCTCTGGCGGCGATTTCCTACTACGCCAAAGTCACTCCAAAACTTCTCAAGAGAAAAAAGGTTCGCGGTGGTGTTCCACTGCTAATCACCGCCTACACCGAACCTGCCCCGGTGGGGGTCGTTGGAATTGTGACACCCTGGAACTACCCCTTGGCACTAACCATGATGGATGTAATTCCGGCGCTTCTCGCAGGAAACGCTGTTGTGCAAAAAGCAGACAATCAAACAGCCAAGACTGTGACGATGGCGAGAGACCTTGCTGTTCGAGCCGGTGTTCCCCAAGACATCTGGCAGGTTGTTCACGGAGACGCAACCGAAGTTGGAAATGCTGTTAATGACAATGCCGACTACCTAGCCTTCACAGGCTCTACCGCCACCGGCAAGCTAGTTGCCCAGAGGGCAGCTTCTCGACTCATCGGATACTCACTAGAGCTCGGTGGTAAGAACCCGATGATTGTCATGCCTGGAGCAGATTTGGCCGAAGCTGCGGAAATGGCAATCGCCAGTGCATTTGGTAATGCAGGTCAGCTCTGCGTATCGATTGAGAGACTCTACGTTCCCAACCACGCTCTTACGGAATTTGAAGGCATCCTCAAAGAGAAAGTGGAATCGCTGAAGGTGGGTGCATCCAATCAGTTTGACTTTGACCTCGGTGCACTCAGCTCCAAGGCTCAGCTTGAGAGAGTTTCTGGATTCATTGAGCGGGCAAAGGGTGAGGGTGCCAGGGTGGTGACTGGTGGTCACGCACTACCTGAGGTTGGACCAAACTTCTATGCACCAACAGTTCTCACGGACATTCCCTACGGAGCAGAGGTCCTTCACAAAGAAGTCTTTGGTCCAGTGATTGCGCTTGTTGGCTACAACTCACTGGATGAAGCTGTAGAGCTTGCCAATGCCACTGAGTATGGTTTGAATGCCGCAGTGGTTGGAAATCCAAAAGAAGCACTCAAGATTGCTTCTCGTCTAATGGCTGGATCTGTGAACATCAACGAGGGTTATCGCGCATCGATGGCCACAATGGCGGCACCGATGGGTGGAATGAAACAGTCTGGGATGAATAGAAGAAGTGGACCATATGGCCTTCTGAGATTTACCGAGAACCGAACAATTGGAATTGCCAACAAGCTTCCCATAGGGCTTCCATCCAGGGCTAAGGATTACAAGAAGATGGCTCCGCTAATGACCAAGCTCGCGAAGTGGATGGGTAAGTTTTAGGTCGCTTCCATATCCACCGGAGGTATCTCACCCAACTCGAGCTGTTTCTGAGGTGGTTTTTCCTTGGTGACGGTCTGAGCAACTCTGGGTTTGCGCTTTTCCTCAAGTAGAGCTTCACGCACAATTCTTCGCGGGTCATACTGTCTGGGATCGAGCTTCTTCCAGTCAAGATCTTCAAAACCCTCGCCCAGTTCATTTTTCATTTGAACCTGAGCGTTATCAATCATTCGCTTTCCCTTTTTAACCCATTCACCAAGTTGCTTGGCGTAGTAGGGAAGTCTCTCGGGGCCAATGATTAGGACGGCCAGCAGAGCAAGCAATAGAAGCTTTTCTGCGCTTAGACCAAACATAGAAAGAGTTTAGCCTTCCGAATACCCGTCTTTTTCCCTTTCAAACCTAAGCTTGTGGCTAACCATGATTGACAAACTAACCAGTTGGAAGTTCGCTGAGGATTTCGTCAGTGAACCTCTTGCCATCCGCACTGCCAGAAGAAGTGCTACTGAGCTGGGAGTTGAGTCTGTCACAGAGGCAACGGGCAACCAGCTGGCAGTCATCGCGGGACTCACCAGAGCCAAGTCGATTGTTGAAGTTGGAACAGGCGCTGGAGTATCAGGCCTTTGGCTTCTAACAGCATCCTCGGATTCAATTCTCACGACAATTGACTCAGAGCCCGAGTATCAGATGGCAGCAAGGGAAAACTTTAAGCGGGCCGATGTTGCACCTTCTCGAATCAGAGTGATTTCGGGCAAGGCTCAGTCAGTGATGGCCAACATGGCTGAGGCCGCATATGACCTGGTCTATTTAGATTTGGAACCAACTGATCTGGATGAAGTCCTGCCTTTGGCTATTGCCCTTGCCAAGCCGGGAGGAGCAATTGTCTTGGCACATGCCCTTTGGAGAGACCGGGTTCCCAACCCGACCTTGCGGGAAGAGGAGACCAACTCCATAAGGACAGCCGTTCAGAATTTCTTCGACAACGAGGACTTTTTGGCAACCATCTCCATGGTTGGCGATGGGCTATTGATTGTGGTTAAGCGCTAAGCCTTTTTCTTGGCTGTCTTTACAACGCCCGTCAGAACGGTGTGTAGCTGCTTGGCCTCTTCGTCATTGATGGAGACAACCAGGCGTCCGCCACCTTCCAGAGGAACTCTGAGCACGATCAGACCTCGCGGTTCACGCTCGGCCTCCATTGGTCCATCACCAGTGCGTGGCTTCATAGCTGCCATGAGATTGGGCTCCTTGGGGTTGACAAAGGACAATTATCCCAGATTCATAGGACTTTGACCAACCCGCTCAGGCGCTCAGCCAGCTCCTGAGCCCCTTTTCCACATCAAAAAGGTGTCCGACGGGAAGATTTTCATTGTCCGCATGGGCCAGGGATGGATCCCCAGGGCCGAAGTTTATGGCTGGGATTCCCAGGGAAGAGAATCTCGCCACATCTGTCCAGCCGTATTTCGCTCTGGCAACTTGGCCCGTTGCCTCCAGAAACTGTCTTGCCAGCTCGGTGTCAAGACCGGGTCTAGCACCAACGGCAATATCCAAAAACTCAACCTCAAATCCAGCAAACAACTCTCTGATTAGCTCTTGGGCCTGAGAAGCGCTCTTGGAGGGAGCAAATCTGTAATTGACCTCAACTTCGCAGAGGTCGGGAATGACATTTCCAGCAATCCCCGAGTGAATGGAGACGGCGTTTAGGCTCTCCCTGTACTCCAGCCCGTCAACCTCAATGGTTTCTGGAGAGTAGCTATTGAGAATTGCGAGGATTGGGGCAGCCAGGTGAATGGCATTTTTGCCCATCCAGGGCCTAGCTGAATGTGCCTTAATCCCATGGGTTTTGATTTTCGCTCTGAGTGTTCCATTACAACCACCCTCAATTAGCGCTGAGGTTGGTTCACAGAGAATTGCAAACTTTCCCTCCAGTAGTGCGGGATGATTCTTGGCGATTCTTCCGAGTCCGTTGCGTGAACTGTCGACCTCTTCGTTGTCGTAGAAGATCCAGGTGATGTCATATTTTGTTTCGGTTAGTTCTGCCGCTAGCTTGAGCATCACGGCGATGCCACCTTTCATATCTACCGAACCGCGACCAACGATTACCTGCTCGCGCTCAAAGTGATGAAGTTGACTTGGAAGATTTCCGGCCACTGGAACCGTGTCTATATGACCCGCGATTATCACTCTTTCTTTGCCCTGGTTGGTCCTTGCAACAATCGCCTGAGCGTCACGTGTGATGGTGAGATGAGGAAGGCTCAAGGAATGCTCTATGGCATCGGCCAATCTCTGTTCATTTCCAGATACCGACTCGATGTCGCAGATGTCCATGGTCAGTTCGACCAGATTCTTTTCTAAATCAAGGGCAGTCATCCCCAAAAGGCTACCTGTATTCTGTCTTGGATGAGTGGCTTTCAAACTGGCAGTGCCTGGGGGCATGGTCTGGCAACCATTGCCAGTGATGGCACCGTTCTAGACGTCTGGTATCCCGCACCTGAACTTGGCGAAGCACCGCGATCTGACCTGCAGTGGTTTCCGCCAAGAGAGCTGGATCTAGTTGCAGGTGAAGATGCACTTCGGGAAGTTAGAACCGAGGTAATCAGGGAGCAAATCGAGCTTTCTTTGCCCGTTAGCTCCACATCCGATGCCTACCTTCGACTCCACCTGCTCTCTCACCTGTTGGTTAAGCCAAACACCATTAATCTCGATGGCCTGATTCCCAACCTGCCTATCGTTGTCTTCACTAATCGAGGACCTGTCACCAACGAGGTCTATGAGAGAAAGATGCTGGAATTTAGAAGTCAAGGGGTCATTGCCCACTCGGTGGACAAATTCCCGCGGCTGATTGACTATGTTGTGCCAAAAAAGGTCAGGATTGCGGATGCCAATCGGATTCGCCTGGGTGCATATCTTTCACCTGGCACAACGGTGATGCATGAAGGATTTGTGAACTTCAATGCCGGCACTCTAGGGACCTCGATGATTGAGGGACGGGTCTCCCAAGGTGTTGTGATTGGAGATGGTTCAGATGTTGGTGGTGGGGCGTCCATCATGGGAACTCTCTCTGGCGGTGGCAAGCACAAAGTTGAGATTGGTAAGCGTGCCCTGCTTGGAGCAAATTCAGGAGTTGGAATTTCAATCGGAGACGACAGCATCGTCGAAGCCGGCCTCTACATCACAGCTGGAACCAAGGTGAGGCTGATTGTTGACCAGAGATCACAAATTGTGAAAGCTAGCGAACTTAGTGGAATGCCAGGATTACTTTTCAGAAGAAACAGCCAGAGCGGTGCCGTTGAGGCGATTGCTCGAGAAGGTGTTGGGGTTTCGCTCAACAGTGAGCTACACGCCTAAGAGCTGACCGAATCCCATCCCTTGGCCTCAAGCTCTTGGCCATCCAGCATCACACCTGACCCACTAACCACCTCGCCAATTGCTCGAAAACCAACCGGGAGCTGTCCCTTTGGAAAACTGGCTAGAAAACCATGATCCTCTCCCCCATAGAGAACCCAATCCATTGGATCAACCTCACTGCCGCGGGAAGTGAGTGACTGTGCCGCCTGCTCTAAAACGGCAACATAACCAATCAGATCTGACTTGCGAAGATTTATCTGAACGCCTGAAGCCTTAGCCATTCGATGAGCATCAAGGGCAAGCGAATCAGAAATATCCATCATCGCGTTAGCAGAACTTGCCTGCAGTGCTGTAAGCAGCACTGGCTTTGGGCGCAGTTGAACATCGACGAGTTCTGGATAGCTCCCTGCCAGAGACTTGTCAGCATGCGTAAGGAGTGCCAAGCCGCAGGCAGCTTTACCCAGGGTTCCGGCAACAGCAATCACGTCACCCGGCTTTGCTCCACTCCGAAGAATTGGTGCTCTTCCCTCCAGGTCGCCATGGGCCGTTACAGAAATAACAATCTGATCGCCGGCAGCCAAGTCCCCACCGACAACTTCTGCAGATGGTGCAAGTTCATCGATAGCAGCCTGCATGCCACGGGCAAAGTCTTCCAACCATGAAACCTTGGTTGATTTTGTAACCAAAAGGGCAACCACCAGAGATATTGGTTTAGCCCCCATGGCAACGACATCAGCGAGATTGGTGGTGCAGGCTTTGAAGCCAAGATCAAAGCCGGAAGAAAATTCATTTCGGAAGTCACGATTTTCTACCATGGTGTCAGTTGTCACAACAAAGCGGCCATCCGAAACAGAAATCACGGCGGCATCATCGCCAGATCCGACAATGGTGGAAGAGGCTGGTTTGAAAAAGCGCGTTGCTCGTGCAAGGGCTTCTTGTTCACCCAGTTCAAATACGGTTTGGCCCTCGTAACTCACCCAACAACGCTAGCCTTATTTCAATGCGTTATTTGCTGTTTGTCCCTGTTCTCTTGCTCACGGGCTGTGCCGCCACGGTCAGCCTGGAGGCTGCCGAGGATGCTAACAATCCAGAGTGTGCTGAAGTCATAGTTCGACTACCAGAGCAAATAGGAGACCTTTCACAGAGATTCACCAATGCCCAGGCAACAGGTGCCTGGGGAGATCCAACGACAGTGATTATTCGTTGCGGACTGCCGGAAGTCTTAGCCTCTGAGCTTCCCTGTGTCACTGCGGGCGATGTTGACTGGTTGGTGGACGATTCCAGGGCACCCAGCTATAGATTTATCAGCTTCGCCACCAATCCCGCGGTTGAGGTGATAGTTGATTCCCAGAAAGCATCGGGCGTGACAGCGCTGGAGAGTCTCTCAGGCGCTGTTTCCCAGATTGAACAAACCAAAAAATGCAGTCAGTTGGTTGACTAGCGCTTCTGCCTCAAACCAGTTTGTATTAGGGTCTCGACCAGCTCTGGATAGTCAATACCTGAAACCTTCCACAGTGATGGATACATCGAAATCGGTGTGAAGCCCGGCATCGTGTTTAGCTCGGTGAGATAAAAACCGTCATCTGTGAGGAAGAAATCAGTCCTTGCTAATCCACTGCAACCAATTGCTCGAAATGCTCGAATTGCTAGAGCCTGCATCTCACTAAGTTCATTTTCAGCGAGAGTCGTGGGAACAATAAGCTCTGCTGAGTCGTCTATGTATTTCGCCTCATAATCGTAAAAGTCTCTGCCGTGAACTTTTATCTCGCCAGCTTTGGAAACTTGAATAGTGCCATCGGGAAACTCCAAGACCGAGCATTCCAACTCTCGACCTACCATCTGCTTTTCGACAATTACCTTGTCATCGAAACGAAAGGCCTCAGCAATCGCAGCTTTCAGATCTGCTTTGTCCTTGACCATGGTCACTCCCACCGAGGATCCAGATCTTGATGGCTTCACGAAGCAGGCTGGATTAATCAGCTGTTCCGCAGTTGCAATAAATTGAGCCTGGCTTTGCTCCCAAGAGATCTTGTCAATGACCAGGTCAGTGGCGACCTTGATGCCAGCCTGTTGAAAAATACGCTTGGACATTGCCTTATCCATGGCAAGAGCAGAGGCGAGGACTCCATTTCCTACATAGGGGATCCCACAGAGTTGCAAATACCCCTGAATGGTCCCGTCTTCGCCATTCACACCATGCAAGACAGGGAAAGCTAAATCGATTGGTCCGAGGCTCTTTCCGCCTGCTGTGCGAAGTTCACCACCGCCAATCGGGAGAATGACCTCTTCTGAATCTTCGCTTACCTTTGGATAATCCTTTAGCTTCCAGTTCGGATCGATATCTTGCAGCACAAATCTGCCGGATTGGGTGATTCCAATCGAAATGACTTCATATTTTGATTTGTCGATGGCGGAGTAAACACCCAGAGCTGTCACGCAGGAAACAGAGTGCTCAGGTGATGCACCACCATATATCAGAGCCAGTTTCAACTAGGACTCCACTTCCACATCGTCAGCCAGGTTCAGCTGCTTACCGAAATCTCCTGGCTTCATTCTTCCCTCAAGAACATCGCTGACCTGACTGACAATAGGCATGTCAATTGAAAGGCGATTAGCTATTTCAAGAACTGGCTCAACTGAACTTAGTCCTTCGGCCGTTTGCTTCAGCCGATTGAGAATCTCTTGCTTGGAAACCCCCTGACCAAGCATCTCCCCTGCTCGAAAGTTTCTCGAGAGATTTGACTCGCTGGTCGCAATCAAATCTCCGAGTCCTGCCAAACCAAACATGGTTCTTCTTCGTGCGCCGTGGGCAACAGCAAACTTAGTTATTTCTGCCAAGCCCCTGGTCATAATCGATGCTTTGGTGTTTTGCCCATAACCAATGCCAGAGACAATACCGATTGCCACTGCAATTAGGTTCTTGAGCACTCCTCCCAGCTCCGTCCCAATCACATCTGAGTTGGTGAAGACCGTGAAGTACTGACTCGAGCAGACCCGAGCAACCTGCGATGCCTTCTCCTGGTCAGAGCACGCACAAACTGCAGCGGCTGGTTCTTCTCTGGCAATTTCTAAAGCAAGGTTTGGCCCCGACAGGACAGCAATCTGATTCAGACTTATAGAGGTTGCTTCGGAGATTACTTCGCTCATCCGCTTGCCTGTTCCAAGCTCCAAACCCTTCATCAGGCTGATCAGGATTGCGGACTTTGGAATAAGCGGCGACCAAGCCGAAAGATTATCTCTTAGCTGCTGAGATGGAACTGCGATATAGATCTGTTCTGCTCCGCTGAGAGCATCCTCAATTGAAGAGGTGACGGATAGATTTCCAGGTAGCTTGATTCCAGGTAAATACTCCTCATTCTCAGAGGTTCGAAGAATTGACTGAGCTTGCTCTTCGCGTCGAGCCCAAAGGGTTACATCCGTTCCCCCATCCGCAATTACTTTGGCGATGGTGGTGCCCCAGCTACCAGCACCTAAGACAACTACTCGGCTCACTGCTTTTTCCTGTAATTACCAATTTCATCTTGGCTATGCTCCTGCGGATCCCAAAGCTTCTGAGGCGGAGTTTGGCCACGAAGTTCGCCCACTAGCGAAGCAATAGTCTTCATCACCATCTCGGTTGCCTCATTCACCTGTTGAGAGGTGGGGTTGGTTCCAATGTTGAGTGTGATTGGATCGCCAATTTTGACTCTGACAGTGTGAAAAGGATTGGGTCGAAATTTTCCGGTGTAGTTTCCTAGAACTTTGTCAACGCCCCAGTGAGCAGCTGGCACAATCGGGACTCCCAGTTCAGCGGCCATGCGAATAGCACCGCTCTTTCCTCGCATCGGCCAAAGGTCTGGATCACGCGTCAGGGTTCCCTCGGGAAAAACAACTACCACTTGACCAGCCTTGATGAATTCCTTAGCTGCTCGCAATGGCTCATCATTCGATTTACCCCCACGATAAACAGGAATTTGACCGACCTTGGGAAGAAGTTTTCCAAGAATAGGGATTTTGAAAAGCGATGCCTTGGCGAGATAGTGGGGAACACGCTTCATGTGGATATAAACGGAGTAGGCAAATGCCAACGGATCAAGATAGCTGAGGTGATTGCCAACGAGGACATAGCCACCCTTGGGAAGCTTCTCAACCCCTTCGGTCTTTATGTTGAACAGAAGTCTTAGCAGCGGGGCCAGAAAGATAGCCACCAGAATGAAAGCGAAGCTATTTTCCCGCTTAGGGACCTTGGGCACCGCTAGCTCAGTCACGCCTAGGCCTCGAACTCGAATTCTGCACCTAAGTCCTCAAGCTTGGTTAGGAAGCGTTCGTAACCGCGAGAGATTAGCTGAACATTGCTCACCCTGGAGGTTCCCTTGGCTGCAAGGGCTGCAACAACGTGTGAAAAACCACCACGCAAATCGGGAACGATGATGTCAGAGCCACGCAGTTCAGTTGGTCCTGAAATCACCGCGGAGTGATTGAAGTTTCTCTGGCCAAATCGACAAGGATGTCCACCGAGACACTCACGGTAGATCTGTATATTTGCTCCCATTTGGCGGAGCGCATCGGTGAAACCAAACCTCTGCTCATAAACGGTTTCGTGAACTATCGACAAGCCATTAGCTTGAGTGAGCGCAACCACTAGGGGTTGCTGCCAGTCGGTCATGAATCCGGGATGCACATCGGTCTCAATCACCACCGGTTGCAGCTCGGATCCTGGGTGGTAGAAACGAATCCCATTGTCCTTGATCTCAAACTGCCCGCCGACCTTGCGATAAACATTCAAGAAGGTCATCATGTCAACTTGAGAGGCACCAGAGACAAAAATATCCCCGCCGGTTGCGAGCGCCGCCGCTGCCCAGGAGGCAGCCTCATTGCGGTCAAGAATTGCTCGGTGGGTGAATCCTTTGAGTTCCTTGACACCTTCGATTCGAATGGTTCGATCAGTGTCGACAGAAATAATTGCTCCCATTTTTTGCAGAATGGAAATCAAATCAATAATCTCTGGCTCGATTGCTGCACCGGTGAGTTCGGTCCTGCCCTCCGCAATTGTTGCTGTCAGGAGGACCTGCTCGGTCGCACCAACCGAAGGGTAGGGCAGGGAAATTTTGGTTCCCTTCAGCCCCTCGGGTGCACTGAGCCTTGTTCCCCCAGGATGTTTTTCAATCACAGCACCAAAACCGCGCAAGACATCAAAGTGAAAGTCAACTGGACGAGAACCAATCTCACATCCGCCTAAGCCTGGTATGAAAGCTTCCCCGAGCCTGTGCAGAAGCGGTCCGCAGAAAAGAATGGGAATACGGGATGAGCCAGCAAACGCATCAATGTCAACCATGCGAGCTGATTCGACATTGCCTGGATCCAAAACCATGTCACCGGTTTGTTCATCGTGGGTGATGGTCACACCATGCAGGTTCAGAAGTCTTGAGACCACCTCAACATCCGAGATGTGAGGCACATCCAAAAGTCGGGATGGGGTTTCACCCAGCAGCGATGCCACCATCGCCTTAGTGACGAGGTTCTTTGCTCCCTTGAGGTCGACGCGACCAGTTAGGGGCTTGCCACCCTCGATTGTGATTTGGCTCAATCAGACTCCTTTGGCAGGGAGGGTGGTGGGTCTCCACGCTTCTCGCCTGGCCTCATAGGCGGCTATTGCCTGTTCGTTTTGGAGGGTGATGCCAATGTCGTCAAGGCCCTCCATTAGCCGCCACTTAGTGTATTCGTCTATCTCAAAGTTGACGATGGTGTCACTAAATCTAAGCTGCTGGGCTGGCAAATCAACCTGCAGCTCCATACCTGGATTAGCCTCCATGGCCTGCCAGAGCAGTTCGGTATCAGCCTCTGAGATTACCCCGGCAACTAATCCCTGCTTGCCAGCATTGCCTCGAAATATGTCTGCGAACTTCGAGCTAAAAACCGCCTTGAAACCAAAATCTCTCAGCGCCCAGACTGCATGTTCCCGAGACGAGCCTGTGCCGAAGTCACTACCGGCTATGAGTATCTGTGCATCCTTATATGCATCCTGGTTGAGAACAAACTCTGGATCATTTCTCCAATGAGCAAAAAGGCCATCTTCAAAACCAGTCTTAGTTATTCGCTTTAGATATACAGCCGGGATGATCTGATCAGTGTCAACATTGCTTCGCCGAAGCGGAGCTCCAACACCGGTGAAAACAGAAATTCTTTCCATTAGTTCTCCACATCCGATGGTGCAGATAAGGTCCCGCGTATTGCGGTTGCCGCTGCAACGACTGGAGAAACGAGGTGAGTGCGAGCGCCTTTGCCCTGTCTACCTTCAAAATTTCGGTTTGAAGTTGACGCGGCTCTCTCCCCTGGTGAAAGCTGATCTGGATTCAT
>CAYZRV010000005.1:0-26404 GCA_964480885.1 uncultured Aquiluna sp. | reverse complement strand
TTGGTTCCCCAGGTGACAAACGGATCGAGCTTGTCGGCGTCGATGAAGACCTCGGCATCGAAGACAGCTCCCTCATCGGTCTTCAGTGTCTTCCAGTACTCCATCGCCCTGTCCCACTCAGAACCTTCAGGAGCATGTGGTCTGCCCTTCAAGTAGGCGAAAGTCGTTTCATCAGGAGCGACCATGCCAGCCCTGGCCCCTGCCTCAATGGACATGTTGCAGATGGTCATTCTGCCCTCCATCGAAAGGGCCCTGATCGCACTGCCGCGATACTCAAGGACATAGCCCTGACCACCACCAGTCGAGATCTTGGCAATGACCGCCAAAATGATGTCTTTCGCAGTTACACCTGGTCGCAGAGTTCCCTCGACATTTATTGCCATGGTCTTGAATGGCATCAGGGGAAGGGTTTGGGTTGCCAGGACATGCTCAACCTCACTGGTGCCAATGCCCATAGCTAAAGCACCAAAGGCTCCGTGGGTGGATGTGTGTGAGTCGCCACACACCACGGTTAATCCAGGCATGGTCAATCCAAGTTGAGGGCCCACCACGTGAACAATGCCCTGGTTCTTATCGCCCAGGGAGTGGATCCGAATGCCAAATTCCTTGGTGTTGTTTCTTAGTGCCTCGACCTGAGTCCTCGAGGTTGGCTCTGCTATCGGAAGGTGAATGTCAACGGTTGGGGTGTTGTGATCCTCCGTCGCAATGGTTAGGTCTTTTCTTCGAACATCTCGATTTGCCATGCGAAGCCCATCGAAGGCCTGCGGACTTGTCACCTCGTGAATTAGGTGTAGGTCAATGTAGAGAAGGTCAGGCGCACCGTTTTCGCCCTTGACCACAATGTGGTCATTCCAGAGCTTCTCAGCCAGGGTCAGTGGCTTAGTGGTCATTTGATCACCTCAACAGTGCGCGAAAGACAAGTTTAGAGCAAGCACTAGATTGGAGCTGTGGTGCAATTAGATAGCGATAATCTCGCCAAAATCCAGGCGAAGACTGTTCGCACCCTTGCCCTTGGGCAGGCCCTAGGTGGTTTCGGGTTTGGCTCCACTCTCTCGGTAGGTGCCATCATGGCAACCGAACTCTCCGGCTCTGCCGCCTGGTCGGGTGCTGCCGCCACTCTCAGCACACTTGGTTCTGCTTTTGCTGCAATTCCGTTGGCCAACATAGCCGCGAGAAAGGGTCGAAGAGTCGCGCTTGCCCTCGGAGCCTCTCTTGCCATTTTGGGTGCTTTCGGAATGATCATGGCTGCCACCTTCAGATCTTTTCCCATCGAGCTAGCTGCCCTATTTCTTTTAGGCTCTGCAAACGCCGTTGCACTGCAAGCAAGGTTCTCGGCAGCAGACATACCAACTAATAGACCAAAAGCAAAAGACATTTCGATTGTTGTTTGGGCAACAACTTTTGGTGCCGTAATAGGGCCGAATCTAATTGCTCCAGGTGAGGCGCTGGGATTGACTCTTGGGCTTCCGCACCTGGCAGGGCCTTTTGTGCTGACTATTTTTGCGCAAACCATGTCGACTACTGTCTTCTGGTTCGGCCTCAAACCTGATCCACTGCTTCTCGCACAGAGTCTTAGTTCAGACAAGAAGGATTTGGAAAGACGAAAGTTTCGCGAAGCCATTCCCATCATTCGTCGCAAGCCAGTTGCTGCATTCGCGATTGTGAGTATTGCCCTAAGCCACATCGTAATGGTTTCTGTTATGTCTATGACTCCTGCTCACCTAAGCGGAGATGGTCACTCACTATCAGCTGTTGGATTCACAATCTCTATGCATGTTGCGGGAATGTATGCCTTTTCTCCAATTTTTGGAATCATTAGCGATCGAATTGGGGCAAAGAAAACCATCCTGCTCGGACAGATGATTCTGTTGCTTTCGCTAGGGGTGTCGGGTTTCGGTGCCAGTGACTTCACGCTGGTTGTGCTTGGGTTATTTTTATTAGGACTTGGTTGGTCTGCAGCAACAGTTGCTGGCAGTGCACTTCTCAGTCAAGAACTTGATGTCTCTGAAAAACCGATTGTTCAAGGTCTCAGCGACTCACTGATGAATCTTTCGGGGGCTTTTGGTGGTGCTGTCTCTGGAACGATTTTGATTCTCTATGGCTTTGGAGGGCTTAATGCAGCCGCTCTACTTCCAGTTGTGCTGATCGTGATTGCCACCGCATACTCCAGAAGGTGGCAATAAAAAGAGAAATCCCGCTCCCGAGATTTTGTCATCAAGAGCGAGATTTGTGACCCCAGGGGGATTTGAACCCCCGCTACTGCCGTGAGAGGGCAGCGTCCTAGGCCGCTAAACGATGGGGCCGAATTGCAACCTAGAAATCATGCCACAGATGCCCTAGCTGGGCAATCTATCTGCTCAGAAGGCTCAGGCCGGAGGGGCGAATCTCAACACTGAATGGGGCAGGTCCGATGATTTCACCATCACAGGTCATTGGAAAACCAGAATTCTCAATCCGCACCTGCTTGGCCTTAAATATCTCCACCTCTTTGTATTTGATGTGTTCTCCCTCGTATACCTTGGGAAAGATTTGCAGAAGCTTTGCCCTGGAGACCTCATGCAGGATAAATACCTCAAGCTCGCCGTCTGTTATCTCGGATGATGGTGAAATCTTCATCCCACCGCCAAAGTTCTTGACGTTTGCAACCCCGCAGAGCATGGCTTTGAAGTTGCGTTCAACCCCATCGGCGACAAGGCGGTATTCAATTGGTTTGAACTTGGGTAGCTCCAAAAGCATTGCTGCCACATAGGAATTAGGGCCCTTGGGCCAAACCAGCGAGTTTGCTCGCTCGGCACACATTGCATCAAAACCAGCGGAGATAGATCCGAGTGACCAAAAACTTCGATAATCGGTATCGACCTTCATTACATCTACCCGTCGAGGCTTCTTCAGGCCTTCCGCAATGTTGTATGCGGCACCTGCTGGATCGTTTAGAGCAATTCCCAACTCCCTCACCTGATCATTGCCGCTACCAGCAGGAACAAGTCCAATTGGTAGGTTGACCTCCATGGCGATGTTCACGCCTAATTGACTTGTTCCATCACCACCGATGGCAACGATGCCCGAGAGGTTTCCGGCCTCAGAGATTGCCAACGCTTTTGCATTATCAGCCGAGGTTGAACTGAGGTCGATAGTTGGGATTCCGATTTCCCTAAAGGCGGCGAATGCCTGATCCCCGACCAGGTTGCCGCGTCCACGATTTGCCTGGGGATTGACTATCACTCCTAGTGGCTTCATTGCCACCTCCTAATATCGACAAAGATAGACCCAGATTGAACGGAGCGCCATGAAAATCACCAAGTATGAACATGCTCTGCTGATTGCTGAGATTGATGGTAGCCAGCTGGTCATTGATCCTGGCAGCTACTCCAAGTTGCCAGAACTTGGCAACGTTGTCGCGCTTTCCCTATCCCACGTGCACGATGACCACAGTTTTCGCCCTCACGTAGAAAAGATTTTCAACGACTTTCCCAACGTAAAGATTTTTGGGACCCAAGAGGTGGCGGATAAGCTGACGGATTTGCCAATTCAGGTTGTCTATCACGGAGATAGATATGAGGTGGGTCTTTTCACCTTGGATTTCTTCGGAGATCTTCATCAGCTGATTCATCGTTCCATCCCAGTGGTGCAGAACTATGGACTGATGGTTAATTCAGCCCTCTACTATCCAGGAGACAGCTACACAATCCCGGAGACCCGAGTTAAGCTCCTGGCCTGCCCCTCAAGTGCTCCGTGGCTGAGGATTTCTGATGTGATTGATTTCCTAAATGAAGTAAAGCCTGAGAAGTGCTTCCCGACTCACAACGTTCTTCTTTCGGAATTTGGACACGCTCTGCAAAACGGCAGGATTCAGGAGGTTGTTCAGGCGCACGATGGAGAATTTAGGTTCCTGCAACCAGGCGACAGCTGGTTGATCTAAAGGGCGACAACAATTGCGGCAATTAACATTGCAATCGTGGTTGATCCCCAGAGTCTCTTTTCTTTGGCGCTTTGAGTTAGGTTGTTTGCAACAGCCGATAGACCTGTGAAGCCAACCAGTGCCCAGTTGACAATTACATTCCATTCCGAGGGCAACAGCATCCCGAGAACACCCAACTGTGCGAGATAGTGACCGGCAACAGCCAAGGCAAATATGGCAGACGCCACACTCGCGACTCGAAAGCCAATCGGAAGCTTTCCCTGATGCTGACCGCCATAGGCATACTCACCAAGCGGAGCACCGAGGACGATAGCTATTTGAAATAGGGCTAGGGCAACAAAGGAAAAGACTAAAAAGCCAGCCGCGAAGGTTTCAAGCATCAATCTGCCAATCTTTGCTGGGGTGCCTGGACTCGAACCAAGAACAAATGAACCAGAATCATTCGTGTTGCCAATTACACCACACCCCATCAGGGACGCTAGGTCGCTCGGACAATCTTAGTGGGCTTGAGAAAAGGCCTCTAGCCGAGCTAATGCCCTCGACTTCCCCATAATCTCCAAGCACTCAAAGAGAGGCGGAGTAACTCTCCTGCCCGAAACGGCAACTCTCACAACAGCAAATGCGTCCCGTGGCTTCAGTCCTGCTTTTTCAATCAAACTCTCACTCAAGGTGCTTTGAATCTCTTCGGTCTTGAATTCAGTAATTTGTGAGAGTGACTCAATAGCAAGTTTTGCAATCTCGCCGGCATTACCTGGCAGTGGTGAGAGTGCCTCTGGCTCAAAGCTAATCTCGCTTCTAAACAAGAAGCCAACCATTCCAGGAACTTCTCCCAAAACGGTCACCCTCTCCTTCACCAGTGGTACAACAGCTGCTAGAACAGCCAATTCCTCTTCGCTTGGATTCTGGGCAATAAGACCATCGGAAACCAGGTATGGGATTACTCGATCTTGAAAATCTGGGTCAGATAAAAGCCGAATGTGGGAGGCATTGATTGCATCAGCCTTTTTTTGATCGAACCTGGCGGGATTCGGATTTACATTGGCAACGTCGAAAGCCTGGCACATCTCATCGAGGGTGAAAATGTCTCTGTCTGCAGAAATAGACCACCCTAGAAGGGCTAAATAGTTGAGAAGCCCTTCCCGGATGAAGCCTCGATCTCGGTGCAAAAACAAATTGCTCTCTGGATTTCTCTTAGAAAGTTTTTTGTTTCCCTCGCCCATTACAAACGGGAGGTGTCCGAATCGAGGCACAAACTTGGCAATCCCTGCTTCATACATCGCGTTGTAAAGCGCTATCTGTCTCGGCGTCGAAGAGAGAAGATCCTCGCCCCTAAGCACATGGGTGACGCCCATGAGCGCATCGTCCACCGGGTTTACCAAGGTATACAGCGGCTCTCCACCAGGTCGCACGACCACAAAATCAGGGAAGGAACCTGCCGGAAAAGTTATTTCACCTCTGACTAAATCCACGAAGCGAATCTCTTCATCTGGAACTCTAAGGCGCAGTGCTGGTTGTCGTCCCTCAGACAGGTAGCGCTGCCTATCTGATTCAGATAGCTCTCGCTCAGAATTGTCATATCCGAGCTGAACAGCTCTGCCATTGGCCTTGTTGCGTTCTTCTATTTCTTCGGCTGTGAGAAAACTTTCATAGATGTGACCAGAGGCCTTTAGTGTTTCAACTACGGATTTATAGATGTCTCCCCGCTGGCTCTGCCTGTAGGGTTCGTGTGGTCCACCGACATCGATTCCCTCATCCCAGTTCAGCCCCAGCCATTTAAGCGCTTCAACAATCTGCTCATAGCTTTCTTCGCTGTCTCTTGAGGCGTCGGTGTCCTCGATGCGAAAGATGAATTTTCCGCCCTGCGCTCGAGCATATGCCCAGTTGAAGAGTGCGGTGCGAACTAAACCAACGTGGGGTGTGCCAGTCGGTGAGGGACAGAATCGAACCCGAATCTCACTGCCGGTGGCGTTGGTAATTGGTGCTGAAAGCTTTGTCATGACTGGGAAATAGCCTAGGCCACCGGATTACGAAGAATTCCGATGCCCTCGATTTCGCACTCCACCAAGTCACCCTTGTTGATTGCAGATATGCCTGCTGGTGAGCCAGTGAGAATGACATCGCCTGGGAAAAGAGTCAGGTTCTGGCTGACAAAAGAAAACAAGAAGTAGGGATCATTCACCATCATCGAGGTATTACCCGATTGACGGAGTTGGCCATTCACTCTCGAAATAAGTGCCTTGCCCTGTGGATCGAAGTCGGTTTCAATCCAAGGACCTAAAGGCCCAAAGGTGTCAAAACCCTTGCTTCTGGCCCACTGTAAATCCGAGAACTGAACATCCCTGGCAGTCACATCATTGGCGATAGTAAATCCCAGAATGTAATCTTTTGACTCGTCGGGAGAGATGTCCTTGGCCTTTTTTCCAACCACCATGGCCATTTCAACCTCCAGCTCAACCTGATTCGATTGCTTCGGCAGAACTATCGTCTCGCCGCTACCAATAAGGGTGCTGGGTGGCTTAAAAAACATCAGAGGTTCAGGCTGAGTGGTTTGACCGATTTCTGCAGCGTGATCCTGAAAGTTCAGACCGATGCAAATTATTTTTGTGGGCTCAACTGGTGGAAGAAGCTTGACTGCGTCCAGGGGGAAACTTTCTTCCGTCTTCTTCATCTCATGGAAAAAAGGTTCGGAGAGTTTTGTGATTGAGTTACCCTCAATCACTCCATAGTGACTTGACCCATTTAGGGTGAAGCGTGCTAAGCGCATTGCTTTAGTCTGCCAGCTTTACAAGCCAGTTGTGCTTATCAGGGAGTGTCCCGTACTGAATCGAGGTTAGTTCCTGCCTGATTGACACAGTCAGCTCCCCTGGTCTCTGACCCGAAATCTCAATCGCTCCATTGCGAGACTTGAACAATCCGACCGGGGTGATAACTGCCGCAGTGCCGCAGGCAAAGACTTCAACAATTTCACCTGCTCTCGCAGCAGCTTCCATTTCCTTCAGTGAGATCTTTCGCTCCTCGACACTCAGTCCTCGGTCTCGAAGAAGTGTGATTACGGAGTCACGTGTTATGCCGTGAAGAATAGTTCCATCAAGTGGTGGAGTAACAATCGATCCATCGCTGTATACAAAGAAAAGATTCATTCCACCAAGTTCTTCTATGAATGTGGATGTTTCGGCATCCAAGAACATCACCTGGGAGCAGCCATTTTCATAGCCTTCCTGCTGCGCAAGCAGGCTCGCTGCATAGTTACCCCCGGTCTTTGCTTCTCCAGTGCCGTGCTTGCCAGCCCTCGCGGAATCAAGCGCAATCCAAATGCTTACTGGTTTGATGCCGCCGGTGAAGTAGGGCCCGACTGGTGAGGCAATGACCCGATACTCAGCTCGCTGGGCTGCCCTCACGCCAAGAAAGTTCTCTGCAGCAATCTCGAATGGTCTGAAATAGAGAGTCTTTTCGCCTTCGGGCTTAGGAACCCAGGCCCCATCAACTGCAATCAGCTGCCTGAGAGACTCTATGAAAGTTTCAACTGGCAATTCCGGTAGTGCCATTCTGTGAGCAGATCTTTGCAGTCTCTTACCGTTCATATCTGGTCGGAAAGTCCAGATCGAGCCGTCCTGATGACGATAGGCCTTGATTCCTTCAAAGATTTCCTGGCCGTAGTGAAGGACGGCCGCGGAGGGATCCATCAGAATTGGTCCGTAGGGAATCACCTGGTGGGAGTGCCACCCCTTGTCTTTTTCCCAGACGATCAAAACCTGATGGTCAGTGAAGTGTGTGCCAAAGGTTGGATTTGAAATTATCTGCTCACGCTCATCGGCTGGCGTTGGATTGGGGTTTCTGGTGACGCGGAATTCCACTCGACTCACACCCTTCCCAAAATAGAGTTTGCAATTTCCTCGGTTGAGCCTGTAGTACCGGAAGCAAGATGTGATGCTACAGCCGCTTCAATTCTTTTTGCCGCATCTGAATGACCCATGTGATTGGCCAGTAGCGCAGCACTGAGGATTGCGGCGGTTGGATTTGCTAGTCCCTTACCAGCGATATCGGGAGCGGAGCCGTGAACTGGTTCAAACATCGAAGGGAAGGCCCCGGTTGGGTTGAGGTTTGCCGAGGCTGCTAGGCCTATTCCCCCGCTAACAGCAGCCGCTAAGTCGGTGATGATATCTCCGAATAAATTGTCTGTGACGATGACATCAAATCTCTCGGGGTTTGTCACCATGTGAATAGTTGCCGCATCAATGTGCATATAGTCGTGAGAGATATTCGGATGCTTTGCTGCTGTCTCGGCAACGATTCGTGACCAAAGTTTTCCAGCGTTCACCAAGACATTAGTTTTGTGAACCAGCGTGACGTGTTTGCGAGACCTAGTTTCCGCCAGTGAAAACGCATACTCGACTACTCTTCTGACACCAAACGTGGTGTTGACAGATACCTCATTTGCAACCTCTTGCTCGGTGCCAACTCTGACGGCTCCACCATTTCCAACGTAAAGCCCCTCTGTTCCCTCTCGAACAACCACAAAGTCGATTTCTGGTTCAGAGGCAAGAATGCCCTTCACCCCAGGCATTAGCTTGCTGGGCCTTAGGTTCACAAAGTGATCAAAAGCAAATCTTAATTTCAGCAAGAGGCCTCGCTCCAAGACTCCAGCTGGGACTCTTGGGTCACCAATTGCACCTAGCAGGATTGCGTCGTGCTTTTTTAGGTTTTCCAAATCCTGGTCGGTAAGAATTTCCCCGCTCTGCAGGTATCGCTGAGCACCGAGGTCATACTGAGTTACCTTGAGCTCTATTTCTGGCAGGGCCTTCGCAAGAACTTTCAGGGCAGGGGTAACGACCTCAGGACCGATTCCATCGCCAGGAATCACCGCTAGATCAAATTTTTTCACCACAACCCCACAGGAATTATGGGCTTAACCCTATTGGCTTTTGATGGCTAGTTGGTGACTACCGGTAATCCAAGCTGACTCGAGGCATTGGCAACGGCACCACCGTTGACCAGCTCACCCGTGAAGCCCATGTCACGCATGATGTCGATTGCCTGGCCGGCGCGATTGCCACTGCGGCAGTAAATGTAGTAGTCCTCTGACTTATCCAAAGCTGCCAGCTGATCCATGAAGTCTGCATCGGCAATGCCGATTCTCACAGCACCCTCGAGGTGGCCCTGGTTCCACTCCTCAGGAGTACGAACGTCAATCACCATGGCGTAGTCAGCTGGGTCCATTGCCTCAGTTGTGCAACCTGTGATTCCGATTGCTGCAGATAAACCAATTACTGCTGCAGCCAAAGTTTTGATGAGCTTCAAGGGTGTTCCTTTCTAGATACCCCCTAGGGTATGTGATAGAGTTGCTTTAGTCAATTCCAGAAAAGAGTGTCATGGATATTCCTCAACAAGATTTGGAAGCAATCCGCAAGCGCCTGTCCAGGGCCCAGGGACAGCTCGGTGGCATCATTCGCATGCTGGAGGAGGGAAGAGAGTGCACGGACGTTCTCACCCAACTGGCTGCGGCTAACTCCGCCATCAACAAGGCTGCATTCGCCCTGATTGCCTCAGGAATTGCCAACTGCGGCCAGGATGCCCAGGGCGACAGAGATCGCGCAAAACTCGAAAAAGCTTTCTTGGCTCTGAGCTAGTGAAGGGAAACAAATGCCTCGCGAAGTAACAATTAACGATCTTGAAAGCGCAATTTCAGGTGGTGCATACGTGATGGACGTTAGAGAGACTTGGGAATTTGAATCAGGTCATGTCCCTACGGCTCATCACATACCTTTGAACTCAATCCCCGACCACCTAAATGACATTCCTAAAGACCAGCAGATCTTTATCATCTGCCAATCCGGTGGCCGCTCAATGACGGCAGCAAACTACCTCGAAGCTCAGGGATTTGACGTTGTGTCAGTTGCAGGTGGAACAGGATCTTGGATTTCAAATGGCAAAACAGTTTCAGTAGAGGCGGATCAAAAGTGAAGGTGGTAATTGTCGGTGGTGTCGCTGGCGGAATGTCAGCTGCGACAAGACTTAGAAGGCTCATGGAAGATGCCGAGATTGTCATCTTCGAGCAGGGTCCCTACGTCTCATATGCAAACTGTGGTCTCCCCTACCACATAGGCGAAGTAATTCCTAAGCAGGAGAACCTCCTGCTGCAGACACCCGAGTCTCTTCACGCCCGTTTCCGGCTAGATGTCCGAGTCAATTCCCGCGTAATCAGAATCGACAGGGAAAACAAGAAAGTGGTTGTCAAGAACCTGTTGACAGGCGAGGAATACAAAGAGGGTTACGACCAGCTGATTCTTTCAACAGGTGCAAAACCAAGAATGATTCCAATTCCTGGAATTGAACGAGCTGAGGTGCTCAGGGATGTTCCGGACGCAATTCGCATCAAGGAGCTAGTTGACCAAGGCAATGTGAAGACGGCTGCAATCATTGGGGCTGGGTTCATCGGTGTGGAGCTCGCCGAAAATTTGCAGCATCGAGGAGTAAAGACAACCATCGTCGAGTTCAGGGAAAACATCCTTCCTCAGTTTGACCCCGAGATGATTGAGCCACTGCAGGCTGAACTTGTCAAAAATGGCATCGATCTTGCTCTATCAGCTGAAACCTCTGAGATCCTGAGCAATTCCATAATTCTGAAGGACGGACGTGAGATAGCTGCCGACTTGGTTGTTGCAGCCATTGGAGTGGTTGCAGATCATCAACTTGCCGTGGATGCAGGACTTGAAATCGGATCCGCCGGAGGTATCAAGGTCGATGAGTACATGCGAACCTCTGATCCGAATATTTATGCCGTTGGCGATGCGGCCGAAAAGCAAGGTCTTTTGACGGGTCAATCGCAAATGATTTGGCTGGCAAACCTTGCTAACCGGCACGGTCGATTAGTGGCAGATGTTATTGCTGGCGAAAAAGTCGCAGCTCGGAAGTCAATTGGAACTGGAATCATTGGTGCATACGGAATGGCAGCTGCCCTCACTGGCTTGACTGAGGGTTTGGCCAAGCGATTGGGTATCCCCCACTCTGTTGTTCACCTGCATCCTGGCAGTCACGCCAGCTACTACCCCGGTGCTGAGCGAATCTCTCTGAAGGTTCTGTTCGATCCTGAAACTGGAAAGCTCCTCGGTGCGCAAGGTATCGGCAAGGATGGCGTCGACAAGCGGATTGACGTAATTGCAACAGCCATATATGCAGGTCTGACTGTTGATGACCTAATGAATCTTGAACTTGCCTATGCACCGGCATTTGGATCAGCGAAAGATGCGATCAATCAGGCAGGTTACGTCGGCAACAACGTCAAAGAAGGTAAGACACCAAACATTCAATGGCATGAGCTTGAGGCAGCGCAGTCAGAAGGTGCAATTGTGGTTGATGTTCGCACCGAAGGTGAATATCAAAGTGGAAATATCCCTCATGCAATTTCAATTCCAGTAGATAGCCTCCGCGAACACGTCACCGAACTTAAAGGTAAGAACGTGATTGTGACCTGTGCAGTTGGGCAACGCGGTCACACCGCAGCGCAGATTCTGCGTAGTCACCGAATCAGTGTGCGAAATCTAGATGGCGGCTACACAACCTGGCGCTCCGGGATGGATGCTAGGGAGAGAGTCAGTGTTCGGGTTTAGTACTCGTCGCTAATGGAAATAAATTGCATCAGGTCTGCCTGAATTTGTTGCCTTAGGTTCTCGAGCAAATCTGGTGCAATCGGGGAGTCAACGGTGATGACACTCAGTGCCTTAGCTCCCTTTTGCTGTCTGGCTATCGTCATGCCAGCGATGTTGATTCCGGCTTCAGCAAAAGCCTTGCCATAGATTGCAACTATTCCAGGGCGATCCTGATAGACCATGACTACCAAGTTCTCCGCCATCGCCAACTCAACGTCGTAGCCATTAATGGAGACGATTTTCTGGTGATGCTTTGGACCAATTACCGTTCCCCCAGCTGAAACGACCGAACCATCCGAGAGCACAGCCTTTAAAGTCGTGACATTTCTATACTCATCGCTATTGGTGTCCTGGCTCAGCCGAACTTCAACACCCCTCTGCTCAGCAAGCAGCGGAGCGTTGACGTAGGAGACCTGTTCGGTAACCATTGTCTGAAATAGACCCTTCAGGGCTGCCAGCTTCAACACGGTGACATCGTGCGCGGCTATCTCTCCTCGAGCTTCAAACTCAACCGAAACGATCGAGGTGTGAGCAAGACCAGCAACTATTTGACCAAGCTTTTCCGCCAGCGGGATACCTGGCTTGACCGATGAGTCAATCACTCCCCCAGCCACGTTGACTGCATCCGGAACCAAGTCACCAGCAAGCGCCAAGCGCACTGACTTTGCAACAGAAATGCCAGCCTTTTCCTGAGCTTCATCCGTTGATGCACCTAGGTGAGGTGTCAGTACGACATTTGGGAGTGATAGCAAAGGCGAATCAGTTGGAGGTTCAGTAACGAAAACATCCAACCCAGCGCCAGCAATTTGATTGCTCTTCAGAGCCTCATATAGAGCACTCTCGTCAATGATTCCCCCGCGAGAGCAGTTCACAATTCTCAAGTTGCTCTTGGCAATCGCAAATTCCTTCTTGCCAATCATCCCCGTGGTTTCAGCAGTCTTGGGGATATGAATCGTAATGAAATCACTTCGCTTCATGATTTCTTCTAGTGAGACCAGTTCAACACCCATTTGCTCAGCTCTAGCCTGAGTCACATATGGGTCATAGCCAATAAGGGTTGCACCAAAACCAGCCAGACGCTCAGCAACTAGTGAACCGATGCGGCCTAGGCCAACAATTCCAATTGTCTTCTCGTAGAGCTCAATTCCCGTGAACTTGCTTCGCTTCCACTCTCCCTGCGATAAAGATGCGTGAGCACTTGGTATGTGTCTGGAAAGTGACATTAGGTGACCAATAGCCAATTCCGCCGCGGAGATCACATTCGATGTTGGTGCATTTACAACCATGACACCTGCATTAGTAGCTGCCTTGATGTCAACATTGTCTAGGCCAACGCCTGCTCTGGCAATTACTTTCAGCTTCGGAGATTTAGCGATTGCCTCTTCATCCATCTTGGTGGCCGAGCGAATAAGAATGGCATTTGCATTTTCTAATTCGGCAAACAGAGCTTTGCGATCTGTGCCATCAACAATTCTTATCTCAAAGTCAGGACCGAGCGCATCAACCGTGGCAGGCGAAAGCTCCTCGGCAATTAGAACAATAGGCTTTGGCAATGGCTGACCTAACAAAAATCTTCGACGATGGGATTGGCGCTAAGTCTAGCGATTGTTGATTAGCGTGGGCAGGTGCAAAGCTGAGCGTCTGGAACGCCAGCTAGCGCTTCTTCCACATGCTGTCCACAACCCTGCCAGGTGATCTTTCCGCATGAATCGCAAGTAGCTTGTGAGCACATAAGAACCTCTTATCTTGAATACAACAACAATTATAGTAATACCCCAGGGGGTATACAAGTCAACACACTCTAGCGAGCGGCTGATCCTTCCTGATAGTCATCATCGTTCTTGATCCAGCTGAAGAGCTTGCGCAGCTCACGGCCAGTTGCCTCGATTGGGTGAGCCTCGCCCTTGGCCCTAAGGGCCTTGAACTCTGGAGCGCCAGCATCCTGGTCGGCGATGAAGCGCTTGGCAAAAGCCCCAGACTGAACATCAGCAAGGACGGCCTTCATGTTTTCCTTGACTCGCTCATCGATAACCCTGGGGCCCGATACGTAATCACCATATTCGGCAGTGTCGGATACGCTCCAACGCTGCTTGGCAATTCCACCCTCATACATCAGATCAACAATCAACTTCAGCTCGTGCAGGACCTCGAAGTAGGCAATTTCAGGCTGGTAGCCAGCTTCTGTTAGAACCTCAAAGCCGTACATCACCAACTGAGAAGCGCCTCCACAAAGCACAGCCTGCTCACCAAATAGATCTGTTTCAGTTTCCTCGGTGAAAGTTGTCTTGATGGTTCCAGCTCTGGTTCCTCCGATTGCTTTGGAGTAAGAGAGCCCAACATTGAATGCATTGCCAGAGAAGTCTTGCTCGACCGCAATCAGGTTTGGAACACCACGGCCAGCTGCAAATTCGCGGCGCACAATGTGCCCGGGGCCCTTTGGTGCAACTAGGAAGACGTCAACATTGCTTGGTGGCTTGATAAATCCGAATCGAATGGCAAAGCCGTGACCAAATACCAGGGAGTCTCCTGGCTTGAGGTTCGGAGCAATCTCATTGGCGTAAAGGTCGCGCTGTTTTGGATCAGGTACCAGCACAACCGTTACATCCGCCCACTTCACGGCCTCAGCTGGAGTCATGACTTTGAGTCCCTGCTCTTGAGCTTTGGCGGTTGACTTGGAACCAGCCTGCAGACCAACGACAACATCAACGCCGGAGTCCTTGAGATTTAGTGCATGTGCGTGACCCTGTGAACCAAAACCCAGGACAGCAACCTTCTTGCCCTGGATGATTGATAGGTCGGCGTCCTTGTCATAAAAAATTTCCGCCACTTTTTTTCTTTCTGTTAGTTGTTTACTTGAGTACTTTTTCGCTCATTGACTTAGAGCCTCGCGAAATAGCGATAGCGCCAGACTGAACTAGTTCCTTGATTCCAAATGGTTCCAAGACTTTGATGAATGCTCGACACTTAGCGCTGTCACCAGTCACCTCGATGACTACCGCATCGCTGACAACATCGACCACCCTGGCCCTGAAGAGGGTAACAGCCTCCAAGACCTGGGACCGGGTTGCCGCATCGGTTTTCACCTTAACCAGCATGTGATCGCGAGCTACGGACATTTCTGGCTCTAGCTCGGCAATCTTGAGAACGTTTACGAGCTTGTTTAACTGCTTAGTCACCTGCTCCAGCGGTTGGCCATCGAGGCTGACAACCACGGTCATTCGCGAGACGCCCTCGACCTCAGTTGTTCCAACGGCAAGGGATTCAATGTTGAAACCTCGACGGGCAAAGAGCGCAGCGACGCGCGTCAAAATTCCTGGCTTATCTTCGACGAGAAGAGAAAGTACATGCTGACTCATGCTCTACTCCTCCCCGTCCCAGATGGGCGCTGCATCTCTTGCATACTGCACAGCGTCATTGGAAACTCCTGCCGGTACCATTGGCCAAACCATGGCATCCTTGCCGACAATAAAGTCAATTACCACTGGTCGATCGTTCGTTTCAATCGCAAGCTTGATTGCCTTGTCAACATCCTCTTCCTTCTCAACCCGGATGGCTAGACAGCCATAGGCCTCTGCCAGCTTCACAAAGTCGGGGACCATGATGGAATCCGTTCCGGTGTGTAAGTCGGTGTTGGAATAGCGAGAGTTATAGAACAGCGTCTGCCACTGTCGCACCATTCCGAGTGATGAGTTATTGATGATTGCGACCTTAATTGGAATTTGATTAATGGTGCAGGTTGCTAGTTCCTGGTTGGTCATCTGGAAGCAGCCATCACCATCAATTGCCCAAACCAGCTTTTCAGGCATGGCAACCTTGGCACCCATTGCCGCAGGAACCGCATAACCCATGGTGCCGGCACCGCCGGAGTTCAGCCAGGTGTTTGGATTTTCATACTTGATGAACTGCGCAGACCACATTTGGTGCTGACCTACACCGGCAGCGTAAATAGCATCAGGTCCAGAGATTTGTCCGATTCGCTCAATCACATACTGCGGGGCAATCTTGCCATCGTCCAAATCTGTGTAACCCAGTGGGTAGCGCTCCTTGAGGCCATCAAGATATTTCCACCATTCGCTGATGTCATAGCTGCTGGCTTTGATTTGCTTCTCCAGCTCCTGGGTGAGCATTGAAATCACAATCTTGGCGTCGCCAACAATTGGCACATCAGCGTGACGAATCTTTCCAATTTCAGCAGGATCAATATCGACGTGAATAACTTTTGCTCCTCGAGCAAACGTCTTTACATCCCCTGTTACTCGATCATCAAAGCGAGCGCCGAGGGTAATAAGAAGGTCGGCCTTCTGCAAACCGGTGACCGCGGGAACGGTTCCGTGCATGCCTGGCATGCCTAGGTGTTGCTTGTGGGAGTCTGGGAATGCTCCCCTGGCCATCAGTGTCGTGGTGACCGGTGCTCCAGTTAGTTCCGCAAGCTGTAGTAGCTCTCTGTTTGCACCAGCTCGAATAACTCCACCGCCAACATAAAGAATTGGCTTCTTAGATTGGAGGATTAGTTCAGCAGCGGCCTGAATCTGTTTTCCATGCGGATCACTAATTGGTTTATATCCGGGAGTTAGGTCCTCCTTAGGAGGCCAGCTGAAATCAAACTTTGCATTTTGGGCATCCTTGGCAACGTCAACCAAAACTGGACCTGGTCGACCTGTGGTTGCAATCTGATAGGCCGATGCCATGACACCGGGGATGTCTTCGGCGTTGGTCACCAGAAAGCTGTGCTTAGTGATTGGCATTGTGATGCCAACGATGTCAGCCTCTTGAAATGCATCGGTTCCAATGGCGTGAGAGTTAACCTGACCGGTAATTGCTAGCAGTGGCACTGAATCCATGTGTGCATCGGCAATGGCGGTCACTAGGTTGGTGGCTCCAGGACCGGAAGTTGCGATACAAACGCCTAGCTTTCCACTGGCTGCCGCATAGCCCTCAGCGGCATGACCTGCACCTTGCTCGTGACGAACGAGGATGTGCCTGATTTTCTTTGAGTCCATTAGAGGGTCGTAAGTGGGCAAGATTGCTCCACCAGGTAGACCAAAAACAGTGTCAACACCCAATAATTCGAGGGAACGAATTATGGCTTGAGCACCTGTCAGTGTCTCACTCATTTATATCTCCAAAACTTGACCAATTAGCCGCAATAGGCGCCCTCGGATGCCGAGTGCACCAACTTCGTGTATTTCGCTAGAACACCACGCGTGTAGCGCGGGGGCAGTGGCTGCCACTGCTGCTTCCTTGCAGCCAGCTCCTCATCGTCGACCAGTAAGTCAAGCGATCGAGCTGCAACATCGACTCGAATCAAGTCTCCATCTCTAACCAGAGCAATAGGACCAGCTTCGGTCGCCTCTGGCGAGATGTGGCCGATACACAGGCCGGTTGTGCCGCCTGAGAATCTGCCGTCCGTCAATAGTAAGACATCCTTGCCCAATCCGGCACCCTTAATTGCCCCTGTAATGGCCAGCATCTCCCGCATTCCGGGCCCTCCCTTGGGTCCCTCATAGCGGATGACAACAACATCGCCAGCTTTGATCTCGCCCTTGGTGAGTGCCTCCATAGCTGCGGCTTCTCTCTCAAATACCCTGGCTGGTCCTTCAAACTTCTCTAGGTCAAAGCCAGCCGTCTTAACAACCGCTCCGCCTGGAGCGAGGCTTCCGTGAAGAATTGAGATTCCTCCAGTTGAGTGGATTGGGTCATTCATGGCCTGAATGATCTTGCCGTCTGGATCTGGAGGATTAATTTCTTTTAGGTTTTCCTCCATTGTTTTTCCCGTGACGGTCATGACATCACCGTGAAAGAGCCCTGCATCCAACAGAGCCTTCATCACCACGGGAACTCCACCAACCCGATCCACATCGTTCATAACGAACTGTCCGAATGGCTTTAGGTTTCCAAGGTGAGGAACACGATCAGCAATTTTGTTGAAATCAGAAAGCTTTAGATCGACTTCTGCCTCGCGAGCAATAGCGAGAAGATGTAGGACAGCATTTGTGGATCCACCAAATGCCATTAGTACTGCAATGGCATTTTCAAATGCCTCTTTGGTGAGAATGTCTCTGGCTGTGATTCCTTTTTCAATGAGTTTCACAACCGCCTCGCCTGAGCGGTGAGCCCAAGTGTCTCGTCTTCGATCTGCAGACGGTGGAGCAGCTGATCCGGGAAGAGAAAGTCCAAGCGCTTCACCAATTGAAGCCATCGTGTTGGCGGTGTACATTCCGCCACACGCTCCCTCACCAGGACAAATCGCTCGTTCGATTCGATCCAAATCTTCCTGACTAAGCTTTCCAGCCTTGCAAGCGCCAACTGCTTCAAATGCGTCGATGATAGTTACTTGCTTCTCGGTGCCATCAGTTAGCTTGACCCACCCGGGGGCAATTGATCCCGCATAGAGAAATACGGCCGAGACATCAAGCCTGGCTGCCGCCATCATCATTCCTGGCAAAGACTTATCGCAGCCCGCAAGCAGAACCGCTCCGTCTAATCTCTCTGCCTCCATAACCGTTTCCACGGAGTCAGCAATCACCTCTCGAGATACGAGGGAGAAATGCATTCCTTCATGACCCATAGATATCCCGTCTGAGACGGAAATAGTTCCAAACTCCAATGGATAGCCACCGGCAGCATGAACTCCCTGCTTAGAGGCATCAGCGAGGCGATCTAGTGAGAGATTGCATGGCGTAACTTCATTCCATGAAGAAGCGATACCAATCTGTGGCTTCACCCAGTCTTCATCACCCATGCCAACTGCGCGGAGCATTCCACGAGCAGCTGCTCTTTCAATACCGTCGGTTACTACGTGGCTTCTGGGTTTCATTGGGCTTGGCATGGGTCAATCATAGTTTTATTAGCTAGTACCCTGAGAGGGTGGATATGAATGACACCACCAAGATTCCCACTGGGCTAAACCTCTACTCCCAGGCCGCTCAGCGCGCTGCACGTGAGGTCATTTACAGCTACTCAACCTCCTTCGGACTGGCCACTCGCCTACTTAGTAAGCGGTACCAGAACCACGTGGAGAACATTTATGCCCTGGTAAGGGTTGCAGACGAAATCGTCGATGGTTCTGCTGCTGAGGCAAAAAAGGCGGAAGCTGCCGTCGATCCTGAGCAAATGCTCACAGATTTCGAGCAAGAGACCTACAGGGCAATGAAACTGGGCTATTCAACCAACCTTGTGATTCATGCCTTCGCACTAACCGCCCGCGAGGTTGGGATTACAGAGGAGATAGTCAAACCCTTCTTTTTTTCAATGAGACAAGATCTGACTGAAAAAGAACACGATCAGCAATCCTTTGAAAAATACGTTTACGGATCTGCCGAGGTTGTAGGTCTGATGTGCCTAGCAGTATTTGTGAGTGGCAAGACTTATTCAGCCAAGGAGCACGACCAGTTGGTGGCAGGTGCTCGGGCACTCGGTAGCGCCTTTCAAAAGGTAAATTTCCTGAGAGATTTGGCCTCAGATTTCAAGAGACTTGGCCGCAGTTACTTTCCTGGTGTCAGTGTTGAGACTTTCAATGAGGAAACAAAGCGTCGATTGGTTGAGGACATAGATCAGGATTTGAAAGTGAGCTCGCTCTCTTTACCTTTGCTTCCAAGGCCAGCCCGCAGGGCAGTTGCTGCCGCTCAGCTACTTTTCACGAAGCTAAACAGGGAGATTGAAAAAACACCGGCGCACGAACTAATCAACAAGCGGATTTCGGTTAACTCGGTGAGTAAGTTTCTCATTCTGATTCAGGCGATGATTGGAGCCAAGGCTTGACCAAGAAGGCAGTTGTAATCGGTGGGGGCATTGCTGGACTAGCAACAGCAGCCCTGCTCGGTAAGGCGGGAATGAAGGTTGACCTCTTTGAGGCAAGGGACTCACTGGGCGGCAGAGCTTATCTTTGGGAAAAGGACGGATTTCGATTTGACATGGGTCCTTCCTGGTATCTGATGCCAGATGCCTTTGAGCAGTTCTTCAAGCTAATGGGAACAACTGCTAGTGACCAGTTGAACCTGGTTCGCTTAGACCCCGCCTATCAAACTCGAAATGAAGGACTGGGCGACAAAATCCCAATGCCGACAACTCCGGGTGAAATTAAAGATTTATTCGATGAAATTGAACCAGGGGCGGGTAGGGGTTTAGAGAAATACCTTAGAAGTGCTGAAGAGGCCTACGACCTGTCAATCCGACACTTCTTATATACAAACTTTCGTGATGCTAGAAGCTTTCTGCATCCCGATGTACTAAAGCGCCTTGGAAGATTCCTCAGATTACTCACTACATCGCTCTATTCTTTTTCGGGTAAGTATGTGAAGGATGAGCGCTTAAAGAAGATGCTTAACTTCCCCGCAGTGTTCCTGGGTGCATCACCCTATGACACCCCAAGCATGTATCACCTGATGACTCACGTTGACATGAACCAGGGAGTCTTTTATCCGCAGGGTGGAGTCCACACAATCATTCAGTCAATAGCCAAGCTGGCTGAGCAAAATGGCGTGACCATCCACACTTCAACGCCCGTGAAAAAGATTCTGGTGGAAAATGGCAAAGCGGTTGGCGTTCAATTGGCGGATTCATCGATTGAGGCTGACCTGGTAGTGGCTAGCGCTGATCTTCAACACGTGGAAACCAAGCTCTTGGACACACAGCACCAGACCTACCCTCAATCCTGGTGGAACAAGAAAGTACCTGGACCCTCGGCGCTGCTTCTATACCTAGGAGTGAAAGGGGAAATCTCCGAACTTGAGCACCACACCTTGCTCTACACAAAGGACTGGAGAGCAAACTTTGACGAGGTATTCCAGAGGGCCGATGGCAAGAGAAAGGTGCCCGACCCAGCATCCCTTTATATCTGCATGCCTTCTAAAACTGATCCTTCGGTTGCGCCTGCAGGACATGAAAACATTTTTGTTCTTGTGCCGACCTCGGCTGACCCATCAATTGGCAAAGGTGGCATCAACAGAACTGGCGATGAAAAGCTCGAGGCGGCTGCCGACAGGGTCATTTCACAAATCGCGGATTGGTGCAACATTCCAGATCTAGCCGATCGAATTATTGTCCGCCGGACCGTAGGTCCAATGGATTTTGTAAGTGAATTTAACGCCTGGAATGGTACAGCCCTCGGCATGGCCCACACACTATTCCAGAGTGCATTCTTTAGACCCAAAAACAAATCTAAAAAGGTTGCAAACCTCTTCTATGCAGGTCACAACACCCTCCCTGGCATTGGACTTCCCATGTGTCTTATTGGGGCTGAGCTTGTTTACAAACATCTAACCAATGACAACTCCAGTGGACCAATCAATGGTGAAATCAAACCGATTCAGAATTGGAGTGGACTCAAATAGTGTTTGATCCAACCCAATTCATCTACTTGACACTGCTATTGATCTCAATCCTCGGGCTGGTGGGGATTGACAGAAAGCAAAACCTCGCTCTTTTCAGGTCCCCTAAAGCCACTGTGTTATCTGTTTCGATTGCTGTAGTCGTTTTCCTAATCTGGGACATAGTCGGAATATCGTTAGGCATATTTTTTAGAGGCAACTCGCCAAACCTCACTGGCATTCTGCTAGCTCCAGAGTTGCCACTGGAAGAGCTTTTCTTCCTAATTTTGCTCAGCTACAACACTTTGCTGGTTTATCAGTTCTTTGCCCTCAGGAGAAAGAATTGACTTATCCAATTTTGACACTGCTTGTTTTGGGAATCTTTGCAATCTATGGAATCTTGATGAGGAAATGGATTAGCCCTAAGGCACTATTTCCAGCAACGATTTTCATGCTTCTGATGACACTGGTTTTTGACAACATCATTATTGGCACCGGGATAGTCGATTATGACTTCGAAAAGACAGCGGGGATAAGGCTCTTTCTAGCTCCTATTGAAGACTTTGCATACACTCTGGTTGCTCTAATTCTTGTTCCCACCTTATTCAACTTCTTCAGGAGCAAGCTTTGAATCTGGCCAAGCGCCTACTTCTTTCTTCAAGGCCCCTGTCTTGGATTAACACTGCATTTCCATTTGCCGCGGCCTACTTCTTTCTCGGCGGATCCGTAAACGTCTTTTTCTGGATCACAACCTTGTTTTTCCTAATCCCCTACAACTTCTTGATGTATGGCATCAACGATGTTTTTGATTACGAAAGTGACATGCGAAATCCTCGCAAAGGTGGCTTGGAGGGTGGTCTATTACCTCCAGAGCTACACAGGCCAACCCTGTGGCTGGTAAGCCTGATGAGTCTGCCTTTTGCGGTTTTCATAGCCCTATCAGTCGCTCAAAACGTCCTGGCGCTGGCAATCTTTCTAATCACGCTCTACTTTGTTGTGGCATATTCCTTGAAGGGATTGCGCTACAAAGAAATTCCCTTCCTGGACTCAGTTAGCAGTGCAATTCACTTCGTTGGACCGATGGTTTTTGCCGTTGCTCTGCTTGATGCCTTCACCCTGCCTATCCTGTTTGCAATTTTGGCATTCTTCCTCTGGGGGGCAGCGTCGCACGCTTTCGGAGCCATTCAAGACATCAGAGCAGACAGGGAAGCAGGTATTTCTTCGATTGCAACTGTGTTGGGTGCCAGAGTAACGGCAAGGATTGCCTTTGGTTTCTATTTACTTGCTGGAGCGGTACTACTCCTCCTGCCCGATCGTTTTGCATTTGCTTCACTTGCAGCTATTCCATACCTGATTGTGATTGGCAGGGAGTTGAGCATTACTGATGAGGTTTGCGAGAGGGCAAACCGGGGTTGGAAGCTATTTTTAGGTCTGAATTTTCTTGCTGGAGCGATTGTGAGTTCGCTACTAATCGGCCCTATGTGATTCCCACTCGATAACGTGCTGGTCGCTGTAACCATTGGCACAGTGTCGACAACTCAGGGTCGCATTAGGTTTCCTCATCCGAAAATGCTGATGACCTGCTGGGCAAAATCCGACATACCTTGCTGAGGAGTTGGCCATGAGATGCCAGCTGGTCGGCTGGAATTTATAACCAATTTCCCTCGCCTTGGCCCTCCAGATTGGACCGTGACCTGCGTCTTTTCCAACAAGGGCGTGGGCAATCTCATGCAGGATGATTTGCTCGACCTCCTGGATGCTGCAATTTTCTACCAGGTGGCGACTTAAGGTTATTCGACGAGCCCTAAAGTCACACTGACCAGCACGATTAATTGCTCGGTCAAAACCAAAAGAGTAATTGATTAGGCGATGCTGAACAAACAGCTCATGAGCGAGATCTATCGCTTCAAGATGTGCTGATCTGTAGGAGACCTGGAGAGCCACTTACACCTCCAAGACGCTCGCCATTCTTCGAACTGCTTCGGCAATTCGAGGCTGGCTGGTGGCGAAATTAAATCTGACGAAGCCTGAATACTTTCCTTCAGCTGAGTGATCAGGACCGGCAACAACGGCCACTCGACCATCTCGCAGAATTCGATTCTGCAGACTGTCTGTGCCGTATGCACTTAGGTCCAGCCAAGCTAGATAAGTAGCAGACATGTCAAAAAACCTAGCTTTAGGTAACTGTTTTGCTAATTCGAAACGCAGAAAAGTTAAATTTTCCTGAATTCTCTCAACTGTTTCATCAAGCCAGTCTTCACATGCCTCATAGGCAGTAACCATCGTAAAAGCGCCGAGAATAGAGGCTCTCCAGTTCATTGATTCAGGTAATTCGCTTAGTGATTTCCGAATCTCTTCTGACTGCGTAACTATTACTGCAGCCTTTAATCCAGCTGTGTTCCAGGCCTTAGAAGTTGAAGTAATTGTGATTCCACTCTTTCTTGCACTCTCCCCGAGCGACAAATAAGGTGTGAATTCTGAATATGAAAGAGGAGCGTGAATTTCATCTGCGATGACAATAGCTCCGTATTTGTCTGCTAGCTCTGCAAGTGCTGATAATTCAGCTTGGGTGTGGACAGTTCCAACTGGATTCTGTGGAGAACACAGGAGGTATACCTTTACTCCGTTTTTGAATGCTTCCTCAATTCCGTTGAGATCCAGTTGCCACCGGTTGGCTTGCAATTGCAGAGGCACGTCGTAGGGAGTGACTTTGACCTCTTTTAGCCAGAGGAAAAAGGAGCTGTAGACAGGTGTACTAATCAGAACTCGATCGCCAGGTTTAGTCAGCTGCCTGAGGACCTCCACAGCAGCAACTCCAACGTCTGTCGCCATCCGCACCCCATCTGGATCAAGATTCCAACCCCAGCGCCTTTGGGCAAAACTTGCCAAAGCGGGAGCTAGCTCAGGAATTGGTCCTAAATAACCCAGGTCCGAATTTTTAGCCATCCGAATGATTTGATCCCGAATTGGCTCGGCAACATCGAAGTCCATTTCTGCAACATGCATTGGAAGAATCTCCGGTTCAAACCTCCTCCACTTTGAAGAGGTGCGACCTGCAAAGTTTCCAAACGAATCTGGACTATCAATCACCAGTTGATTATCTAGCGAAATTTGCTAATTGAATTGGAAGGTGAGCAGCATTGCGGCAATCGAAATCATCACGATTGCAATAAAGCCATCTAAAATACGCCAAAAGACAGGATTCTTGACAAACTTACCCAACCAAGATGCGCCAAAACCTAGTGTGAAGAACCAAATAAAAGATGCTGATACAGCACCTAAGGCAAAAAGCCAGCGTTCAGCAAATTGATTTGCAATTGCCCCAAGCAAGAGAACTGTATCGATGTAAACGTGAGGATTCAGATAGGTAAGAGCAAGCACAGTGACAACTGTCTGCTTTAGTGAGTCTGCCTTTGCTTGTGATTCTTCAAGCGCAGATGGCTTAACTGCCCTTCTTATGGCACCAAAGGCAAACCATAGAAGGTAAGCAGCTCCTCCATAGCGAAAGACCTCAATCAAGATTGGCAGTGAGTTGATTACTGCGCCTAACCCTGCAATACCCAAAATAATTAGGAGGGCGTCTGAGAAAGCACAGATTAGAACAACAGAAAGCACATGCTGACGCCTGAGGCCCTGCCTTAGCACGAAGGCATTTTGAGCCCCAATTGCAACAATTAGAGATAAGCCAGTTAGGAAACCAGCGGGGATTGCTAACAAGTCATCTCATTTCATCGATAGCCTTGAAAGATGCTACTGAATCACTTTGCTGAACCACTGGCCAATGGTCAGATTGAACTAACGCGTGTTCCCTCCGGTACAGGAATCGATTTCCTGGTCTGGCCAATAATGTTGGGGGCTTTCGCCTACATCGTCTATG
Organism: uncultured Aquiluna sp.; assembly: GCA_964480885.1. Taxonomy (GTDB): domain Bacteria; phylum Actinomycetota; class Actinomycetes; order Actinomycetales; family Microbacteriaceae; genus Aquiluna. The sequence continues at coordinate 1,654 of CAYZRV010000005.1, read as the reverse complement.
TCTTGGTTAGAAAGTCGCCGGCAGAAAACAGGAATAAGGAAGACAAAAATTAGTTTTTAGTGTCTATGGCACTAAAAATCGGATCGGCAGCCCCAGCCTTCAAGCTCAAGAACCAGGACGAAAAGCCTGTTTCATTGGCAGACTACAAGGGCAAGAAAGTCATTGTCTATTTCTACCCTGCGGCCTCTACCCCTGGTTGCACCACCCAGGCTTGCGACTTCAGGGACAACATCAATTCACTAAAGTCGGCTGGTTTCACGGTTCTGGGAATCTCACCGGATGAGAGCGCAAAGCTCAAGAAGTTTAAGGACAAAGAAAAGTTAAATTTTGAACTTCTCAGTGACCCAGAAAACAAGATTCAGCAGAAGTATGGCGCTTACGGCGAGAAGAGCATGTATGGAAAGACCTACATGGGCACCATTCGCTCAACCTTTGTCATAGACAAGAACGGCAAAGTTGAGCATGCTTTCTACAACGTAAAGGCCAAGGGTCACATCGAATTTTTGCGAAAGGAAATGGGTCTCTAGCCTCGCAAGGGCAACAAAGCACCTATCGCAATAAAGACAGAGCCAAACACCCTGTTGAAGTTTCTTCCTACTCTCTTTAGCCAGGGTTGAATTCGATCGGCTAAAGCGGCAACAAGAAGCTCATAGAAAAACTCTATGACCACGAAAGTCGCAGCCATAACCAAAAACTGGATAAGCAAGGAACTGGCCGGGTCGATGAATTGTGGGAGAAAGGCAACAAAGAAGAGAATTCCCTTGGGGTTACTAAGTGCTGAAAGTAGGCCAGCTTGAAAAAGGGCGACCCCCGATGAGCTAATTGCTTTTCCCCTCGAATCGGCTAGAGAGGGAGATCGCCAAACTTGAATGCCCAGCCAGATCAGGTACGCGCCGCCTAGCCACTTCAAGACAACTAACAGCCCAACATTTGCAGCTAAGAGTGCCCCGATGCCAAACATTGAGAGCGCAATCACCAAGGCGAAGCCAAGTGATCCGCCAAGGATTGTGAATATGGTTTTCCTTGCTCCATAGAGCGCTCCATGAGTTAGCGCCAGCAAACCGTTTGGTCCAGGTGTCAGTGACAACCCCACAGCCGCAGCTGTATACAGGAGCCAATTATCTAAATCCAATTAGTAACCCAACTTTGAATCAACCACTCCAACCAGTGGTTTACCGGCAAGCCATGCGGTCACATTCTCACGAAGCCTGACCGAGAAAAGTCTCTTCACAATCTGAGGTGTATCGGCACTGTGTGGGGTAATGATCAGGTTTTCCAGTTTCCACATCTCATGCTCATCTGGCAGTGGCTCGGGATAGGTTACGTCGGTTGCAGCTCCTGAAATCTGTCCACGCTTTAGAGCCTCAACCAAGTCCTCTTGATTTACTACCTCACCCCTAGCAACATTCACTAGAAACGAGTCCTGTCTCATCTTGGCAAACAAGGACTTGTTGAAAAGAAACCTAGTCTCATCCGTCAGAGCACAGGCAACAACCACAAACTTGGCTTTGGAAATCTCACTCACCAGAGCATCGAAGCCAACCACCTTGGAAAAAGGTGAATTGGCAAACTCTTCATTTGGTCTCTTTCTAATTACCGTCACCTTGGTTCTAAATGGAACCAACAGCTCAATTAGCTGCTGAGCAATCCCCCC
>CAYZRV010000004.1:0-73291 GCA_964480885.1 uncultured Aquiluna sp. | reverse complement strand
CGAGGTTTTTGGCATCGACATTGTGCACGCTGTTGAGTTCTCAAAGATCGGATGCGTCTGCGATTCTTCTTGCGAATCCTCCGCAGAGCAACTTTCCAATCCTACCGATTCCACACCTACTGTCAATCCCTGGAATCCCAGTAATTACGCGGTGAAGCGGGGGTCGGCGGACCTAAATCCTAGACGCAAAAATCACCCCCCACAAGGGGTGATCGAAGGGACTAGGAGTGTTGCACTTGAGCTAGGAATCTAAGAGAGATTCACCAGACTTTGGACAACTTGCAAAATCTTAGTTAGCTTCGCCATCCGCGTCAAATGGGGGAAAACTCGGGCGTGTCTCTAAGAGAGGAACAGCCCAGCCAGGTTCTTTTTTCCTCTGGCTAAGACAGCCATGGATCCCGCCAAGGCTGAAGTTATAGTTGAATCTTCGCTCTCAACCTTCACTTTATTGACACTGACAGCCCCCTGCTGAATGGCTCTCTTCGCCGCGCCATTGGAATCGACCAGTCCAGTGGCAACCAGAGCCTGCACCACCGAAACACCCTTCTCGAGGTTTGCATTAGGAAGTTCCGTTAGCGCACTTCGAAGCGTCTTTTCATCAAGCTCGCTCAAATCTCCCGAACCAAAAAGAGCCAGCGATGCTTTTTCTGCAGCTAACGCCTCCTCTTTTGAGTGCACCAGCTCCGTTACCTCAAGCGCCAGTCTTCTTTGAGCTGCCCTGGCTTGCGGTTGATTTCTAAGTTCCTTTTCCAAATCTTCAATTTCACTTCTAGTAAGAAATGTGAAGACCTTGAGCCTGTCGATGACGTCTGCATCATCAGTGTTCAACCAGAACTGATACATCGCATAGGGGGAAGTCAGTTCAGCATCCAGCCAAATGGCGTTGCCCTCGCTTTTACCGAACTTCTTGCCATCTGCATTTGTGATGAGAGGGGTGGCAATCAGATGCACTGACTTGCCCTCCACTTTGTGAATTAGGTCCGTACCCGAGGTTAAGTTTCCCCACTGATCGCTACCACCGGTTTGCAGAACACAGTTGTGACGGCGGTAGAGCTCGAGAAAATCTAATCCCTGCAATATCTGATAGCTGAACTCCGTGTAACTGATGCCAGCATCAGAATTTAATCTGGCACTGACTGCATCCTTGGACAACATCTTGCCGACTCTGTAGTGCTTACCAATTTCACGAAGGAAGTCGATTGCACTATAACCCTCAGTCCAATCTAAATTGTTGACTATCTTCGCTGCGTTGCTTCCAGAAAAATCCAAGAAGCGCTTAGTCTGACCAGCAAGTTTCTCTAACCACTCCGCAACGGTTTTCTTGTCGTTGAGAGTTCTTTCTGCGGTTGGCTTCGGGTCACCAATCAAACCCGTTGCACCACCAACAAGAGCAAGTGGATGGTGACCTGCAAGTTGAAGTCTTCTCATAGTGAGAAGCTGAACAAGATTACCTAGGTGCAGCGATGGCGCTGTTGGATCAAACCCGCAGTAGTAGGTAATTTTCCCACTGAGAGCATCACGAAGTTCCTTCTCATCCGTTGAAAGAGCAACGAGTCCTCTCCACTTAAGTTCTTCAAGAATGTGAGAGAAGCTGGAATCATTTGACTGAGAACTGAGAGTCTGAGACGTTGCCACTATCTCCTCCCCTTGCCCGTGAGCTTCCGGAGCTGAACCAGCTGCTCAATGACCTGCTTGGACGAGGTGCCACCCGCAGAATTTCTTGACTCAATCGCAGTGTTGAGATTCAAGACCTCGCGAAGACCAGGCTGCAAGTGTCTAGAAATCCCCTGGTAGTCCTCATCGGAAGCCTCGGATAGGTCAATGCCCTTTTCCTCGCAGAATGCAACTAGCTTCCCTACCACCTCGTGCGCTTCACGGAATGGAACACCTTGCCTAACGAGCCAATCAGCGACATCGGTGGCAAGAGCAAAACCAGCAACCGCCAAGTCCTGAAGTCTGGAACGGTTGAACTCAATTGTCGAAACCATGCCCGTGAAAGCAGGAAGGAGGAGCATTAGCGAGTCAAAGGAGTCAAACAGTGGCTCTTTATCTTCTTGTAGATCTCTGTTGTAACCAAGTGGCATGGCCTTCAGTGTCGCAAGCAAACCGGTCAGGTTTCCAATTACCCGTCCGCTCTTTCCCCTCGTTAGCTCTGCCACATCCGGATTCTTCTTCTGCGGCATTATCGAAGAACCTGTTGAAAACTCATCGGAGAGCTTGAGGTAGTTGAACTCCGCACTGGACCAGATCACGATCTCTTCGGCCAGCCTGGAAAGGTCTATGGCAATCATGCTCATCACAAATCCGAATTCAGCAACCAGATCTCTACTGGCCGTGGCGTCAATGGAATTCTCGGTTGGCTCGCTGAAACCAAGCTCGGTCGCAACAGCCTGAGCATCTAGTCCATAGGTATTGCCAGCTAGAGCAGCAGATCCGTATGGCGACTTTCTAAGTCGCTTTTTCAGGTCCTCCAGTCGTTGGAGGTTTCGAACCTGTGGCCACGCATGAGCCAGTAGGTGGTGAGAGAGAAGAATCGGCTGAGCATGCTGGAAATGGGTCCTTCCAGCCATCGCAACTCCCATATATTCCTCAGCTTTGCCGCAGAGTGCGTCCAGGTACTGGACCAACTGCTCTTGCAGAAGCTCTGCAGCGTCCAAAGAGAACATTCTGATTAGAGTCGCGATTTGGTCGTTGCGACTGCGACCAGCTCTGACCTTGCCCCCGGCTTCATTGCCGGCAATCTCGATTAGCCCGCGCTCCAAGACTGAGTGAACGTCCTCTTCCTCATCCCGAGGCTTGAACATTCCAGTTTCAATCCGCTTACTAAGTTCAGCTATGGCCCTAAGCAGAACTTCCTGCTCGCCCTCAGAGATAATGCCTGCCTTGGTTAGAGCATTGACATGCGCCTGTGTGCCGCGCAGGTCATACTTGGCCAAACGCCAGTCAAAGTGTGTTGATTTGGAGAGAGCTGCCAGGGCATCGGAAGGTCCGGTGGCGAAACGGCCACCCCAGAGGGCATCACTTGATTGCGACATGGACTCTCCTAGACCCAATCAGTCTAGTTTTGCTCTGCCAGCCAGGCCATCAACGCCTTCTGGGCGTGGAGTCGGTTTTCCGCCTGGTCCCAAATTGCTGACTGAGGACCATCCAAAACTTCAGCACTTACCTCAAATCCTCGATAAGCCGGAAGGCAGTGCAAGAAAATTGCTCCAGGGTTGGCCTTGGTCATCAGAGTCTGATCAACTGTGAAACCAGTGAAATCCTGCTTACGCTTTTCCGCCTCCTGCTCCATGCCCATCGAAATCCAGGTGTCAGTGGCAACGACGTCTGCATTGGTGACCGCCTCGGTTGGAGAATTAGTCACAACAATCTCTCCGCCAGAAAACGCAGCAATCTCCCTGGCTCGATGCACCACCGATTGATCTGGTTCATATCCCTTGGGGCTTGCCACACTTACGTGCATTCCCGCCAGCGCACACGCAACCAGATAACTATTACCCATGTTGTTTGCTGCATCACCGACGTATGCAATCTTCAAACCTACGGTCTTGCCGAATCTCTCCTGAATCGTCATCAGGTCAGCCAATAACTGACACGGGTGCCACTGATCACTTAGTGCGTTAATCACGGGAACCGTAGAGTTCGCTGCCATCTCATCGAGTCCCAACTGTGAATAGGTCCTCCAGATGATTTGTGCAACTTGACGGTCCAACACCCTGGCTGTGTCAGCAACAGACTCTTTCTTACCCAGCTGACTCACACCACTGTCCATAATCAAAGGAAAGCCACCGAGCTCGGTGATGCCAACCGCAAAACTAACTCTGGTCCTGGTTGAGGTCTTATCAAAAATCACTGCGACGGTCTTTGGGCCAGCAAATGGTTTTTCAGCAAAGCGATTACTTTTCAATGCAATTGCTCGTTGAATTATGTCCGCCTGCTCTTGGGGCGTAATGTCGTCGTCTTTTAGAAAGTGTCTAGTCATCTAGTTCTCCGTCACCTGGGTTCCGACACCCGACTTGGTGAAGATCTCCAACAAGATGCTATGCGGTTGGCGACCATCAATGATGTGTGCCTTGGGGACTCCCCCTTCGACAGCCTGCAAGCAGGCTTGCATCTTGGGAATCATTCCTGCCTCCAAGGTTGGCAGCATCTTTTTTAACTCTTCCGCTGTGATGCTGGAAATTAGCGTCGTCTTGTTCGGCCAGTCTGAGTAGAGGCCAGGCACGTCAGTTAGGACAAGTAATTTTTCGGCCCCAACAGCAACGGCCAAGGATGCCGCAGCCAGATCAGCGTTGACATTTAGAAGTTGGCCTTCACTAGAGGGGGCAACCGTTGAAATTACCGGGACTACTGATTGATCAAGTGCCTGCAGCACAACTCTGGGATTGACAGATTTAACTTCACCAACGAGTCCGACATCCACTGGACCCTCTTTGGTCTCCGCTTGAACTTTTACTGCGCGAAACAGATTCTCATCTTCCCCCGAAAGAACCTGTGCCTTTGCGCCTGCCTTCTCAATTAGCTCTGCTAATTCCTGGCCGATCTGATTGCGCAAGACATCTCTTACGACCTCAATCGTCCTTTCATCAGTTACTCGCAGGCCACCTCTGAATTCACTCTCTATTCCTAGTTCAGCAAGGCGAGCAGTTATCTGAGGTCCGCCGCCATGAACGACTATTGGCCGAATCCCCACATAGCGCAGATAGGCAATGTCTTGAGCAAAAGCCCACCTCAGAGCTTCATCAACCATGGCATTGCCGCCAAATTTGACTACGACGACTCGGTCATGGAACTGACGCAACCAATCCAAGGATTCAATCAGGGTCTCGGCCTTGACCCTCGCCATTGCGCTATCTGGATTTGATTCAATCATCAGCTGGAGTATGCACTGTTCTCTTCGACGTAAGCGTGGGTTAGATCATTAGTCAAAACCGTAGCAACAGAATCTCCCGCGTTGAGATTTATTGAAATGAAGGCATCCCTAGGACTTAGATCTACGAGGGATCGATCTGATGCCGGGCCACCTTTGGTAGATACCAAAATCCCGTTAATTGAGACATCTATGTTGTAGGGATCGAACTTCGCCGAAGTGGTCCCGATGGCCGCAAGAATTCTGCCCCAGTTCGGGTCATTGCCATAAATGGCAGTTTTGAAAAGATTGTTTCTGGCCAAAGACCGTCCGACCTCAACGGCATCGTCTTCCGAAACCGCACCTGAGACCTCTATATAGATATTGTGCGATGAACCCTCAGCATCATTCATCAACTGCTTTGCCAAATCCTGGCAGAGACCTGTCAGCAGATCTTGAAATTCCGAAAGTGAAGGTCGAACACCTGACGCACCAGAGGCCAATAGTGTCACCTGATCATTGGTGGACGTAGCACCATCTGAATCCAGTCGATTGAAACTCACCCTGACCGCAGCCTTCAAAGCCGAATCGAGCTCAGCCGGCGAAAGGTCAGCGTCTGTCGTTATTACAACCAACATGGTCGCCATTGCAGGAGCAAGCATGCCTGCTCCCTTCGCCATGCCGCCAATCCGCCAGCCACCCGCAGATGCAGCTTCTGAAAGCTTGGGCACACTGTCCGTCGTCATTATTGCTTCAGCCGCAGCCAAGCCATCCACTCCAAGAGCTTGAGTAGCCGCGCTAACACCAGTCATGAGTTTTTCTCTATCCAGTTGCTCGCCGATAATTCCGGTTGAGCAGACCAATACGTCTTGAGCGGAAACATCGAGCAGCTTGGCAACAAGCTCTGCAGTCTGGTGGGTTGTTTGAAATCCCTCTGATCCTGTGTAGCAATTAGCTCCACCAGAGTTCAAAATCACCGCCCTAGCAAACCCATCCTTGATTGCCTCTTGCGACCAAAGAATTGGATTGGCCTTGCAGCGGTTGGATGTGAAAACTGCCGCGGCAGAAAACTTTGGACCTTGGTTGACGACAAGGGCTACGTCTTTTTTTCCCGAAGACTTTAGGCCCGCAGCAACACCAGCTGAGACAAAACCCTTGGCGATAGTTACGCTCAAGGTGCTACTCCAATGGTTGATAGACCGAGTTGCTCGGGTAGGCCAAGAGCAATGTTCATACTCTGAATTGCCGCTCCCGCTGTGCCCTTGACTAAATTGTCGATAGTTGAAATCAGCATCACACGATCGGCCCGCTCATCAAAACCGACCCAAACTTGGGCACCGTTGTTTCCAACAACATTCTTTACTTCAGGCAGCTTTTCACCAGTCAAAACTTGAACAAATGTCTCGTCGCCGTAAGCATCTTGGTAAACGTCTCTCAAGGAAGACATTGAAAAGCCAGCAGATGGCTTTGCATTAACGACGGAAATAATCCCTCTCGACAACGGCACGAGTACAGGCGTGAAAGAAATGGATCCGTCACGACCTGAGGCCAGTGAAACGTTCTGCAGAATCTCAGGAATGTGACGGTGTGAACCTGCAACCGAGTAGGCCCTGGCATTTCCGCTCATTTCACTAAAGGAGAGTTCGGACTTGCTGCTTCTTCCAGCACCTGAAGTTCCAACAGCAAGAGTCGCAACAAGTTCCGAAGGCTCGATCAAACCGGCAGTTAGTGCTGGGGCAACCGCCAAGGTGACCGCTGTCACATTGCATCCCGGGACAGCAATCCTCTTGGCATTACGCAGTCTGCCGCGCTGCTTTCCACCATCGGCCAGGGTCAGCTCGGGCAAACCATATGGCCAGGTTCCCGCGTGCTCACTGCCGTAGTACTTCTTCCACTCGCTGGCCGAGCTCAATCTAAAATCAGCACCGCAGTCAATAACCAAAGTCTCTTCTGGAAGTTGATTCGCAATCTCGGCACTCTTGCCGTGAGGTAATCCAATGAAAACAACATCGTGTCCAGCTAGATTCGCAGCAGTAGTCTCCTGCAGAACTAGATTGGACAGCTGGGGCAAATGAGGTTGAAAGCTGCCAAGCCGTGCACCTGCGTTTTCGCCAGCGGTGACAGACCCAACCTCCAATTCAGGATGGGAGGAGATTAGTCGGAGAAGCTCTCCCCCGACATAACCGCTGGCTCCTGCAACAGCAACTTTCAAACTCATGCGCGCAACTCCGCACCAAAGCTCTGCTTGCAACTTTCAACTGCAGCTAGCTTGATGTCATTAGCCTCGGCTTGAGTCATTGTTCGATCTTTGGCCCTAAAGAGAAGAGAAAAAGTTAGAGATTTCTTTCCAGCAGGAATTCCCTCGCCCTGATATTCGTCCACAACCATCAAAGACTCAAGAAGGGTTCCAGCAGAACTTCGAATCAATTCAGAAACTTCTTCAGCCGTTGTCTCCAAGGAGACGACCAGAGAAAGATCCTGAGTTAATGCTGGCATCGCAATCACTTCACTCGCAGATGCAACCTCAGGAGCAAGTGCGAATAGCGCTCGAAGGTCTAATTCAAAAACTCCCACTCGTCTCGGAAGATAAAACACTTCTGAAATTTGAGGATGGAGCTCTCCGACGATGCCAACCTTTTGGCCACTGACAATAACCGCAGCTCCTCGACCCGGATGGAGCCCCTGAACTTCTCCTTGGGAGAGACTGATCTCCAGACCGACACAACGTGCAGCGGCACGAACTGCTGAGAGTGCCTGCGGATATCCGCTCTCCACTTCCTTGGTGGTTGGAGATTTGGAAATCCAGTCTCCACTAAAGACTCCAGCTAGATGTCTTGGCTGATTCGGTATTGCATCGTTCAACTGCTTTAGCACTTCCGAAGATGGCCTTTCATTGCCCACTGGCATTTCAGACACTGGTTGACCAGCTGCCTTGTGAAAGACCGAACCTTCCTCAATCAATGCCAGATTGACCGAACCTCTAGATATGTTTCTTGCAGCGGCCAGCAAAAGGCCAGGTAGAAGTTCTTTCCTGAGTTCGCCAAACTCTGACTGCAAGGGATTTTCCAGCGAGATCGCTGCTTCCTTGGAAAAAAGTTGATTCTGAGCCGAGGATAGGAATGGATAATTCAATACCTCAACCATCCCAGCTCCAACTAAGTTGCTCAGGATACTTCTGCGCAGTTTCTGGTCCTTGGTTAGGCCTCGGCCGGGTGGGGCGACAGGGATGGTGGCTGGAATCTTGCTGTAACCAACTAGCCTTGCAATCTCCTCAACCAAATCAGTCTTGTGTTTTAGGTCTGGCCTCCAGCTGGGAGGTGTAACCAGAAGAACATCTGACTTCTTCTTTACTTCGCAGCCAATTAGTTCGAGAGTCTGCACAACCTGTTTTTCGGCGTACTCATATCCGATGAGCTTCGACGGGTAGCCAATGGGTAGTTCAATCAGACTTTTTTCAAGGTTGGACTTGTAATTAGCCCCGAGCTTGGAGATCTTTCCTCCAGCTAATTCTTCAAGCAACTTTGCAGCTCGGTGAGCAGCAACTGCACTGACCTCAGGATCAACACCGCGTTCGAACCTTCTCGATGCTTCAGACGGTAACTTGTGTCTTCTAGCGGTTCGAGCAATTGATATTGGATCAAATATCGCCGCCTCTAGCATGACCTTCGTAGTTTTTTCACTTACTTCAGTCGATGCTCCACCCATTACACCTGCCATTCCAATGGGTCCAGAGTCATCGCAAATCAAAAGATCTTCGGGGTCCAAGACTCGTTCTTTGCTATCGAGAGTGGTGATTGTTTCTTTGGGTTTAGCCCTGCGAACAGTGATACCGCCTTTGAGTTTGTCGAGATCGTAGGCATGCAGCGGCTGACCAAGCTCTAGCATGACGTAGTTGGTGATGTCGACGGCTATGGAGATTGACCTCATGCCAGCTAGCTTCAGTCGACTGACCATCCAGGCGGGTGTGGCAGCTTTCGCATCAATTCCTTCAACCGCCAGTAGAACAAAACTGCTTGATCCTAGATTGCCATGAATAGGTGAGGCATCTTCAATCTTTAGTGGGAAGCCGTCTCCAGCTAGCGGTTTGATGCTTAGCGCTGGGTCTTTAAATCTGTTTCCTGTTGCGTGAGAGTACTCGCGAGCTATCCCTCTGATTGACAAGCAGTAGCCGCGATCTGGAGTGACATTTACTTCAGCAGCTGATTCACCGAGGCCGAGTAGCTCAACAGCATTTGTGCCTAAAGCAGGATCAAGATTTATTGTCGAAAGCCTAAGAATCCCAGCGTGATCATCGCCTAGACCAAGTTCCCTGGCAGATGCGATCATGCCATCTGAAACGTGTCCGTAAGTTTTTCTCGCACCAATAGCAAAACCACCCGGCAACACAGCGCCTGGAAGTGCAACGACAACTTTGTCTCCGACCAGGAAGTTATTTGCTCCGCAAACTATTCCCCTGACAGCCTCTCCACCGTCGGCGGCCTGCTTGCCTGATTCAGCGACCTGAACCTGACACCAGCGGATGGTCTTGCCGTTAGTTTGTGGCTCATCAACGAACTCTAGAACCTGACCGACAACGACTGGACCGGATATGTCACCGCCAATCGCGGATTCCTCTTCAATGCCAACTCTTACTAGCTCCTCCATAACCGCATGCGGAGTTGCTTCTTCGAGATCGACAAATTCAGCTAACCAGCTCAGTGGAACCTTCATCAGATCACCGAACCAAATTGACGTGAGAAGCGAACATCGGCTTCAACCATGTCGTGCATGTCAGTGACACCATTGCGGAACATCAAAGTTCTCTCAATTCCCATTCCGAAGGCAAAGCCAGAGTAAACCTCGGGATCAATTCCTGCTGCGAGCAAAACATTTGGATTAACCATTCCGCAGCCACCCCATTCAACCCAGCGAGCGCCGCCCTTAGCACCCGGGTGCCAAACATCTAATTCAGCGGAAGGCTCGGTGAATGGGAAATAACTTGGACGAAGTCGAATCTTGGCATCTTCACCAAACATCACTCTGGCAAAGTGCTCGAGAGTTCCCCTGAGGTCAGCCATGGTCAGACCCTTGTCAACAGCGAGTCCCTCAACCTGGTGGAAAACTGGCGTGTGGGTTGCATCCAGTTCATCTGTTCTAAAAACTCTGCCTGGGCACAACACATATAGAGGTAAATCCCTCTCCAAAAGCGACCTCACCTGAACAGGTGAGGTGTGAGTGCGCAGCAGAAGGTGATTCTCGACCGGTGCAACAAAGAATGTGTCCTGCATAGCCCTGGCGGGGTGGTCAGGATGAAAGTTCAATGCATCAAAATTGAACCACTCACTCTCGAGCTCTGGGCCATCAGCGATTTCCCAACCCATGCCAACAAAGACATCACCAATCTGGTCCATCAAAAGAGAAAGCGGGTGTCTGGCTCCGTGCGGAATCATCGACCCGCTAGCACTCATGTCTACCCGCTCGGCCGCCAGCTGCTCCTGACTAGCTTGTGCACCTAGTGTCTGCTCTTTGGCCAGAAACTCTTTTTCGAACTCCGCCCTAGCTGAACCAACAAGTTTTCCAGCTTCGGCGCGATCTTCAGCTGGGAGAGTTTTAATTTGAGAGTAGAGAAGGCTTAGAGGTGAACTGTCACCGACCAGAGAGGCCTTGGCTGTCTTCAGTTCCTGGGCAGTCTTGATTTCAGACAGAAGCCCTCGTGAAGCCGCCAAAGCTTCACTTACCTCTTTACTGGTGACCGCCATCTGCACAAGTTTAGCGAGGGGCCTGTGCGAAGGCACTGGAGTACAGGCAAATCGCGGCAGCAGTGGCCAGGTTCAAAGACTCGGCAGATCCGTAGATTGGAATTGAGACGACCCTGTCGACGAGGGGGCGCAGAGAGGAATCGACCCCGCCAGCCTCATTGCCAAAAATCCATGCGGTCGGCTTGGAAAGCACTTCAGAGCCCAACTCATTGAGCTTCTCCCCCTGGGCATCAGCGAGGAACACCTGAACACCTGTTTCCTTGAGCTGAGAGATTGCCTCTGGCAGTTCGACATTGATTGCCACTGGAACGTGCAGCAGACTGCCTGCAGTTGAGCGCACGGTTTTTCCGTTATAAACATCGACCGATTCGCGAGAAAGAATTACTCCATCACAACCAGCGGCGTCTGCAACTCGCAGGATTGTGCCCGCATTACCAGGATCTTGGACTCGATCCAGTATCACTGTCAGTCTTGGCTTAGCTTCAATTAGATCGTTGAGTTCGATGTGCTGCTGATGGACAACCGCCACGACTCCCTGTGGCGTTTGAGTTTCGCTGAGTTTCTCCATGGTTTTTTCGGAAACCACTTCAATTTTTACTTTGCTCTCCTGGAGTCTTGCCAGCTCATCTGAATACCGCTTCGCGGCTGATTCAGTCACAAAGATCTCATGCACAATCTCCGGAAAATGCGAAAGTTCTTTGAGCCCCTGCGGTCCCTCAAGCAAAAAGAGCCCGGTTTCAATCCGGGCATCTTTTTGTTGAAGCTTGGTAACCGCCTTGACCCTGGATGAACCTGGGTCAGTGATCACTATCGAACCTTTGGTGCGTTCACGTCTTTGGGAAGAGCAGACTTGGCACTCGCGACCAGTGAAGCAAAAGCCTTGGGGTCGTTTACTGCCATGTCGGCGAGGATTCGACGGTCAACTTCGATTCCAGCCAGAGCAAGACCCTGGATGAAACGGTTGTAGGTCATTCCGTTCAAACGTGATGCAGCGTTGATGCGACTGATCCACAGTCTGCGGAAGTCACCCTTACGCTTGCGACGATCGTTGTAGGCATAGACCAGCGAGTGCAGAATCTGCTGCTTGGCCATGCGGTAGAGCCTGGAGCGTTGACCGCGGTAACCGTGAGCACGCTCAAGTGCTACGCGGCGCTTCTTCAGTGAGTTGACAGCGTTTTTTACTCTTGCCATTTCTTCTCTCCCCTACCCTAAAAACCCAGCTGCTTCTTCAGCTTCTTGTAGTCAGCTGGCGAAACTAATTGATCTTGATTCAGACGACGTGTCCTGCGAGAGCTTTTGTGCTCGAGGTTGTGGCGCATGTTGATCTGCTGCTTCATAATCTTGCCGCTGCCAGTTACGCGAAAACGCTTCTTGGCACCCGAGTGGGTCTTCATCTTCGGCATGATCTCTCCTTTATTCCGTAGTCACCTGCGTGCTGACCTTTGCCTGAGCACGCTTGGCTTCGGCTCTCGCCTCTGCCTTGTTCTTGGTTGGTCCAATCACCATGACCATGTTGCGGCCATCGATTGAAGGTGTTGACTCCACGGTTCCGTGATCGCCGACCTCTTCGCTTACTCGCTGCAGCAACTTCACACCAATTTCTGGTCTGGACTGCTCACGACCGCGGAAGACGACCATTACTTTTACCTTGTCGCCAGCCTTCAGGAACTTTTGAACCTGGGACACCTTGGTGTTGTAGTCGTGGTCATCGATCTTCAGACCGAATCTCACCGTCTTCAAAATGGTGTTGACCTGGTTCTTTCTCGCTTCCCGCACCTTCTGAGCTGCCTCGTATTTGAACTTTCCGAAGTCCATGATTTTGCAGACCGGAGGATTTGAATCCGGTGCAACCTCGACCAAATCAAGATCTGCATCCTGAGCCAGCTTTAGTGCTCGCTCTATGGGTACTACTCCGACTTGCTCACCAGTTGGTCCGATTAATCGAACCTGCGAAACCCGAATACGCTCGTTCACGCGCGGATCGCTGATACTTTGCTCCTTTGAACCGTTTTGACCCGCCGGGCGGCGCACAAAAATAAATCAAAGGTCTTACCGAGGCAACCTTTAGAGGCGGTTGACCGGTGGGATCTCCATCCACTTTCGTACTGAGCTTGCGCCCAGAGCCTCGGCTACTCTAGCAGAGTAAATGACAGGCGAGAAGAGGCATTTTGGATAGCGAAGCCCGCGACATAGCTGAGGTCCCAGCGGTTGAAATCATAAATACCGCTGCCGTTCATCTAATGAGTGCCGCGGCTGTTCACTGCGGACTAGCCGAGGATGCGCCAGCTGATTTGGATGAGGCCCGCAAGCTAATTCACGCACTCGCTGGACTAGTAACTGCTGCTGCCCCTGAAATTGGTGATCACCACGCTCGACCCCTCAGAGATGGCCTGCGCTCTTTGCAACTGGCCTTCAGGGAAGCATCCGTCATTCCGGATGCTCCAGGTCAGGGACCCGGAGAAAAGTTCACAGGTCCAGTTAGCTAGTCACAAGCCGATAGGCAATTGAGTCAACGACCTCTTGAAATTTTTCCGTTTGCAACTCTTGTGTGAAGTCAGTCAGTAGCTGCTTCAAATTCTCTGGTGAAATTTTTGGTCTCAAGCCGAGCTGAATTGTCAGTTCTGCGTGAGAGAGATTGCAAAGCGGATCTCCATCGAACAAGTCAACCGATGAAATCAATGGATGATTCATCGCAACTTGACCCACCCAATCCTTTACCCATCCACTACCTGCTGGATTTAGCCAACTCTTTATCTGAGCCAAAGCTGCCAGCATCGGTCTTCTGATAGCAATCGGTCTGGTTGCTGGGTTGAGAATGATTCTGGTATGACCTTCAGCAATCGCGGCTAGGGCAACACGCCTAGATTCAATCGGAACAGGCCTGGCATCAGAATTCCAACTTGACATATCTGCAACCGAAGCAAAAACAGGCAGAGCAGTTTGCTTGTCGGGAGTAGAGACGGCTACGACCGAGAGGTCTGCGCTCTTATCAACCATCTGACCATGTGGGCCAACTTCACCCTCACCCAAATCGGCTAGCAAAGGGATTAGCAGTCTTGACCTTTCAAGGGCCACAAACAGCTCTTGCTTATCTATGGTCTCCTTCGCTAAAACTCGAGCTAGTTCAGCCGGAGTTGACCCGTCATCATTTGCAAAAGCATTTTGGGAAAACTCCCTGCCCGCCCACGGAACTCCAGCGGAGTCATGAAACTTATCCATTGGCAATTCTTAGAGCTTCGAGAAGAGTGAACTTTTTCGCATAGAGAGACTTCCCTAGTATTGCTCCTTCAAGACCAAAGGGAACCAGCTCTTTCAGATTCTCAATGTCGCTAAGAGATGAAATTCCACCTGATGCAACAACTGGCTTGTCAGTTCTCTCCATTACGGATTTGAGAAGATCAAGATTCGGACCTCTCAACGTTCCGTCCTTGGTGACGTCTGTCACTACATAACGAGAGCAGCCCGCATCCTCGAGGCGAGCGAGGACTTCAAAGAGGTCTCCGCCTTCCTGAGTCCAGCCTCGTGCCGCCAGGATGTTGCCACGAACATCAAGACCAACTGCGATCTTTTCCCCGTATAGCTGAATTACCTTGGCCGTCCAATCTGGATTCTCAAGAGCAGCAGTCCCGAGATTCACCCGAGTTGCTCCCAGTTCAAGAGCTTGGGTCAACGATGCGTCATCCCTAATGCCGCCAGAGAGCTCAATATTGGTCTTTCCAGCACTGGCAATCACCTCAGCGATTACCTCTCTATTACTTCCCCGACCAAAAGCGGCATCGAGATCAACCAGATGAATCCACTCAGCTCCCGAATCAATCCAGTCCTGAGCTGCCGATAGTGGATGGCCGTAAGACTCTTCGCTCCCTAACTCTCCCTGGGTCAGCCTTACCGCTTTCCCTTCA
Source organism: uncultured Aquiluna sp. (assembly GCA_964480885.1). Taxonomy (GTDB): domain Bacteria; phylum Actinomycetota; class Actinomycetes; order Actinomycetales; family Microbacteriaceae; genus Aquiluna. Next base: position 58,802 of record CAYZRV010000004.1, on the reverse strand, counting down.
GAAACATCGACCGCTGGAAGTAGTTCAAGTTTCACTAGAGACCCTCAATCCAATTTTGAATCAGCTTTAGTCCAGCCTTGCCCGATTTCTCAGGGTGAAACTGAGTTGCCGAAAGTGGCCCGTTTTCAACGGCTGCCAGAAACCTCTCTCCATGCTCGGCATAGGCGAGTTTGGCAGGAAGAAATGGCGGCTTAATATCCAAAGCCCAATATTTCACCGCATATGAGTGAACAAAGTAAAACCTTTCATTCACAAGACCTCTAAACAAAGTGCTCTCCGAATCAGCTTCAACTTCAGTCCAACCAATGTGAGGAAGAACAGGAGCCTGAAGTTTCTCGACAACCCCTGGCCACTGACCAAAACCTTCAGCGCCTTCGTGCTCAACTCCGCGCTCAAACATAACCTGCATGCCAACGCATATACCCAAGACAGCCTTTCCTGCCGTGAGGCGCTGATCGATTAGTTTCGCCGCATCAATCTGATTCAACTTTTCCATCACAGCCCCAAAGGCGCCAACACCGGGGATAACCAGTCCATCGGCCTCTAGAACTTTGGCTTTATCGCTCGTGAGTGTCACCGATGCGCCCATAGCTTCAAATGCCTTTGCGGCGGAGTGAACATTTCCGCTGCCAAAGTCAAGCAGCGTGACCTTTTTGGTCAAAGGCTTCCCTTGGTTGATGGAATGCCAACCACTCGTGGGTCCTTCTCGACGGCTTTGCGAAGAGCTCTGGCAAAAGCCTTGAACTGAGCCTCGGCAATGTGGTGGGCATCGCGTCCAGCAAGAACATTTACGTGAAGCGTAATTGCAGCGTTGTGAGCAATTGACTCAAAGACATGTCTCACCAAGGAACCCGTGAAGTGGCCTCCAATCAGGTGATACTCAAATCCAGCTGGCTCTCCAGTGTGAACAAGATAACCGCGACCAGAAATGTCAACCACTGATCTAGCAAGAGCTTCATCCAAGGGAACCAAAGCATCCCCATAGCGATAGATGCCACTTCGATCACCGAGTGCCTGCTTCAGAGCTTGGCCAAGAACAATCGCAACATCCTCGACGGTGTGGTGAACATCTATATCTGTATCCCCCTTCGCCGAAATCTTTAGGTCAATCAGGGAGTGCTTGCTCAGGGCAGTCAGCAGGTGATTATAGAAAGGAACCGTGGTCTCAATTTCTGAAGCGCCTGAGCCATCAAGGTTGAGTTCAAGCTCGACGCTGGACTCGCTGGTCTGGCGAGAGAGCTTGGCAATGCGCGTCATCTGGGATGCCTTCTTTGGGGATTAGAACAAAGTCTAGCTAAGAACAAGTGCTAACTCAGCAAGTAATTTTGTGGTCTCAGCTTCGGTGCCAGCGGTAATCCTCAGGGTGTTTGGTATCCCGACGTTTCGAACCAGCACTCCCTTGTCCAGAAGCTTTTGGAAAATTTCCTGCGGATTATCAACTCCGCCAACCAGCACAAAGTTGGCATCCGATGGATAGGGATTCAATCCCCACTCCTTAGTGGCAGCAATGATTCGATCACGCTGCTGCTTAATTTTCTCCACGTTATTCAACAGAGCATCACTGTGCTCTAGTGCCGCTAGAGCGGCCGCCTGGGTCAGTGCGGATAAGTGGTATGGCAGACGAACAAGCCTCATCGCGTCAACGACCGCTTCGTCCGCTGCCATGTAACCAAGTCGAGCACCGGCAAAAGCAAAGGCTTTGCTCATTGTCCGTGAGATAACCAATCTTGGTCGTCCGGGAAGGAGTTTTAGTGCTGAAGGATTATTGGAAAACTCCGCATAGGCCTCATCCACCACCACCATTCCAGAACAAGCGTCATAGGCAGCGCTGATGACATCCATGTCAACTGAGGTGCCTGTCGGATTGTTGGGCGCGCAGATAAGGACTATGTCTGGCTTGTGTTTTGTAATCTCAGAGCGGACAAAGTCTACGGTTAGTGAAAAGTCACTCGGTCGCATCACCTCTGAGTAGTCAGTGAGAGTGATGCGTGCAATGTTTGGATACATCGAGTAGGTGGGGCCGAAACTCAATGCCTTGCGTCCAGGGCCCCCGAATGCAGAAAAGAGCTGCTGAAGGATCTCGTTAGATCCATTTGCTGCCCAAATATTTTTATCCGTAAGTGAGTGGCGCAGGAACTTTGCCAGCTCTGATCTAAGAGCTAGAAATTCTCTGTCGGGGTAGCGATTGAGCCTGACGGTTGCTTGAGCAAGGTGTTCGACAATGGATAGGGCAACGGCCTCTGGAATTCCGTGAGTGTTCTCATTGACATTGAGTGACACCGGAACATCTAACTGCGGAGCACCATAGGGCTTTTGACCTCGTAGGTCATCTCTTAGCGGAAGATCTTCCAGATTGCTCACCTGTAAATGGTAGAGCTATGGAAGTGCTATCTGCTGTCCTGGAGTTAGCTCTGAGGAAGTGAGTGCATTCAGGGTTACTACCTGTGCAATCCAATCGCGTGGATCGCCTTGGGCATGCTCCTTGGCAAGAGACCAGAGTGAATCGCCTTGTCCGACGGTTATGAAGCTCAACTCAGCTGGAGTCTCTCCCGTTGCTACCGAACCTGAGATTCCCATGATGCTCAGTCCGAGAGCGAGCCCAAGGATGGTCAGGGCACGAACAAGCCGACGAGGGTCTGTCAGACGGTATTGACCTAGAGCCTGCATCTCTTCTTCTCCTTCTGTCCGAATGTTTATTTCGAACATTTGTTCTAAGTATAGAAACCCTGGGGTCGAAAACCAAGGATTTCTAGCTCTATTTTCGATTTTTCTCGAAAATGTGTTTGGAAATCCGAGGTTTTCCGAATACAGTTTCGATAGCTAGATAAAACCAGTAGCCACCGACATTTTGGAGATAGCCGTGGAAAAAGGCCTAACAGCAGTCCAGAGCCGAATTTTGGACGTCATCCGTGAGTCAATGCAGGAGCGCAATTACGCCCCGAGCATGCGTGAAATCGGCGAGGCGGTAGGACTCTCCTCCACCGCCAGCGTGTCGCACCAGCTCAACAAGCTTGAACTAATGGGCTATCTCTCCAGGGATCCCAGAAGGCCAAGAACCATCGACCTCCTAGGCGAGGAGGGCACCGCAGACATCCCCCGCCCCGACACAGCCTTCGTCCCCCTGGTCGGAAGGATTGCCGCCGGTATTCCAATTACCGCCGAACAAAACGTTGAGGACGTTTTTACTCTCCCCCGCCAACTGGTTGGGCAGGGTGAGCTTTTCCTACTAAAGGTTGTTGGAGACTCGATGATTGACGCTGCGATCTGTGATGGAGACTGGGTGGTCGTCCGTCAACAGCAGACGGCAGATAACGGTGACATAGTTGCGGCTCTCATCGAAGAAGAGGCAACCGTGAAGACCTTTAAGCAGAGAGATGGTCACACCTGGTTACTTCCAAGAAACAGTGCATTCGAGCCGATCCTTGGTGACCACGCTGTGATTCTTGGAAAAGTTGTCGCAGTTCTTAGGACTGTTTAGCCAAATTCAATTCCGCTGCTAAGTCAGCCGAAACCATGGCGTGGAGCTTAGTTCCATTCTCTAGGTATTCAGTTTCCAAAACTTTTCCGCTCAGGTGGGCTCGCGAAACTAGATCTCCTCTGGAATAGGGAATAACTCCAAAAAACTCAATCTCGGGCTTTGGCAACATCGAAGCAATTGAATGTTCTAGCTCTTCAATACCACTTCCAGACCTAGAAGAGACAAGCAAGCCTCCAGGAACCAAGCCTCTGAGTTCCACTTGCCGCTGAGAGTCAATCAGGTCAACTTTGTTGAAGACAATAAGTTCTGGAATGCTTCCAGCTCCAAAGTCTGCAATAACCTCTCTCACTGTTGCGATTTGACCAAGCGGATCAGGATCGGTTGCATCAACGACATGCACAATAAGATCAGCCGCAGCAATCTCCTCCAAAGTTGAGCGAAATGCCTCAACCAGCTGATGGGGAAGATTTCTAACAAAACCAACCGTGTCAGAGATTGTGTATTGCCTTCCATCCGGAGTCTCATGACGCCTGACGGTTGGATCCAGGGTCGCGAATAGAGCATTTTCAACTAAAACTCCAGCACGGGTCAGGCGATTGAGGAGCGAAGACTTACCAGCGTTGGTGTATCCAGCGATGGCAACCTGAGCCACATTTGACTTCTCTCGCTTGGCCCGCTTGGTGTCACGAGCGTTTTTCATGGCGGCAATTTCTCTTCGAAGTTTTGCCATTCGGGTATTGATTCGCCTGCGGTCAAGTTCAATCTTTGTTTCACCTGGACCACGAGATCCAATTCCCATGCCACCGGCCGCCTGACCACCTGCCTGGCGTGACATAGATTCACCCCAACCACGCAGTCGCGGTAAAAGATATTCAAGCTGTGCTAATTCAACCTGCGCTTTTCCTTCTTTGCTCTTGGCATGCTGAGCGAAGATGTCCAGGATGATAGCTGTCCGATCAATCACCTTAATCTTCACTATGTCTTCGAGAGCTCTTCTCTGTGATGGTGCTAGCTCGGTGTTTGCAATGACAGTGTCTGCCTTTAGCTCACGCGCCAGCTCCCTGAGCTCCTCCGCCTTTCCTTTACCGAAGTAACTGGTTGGATCGGGCATTGGTCTTCTCTGCAAAAGTCCTGCTAAGACCTGTGCTCCTGCTGTTGTTGCCAGAGCAGAGAGTTCTCTCAGGGAGTTTTCTGCATCCGTGATAGTGCCCTGCCCCCAAACCCCAATCAAAATGACCTTTTCAATCCGGAGTTTTCGGTACTCAACTTCACTGATGTCTTCAAGCTCAGTTGACAGACCTGCAACCCGACGAAGAGACTCTCTTTCTTCCAGGTCAAGCTGGTCGCCGTCATATTCGCTTGGTGCACTCGCGCCACGACGCAAGATTCTTTGGAGTGTTGTCTCGTTTTCCATCTGGATAAAGACTATGCCTCCAATAGATTGGTGGGGTGAGTGGAGAACACTATTTCAGCTCTGATCCGGCTAAGGAAAAGAAGCTAAAACCCGTTAGTTTCGAAGTCGGGGGGCTGGACTTCGATCTGCAGGCAGCCACAGGAACCTTCAGCCAGGGCGGTCTGGACAAGGGAACCAAAGTCCTACTTACTCTTCACCAAAACTTTCCCACAAAAGGAACAGTGCTTGATCTTGGTTGTGGCTGGGGACCAATAGGAATTGCAATCGCACGCTTCAGTCCAGCCTGTCAGATTGTTGCCATTGATAGCAACTTGCGAAGCCTCGAGCTAACCCAAGCCAATGCCGAAAAATACAACCTAAGCAACATAAAAACATATCTGCCTGAGAAGCTACCTTTGGAGTTTCGATTCGATGAGATTTGGTCAAACCCACCAATCAGAATTGGCAAGGTTGCTCTGCACGAGCTTCTCAACAACTACATTCCCCGCCTGAATCCTGGCGGTCGAGCAGTGCTGGTTGTTCAAAAACAACTTGGAGCAGAAAGCTTGAAGAAATGGCTTGCCGAAGAGTATCCGACTCACTCAGTTGAAAGAATCTTGAACGAAAAGGGTTACTGGGTGATTGAGTTGGTTAGCCCCAAGAGCCACTGAAGGTGAGCTCCGCGTTACCACTGATGGCAACGTGTTCACCATCCTCGGCGGCAAACATCTTGACCGCCAGCTCGCCTCCGGGGACTAATACTCGCCAATTGTTTTGTGTTCCACCCGCGTAGTGTCGAATAGCAATTGCTGAAGCGGCGACACCTGTTCCGCAACTTAGAGTCTCCCCCACGCCGCGCTCATGGACCCGCATGGTCAAAGTTGCAACTCCTTCGCTGATGAGCGGTTCGTTTGGAACGACAAACTCGACGTTTGCTCCCTCGTTTGATGGCGGGTCAAGAACTGGTTCCCTGTGAAGTTCTAGGTTCTCAAGCTCGGAGAGATCGGCAAGGGCAACCACCACGTGTGGATTTCCCAGATTTACATGCAGGCCGGGCCTTGCAACCTGCAGTCCGTTAGCGCGAACCAAAACCTCTTCCTCTGAGACCTGCCAAGTTCCAAGGTCAACCGCAAAACCAGTTGCCGTTTGGGTTAGATCCTTGATGCCAGCTCTTGTTGCCACCGGAAGCGTACTGCCCGATTCAAACTCCACCAGCTGATTCTCAAGTAAAAATCGTGCAAAGACTCGAATCCCATTTCCACACATCTCTGCCTTGGAACCATCTCGGTTTCGATAGTCCATAAACCACGTTGCCGCAGGCTCTTCTGAGAGAAGATTCTCGACTTCGCTGCCAGCAGTTGGTCGGGCAATGATCAGGCCATCGGCACCAATTCCAAAATGTCTGTCACAGATATCTCTAATCTCAGCTTCGGAGAGATCTAGCTGACCAACCTTGTCGAGAACTAGGACAAAGTCGTTGCCTGTTCCGTGCCCCTTAGTGAAGTGGATGGTCATTGCTCAAGCCTAATCAGCTCTAGGGCACTCTCGAGAACATCAGAATCACTATCCAGCCAATGAATTCTCTTGTCTCTTCTGAACCAGGTACCTTGTTTCTTCGCATAGCGAGTGGTCAGCAAGGTGGTCTCCGCCTTGGCTTGCCCCTCTGTGAGTAAACCGTCTAGCTGAGCCATGGCCTGCTTGTATCCGATGGCAACCAGGGCAGTTTTGGAAAGACTTTGTTTCCTAAGCCTGCGAACCTCCTCGAGTAAACCCTGCTCCCACATCAGCTCTACCCGCCTCGTTATCCGATCAATCAACAGTGCTTTCGGTGTATTGATTGCGATTTGAATGGTTGGCCTGCGATAGGTTGGCTCTGGTAGTGATGCTGCAAAGCTTTTTCCACTGAGCAGCATGACTTCGATGGCTCTAATCACCCTTCGCTTATTTTGAGCAGTGATTTTCTTCGCAGCTATCGGGTCTAACTTTTTGAGCTTTTCGTGCATTGAAAGAGCCCCGATGCGTTCCGACTCTGCCTCTAGCTGCTCTCGCAGTTTCTCATCGGTAGGGGCAAAGCTCATCTCGTCAAGCGCAGCGGCCAAATACAGGGTGCTGCCGCCAACAACAATCGGAGTTTTTCCTCTTTTCTCAATATCTTGGATTACCTGATCAAACATCCCACGGTATTCAACAGCGGTTAGATCAACGGATGGGTCAACAGTCGAAAGCAGGTGATGAACAACTCCTTGACGTCCCTGGTCTGTGAGCTTGGCCGTTCCGATATCCATACCCCGATAAAGCTGCATGGCGTCGGCATTTATGATTTCAGCATTACCAACCCTCTTGGCAATCTCAATGGCAAGATTTGACTTCCCGCTTGCGGTTGCCCCAACAACCGCAATCAAACTAGTCACGCTTAGCTCTTATCGGAATTCCTAAACTGACCTTCCCTGTTCCGCAAGACTCTGCCTGAGATCTTTCAAAGGCATCCCCGCCGCGAGTACTTCGCAGCTCATAGAAGGATGACTCGAGCGAATCAGCCACCAAGAAGTAGGGGGCTGCTCTTGAAATCTCTACGCTGACGATATCTCCAGGTCTGGGCTGAGGCTGATTAGCCGGAACTTCGAAATGAACGAGGCGATTGTCCCTAGCTCGACCAGATCGGCGATTGGTGTTTTGGTCTTTGCGTCCTTCGCCATTGGCAACCAGAACCTCGACCCTTTGACCAATTTGCTTTTGGTTTTCTTGCCAGGCGATTTCGTTAACCACTTCCAGCAGTCGCTCATATCTTTCCTGAACAACCTCTTTTGGAACCTGGCCATCCATTTCAGCAGCGGGTGTTCCTGGACGTTTTGAATACTGGAAGGTATAGGCAAGAGCAAATCGAGACTTCCTCACAACCTCTAGGGTCTGTTGGAAATCTTCCTCAGTCTCCCCCGGGAAGCCAACGATGATGTCGGTCGTGATAGCTGCCATGGGAATCTTGCTCCGGACGGTTTCAAGGATGCCCAAATACTTATCTGACCGATAGCTTCGCTTCATCGCCTTCAGGATGCGATCAGAACCTGACTGGAGTGGCATGTGTAGCTGCGGCATGACGTTATGAGTTTCCGCCATCGCATCAATCACGTCCTCTGTGAAGGCTGCTGGGTGAGGAGAGGTGAAACGAACTCTTTCCAAGCCGTCAATTTCCCCGCACGCCCTCAGCAGCTTCGCGAATGCCCCGCGATCGCCAAACTCAACGCCATAGGTGTTGACATTTTGACCAAGCAGGGTAATTTCAATGACTCCGTCGTCAACTAGCGCTTTGACTTCAGAAAGAATTTCGCCAGGTCGCCTGTCCTTCTCCTTACCTCGTAGGGATGGAACTATGCAAAATGTGCAGGTGTTATTGCAGCCAACTGAAATTGAAACCCAACCGGCGTAGGCGTTCTCTCTTTTGCTAGGAAGGGTGGACGGAAAGACTTCCAGAGACTCCAGAATCTCAATCTCGGCCTTCTGGTTGTGTCGAGCACGCTCCAGGAGCGTTGGAAGAGAGCCCATGTTGTGGGTGCCGAACACGACATCAACCCAGGGCGCTTTTTCCAGAATCGTCTTCTGGTCCTTCTGGGCCAGGCAGCCTCCGACCGCAATCTGAAAATTAGGGTTGGCCTCCTTGCGAGGCAACATGGTGCCGAGATTGCCGTAGAGCTTGTTGTCAGCATTTTCTCTCACGGCACAGGTGTTGAAGACCACCAGGTCAGGATTTCCATCCTCGCTCGGCAGGTAGCCAGCTGATTCCAACAAGCCTGAAATACGCTCACTGTCGTGAACGTTCATCTGGCAGCCGTAAGTGCGGACTTCGTAGGTTAGAGGCATTGCAAGAGGGATTTTACCCCTGTCGCTCAACCGCCCGCACTGCCGAATTGACCATGGAAGTTGGAAAGCCGCGACGCAGCAGGTAGCCGGCTAATCTGCGATAGCGAACCTCGCGATCAAGCCCAGCCAACCTCACTGCCCTGCGCTTGGCAAGCTCCATCACCTGCTCCTGCTGATCCTCCATCGTGATAGCGGAGCAGACCTCCTCGATAATCGAATCGGTGACGCCCTTTTGCCTCAGCTCACGAGCGACCAGCTTGACAGCTTTACCCTTAGCAAGACGAGCTGATAAAAATCCCTTGGCGTAGGACAGGTCATCAATCAGTCCCGCTGCTAGAAAATCCTCAATGACAGATTCAATTAGCGGCTCAGGAATTTCACGCTTGGTCAATACCTCGCGCAATTGCCACTCAGTTTTCGCGCTTCGAGTCAGCTGGTGCAGGAGAATATTTTTCGCCCGCTTTTCAAGTTTCTCTTGGCTAGGCGTCATTGGCAGCCTTGGCTACCGACTTTGCCTTGGTCTCGCTGGGCTTGGTTTCCTCGGCTATTGCCTCGGCAGGAAGATCTGCAACGGCCCTTGGAACACCAATTCCGAGTTTGACCTTAATCTTCTGCTCAATTTGGTTGGCGACCTCAGGGTTTTCCTTCAAGTACTTGCGGGAATTTTCCTTACCCTGACCTAGCTGTTCGCCCTCGTAGGTGTACCAGGCACCAGATTTCTTGACGATGTCTTGCTCGACACCAAAATCAATCAAGCCACCCTCGCGGGAGATTCCCTCGCCAAACAAAATATCAAACTCTGCCTGGCGGAATGGAGCGGCCAGCTTGTTCTTGACAACCTTCACTCTCGCCCTGTTGCCAACCGAATCCTGACCGTCTTTCAGAGTTTCGATTCGACGAATGTCGAGGCGAACAGATGCGTAAAACTTCAAAGCCTTACCACCGGCGGTGGTTTCAGGAGATCCAAAGAAGACACCAATCTTTTCCCTTAGCTGGTTGATGAAGATTGCGGTGGTCTTGGTCGTGCTTAGAGCACCGGTAAGTTTTCTTAGCGCCTGGGACATAAGTCTTGCCTGCAGACCGACGTGGGCATCACCCATCTCACCTTCGATTTCTGCCCTTGGAACTAGTGCAGCAACTGAGTCGATAACGATGACATCGATCGACCCTGAGCGAATCAACATGTCTGCTATTTCGAGTGCCTGTTCACCGGTGTCAGGTTGGCTTACCAATAGCTCGTCAATGTTGACGCCTAGCTTCTTGGCGTATTCCGGATCGAGGGCGTGCTCTGCATCAATGAAGGCAGCCACACCACCAGCTCGCTGAGCGTTGGCAATAGCGTGCAGGGCAATGGTTGTCTTACCCGAGGACTCCGGTCCGTAAACCTCAACGATTCTTCCTTTGGGAAGACCTCCGATACCGAGGGCAACATCCAGTGCGATAGAGCCAGTCGGGATGGCCTCGATTGGGGCTCTTTCCTCGCTGCCCAGTTTCATTACCGAGCCTTTTCCGAACTGACGGTCAATCTGAGCTAGGGCTGTCTCTAGCGCCTTTTCGCGCTCTGCTGCTGTGGGCATTGCATCCTCTTTTCCTCGGTAATTTGCCATGCTCTAGAAGCTAGCTGGAGGCTCAGACAGTTTTGTCAGAAATCCGACACGCTGTGGATAACTTCAAAGTTGCCCAAGTTGTGAAAACTCTAAGCGTTCGAACAAAATTTCGAATAATCTCAATCGGCGTGTCTTGTGGTCTTGATTTTACCCTGCCAGCGCTCTTTAGGGACATTGAGCTGATAGCAGACGGCTAGCCAAATTTCCCTGGGTTCGACCCCCTGGCTGAGCAGCTCCGCTGGAGTGCCATCGGAAAGGCCATCAAGCCTGGTGTCAGAGAGGATTACCGCCGAAAAATCACCGAACTCGTCCTGCATGAGCTCGTAGAAACGGCTTAGGGTCACTGCCTGGAATAGAGATCAGCCTCAGTGACAAAGTCATCGGGCAGGGTGTCAGGAATGAAGGTGTCATCGAAGTAGATGCCCTCGGCAGCTGCTAGCCGCTCTGAGACATCCTTTAGAACCACGGACAGGGGCACCTCTAGGGCCTCGGCCACGGCAGCCAGAATCTCGGAGGAGACCTCTTTTTGGCCACGCTCTACCTCGGACAGGTAACCCAATGCCACCGATGCCTTAGCTGCCACCTGTCGCAGGGTTGCACCCTGCCTCTGGCGGTGGAAGCGCAAAACGTCGCCGATTTCTTGTCTGAGCAGTACCAAGTTTCCTCCTGGCCCTCTAATCTACCCGCTGCTAGCGACAAAGATAAGGGCTACTCCTGAATGTTTCCTGAGGTTAAACCTAAAACTTTGCTAACTCTTCCCGCAGAATTTCCAAGGCCCTAGCCACACTGGCTTTGCGAATCTGGTCCCGATTCCCCGAAAAAACCTCCGCATAGACCTTGGTTCCCATGCTAGAACTTATCCCCAGATAGACCTCACCGACCTCTTTGTCGGCTACCGAATCAGGACCGGCAACTCCTGTGGTGGATATGCCAATCACCCTCTCTTCCGAGACCTGCATAGCGCCTGCGAATCTGGATCGGACAGATCCTGCCAGCTGAGCAGCAACCTCTGGGTCAACTGCAGACTGCTGCTGGATCAGCGAACTCGAAACTCCGAGCAGCTGCTGCTTAATTTCATCCTGATAGCAATTGATTCCACCCAATACCACCGCTGACGATCCTGCAACTTCCGTAAGCGCCCCACACACCAAACCACCGGTGATGGATTCAGCGGTTGCAATCAGCAAACCTTTTTCTTTGGCTAGTGAAATTACTTCTTCGGCCATATGTACAAAGCCCCTGTCCAAAGAGTTATCGCAACCGTGAACCAAAGAACAACATCCGTAAACCAGAAATACCAATCACCTAAGAATCCAAATGGCGCAATCACCAAGCAGACCGCGATTATCTGCATCACAGTTTTGAACTTCCCGCCACCGCTGGCAGGAATGACTTTCTTTCGAATCACAACCAATCTATAAAGCGTGATTCCAAATTCTCGAAGAAGTATTAAACCTGTTGCAAACCAAGAGACTCCGCCAAGGATTGAAAGAACAATGAGCGAACCGGTGAGCAGGGCCTTGTCCGCAATTGGATCCAGAATTTTCCCCAGATTTGTAATCAACCCGCGTCTTCTAGCGATGGAACCATCTAATCCATCGGTCGAGGCAGCAAGAATGAGAATGAACATTGCAAACAACCGAAGCAGCGGATCTTCCCAGAACGAAAGCAGCATCCACAACACAACAGGAACCATCGCGAGTCGAAGCGAGGTGATTAGGTTAGGTGTCTGTCGGTAGAGAAAGCTTCTAGAAGTCATCTCTTCGACCGGTGAGCTGCCAGGCATCTTCATCAGGGCTATCCTCCCCTGATACCTCATCCCCCGCAACCGGAGCAGTGCCAGTAATTCGAGAAAGTGCCTTGTGCATGTCCTCGGGTCTAATTAAGACCTCTCGGGCCTTTGACCCTTCCGAAGGTCCAACAATGCCTCGAGATTCCAGCAGATCCATCAGCCTGCCAGCCTTGGCAAATCCAACTCGAAGCTTTCGTTGCAGCATAGAAGTCGAACCAAACTGTGAGTTGACAACCAGATCGCAAGCTGCCAAAAGCAGTTCCAGGTCATCACCAATTTCACTGTCAACAACTCTGGAAGCCTGTGCTTGGGTGACATCGTTTCGATAGTCCGGGTCCATCTGAGACTTCACGTGCGCGACGAGCTTGTGAAGCTCTGGCTCACTAACCCACGCACCCTGCACCCTGATTGGCTTGTTGGATCCCATCGGTGCAAACAGCGCATCTCCCTGGCCCACCAGTTTCTCAGCTCCGGGTCCGTCCAGAATCACTCTTGAATCTGTCAGCGACGAGACTGAGAAGGCAAGACGAGAGGGCACGTTGGCCTTGATTAATCCTGTGACCACATCCACCGACGGTCTCTGGGTTGCCAGAACGAGATGTATACCGCTTGCCCTGGCTAGCTGTGTGATGCGAACAATTGCATCCTCAACATCTCGTGGCGCAACAATCATCAAGTCAGCAAGCTCATCTACCACCACCAGTAGATAGGGATATGGCATTAGCTCGCGTTTAGATCCAGCAGGTGGAGTAATCTCACCGGCAACAACGGCTCGATTGAAATCATCGATATGTTTGAAGCCAAAAGACGCCAGATCGTCATAGCGAGAGTCCATCTCCCTGACCACCCACTGCAGAGCCTCGGCAGCCTTCTTCGGGTTGGTAATGATTGGTGTAACGAGGTGTGGAACTCCCTGATAGGCAGCCAGCTCCACTCGCTTGGGATCAATCAAAACCAGTCTCACCTCGGCGGGTGTGGCACGCATCAGAATCGATGCAATCATCGAGTTGACAAAGCTTGACTTTCCGGCACCGGTTGCACCCGCAACTAGGAGGTGCGGCATCTTGGCAATGTTTGCCACCAGATAGCCACCTTCGACATCTTTACCAACACCAATTGTCAGAGGATGCGATGAGGCCTGCGCATTCTTGCTCCTCAGAACATCACCCAGGGTGACAATCTCTCGATCGCTGTTTGGAATCTCAATCCCAATTGCACTCTTCCCTGGAATGGGAGAAAGGATTCTCACCTCATTCGAGGCAACCGCATATGAGATGTTGTTGGTGAGTCTGGTAACGGCCTCAACCTTAACCCCGGGGGCCAACTCAACCTCATAGCGAGTTACTGTTGGACCGCGCTGAAAACCAGAAACCTTGGCTTCAACATCAAACTCTTGGAAAACAGCATCGATTGCAGCAGCAACCGAGGTGTTTGCACTACTGGATGATTTAGCTGGCGATCCAGCTGCCAATATTCCAAGCCCTGGTAAAATATAGGGTTTCTTCTCCCTTGGCAGCGGAATGTCGATTGGCTCGGTGACTCCCTCCTCGGCCTTGAAGAAATCCAGATCGGGCTCATCAGAAATTGGCTCTTCAATAAGATCGAGAACTGGCAGTTCTTCCTGGATTGGCTCGGGCACTATTTCTAATGGCGTCTCAAAAGCCTTTGGCTCCTCCTTTTGCTTCTGCCACCACTTGCTCTCTGCTGCCAGCTTCTGCTTTTTTTCTTTCTTCGGCTGATCTTCGGTGATGTTGAACAAGAAGCGATAGAGCTCCTGGATGCGCTGAACAATTTGATTAGGTGGGGTTCCCGTCATAATCAAAAGAGAGGAGATGGAAAGCAATAGCAGAGCTGGAACCGCACCCCAGATGGTGAGGAGGCTGTTTAGCGGACCACCAATCAACCAGCCAAATAAGCCTCCGGCTTCAGCGAGCGCCGCAACACCATCATTAGGCGATGGCAGATCCGAAAAGACATGGAAGAAGCCGGATAACACCGAAAGAAACAACCAGAAGCCCAGGGCGAACCTGGAAGAATCCCTCAGCGATGAGGGGTGCCTAAACAAAAACATGGAATAGGCAAATAGCACCACGGGCAGTCCAAAACTAACCAGTCCAAAAAGCAGGCCGAAGGTGAACTGGTGCAGAACAACCGCCCAGGCCTCGTTATTTAAGAACCAGGCAAACAGCACCCCGAGGATGCTCAAAACAAATAGTGCAAAGGGAGCCCCGTCGCGGCGGTCCTCATCCCTAATCTCCTTGCTGAAAGACCTGACCAGTCCGCCAATCCCATGCGCGGAGGCCATGTAGCCGCGCTGCACGATGGCAAAGAAGTTTTTGGATGTCTTGCTGGAGGGTGCGGCTGGACGCGAGCGCTTGCTGCCGCCAGCTCGGGTGGGCGGCTTGGTCTTTCCAGCCATGAGAAAAAGTTAGCAAGCGGGGGCGAAAAATCGGCTTAGGCAGGGCGAGAAGAATAGACAACGATTGGAATGATTACCGGCCTGCGGCGATGAGCCTTAGCAACCCATGAGCCGACTGTCTTTCTAATTACTTGCTGAAACTGGTGACTGTCTCTCACGCCATCACTGGCAGCCTGACTAAGGGCCTGCTGAATCGCAGGAAGGATGTCATCGAATACGTGATCCTCTTCGGCATAGGCCCTAGCTCTGATTGCAGGCCCTTCCAACAGCTTTCCTGTCTCCTTGTCCACCACCGCAAAGATAGAGATGAATCCTTCTGCTGCTAGCGTCCTTCGATCCTGCAAATCCTCTTCGGTGATTTTGCCAACGGCTTGGCCATCGACATAGAGCATGTCGCATCTAATCTTGCCTACGATTTGCGCAACCCCTGCCGATAGATCAACCACCGAACCATCCTCGGCAACGATGATGTTTTCTTCTGGGACACCTGTCTTCTTGGCTAACTTGGCGTTGGCCATCAGGTGACGATACTCACCATGAATTGGCATCACATTCTTGGGCTTGATGATGTTGTAGCAGTAGAGAAGCTCGCCCGCGGCTGAGTGGCCTGAGACGTGAACATTGGCATTGCCTTTGTGGACAACGTTTGCGCCAAGTCTTGTCAGACCATCAATTACTCGATAGACCGCATTCTCATTTCCGGGAATCATCGAGCTAGCCAAGAGCACGGTGTCACTTTCGCCAATTTCTATCTGGTGATCCTGATTAGCAATTCTGGAAAGAACCGCCATCGGCTCTCCTTGCGAACCAGTGGACATGAAGACCACCCGATTGTCGGGAAGCTCACTGGCTTCAGAAAGGTCAACCACCGAGCCATCTGGAATCTGAAGATAACCAAGCTCGGAAGCAATTTTCATGTTCTTGACCATGCTGCGACCGACGAAGACCACCTTGCGACCGTTATTTATCGCCGCCTCAATTACCTGCTGAACTCTGTGAACATGCGAGGCAAATGAAGCAACCACGACTTTGCCACGGGTTCTTGAAATGACACCTTCTATTACCGGACCAATCTCCCGCTCCAAAGGCGTAAAGCCAGGAATGTCGGCATTGGTGGAATCAACCATGAATAGGTCAACCCCCTCCTGACCTACCTTCGCAAAAGCTCTCAGATCCGTCAGCCTTCCATCCAGTGGCAGCTGATCCATCTTGAAATCACCGGTGGCTAGAACGGTTCCGGCCTTGGAGCGAATAATGATTGCTAAGGCATCGGGGATGGAGTGATTCACAGCAACGTATTCACACTCGAAGTCACCGATCTTGCTCTTCATGCCCTCGCTAACCAGCTGAACATTGCCAGTCAATCGGTGCTCAGCAAGCTTTTCCTGCAGGAAGGCAATGGTCAGCTTGGACCCAAAGATTGGAATATCGGGACGCATCTTCAGCAGGTAGGGAACGCCACCTATGTGGTCCTCGTGACCATGAGTCAGAACTAGACCAGCTATTCGATCCAGCTTGTCCGAGAGATATCCGAGATCGGGAAGGATTAGATCGACACCGGGCTGAGATTCTTCTGGAAATAAAACTCCGCAGTCAACAATGAGCAATTGATTGTTGATTTCAAAAACTGTGCAGTTGCGACCAATCTCCCCTACGCCACCGAGGGGGATGATTCGGAGGGTGTCTGGCCCAAGAGGAGGAGGTGTCTGCACTATCTGGTAGTTCCAGCTACCTTTGGCAGCGCTCCGCCGGCAGCCGCATTGCGATCTGGGCGGAAGTTATCAAAGCTAATTCCAGGAACTGAGACCACCTGGTCAATACCGCCCTCAATCAAAGCTGCCTCGTGATCTTCTGGACCAACCAGTGGGAGTCTGACCCTAGGTGAGCCGATGTATCCAAGCCCATGCAAAACATACTTGGCCGCTACGGTGCCGGGAACGTGGGTCATGATCGCTCGCTGCAGAGGCTCTAGTGCGCTGTGCACTGTCAGTGCTGAGTGAAAATCATTTCGATTGGTTGCATCAACCATTTGGCGGTAGGCATGGGGAGCGATGTTGGCAGTTACGCCTATGAGTCCGGTTGCGCCAATAGATATGTGTGGCAGGACGTTTGAGTCATCGCCTGAAAAATACATAAGTCCGGTTTCCAGCATCAACCTTGATGCCTGGGCCAAATCTCCCTTGGCGTCCTTGATTGCGACTATGTTCGGGTGCTTGGCTGCTCGATGAAAAGTCTCATAGGAAATTGCGACACCTGTTCGACCAGGAATGTCATAGAGAATCACAGGGAGGTCTGTAGCATCGGCAATCAACCTGAAGTGAGTGAGAATTCCAGCCTGGGTGGGTTTGTTGTAGTACGGAGTGACAACCATGACACCATCTGCACCAGCTTTTTCACTCGCTTTATATAGCTGTATGGCGTGAGCAGTTTCGTTTGATCCACCACCGGTGATGATTTTTGCTCTGCCCGAGGAGACACTTTTTCCAACCTCAACCAGCTTGATCTTCTCAGCATCGGTCAGGGTTGATGTTTCTCCAGTGGTTCCAGTGACGACTACTCCATCGGCACCATTGGAAATCACGTAGTCGATGTGTCTTTCAACTGCTGGCCAGTCGACCTCGCCCTCGGCGGTCATGGGCGTTACTAAAGCAACCAGTACCTGGCCGAAGACATCCTTTTGCTGTGTAACCATTGCCTAAGCCTAGCGATTTAGAAACTAGGGGGCTACCCGACCGTTCTCATTGAAGGCTTCATAGCTGAGTGGCATTAGCTCTGCCCAGAAATCTTCCATCTTTTCGGCAACCATCTCTATCTCGCGCTGCGGGAAGGATGGGAAGTGAGTCCCCTCACGTTTTGTCCGCAAGGACAGGAAGTTCATCAGAGATCTGGCATTCATGGTGACATACATGCTCGAGTAAATATTCAGCGGCAACACAATTCGTGCCACCTCCCTTGCCACCCCCGCCTCGAGCATTCTCTGGTAAGCCTCATAGGCCGATCGGGTAACGGTCATCGTCTCTTGCTGAACTAGAGCAAACTGCTCAGCAGAACCATCCTGAAACTCATAGTGCCCAGGTTTTCCAACCTGGATTAGTTTTCTGTCCTCACCTGGAACATAGAAAACAGGTCTGAGCTCACGATAGCGACCAGATTCCTCGTTGTAGCTTGCAATCCGGTGACGCATAAACTCACGAAAAACAAAAATCGGAGCCTGGACATAAAAGGTCATTGAGTTGTGCTCAAAGGGAGAGCCATGCCTGTCCCGCATCAGATAGTTGATCAGACCCTTGTCTTTCTGCTTGGCCTCACCATCACTGGACATCGCCGAATCCAGAGTCTGCTCCCCCTGAGTGGAAACCCTGGCGGCAAACAAAACATCGGCATCTCTGGCACTGTGACGGACCAGCTCCACCGTCATATCGCTTCTGAATTCAATCTCGCTCATCGCGAAAAGCCTAGAGGGTGGCGGCATAGTAAAAAGGTGTAACACTCCGAGGCCAGGTCCGCCAATGACCTAACCTAGGGCGGTGGAATCTCTGCTGGCGGTCCTATCCCTGTTGCTCATAGCAACAGCCCTGGGACTGGGCTACCGATTTCTCAGAGGCCGTGGTCACCGAGTTCGGATCCAGAAGCGGATAGACCTCAAGAGACTCAATCCCACCAAGAATGGCATACCAACTTCTGATCTGGGTAGGAAAGCAACCCTGCTGCAGTTCTCAACAACCTTTTGCGGACAATGTCCTGGGGTGAGAAGGCAGCTGGCTCAGATGGAGTATCGAATGGGAGGACTCAGTCACCTTGAGGTAGATATCACCGAGAGATTAGACATCGCAGCACACTTTGGAATCAATCAAACCCCTACGGTGTTTTTGCTAAACAGTGAGGGTGAGCTGGTCTACCGAGTCGGTGGAGTTCCAAATATTCAAAGACTAAACCAAGAGCTCGAGAAATTAGGAGTGAAATGAGTCAGATGATTGATCCAAGAGCACCGAGAGTTGGGGCCGGAATTACTTCAGTCCTGGCACTGATTGCATTTGCCGATGCTTACAGCAGTTTTGGAACCTTATCCCAAGCACTGACGATAATGCTATTTATTCTCTTCGCCTGGAGTGTCTTTCTTCCTAAGACTCATCCCTACAAATACATTTTCCAGCTCCTTAGAAAGAGAATTGGCGAGCCAAAGGAACTGGAGGATGCAAGACCTCCTCGGTTTGCTCAACAGGTTGGGCTGAGCTTTGCAACATTGGGTCTAATCGGCGTAATTCTTGGGTCTCAGATTGTTGTTGGGATAGCCCTGGCTTTCATATTTATCGCCGCATTCCTGAATGCTTTTTTCAATTTCTGCTTAGGCTGCCAGATGTATCTGCTGCTAAAGCGCTTTGGCCTGTTTCGCCATTGAAATGGCTTTGCGAGCAGCAGCCCTAGCTCTTTTCCTGTCTCCTAATTTGTCATAGCAATCCGCAAGTAGATACCAGTTGAGGTAGTTAGTTTCATCCTCTTCAATGCTCTGTTTCAGCTGCGCAAAGACCTCTTGTGCGCTTTCCTTTTCTGCCCGCCCACTCAGTAGGAGGCGATATTTGGGGGTTGATATGTCGCTGGCTTGCAGTATCTTCTCAAGTTTTGAGAGCATGATGCCAAATCGAATCTCAAAGAAAATTGTTGCAACTGCCAACAGCGGAAAGATGAGGATTGCTAGACCCATGGCAATTGCAATTGGCTGCCCATCTTGAATTAGGACAACACCTCGCTCAAAAAGAAGAAAAGCGTAGAGAAGCGTGATTGCGACAATTACTGCCAACCAAATCTTGGTCAGCACCTCAGTTAAAAACCATTTCTAGACCGATGGTCAGCCCTTTTGATCCTGCCACGTATTCGATTGCTTTGAGAATGCCCAAGGAGTAGGCGCGGTGAGAACTGACGTCATGGGTGATGACGAGCTGCTCATTGTCAGCGGCAAATACAGTCTCCTGCTTTGCAGATACGCCGGGCAGGCGAATCGAGTGAATTGGAACACCGTCGACCATTTTTCCCCTGGCTGGTTGTTCACTCCCCGGAACCAAATGAGACTGGGCCCTTGCCTTACCAATCAGCTCTGCGGTTCTGATTGCAGTGCCAGAAGGTGAGTCTATTTTTCCAGCGTGATGGCTTTCAATTATTTCCACCTGCAAAAAGTGCTTCGCTGCCTCCTGGGCAAACTTCTGAGCCAGCATTGAACCAATTGAAAAATTTGGAACCACCAGCACCGCGGATTCAGCATTACTCTCCATCAGTTTAGAAAGCTTCGCGAGCTTTACCTCTGACCAACCGGAAGAACCAACGACCAGCTTCATAGAATTGGCAATTGCATACTCTGCGATAGTTTCACTGACCGTCGGGTTGGTGAATTCAATCACTACATCCGCACCCTCCAGCATGCTCATGTCTGAACTGGAATCGAGTGCTGCATGCAGCTTGAGATTTGAATCCTGGTCAACCAACTCCTTGGTCAACCTGCCCATTCGACCGGTCGCGCCAACTATCCCAACGGAAATCATGGTGTAAACCTATCAAGCCAATTTCTCAAGATGCGAAAGTGACTTTCCAACCGCGACCAAGCTGCTGGGAGAAGCGAGAATCCTCCGTGCCACCCTCTGGACATCTTCAAGACTCTGGTCATTGAATCTCTCTAAAACTTCACTGACGCTCAAATACTCCCCCGAACCAAGCTCAGTCCCAACCAGGCGGTTCATGCGGGCCAGGCTGGCTTCAAACCTCAGTGCCAAAGAACCGGTTATGTTGCCCAAAGCAAGATCGAATTCCTCGCGGGTTACCCCTTTATCAGCAATGCTCTCAAGCTCCGAACGCATCAGTCTCACTACCTCCTCGCTGTTTTCCGATGAGCAGCCTGCATAGAGACCAAAGAATCCGCTATCCGAGTAGCCGTGCTGATAGGAGTAGGTGGAGTATGCAAGACCTCTAATTTCCCTGATTTCCTGATAGAGCCTGGAGGACATCCCTCCACCCAAAACAGTGTTGAAAATTGCCAGAGCATAGCGATCTTCATCCAACGAGTGAGGAGACTGAAAGCCCAACATGATGTGAGCCTGCTGCGTGTCCTTTTCGATGTATCTAAATTTCTCCGGTGCAGGAGGTTTTTTGAATTCCTGCTTTCTTCGGGCAACAGGTTCCCCTGCCTGATCCCAACCGACCGCCTCCAATTGCTTAGAAACCAATTCAACAAACTGAGCATGATCAACACCACCAGCGGCAGCAACAATCATTGATTGGCTAGAGTAATTCTCCCGATAGTGATCAATAACCTGAGATCTACTGACGCCAAGAATGCTCTCTTTTGACCCTCCGATTGGTCTGCCCAGGTCAGTCCCCGGCATCAGAGCATCGGAAAATTCCTCATGGCAGACATCCTCTGGATCATCCTCATTCATCGCCAACTCTTCGAGAATGACTGTCTTCTCAGTCTCAAAGTCCTCTTCCCCGATAGTGGCAGAGGTAAACATATCAATCAAAACATCGCTTGCTAATTCAAGGGCTGAGTTTTGAACTCTCGCATAGTAGGAGGTGTACTCCTTGGCAGTAGCAGCATTGGATGATCCACCAACCGAATCAAATGAAACTGATATGTCTCGAGCTGATCTGCGCGCAGTTCCCTTGAATAGCAGATGCTCAAGGAAGTGCGTAGAACCTAGGTGAGAGTCAGCCTCATCCCTAGATCCAACTCCAACAGAAACTGACACTGCCACAGAAGGTGCTCCATGGACAGTTTCCGTGAGAATGCGAACACCGCTTTCGAGGACGGTCTTGGCGACCGTTGCCTCGTCAGCGGTGAACTGCAGTGATGCTTTGAGTGGAAGTAGCAACTAACTACTCCGCTTTGGCTTCATCCTCAACAACTGGCACTAGCGAGAGCTTGCCTCGGTCATCAATCTTGGCAATCTCAACCAAAATCTTTTGACCAACCTCGAGTACGTCTTCGACGTTCTCAACTCTCTTGCCTCCCGAGATCTTCTTAAGTTCGGAGACGTGCAGAAGTCCGTCTTTACCTGGAAGAAGCGACACGAATGCGCCGAATGTTGCAAGCTTCACAACGGTTCCGAGGAAACGCTCTCCGATTTCAGGAACATGTGGGTTAGCAATCGCATTGATGGCTGCCTTGGCAGCCTCAGCGGCAGGTCCATTGGTTGCACCAATGAATACTGTTCCGTCATCCTCAATGCTGATCTCAGCTCCGGTGTCCTCTTGGATCTGGTTGATCATCTTGCCCTTTGGACCAATGACCTCACCAATCTTGTCCACTGGAATCTTCACACTGATGATTCGTGGTGCATATGGCGATAGCTCATCTGGAGTGTCAATCGCTTCGTTCATGACACCAAGAATGAAGAGTCTTGCCTCCTTGGCCTGGGTTAGTGCTTTTGCCAACTCAGCAGATGGAATTCCATCCAACTTCGTGTCCAGCTGAATAGCTGTCACAAAGTCTTTGGTTCCAGCAACCTTGAAGTCCATATCCCCAAGTGCATCTTCCGCACCAAGAATGTCGGTCAGAGCCGCATACTGAGTCTTGCCATCGACGGTGTCTGAAATCAGACCCATGGCAATACCAGCAACCGGTGCTCTCAGTGGAACACCTGCATTTAGAAGACTCAAGGTGCTGGCGCAGACAGAGCCCATGGAAGTGGATCCATTTGAGCCCAACGCCTCAGAAACCTGTCGAATCGCATATGGAAACTCGTGCCTGGTTGGAAGCACAGGAACCAGTGCTCTCTCGGCAAGTGCTCCGTGACCAATCTCACGCCTCTTGGGTGATCCAACTCTTCCAGTCTCACCGGTTGAGTAAGGGGGGAAGTTGTAGTGATGCATGTAGCGCTTTGTGGTCACTGGAGTCAGAGCATCAATCTGCTGCTCCATCTTCAGCATGTTCAAAGTGGTTACACCAAGAATCTGGGTCTCACCTCTTTGGAAGATGGCAGAACCGTGAGTTCTTGGAATCACTGCCACTTCAGCATCGATTACGCGAATGTCGGAAAGACCTCGGCCGTCAATACGAATGCCTTCCTTCAAAACTCTGGTGCGCATTACCTTCTTGGTGACTGACTTGTAGGCAGCAGAGAACTGCAGCATCTGCTCCTCATCGAGTTTGGCAGCCACTTCTTCTTTGACCTTTGCCTTCAGCTCATCGTCAGCATCCTGACGAGCCTGCTTGTCAGCAATCTGGTAGACCTTGGCTAGCTCAGTTGCAGCTGCAGCTGAGACAACCTCATAGACCTCATCTGTGTACGGGAGAAACAGCGGATACTCTGCAACCTGCTTGGCAGACTGCTTAGCCAGTTTGCTCTGTGCCTCAACCAATACCTTGATAAACGGCTTTGCGGCCTCAAGCCCCTCTGCGACAACCTCTTCGGTTGGTGCCTTCGCACCACCCTGAATCAGATCCCATGAAGTTTCTGTGGCTTCCGCCTCCACCATCATGATGGCAACATCTTCCTTGCCATCTTCTTCAATAACGCGGCCAGCAACAACCATGTCAAACACGGCGTTTTCCAGTTCCGAGTGACGAGGGAATGCAACCCACTGACCATCGATAAGTGCCACACGGACTCCAGCCACCGGTCCTGAGAATGGAAGTCCGGCCAGCTGAGTGGACATCGATGCAGCATTAATTGCGATTACGTCATACATCTCATCCGGGTGGATAGACATAACAGTGGCAACAACCTGAATTTCATTTCTCAAGCCATCAACAAATGAAGGCCTGAGTGGTCTGTCAATTAGACGAGCGGCAAGAATCGCCTCGGTTGAGGGTCGTCCCTCTCTCCTGAAGAAGCTGCCAGGAATCTTTCCAGCGGCATACATTCTTTCCTCGACATCAATGGTCAGCGGGAAGAAATCAAACTGATCCTTCGGCTGCTTGGAGACTGTGGTCGCTGAAAACAGCATGGTCTCTTCGTCTAGATAGACAGCTGCACTGCCAGCTGCCTGCTGGGCAAGCCTTCCGGTTTCAAACCGAATGGTTCTCTTGCCAAATTTGCCGTTATCAATCACGGCTTCTGCAAATTTAATCTCTTCGCCTTCCAAGGCATTCCTCTTTTCTCATTGCGCACGACAACAAGGCCCCTTGTGGGCCTTACGTGCTGGAGGAGGAAGTGCTGGTCGTCAGTCAAAAATCCTGGGGCAGTGACCCAAAATCTTCCACCGAGGACCCGCCTTCGTTTCCTCCTGAGAGTAAAGCCTAACGACTTGATTACGTTTTGCCCAGCAAAAAGCCCCAGAGAATCATCCCTGGGGCTAATTGAAAGCCAAGTTAGCGGCGAAGACCGAGTCTTTCAACCAGCTTTCTATAGCGGTTGATGTCAATCTTCTGCAGATATCCGAGCAGACGACGACGCTGACCAACCAGAAGAAGAAGTCCTCTTCTCGAGTGGTGATCGTGAGCGTGGTCCTTCAGGTGCTCCGTCAGATCTGAAATGCGGCGAGAAAGAACCGCAACCTGAACCTCTGGGCTGCCTGTGTCACCAGGCCCCGTCGCATACTCCGAAATAATCTGCTGCTTGACTTTTGCATCAAGTGCCATAGTTTGTCCTTTCCTATCCGCTGCGCGGCGCAAGGGGCAGGATGCCCAGAGCTCTCTTTATCCGCGGCCGTTACACGGCTTGAAGAAGCTTAGGGAAAAACCTCGGAAAACGCTAGGCGGTGGTTCCCTCTTGCAGGGAGGATGGGCTTTCCGGCTCAACATACTTGTTTCCGTCATAGAAGCTTCTGGATGGCCGAAGGGCAAATACCAGGTAGACCACCATAACTGCCAGGAACAGTCCAAAAATAGGCAGGACTAAAAAGACAATTGACATCAGCTGCTCAACCGACAGATCCATCAGATCCGAGGTGACCAGGATGGAAATAACCCCGATGGCAGCGAAGATTCCATAGGCAATCGGAATCAGCTGAAGAAAGAGCCACTTAGCTGAAAAGCCTGCATCGTGAAACCTTCGAGCAAGCATCGAAAGATTAGGTATGAATAGAACTAATGCCAGGATGTTGGAAAGTGGAGTCTGCTGAGCCGAGAGGGACTCAAAGTTTTGCATCCAGTCACCTTCGAATGCAGGTGTTGGCCAAATAGCAGATTCTAGGGTGCTGGCCACTAGACCAATCAGGACCGTAAACAAAACCCAATACCAAAACTCAGATCTTGAGGCCCTGCCCTTAAAGTTGAAATAGTTCTGGAAACCACTCTTGATTGCATCTAAAAAGTTCATATCTCTAACCTACTCTTCGAGAAGACTCTTGGCTTTAGCAACATCTTTGGCAATTTGATTGGTGAGATCTTCCAGGGAATCAAATTTTGCCCAACCCCTGACCTGGGCAACGTACTCACAAATTACCGTCTTGTCATAGAGGTCCAGATCATCTCGGCCAATCACGTGAGATTCCAATAGCCTTGGGACTGCCTCAATGGAATCGTTAGTACCCACTGAATGTGCTGCTGGATAGCGAATACCGTCTGCAATTAAGTACCCAGCGTAAACGCCGTCGGCAGGAAGATAGCCTTCAGCGCTTCTAGATATATTCGCAGTTGGATAACCAAGTTTGCGACCAAGTTTTCGACCGTGTTCAACCATTCCCTCGGTTGCGTGATTTCTTCCGAGAAGCAGATTCGCAGCTTCGACCTTTCCCTGATCTAGCAGCGACCTGATTGAGCTCGTTGAGATTTTGCTGCCGTTTACCTCGACATGACTAACCTCTCGAGCTTGAAAACCATATTGCAGCCCCAGTTCTCGTAAAGTCTCAAGATTTCCACCTCCCCCAGCGGCAAAGCGAAAACCTTTGCCCACCATCACAAGCCTTGCCCGCATGGGAGCGATGTGGGTAGCTACAAATTCCTCTGGGCTTAGCGAAGCAAGTGCCTGATCAAAGGCAATTGTCTTGAGCACATCCACGCCGAAACCCATTAGAAGTTTCTTTTTTTGCCCTGGTCCAATGAGCGGAAGTGGAACACTGCTCGGATTCAAAACCGAATTGGGATGTCGATCAAAGGTGATTACGGCTGCCGCAAGTCCAGCTTCCTCAGATGACTCCACCAAATCATGAATCAGCTGCTGATGACCGAGGTGGACTCCATCAAACTTTCCAATTGCCACCGCCGTGTCAGCGTGGTCGGCTGGCAATTGACCTTTAACTTCAAGCACTTGACTTCCTTAGCCACAACAGACCGGCCAGCGGCAAGATTAGCGGAATAAACGCATAACCAGAACCAAAGCCTGACCAAACAGAGGGATGGTTGAACAGTTCTGGTATGGCAAGGCTTAAGACGCCCACCACCATGACACCAACCAGCTCAAACCAAACTGCAAATTTTGCAAACCTTCGATAACGATCACTTCCCAAAAGAAAAGTCGCAAGCACGTAGACCAAAGCTGAAAGAGCCGATAAGGCGTATGCGACTGGAGCTTCTTCAAACTTTGTAGAGATTTGGAAAAGCGCCCGGGCTGAGGCGGAAATCGAAAAGATGCCATACGTGGCAATCAGCAGTCGACCTGCACCAAGTTGTTTAGCCACTCAGCCAAGCTTATTAGTCGGTTACCAAATCCTCTGGGTTAACCTCAACGGTGGGTAGTCCTTTACCCAAAGCGATAGCTGACTCAACTCTTAGCCACTCGGGAAGAGCGCCCAGGGTTGAAGTCGCCATCAGCCCCTGTGAATCAAGCCTCACGACGTATCTGGCAATAGCTCGTTGCAGCAAGTTATCTTCACCACACAAATCGATATAGACCGGATAAACCATTTGATAAGGAGCTCCCGCCTCCCCAGTTCCCGGAAATGGCTGAGCTTCAACGGCAGGATCAAAGCTTGAATCTAGTCCAAGCTCGGTTTTCTCTACCACCCAACGCGTTGATGCGACGTATACAGTTTGCGCAGATGGCTGCAGAACCTGAAGTGTTCCCTCTTCGTCCTCGTAGGCCACCCCGGCGTAAAGAGCACCGATGTAAGCAACCTCGGAGTATGGGAACAGACCAATCTGCCCGTTCTCCATCAACGATATCGAGTCAGACCAATACGTTCCATCAGCTGGTTCCAACAGTGACAGGGATGGCTCCTCGCCTGTCAGCTCAGTAATCCAGGCGCGAAGGGCATCAATGGCCGCCTGAGGTGCCTCAGGAACAACCTGAATTGGAATATCTTCGAATTCAATCTCGGGATTTAGTGGAGCAAGATCCGGATCACTCCAGTATTCAATGGTGCCGTCAAAAATCCCTGCGATTACTTCAGGGGAAAGGTTCAGAGCGATGGCGGCATCAAGGAAGAAAGTAATCGCCCCAGCATCAAATCCAACGGGAGCTGTTGCATGTGCTTCGCAGGATGGCGCACCATCGGAGTGCATAACTAGGTCTGCATCATCAATGGTGTCAGCAAGCTCTATGGACATGCTTTCGCACTGACCAGACATCAATTCTGTCCATGATGAAGTCAGTTCGGCATAGCCTGCCTCAGCATAAATTGCCTGTGAGCCCTCTTCGCACTGAACCTGTCGCTCAGCGGCAGCGATCAAAAGTGCCTCTGGAATCGGTGGATCACAAGCTGTAAGGGTGAGAGAAATTCCGGCCGCTAAAAGCAGTGAAATAATTTTTTTCATCACCCAAATGTTCCTTTTTTGTGTTCTCTGGGGTGAGCACTAGTCTCACCCCAGAGACGATGGACAAACTCTTCCGAGGACTACTTGATAGTACCTAGGAGTCTGTTAGCGGTCTTTAGGAAGCTACCAGAGAAGGCAACGTATCCAAGCTTCGCACCCTTGGTCGGAACACAGTCATTCACAACATAGGTGAGGAAGTCCTTGGCTGCCTTGGTCTTGGCGGGGTCTCCCGATCCATCGGTGCGAGCCATCGCGTAAGCAACCAACACGATTGAGTAGTAGTTGGTGGTCTTCTTACCCTTGGCGTCAGTACCGAAGGTCTTGCGGTAGTCAAATAGCACAACACCGTTGTTCTTCATTGCCTGCGCAGCAAGGAAGTTCTTGGCAGTAGCCACGCTTGGCTTCACGAACTTTCCAGCACCGTTCTGAACTGCAACCAGACCAAACTTTGCCTCTATAGCGTCAGCAAGGTCTAAGTAACCGATTGAGAATGGAATCTTGGCAAGTTCTGCCTTGACACCGGAGGTGGTGTTTCCACCGATACCAACGGCCTTAAAGCCGGTTGCAGCCTCCCAGCTGTCGTTCTGCTTGAAGTCAGTCTTACTTACTGTCTGGGATAGCCAGTTCGAGAAGTTGTTTGTGGTACCAGAGTTGTCCTTGCGGTAAACAACGGTGATTTTCTCATTAGGAAGCTTGACTCCCTTGTTTACAGCTGCAATAGCCTTGTCATTCCAAGATGTAATTTTTCCTAGGAAGATGTCTCCGATTAGCTTTGGAGTCAGGCGCACCGTCTTTAGAGAAGGCGCGTTGTAAGCGACAGCAATTGGACCGGCAACAGCTGGAACATAAGTGAACTTGAACCGAGGCTTGGTCTCTGATGCGGAGTACAGGGAGTCTGAAGCACCGTAGGCAGTGATTCCTCCAGCGAAGTCGCGCTTACCACGACCAGATCCACCGTCTGGGTAAGAGACTGTGTGCTCTGTGTAGCCGGCGATGCACTCACGGAACATCTTTCCAGCGTATGAAGAGCCAGATCCGGCAATTGTTTCTGCCATGGCTGGCTGTGCGCCCAGCAGTGATGCGAGC
Organism: uncultured Aquiluna sp.; assembly: GCA_964480885.1. Taxonomy (GTDB): domain Bacteria; phylum Actinomycetota; class Actinomycetes; order Actinomycetales; family Microbacteriaceae; genus Aquiluna. The sequence goes on along the minus strand of CAYZRV010000004.1, from coordinate 30,550 downwards.
ACCAGGGATGATGTGAGAATAACCCCACTTAATTTACGCATTGATTTCTCCTAACAAGAACGGCGTTTGTCCGATGACGGCTTCAGTATTTAGAAACCTGGTTAACTGGGGAGGGTCCGCGAATTAATGAACTACCAACGGTTAGTGAACACTAAATTAACCGAACCGACCGTTTACGTAGTCGTTCGTCCGGTTGTCAATTGGCCCATTGAAGATTTGCTGGGTAGCTCCGAACTCCACAATGTGACCCGGTTCCCCATCCTCTGCTAAGAAGAATGCTGTCTGATCCGAGATTCGCTGCGCCTGTTGCATGTTGTGGGTCACAATCACAATCGTGATTGAGTCCTTCAGTTCAAGTATTGTCTCTTCGATGCGCCTCGTCGAACCTGGATCCAGGGCTGAACATGGTTCGTCCATGAGCAGTACCTCTGGAGTCATGGCCAGACCTCTAGCGATGCAAAGACGCTGCTGCTGTCCTCCGGACAGCGAAAGAGCTGGCTCTCCCAAGCGGTCCTTAACCTCATTCCACATCGCAGCGCGACGAAGGGAAGTTTCGACCAGTTCCTCAGAGTTATCAATTTTTCGACCTGAAAGCTTTAGGCCCGAAATCACATTTTCCTTGATTGACATGGTCGGGAATGGGTTTGGCTTTTGGAAGACCATACCTATCTTTAGCCTGACATCAACCGGATCAACCTGTTGATCATAGATGTCTTCGCCATCCAGAAGAACTCGGCCTGCAAATCCAGCAGATGGAATCAACTCGTGCATTCGATTCAAGGTGCGGATGAAGGTTGACTTTCCACAGCCAGATGGTCCAATCAGGGCGGTGACCTGGTTGTTGGGGAACACTAACGACACATCCTTGAGCACGTGACGAGCTCCGAACCAAACGTTCACGTTATCCGTGGATAAGTGAGATTGAGTAGCGGTCTGCATTTCCATTAGTTACTTCCCCTTTTTCTTTTCGGGCTTGCTCTTAACACCAGGCCTGTTTCTGGAAGCTAGTCGCGCCGCGGCAAACAAAATGCCGACGACAATCATGATCGCCAGCGCAGAACCCCAAGCTCTCGCTGTAGAGCCAGAGGTTCCCTCGTTGAGGTTGAGGAACAGGTAGGTAGGGAGAGATGACATACCACCTTCAAATAAATTGAGGTTGGTGCCATTGTTGGTAAAGATGGTCAGCAGGAGCGGCGCTGTTTCCCCCACGATACGTGCCACACCTAACAGAATCGCTGTTACTATTCCGGACTTTGCCGCCGGCAGAGTGACCATGAAGAAAGCCCTCCAGGAGGGAGCTCCAAGAGCTAGTGCACCATTGCGCAGATCTCGAGGAACGAGGCGTAATGACTCTTCTGCCACTCTTGCTACCGTCGGAAGCATCAGTGGCACGAGCGCCAATGACCCCGCAAAACCTGCGTAACTTGTAACTCCAGAGAGAATTAGCATTGAAAAGATAAAGAGTCCAGAAACAACAGAGGGCAATCCCGCCATGGCCTGAAGAAGTGTCTGGACAAGACCTCGGCTTCGTCCCTGGGTTTCAGTGATGTACACCGCAGTCGCAATTCCGAGTGGCACTGTTATTGCTGATGTAAATAGAACTATAAGCAAAGTTCCAACAATTGAGTGTCCTAGCCCTCCGTAGCTGAGGTCTGTGGTGGGTCCAACATACTTACCATTTTGGAAAATAAAGTGCGGTGAAATGACCTCTGCACCCGCTATTACTACCGAAACGAGAACCGAGACCAACATCACTAACACAAAACCGCCGAGGAAGTAGGTCATCACGACCAGCAGCCCATCAAGCATTCCCCTAGGTCCGTGCCCAACAAAGCCTGCAAAGGCTCCGCCAAGAATCTGGAGTGGTAGGAAAACTGTGAAGAGGACGACGATGAATGGGGTGTCTGTCAACACCATATAAGAAAGAGCTAAGAGCACAGGCAAAGTTGAGCCAATAATTATTGCGTTTCTTAGTTTTGGGGAAACCTTCGACCAGGGGGTAGCCAGGGATGGACGAGGCTCACTCTGAAGCATTGTGTCGCTCATAGTTTCCTCCACGGCTGAGCCTTGGCAACGATGTAGGAAGCAATTGCATTGACAATCAAAGTGAGAACGAACAACACAACTCCGGCAGCCATTAGCCCTGCAACTTCTCGCTCAGTTGCTTCTCCGAACTTTGCCAAAATTAGCGAGGCAACGTTTCCACCCTCTGGCTCAAGAATTTCATACCAGTTGAAACGGTCATAGACGATATTCAATACAAAGAAGATTGCGACAGTCTCACCTAGAGCACGCCCAAGGGCAAGAAGGACACCACCTGTAATTCCGCCGGCTGAGGTGGGAAGGATTACCCTTCGCAGAGCAGATTCTCGGTTAGCACCCAAGGCAAGCGATGCATTAATTACCTCTCGATCCATTTGCGAAAAGATTTCTCTGGTAACTGAGGCAATAATCGGCACAATCATGATTGACACTATGAGTGAGGCTATAAAAGGCGAGTTAGTGAATGTTCCTGAGTCATGAGCAAAAATTGGAATCCATCCAAAGGCATTGTGAAGAATTTCTGCCCACTGAATTCCGACTGGTCCGAACACCACTAAGCCCCAAAGACCAATAACTACAGATGGAATGGCTGCAAGCAGATCAATCAGAATGGTTGTGGGGCCAGCTAGCCACTTAGGGGCAAGAAAGACTATGAAATACGCTACGGAAATCGCCATTGGAACTGCAATTAGTGTTCCAAGTGCGGCTATCAGCATTGTTCCGTAAAGCTGCGGACCAATGCGCATAATAATGTCACCAGCGTTGTCCTGACCGACTTCCCAGCCGGTGCCAAAAATAAATTCCAAAACCCCTTGCTCGGCGAAGGCAGGCCATGCTCTCTGCATCAAGAAGATGAGTACAAGAGCAATAATCACAATCGAGCTGTAGGCCGCAGCTGTGGAGACGCCAAAAAATAGCTTGTCTGCCGTTCTAAAGGGCTTGGCCTGTAGTTTGCGTGGGGACGCACCAGCGGGATTTGACATGTCCCAATGTTGGGTTTAGGAAATTAACTCCAGTACCGAGCAAGGTTAACAAAAGGTGAATTACCTTGGAAGGTTTCAGCCTGGATAAAAACCAGTCCAAATCTGCCACATCCTCACCAGCATTACTGAGACGGTTAGGCAGGCACCTCCCATAATTACCGTCGACCACTTGCTTCTCTCAGCCAGAGCCCAAATGCCAGCGGCAACTGGAATCAGAATTGCCACGAGAAGATACCCGAAGTATTCGAGTGTGCTCACAACAGCCTGAGCTCCAGCAAAAATCATGCCAACCGAGACTGCTAGCTGAAAGAGCAGAGCAAGCTCCACTAAACCCAGCGAAAGAATCAAATATCCATTGGGTTTGACTCCGAACAAACCCAAGACCGAAAGCACCACTCCAACCAGGACAGAGAGCCAAAGCAGAGACTGAAAGAGCCACTCAACCATTGAAACTCTCTGGAAAGACTGTCACTGATCGAAAAACTTTGGCCACAGGCTCCAAAATAGCAAGTAGCTGCTGGTTATAGCTGGCGGCAACTGTGGCGTTGTTGTCCAAAGAAATTCTCTTGCCGTGGATTATGTCTTGGGCTTGCTCCTGAGAGAGCTCAGCAATCGGAAACAGCATTGATGCCACTTCCAACAGGCTCATCGGCTTCCCTAGGTTGTCGAGTTTCTTAGCATCATCAACCCTGAACTCCCCCACCATCGTTCTTCTTAGTTCACGAATGTGTCCCCCGACTCCAAAAACTTCGCCCATGTCTCTGGCCAATGCTCTGATGTAGGTTCCAGAACTGCAATCAACTAGGACATCGAACTCTAGAAAGTCTTCAACTTTACTTAGATCTGAGGTCAGCTGAAACCGATAGATCTTTACCTTCCTGGGAGCTAGCTCAACTTCGCCACCTTCCCTCACGATGTCATAGGCCTTGCGGCCTGCAATCTTTATTGCACTGACTGATGAAGGAACCTGCTCAATGTCCCCAGTCAGCCTGGCGATCTCCAGCTGAATCATTTCTTTGGTGATGCTGGTTGCTTTCTTTTGAGAAAGCACCTCTCCTTCAGCGTCATCTGTGGTTGTTGACTGACCCAGTCGAAAGGTCGCCAGATACTGCTTATCTAAGCCAAACAGTTGACTGAGTAGCTTGGTACCAGAGTCAATCCCCATGACTAACAGTCCGCTGGCAAGTGGGTCGAGCGTGCCCGCGTGACCTACCTTTTTCGTCCCCAGTTCTTTTCTAACTCTCGCCACAACATCGTGCGAGGTAATCCCCTTGGGCTTATCGACCAGCAGAATGCCGCCAGGCAATTAGTTTTCCTGCACCTTGGGCTTTAGATATGGATCTGGGTCTCCGGCGGGCTTGGCCTGCTTGGCAAGTTCTTCAACTTCAGCATCCCGGCGCTTCGCCTCGGCAAGTAGTTCAGCCAGAGCTCCAGCGGTTGCTGGAATTTCATCCCTGATTAGTTCGATGGTTGGGGTGATGCGAATACCAAGCCTGTGACCAATCTCACCCCGAAGTCTTCCCCGATTTCTTTCGAGGGCATCGATGGACTTCTGCTGTTCTTCATCCGTTCCAAAGACTGTGAAGTAAATCTTGGCGTGTGAAAGGTCTGGTGTTACACGAACATCGGTAAACGTGACAAACCCAATGTCAGGATCTTTTACCCCACGCTCCAATGCCTCAGCGGCTAGCACCTTTATCCGCTCAGCAAGTCTTCGCGCTCTTGCGTGATCGACCACTAGTCCCTCGGCTTCTCCACCATCTCGTAGGTTTCAATTTCATCGCCAACCTGCAGGTCATTGAAGTCACCAAGACCAATACCACACTCGTAGTCGGCCTTTACCTCGCTGACGTCATCCTTGAAGCGACGAAGCGAGTCGACCTTCAGGCCTTCCTTCAAGACGACACCCTCTCGAATTACTCGGGCGAGAGCGTTTCTCTTGATTAGGCCGCTTCTGACATAGGAACCAGCGATGGTGCCAACCTTGGAGGACTTGAATACCTCTCGGACCTCGGCTGTACCCATCTGCTTTTCTTCGAATTCTGGCTTGAGCATTCCCTTGAGGGACTTCTCAATGTCTTCAAGAGCGTTGTAGATGACGCTGTAGTAGCGGATGTCAACACCTTCTCTATCAGCGCGCTCCCTTGCCTTGTTGTCGGGTCGGACGTTGAATCCAATGATGACAGCAGCATCAACTGTTGCCAGATTGACGTCAGACTCAGTAATGGCACCGACACCACGGTGGATGATTCGTAACTGAACGCTGGCGTCAACATCAATCTTGAGAAGGGCATCCTCCAGAGCCTCAACAGCACCGGATACGTCACCCTTGATGATGAGGTTGAGGGACTCGACCTTGCCCTCTTCCAGGGCCTTGGTGAAGTCTTCAAGAGACATCTTCTTGCGAGTTCTGGCAAGCAAAGCGTTTCGATCAGCGGCTTCACGCTTTTCAGCAATCTGCCTTGCCTGACGTTCGTCATCCGCAACAACAAACTTGTCGCCTGCTCTTGGAACGGACTGAAGACCTAGTACCTGAACTGGCCTGGAAGGACCAGCCTCAACAACCGCAGCTCCGTTCTCATCGAACATCGCCCTTACTCTTCCGTGAGAAGCTCCGGCAACAATCGCATCACCAACTCGCAAAGTACCCGACTGAATCAGAACGGTTGCAACCGCACCGCGCCCCTTGTCCAAGTTGGCTTCAATGGCAACACCTCTGGCAGCTCTATCTGGATTGGCCCTGAGGTCCAGAGCTGCATCAGCTGTCAACAAAACTGCATCGAGCAGCTTGTCAAGCCCCATGTTCTTAAGTGCTGAAACATCAACGAACATGACATCGCCACCGTATTCCTCAGCAACCAAACCGAACTCGGTTAGTTGCTGACGAATCTTGGCTGGGTTCGCACCTTCTTTATCAACCTTGTTTACGGCAACAACAATTGGCACCTGGGCCGCTTGGGCGTGGTTCAAGGCCTCAATGGTCTGAGGCATGACACCGTCATCAGCGGCAACCACCAGGATTGCGATGTCGGTCACCTGAGTACCACGAGCACGCATCGCTGTGAAGGCTTCGTGACCCGGGGTGTCAATAAAAGTGATTGCTCTGTCAACACCTTCGTGAACTGCGTGCACCTGATATGCACCGATGTGCTGCGTTATTCCACCCGCCTCGCCAGCAACAACGTTGGAGTTTCTAATTGCATCCAAAAGCTTGGTCTTACCGTGGTCGACGTGACCCATGACGGTGACAACAGGTGGTCTTGCCTGCAGTGAATCCTCGTCTTCGTCCTCAAGCTCGGTCGAAATATTTAGACCGAAGCCTTCGAATAGTTCTCGCTCTTCATCCTCAGGCGAAACCACCTCGACCTTGTAGCCAAGCTCTTCGCCAAGAATCTGGAAGGTTTCCTCATCCAGTGATGCTGTGGCGGTTGCCATCTGACCTAGGTGGAAGAGAACGGTAATCAACTGTCCAGAGTTAGCGCCAATCTTGTCAGCAAAGTCCTGAATGGAAGATCCTCTGCGAAGGCGAACAACTGTGGTGCCATCACCTCTTGGAACTACAGCACCACCGAGCGATGGTGCCTCTCTTAGTTCAAACTCTTCGCGCTTGACTCTCTTTGACTTGCGAGACTTGCTCTTCGAACCACCCTTACCGAACGCACCGGCAGTTCCTGCGCCGCGACCACCGCGACCACCTGGTCCTGGTCTGGATGGAAATGCACCTGGCTTTCCTCCTGGAGCAAAGCCTCCTGGAGCACCCACTGGTCTTTGACCAGCTGGCCTTGGTCCCCTTGGACCTGCGCCCTGCGGTCTCTGGCCAGTTCGCTCAGGTCTTTGACCCGCAGGTCTTGGACGTGACATTCCCTGAGCTGATGAGAATGGATTGTTACCAGGTCTTGCCATGGGTCGTGGAATTCCCATGCCCTGGTTTGAAGAAAATGGATTGTTGCCAGGTCTTGGGATTCCTGTCAGAGGTGCTGGCTTTTCTAACTTTGGCTCTGGTTTCTTAACCTCTTCAGAGACAACTGGCTTATCTTGAGTGGCTACTGGCTTTTCATCAACAACTGGCTCTTCTTTGGCCTTGGCTTTCTTAGCCGGCGCTTTTTTCGGAGCTGGTTTTTCAACATTGGGGAATGCGGCACGAAGTTTGGCTGCGACCGGAGGGGCAATGGTGGAGGATCCACCTTTTACATACTCTCCAAGCTCTTCCAGCTTGGCGAGCGCAACCTTAGTGTCAATGCCAAGTTCTTTGGCTATGTCATATACGCGTGGAAGCGCCACTTATTTCTCCTGTCTGGGGCCTCCCCAAACAGGGCAGGCCTTATTGCTGAGCGGGGCTCATTTCGAGCTACTCATTTGTTTTCACGCATGTTTTTGCCTGCATCCGTTGATTGTCGACCTAGGGTCGGAAGCCAAGTCTAGGCGGAAGGAGAGAAAAAGGCTATTCCTCGAGGGAGCTATCTGGCTGAATGTCGATTTTGGCACCGGTTAGCTTGGCCGCCAGGCGAGCATTTTGGCCCTCTTTGCCAATTGCTAGGGAAAGTTGGAAGTCAGGAACCAGCACTCGAACTGCCTTTTGTGCAGGGTCGATAACGAAGGACGAAGAAACTTTTGCTGGCGATAGGGCATGTGCCACGTACTGAGCTAGATCATCGGAGAAGTCAACCACGTCGATCTTTTCCTCATTTAGCTCTGCGCTCACTGCACGAACCCGCTGACCTAGCTCACCGATGCAGGCACCTTTAGCATTGATTGAAGGGTCCTTGCTTCGAACAGAAATTTTGGTTCGATGACCAGCCTCTCTAGCCACCGCAGCAATCTCAACCAATCCCGAGGCAACTTCAGGCACCTCAAGAGCAAACAGCTTTCGAACGAGAGATGGATGAGTCCGAGACACTGTGATCATCGGACCGCGAAGACCTCGCTGCACGTTTGTCACATAAACCCGGATTCTTTTTCCGTGCGAGTAATCCTCCCCCGGAACCTGCTCCTCAGGCGGCATGAGGGCCTCGATTGAACCAAGGTTGACATAGACCATGTAGGGCTTGGAACCCTGCTGAATTTGACCAGAGACTATGTCTCCCTCTTTGCCTTTGAACTCTCCCAGCAATCCCTCATCAGCAATTTCACGCATGCGCTGAGCAATCACTTGCTTTGCCGCATAGGCCGCAACTCTTCCAAAACCCTCAGGAGTCACTTCTTTTTCAGATACCTTTTCGCCATTTTCATCCAGCACAGGAGCAAAAATGCTGACGTGTCCCGTTTTTCGATCAAGTTCCGCTCTAGGACCCTTGGTTGAATCGCCGATGTGCTTGAAGAAGGCGGCAAGAATTGCCTGCTCAATAATTAGCACTAGCTCTTCAAAAGGTATTTCTTTTTCGCGCTCCAGCAGGCGGAGGACACTGAGATCGATATCCATGCCTGCCTCTATTCATTTCTAATGCTTTATTAAAGCTAGAGCAGATTCTAGCTTTACGTTCTGCCTCTGTCCCGAAGCTCTTTGCCAGAGCTCAACCTCGCCCTGCTCCAGCCCCCTGCCGCAGACAATCACCCACGGCATTCCCAGGAGCTCAGCATCGGCAAACTTGACCCCTGGGCTGACCTTGCGGTCATCCAGAATTACGTCTAGTCCTAGGGATTCAGCATCGCTGGCTAGTTTTTCTGCCGCCTCTAGAACCGAGTCTTCTTTACCCGCGGCAACGATGTGCAGTTCAGCGGGTGCCACTGACTCTGGCCAGATTAACCCTTTGTCATCATGCGACTGCTCGGCAATTACCGCCACCAATCTGGTGACACCGATGCCGTAGCTTCCCATAGTCACCGTCACCAGCTTTCCGTTTTCATCCAAAACCTTCAGATCTAAAGCCTCGGCATACTTTCTTCCCAGTTGGAAAACGTGTCCGATTTCAATGCCCCTGGCAAGCTCGAGTGGACCTGAGCCATCTGGTGCCGGATCCCCCGCCCTTACCTCAGCAATGTCGGCAATTCCATCGGCAGAGAAATCTCTGCCGTAGGTCAGATGCCAGATGTGTTTTTCATTTTGATTGGCACCGGTAATCCAGGAAGAGCCCTTGGCAATTCTTGGATCGACAAAATACGGAATCTTGCTCTGAGCCTTTTCACCCAGGAACTGTTCGCCGTTTTTGGTGGGACCGATGTAGCCCTTAACAAGCTGCGGATATTTTGCGAAGTCGGCCTCGGTTGCTTGCTCGACATCGTTTGGTGCAAACCAGGTTTCTGCCCGCTTGGCATCAACTTCCCTGTCACCCGGTATTCCGACAATTACCAAGCTCCTCTTTCCATCGGGTGATGTCAGAGCCAGCACCACATTCTTAAGGGTGTCAGCTGCGCTCCATGCTCTGTCAGGCCTTGGGTGATTGCTGTTTGAAAAATCAACCAGGGTCTGGATAGTTGGTGTGTTGGGTGAAGCGTTAGTTTGTGCAGCGGAGTTTTTTGATCCGTCAATCTCAGGAGCGGGTGCGAATTTGATGGCTTCAACATTTGCTGCAAAACCACCTGCTGATCGAACAAAGGTGTCCTCACCAATTTCTGCTGGACACAAAAACTCTTCTGACTTGGATCCGCCCATTGCTCCGGCATCTGCCTTGACAATCACGTACTCAAGACCAAGCCTTCGGAAGATTCGCTCATAGGCATCTCTCTGGGCCTGATAGCTCTTTGACAATCCCTCATCATCAATGTCAAAGCTGTAGGCATCCTTCATCACAAATTCTCTACCGCGCAACAGTCCCGCCCTCGGCCTTGCCTCATCGCGATACTTAATCTGAATCTGATAGATGGATAAAGGTAAATCTTTATAAGAGGTGTAGAGATCTTTGACTAAAAGCGTGAACACCTCTTCGTGGGTTGGAGCAAGCAGATAGTCTGCGTCTTTTCGATCCTTGAGCCTGAAGATGTTGTCGCCATATTCGTCCCAGCGCCCGGTTGCTTCGTAAGGCTCTTTTGGCAGAAGTCCAGAGAAGTGAACTTCTTGCGATCCTGCCGCAGCCATCTCTTCTCGAACAATCTTTTCAATCTTGTTCTTGACCATTAGACCCAGGGGTAACCAGGCAAAAATGCCAGGACCACTGCGACGAATATATCCAGCGCGGACTAAAAGCTTGTGGCTATCGACCTCAGCGTCCGCGGGGTCTTCCCTTAGGGTTCTCAAGAAGAGTGTGCTCAGGCGATAAGGCATGGGCACAATGTTAGCTACTTGCCGACAGTTACCTGTGCTGTTCCCAGCTCGGCTGGGTCCATTTCCGCAGCAATTCGGTTGGCCTCTTCAATCAAGGTCTTCACAATTTCGCTCTCGGGCACGGTCTTGATGACTTCACCCTTCACGAAGATCTGACCTTTGCCATTTCCCGATGCCACACCCAGGTCTGCCTCTCTGGCCTCCCCTGGGCCATTGACCACGCAACCCATCACGGCCACGCGAATCGGAACAGTCAGATGCTGCAGGCCATCGGTCACCTGATTCGCCAAGGTGTAGACATCAACCTGGGCTCTTCCACAGCTTGGGCAGGAAACTATCTCCAGTTTTCTTGGGCGAAGGTTCAGGCTTTCCAGGATCTGAGAGCCGACCTTGACTTCTTCAACTGGCGGTGCGGAAAGTGAAACACGAATTGTGTCACCGATCCCCTTAGAAAGAAGAGCCCCGAATGCAACCGAGGACTTAATCGTTCCCTGGAATGATGGTCCAGCTTCAGTAACACCAAGGTGCAAAGGCCAATCTCCCTGCTCGGAGAGCATCTCATAGGCACGAACCATGACAACTGGATCGTTGTGCTTCACGGAAATTTTGAAGTCGTGAAAGTCATGCTCTTCAAAAAGGGATGCTTCCCAGACAGCAGACTCAACCAGTGCTTCGGGAGTTGCCTTGCCGTACTTTTCCAAAAGTCTTGGATCAAGCGATCCAGCGTTGACTCCGATGCGAATTGAAACTCCCGCATCCTTAGCAGCCTTTGCAATATCCTTAACCTGATCGTCGAACTTTTTGATGTTGCCGGGATTCACCCTGACAGCGCCGCAGCCGGCTTCAATTGCCTGAAAAACATATCTGGGCTGGAAGTGGATGTCAGCGATAACTGGAATCTGAGATCTTTTAGCGATGATACGAAGAACATCAGCATCATCCTGAGAGGGAACAGCAACTCGAACTATGTCGCAACCAGTCGCCGTGAGCTCAGCAATCTGCTGCAAAGTTGCATTGATGTCTGTAGTTGGGGTAGTTGTCATTGACTGCACTGAGATCGGTGCGTCTCCACCAACCGCAACCTTGCCGACCATAATCTGACGCGTCTTGCGTCTTGGAGCAAGGGTTGGGGGTGGGGTCTTTGGTAAGCCGAGGTTTACTGCCGGCACATTGTTCCCTTCAATTACTGCTAACGATTTAACCACTGCCTGGTGGTAAACCTTCCAACTAGATGACTATCGGGTTTATAAGGTCCGCCAAAATAAGCAAAACTCCCACGAAAATCAGGACAACCCAGACGAAATAGGCCAGAGGTAGCGCCTTGGCTGTGTCAATTGGTCCTGGGTCGCTTCCGGTAGCTACCTTGACCACCCTGCGCTTGGCCCCCTCATAGATGGCCCCAAGAACGTGTCCTCCATCCAGGGGAAGAAGTGGCACCAGGTTGAAAACAAATAGCACGAGATTTAGCGAACCAAGTAGCAACAAAAGAGAAGCCAGCTTCGCATCGTTACCGATGTCAGCAGCAGTGAGCTCGCCAGCCAACTGACCCACGCCCACTATCGATACCGCACCATATGGATCGCGTTCCGTTATGCCGACTGTACTGAGGGTCACCTCATATATCTGCTGTGGCAGTTCGAAAATAAAGCTGGCCATCGAAACCAAAGAGGCTCCTGTGTAAGAGAGAGCCTGATCAATTGGTAAAGGCTTTGTGACTCCAAAAAGTCGAATTCCCAAGACTGGAGAAAGCTCAGTCACAGGCTTGCCAGCTTCATCGAGCTCAATGTTTCCAAGCGAATCAAAGACAGTGCGCTCCATGAAAACTGGAGTGACTGTAAGAGTTACTTCTCTTCCGTCTCTAAAAACCGTCAGCTGAGAGGTTGGATTTGAAGAGAGAAGGTCTGTCACCTCATTCCAATCAGCAACCGCTTGTCCATTGACAGCAGTGACCTGGTCACCTGGCAGCACTCCAGCTTCCTTGGCTGGGGTTGTCGGTGAACCGGCAGGGCATTCACTTTCTGTCGCAGATTCCATGCATGGATAAACCTGATTGACGGTGAGTGAGTTTTGCAATGTTCCGATTCCAGTCATCGCAGTGATAATCAGGACTGTTCCAAGAAGAAGATTCATCAGTGGACCGCCAAGCATGATGGTCATTTTCTTTAGAGCGCTGAGCTGATAAAACTTTCGCTCCTCAGGCCCCTGCTCCTGAGAATCTATTTCCGCTCGTGCCTCGCTGATCCAGTTGGCAAACAGGCCCCGGTAGGGCTTCTTTGCTGGCGGATACATTCCCGACATCAGTATGTAGCCACCCAGTGGAAAGGCTTTGATGCCGAACTCGGTTTCCCCGCGCATCCGGGAGAAGAGCGTGGGGCCAAAACCAATCATGAATTGACGAACTTGAACCCCGAATGCCTTGGCGGGAAGATAGTGTCCCAGCTCATGCAGTCCAACAGATGCGGCTATGCCGACCAGGAAAATCAGTATTCCCAGTAGGTACAGCAGGGTGTCCATCACCTCTCTAGGCTACCCGCCGATTCCTTAGAGCTTGCCCAGAGCCAGCATTTACCTAGACCTAAGTCAGAGAGAGTGAATCTAGACTGATGGTATGAGCCTTGAACAAAAACGCCACGTTGTCACAGCCATTCCCGGTCCCAAGTCCCTTGCTATGCAGCAGAGACGATCGGAGGTTATTTCTGGTGGCGTGGGAACCATGCTCGCTGCCTTCATTGAAGAGGCACACGGTGCGATTCTCAAAGATGTGGATGGAAATCAACTAATCGATCTGGGTTCGGGCATCGGGGTTGTCACTATCGGCCACACCAACCCACAGGTGGTTGAGGCGGTATCCAATCAAGTATCAAAGCTCACCCACACTCTTTTCACCGTCACTCCTTATGAGCCTTACGTTCGAGCTGGAGAGCTAGTTACCAAGCACGCTCCGGGGAGCTTCAAGAAAAAGGCAGCATTCTTTAATTCAGGAGCCGAAGCTGTAGAAAACGCTGTGAAAATATCGCGCAAGGCTACTGGTCGAACAGAGATTGCAGTCTTTGACCACGCCTACCACGGGCGAACCAATCTGACCATGTCCATGAATTTCAAGATGCATCCTTATGGAACTGGATTTGGTCCACTGGCTGGAAGCGTCCACCACGCACCTATGAGTTACCCGTTCCGCGATCCCGAGGGCATGACAGGTGCTGAGGCGGCGACACGTGCAATTACATATTTAGAGAAGAGGGTCGGTGCATCGCAGCTTGCCGCACTCTTCATTGAACCTATTCAGGGTGAGGGTGGATTTGTAGTTCCCGCACCAGGCTTCCTAAGAACACTTCAGGAGTGGACCAGGGCAAACGGAATCGTCCTTGTTGCTGATGAAGTCCAATCGGGCATGGCAAGAACAGGTAAGTGGTTTGCCAGCGAGTGGGAAGATGGTTTTGAACCCGACCTAATCACGGTTGCCAAGGGAATAGCCGGTGGAATGCCGCTATCTGGCGTGGTTGGTAGAGCAGAAATCATGGATGCCGCTCATGCCGGTGGTCTTGGCGGAACATTCGGTGGATCTCCAATCGCCGTTGCCGCCGGTGTCGCTGTCATGGAGCAGTATGAATCCGGTAGCTGGATGAATAGAGCCCTGGAAATTGGCGAGCTACTCACTGGCAGACTAAACGCCATGAAGAACAATTTCCCGGTAATCGGTGATGTCCGCGGCAAGGGAGCTATGCAAGCCATTGAGCTGGTAGAGCCTGGAACCAAAAACCCGAACTCCGCAGCCACAGATGCGCTACTTAAACACTGCCATGCAAACGGTGTGGTGGTTTTGAACGCTGGAACCTACAACAACGTGATCAGATTCCTGCCACCTCTGGCAATCACCGACGAATTACTGCATGATGGGCTGGATGTTCTAGCGTCTGGATTAGCCAAACTCTAGAAAATTATTTCTTAGCTAGTTTCTTTTGCTTTCGGGATGAGCGAACCTGCACCGTGACAACAATTGCAATTGAAACAATGAATACTAGGGACCCAATCACATTCGCCTCGGCTGGAATTCCTCGCGCAGCTGATGCATAAACAAACTTAGGGAAGGTGTCAACCGAACCAGAGTTGAACTGGGTAATGATGAAGTCATCGAAACTCAGAGCAAAGGCAAGCATGGCCGCGGCCAAGATGCCTGGTAGCAGAAGCGGCAGAGTGATTCTGCGAAAAACCTGCGCTGGATTGGCATAGAGATCGCGGCCAGCCTCTTCTAGAGCAGGGTCCAGGGTAGCGACGCGAGCCTTCACCGTCACAACCACAAAGCTGAGTGTGAACATGGTGTGGGCAATGATGACCGTAAGGTAATTCTTTTGCCATCCAAAATCCAAGAACTGCGCTGCAAGCCCAGCGCCCATCACAACCTCAGGAGTTGCTAGTGGGAGAAACAGAAGCAGGTTGGTCGCTGAACGGAACTTAAACCTGTAGCGAACAAGAGCAATGGCGATCATGGTGCCCAAGATGGTTGCCACGACTGTCGCGGAAAAGGCAATGATTAACGAATTGGCAAATGCATCACAGACATCCTGCTGGTTGCAAACATTGAGCCAATTGTCAAAGGTAAAACCACGCCAAATTATGTTCGACTTGATTGAGTCATTGAAGGAAAAGACGAAGGTGTAAACAATCGGAATAGCCAAAAATAAGAACGCCAAAGTGACATAGGTCGGAAGTAAGTACTTGCCCAACGAAAGCTTCATAGCAGGTCATCCGTTCCACTGCGTCTGACGTAAATTGAAACCAAAACCACAATCGCTGCCATCAGGACTACAGATAGAGCGGATGCCGTCGGATAGTCCTGGATCCTTAGGAAGTTTGCTTCGACAACATTTCCTATCATGGCCGTGTCTGGGCCTCCCAAAAAATCACGGCTGGCCACCACGTAGTCACCGCTGATGGGAATGAATGTGAGCAGTGTTCCTGAAATCACTCCTGGTAAAGAAAGAGGGAAAGTAACCTTGCGGAAAGTGGTAAAGGGATTTGCATATAGATCACCACTGGCCTCTAAGAGCCTTGTGTCTAGACGATCCAGGTTGGAATAGATGGGCAGCGTCATAAAAGGAATGAAGTTGTAGACGAGACCAAATATCACGGCAAAGTCAGTTCCAATGATGTAGCTATCAGCTCCGAATATGCCAACATCCTTGAGCGTATTCACAATCCAGGAATCGTTCGAAAAAATCTGCTTCCAGGCAAAAGTCCTCAGAAGCATAGAAATGAAAAATGGTGCTATCACTAAGGTCAGCAACAGCCCCTTCAGAAGAGGTCGATTGCGAGCCTTAACAGCAATGAAATAGGCAAGCGGGTAGCTGATGACCAGTGCGACGATAGTCGCAATTAGCGCAAAGCCAAATGATCTGAGAATCTGAGGAAGATACTGCTCTATTGCTGAAAGGTAATTTGCAAATTCGGCACCAAAGTCATATCTACCTATCACGCCACTTGGATCTGGAACCTTCAGCGAGGTAAGAATCAGAGAAACCAGTGGTGTCAGAAAAAATAATCCGAGATAAGCAAGACCAGGTAGTAGAAGCAGCAGTGCTACCTTGCCAGTTTTCTTTGGTGCCTGCTGCTTTACCGGAGCCTGCCCACCAAGAGCGATGAATGCCATTACGCGTCTTCTTTGCCGGTTGGCAGATCAGCTAGACCAAAGCCGTGTTCGACCTTCCAGCTCACCCAAACCTGTGCTCCGAGTGCAATCACCGGTGACTTACCTATGTTTTGGGCAAAGACAACAATCTCTCCAATTTCGGGAATCTCAATCAGATACTGGTTGGAAACACCAGTAAATCGAATATCCGTTATCTCCCCTGGTCCCAAAATGTTTATGGAAGGGTCGGCCGCTGGCTTTTCCTCGTGGAAGCGAGTCTTTTCTGGTCTAACACCGATGGCAATTTTTCCATCGGATTTTTCAACTCTCGACACTGGCGCGGTGAGCTTGTGACCTTTGAAGTTGATGGAGACTGATTCCGAGTTGGATTCAGAAACCTCGCCTACAAAAATATTTGACTGACCGAGGAACTTCGCGACGAAGGCCGTCTTAGGTCTGTCATAAAGCTGCTCAGGTGGTCCCATCTGTTCAATGCGACCCTGGTTCATAACCGCGACAATGTCGGCCATGTCCATTGCTTCTTCCTGATCGTGCGTGACGTGCAGGAATGTCAGACCAACTTCCATCTGGATGTACTTAAGCTCAATCTGCATCTGTCTTCTGAGCTTGAGATCTAATGCACCCAGTGGCTCATCCAATAGCAGAAGTGCGGGACGATTCACGAGTGCTCTCGCTAACGCGACTCTCTGCTGCTGACCTCCGGAGAGCTGAGCCGGCCGTCTCTCAGCCATATGGCCAAGCTCGACCATGTCCAGTGCCGCTTGTGCCTTGACCAATGGATCAGAAACTTTTCGTTGACGAAGACCGAAGGCCACATTTTCGAGCACGCTCATGTGTGGAAAGAGCGCGTAGTTCTGGAAAACAGTGTTGACAGGTCGCTCGTGGGGCTTGAGTTCAATTACATCTTTGCCGCCGATGAGGATTTTTCCTGCGGTGGGATTCTCGAGGCCCGCAATCATGCGAAGGGTTGTCGTCTTGCCGCAACCAGATGGACCAAGCAGGGCAAAAAATTGTCCCGCCGGGATTTTGAGATCTAGATTCTCGACCGCAACGAAGCCGGGGAATTCCTTCCTCAAACCTACAAGCTCGAGGTCTTTACCCCCGGCTCCGAAGTCAGTCGACACTAAGCGCCAAGTAGCAGGTTCTGCCAGGCAGAAGCGAAGACCTGCTCCTCTTGTCCAGAGAGAGTTCTGAAGGCCTTGCTCTTTGCAAGAGTCTCGGCATTCGGGAAAATCAATTGGTTTTCTGCAAGCTCTGGGTCAATCTCGGCAGCTACATCCTGAGAACCAACGACTGGAGTGATGTAGTTCACCCATAGAGCCAACTCAGCTGCGTTGACTGGGTCGTAGTAATAGTTGATCAGTTCTTCAACCTTGGACTTCGCCTCGCTGGCAACAGGTGCCACAAAGAAGTCTGCCCACAAAGTCACACCAGAATCAGGGAAGATGAAACCGTATGGCTCAGGGTTGTCATCGGTTCCCTCTTCAAAGTTAATCAGCGTGATGTCACCACTCCATGCGGTGGCTGCGATGATGTTTCCAGTTGTCAAATCATCCAGGTAGCTGTTACCGCGGACGTTATAGATCTGACCCGAGTTGATTTGCTCTTCCAAAACGGCCAGAGCTGACATGAATGCATCCTCTGTAAGACTGCTTGGTGAGCTGATGTCGATTCCCTGACTCATTAGAACAAGCCCAACAGAATCTCTCATCTCAGATAGCAGACCAACGCGACCCTTGAGTTCTGCGGCCCACAGATCCGCCATTGAACCAGGAGCATCTTTTCCGGTTGCATCCTTGTAGGCCTGCTTGTCATAACCAATACCTGCAAAACCTGCCTGCCAAGGAATGATGTAGTCGCGCTGAGGGTCATCAGTTGCACCTAGGTAAGTCGGTGACATGTTCGCAACCTTATTTGGCATGTTTGCCATATCAAACTGCTGCAGGTAACCGAGGGCTAGCATGCGAGAGGCCATCCATCCAGTTGGACATGCAACATCGAATCCTGGGTAAGAGCCAAGCTCTAGTGCGTCCTTGACCTTTGCAAACCAGGTGTCGTTGTCATCGATTTCAATCTTGTAGTCAACGGTGTATCCACTCTGACTGCGGAAGCGATCCAGGGTTGGGTAATTACCCTCGTCATCCTCATCCATGTATGCAGTCCAGTTGTGCCAAATGATGTCGGTCGGTGCTGCACAGCCGGTAAGTGTGAAGGCTGCCGCAGTTCCGATAGCGCCACCAAAGAGAGCGCGACGTGAGAAGGTGCGATTTTGAGCAATTGAAATCAACTGCTGCAGCATTGGGTCTTTTGGTAGCTCTCGCTTCATGAGTATCTCCTAGTGGTTGACGGCACCAAAGTAAGGAAAGTTTTGCACACTCTCCCGCCCCGAGCGCCCTTTGTTGGCAAAGTTTTTTCCTAGTCTCCGATGTAGTGCATGACGTGCTTGATGCGGGTGTAGTCATCAAAGCCGTAAGCCGACAGGTCCTTGCCGTAGCCCGAGTGCTTGAACCCTCCGTGAGGCATCTCAGCAGCCAGCGGGATGTGGGTGTTGATCCAGACGGCACCGAAGTCAAGGTACTTGGCAAAGCGCATGGCACGCTTGTGGTTGTTGGTCCAGACAGAAGATGCCAGGCCGTACTTCACGTCATTGGCCCACTGAAGAGCCTGCTCATCCCCGGTGAAGCGCTGGACGGTCAGCACTGGGCCAAAGATTTCGTCCTGGATGTGTTCATCCTGCTGCTTGAGCCCAGAGATGACCGTTGGTTCTAGGAAGTAGCCCCTACCCGATAGCTGGTTACCTCCAGTCTCGATCTTGGCATGTGATGGTACGCGATCAATGAACCCCTTCACCCTGGCCAGCTGGTTGGAGTTGTTGACCGGACCGAAGAAGACATCAGGATCGGAAGGCATTCCGACCTTGGCTGAAGCTTTGACTTCGGCGAGCAGGGCAGCCATGAATTGGTCGTATCCCTTGTCTTCAACCAGCAATCTGGTTGCGGCCGTGCAGTCCTGACCTGCGTTAAAGAATCCAGCAGCCACAATTTGAGCTGCCGCTTTATCCATGTCTGCGTCCGCAAAGACAATTACCGGAGCTTTTCCTCCGAGTTCAAGATGCACTCGTTTCAGATCCAAAGCTGCACTCTTGGCAACTTCCATACCTGCGCGAACCGAACCGGTGATGGAAACCATCTGTGGAATGCGGTTTTCAATCATCATTCGTCCAGTGTCACGGTCACCAGTGATGACATTCATGACTCCGGGGGGCAAGAACTTGTTGGCAATCTCAGCCAGCAACAGAGTGGAAGCTGGAGTCGTGTCAGAAGGCTTCAGAACAATTGTGTTTCCTGCGGCAATCGCAGGGGCAAACTTCCAGACAGCCATGTTTAACGGATAGTTCCAAGGCGTAACCTGGCCAATCACACCAATTGGTTCACGGCGTATAGAAGATGTGTGATCTTTTGCGTATTCAGCGGTTGCCTTGCCCTCTAAGTTTCTTGCAGCCCCGGCAAAGAACCTGATCTGATCAACAGATGGAACCATTTCAAAGTCAACCAGTGTCGCTCTGGGCTTTCCAGTGTTTTCACTTTCAACATCAGCCGCTTCACCAGATCTTTTCTCTAATTCATCGGCAATGCGAAAAAGGGCCAGCTGCCTTTCACTGGGAGTTGTTTGACTCCATTCCTTGAATGCAGCGTGGGCAACCTCAAAGGCGTGCTGAACATCTTCAGCCCCGGAGATGGGGGCATGGGCGTAGACCTCTTCAGTCGCAGGGTTTATGACATCGCTGTATTTGTCAGAGATTGGGGAAACAAGCTTTCCGCCGACGAAATTCTGTAGCTTTCTGGCCACCATTCACTCCTCATTGAGAATTCTTGAAAGATGCTAACCCCCGGGGGTGGTATCGAAAGAAAAAAAGCAAAATATTGTCGATTTCGTAACTTAATCGTAAAAAAACTGCGGATTGCTGGTCTCTGGTCTCTAATTCCTGTGATACTCAAGCCATGTCACGAACAAGCAGAACCCGCCAGGCCCACCTCGACGAGGTCTCGAAGCTAATAATCGAGCAGCTGCAGAAAGATGGCCGGAAGTCCTATGCCGAGATTGGCAAGGTCGTTGGCCTCTCCGAGGCAGCCGTCAGGCAGAGGGTTTCTAAACTCACGGAATCAGGAGTCATGCAGATTGTCGCTGTGACCGATCCTCTAAAACTAGGGTTTTCTCGGCAAGCCATGATTGGCGTGAAGTGCGTGGGTGATGTGACCCAGGTGGCCGAAGCATTGGCTAAAATTCCTTCTGTCGATTACGTTGTGCTAACTGCTGGTAGCTTCGATGTGATGGCTGAAGTCGTCTGCGAGGACGATGATCAACTGATTGCGTTGTTGAACGAAAGGATCAGGGCTCTGCCAGGAGTAGTTAGCTCAGAGACCTTTGTTTATCTTCGACTTCACAAACAGTTTTACAACTGGGGAACCAGATAGAAAGAAACTAGTGATAATCGATGGCGATATCTCAAGACAGCAGTAAGAAGAACATCCTCAGTAAATTACTGAGCCCGCTTAAGAAAAAGACTTCAACCTCCAACCTCAATCTTCTGGATGCAATGCGCTCCGGAGAAACGGTTGGAGACAAGGAATGGCAGAAGGCGGGCAAGGAGCACACCTGGCTTCACTTCACTCGCCACTCCCCCTTCAACAGCTCAGATATGAGAATCATCGTTCGAGGTGAAGGTCAATATCTATATGACTCCAAGGGCAACAGGATGATTGATGGCCTATCTGGCCTCTACACCTGCAATGTTGGACACGCCCGCCCCGAACTCGCCGAAGCAGCTCAGAAACAGATGATGGAGCTGGACTTCATGCCCCTGTGGTCATTCAACCATCCTCGGGCAATTGAGCTCACTGAAAAGCTTCTGTCAATCGGCCCCGAGGGCATGACAAGAATTTTCTTCACCACTGGTGGCACTGAGGGAGTTGAAACCGCTTGGAAACTTGCCAAGCAGTACTTCAAGCTCACCGGTAAACCAATGAAGCACAAGGTCATCTCTCGCATGACCGCCTATCACGGAACCAGCCACGGTGCCCTTTCAATCACGGGACTGCCTGGTTTTAAGCAAATGTTTGAACCTCTCGTCCCATCAGCATTCCGTGTTCCAAGCAACAACTGGTATCGAGCACCGGGTGAATTTAAGACCGAAGAGGAGTTTGGTATCTGGGCCGCAAACAGACTCGAGGAAGCGATTCTCTTTGAAGGTCCCGATACTGTTGCGGCATTCTTCATCGAACCAATTCAAAACGCTGGTGGTTGCTTCACTGCACCACCCAGCTACTACAAGAGGGTGAGAGAGATCTGCACCAAGTACGACGTCGTGCTGGTTGCCGATGAAACTATTACCGGCTATGGAAGATCTGGAGAATGGTTCGGCTCCATCCGCTACAACATCCAGCCAGACATGATGATTACCGCCAAGGCAATCACCTCCGGTGCTCAGCCACTGGGTGCACTATTCCTCAAGGAAAAGTTCTTCGAACCCTTCAACCAGGGAACCACAACCTTTGCCCACGGCTACACGTTTGCCGGCCACCCTGTGGCATGCGCTGTAGCACTTGCCAACTTGGAAATTTTTGAAAAGGAAAAATTGGTCGACAATGTCAGAACCAACTCTCCAGTTTTCAGAAAAACTCTAGAGAAGCTCTATGACCTCCCTATCGTTGGTGATGTTCGTGGCGATGGTTACTTCTTCGCCATTGAGCTGGTGAAAGACCAGAAGACCAAGCAGCAGCTGACCAGGGATGAATCTGAAAAACTTCTCCGTGGATTCTTGAATAATGCCCTCCTCGATGCCGGGCTCTACTGTCGCGCAGATGATCGCGGAGACTCAGTTGTCCAACTAGCACCGCCGCTAACAGCGGGCCCTGAGGATTTTGACGAGATTGAGGCCATCTTGCGCAAGGTGCTGACCGAAGCCTGGAAGAAGCTCAACGGGTAGCCTTCCGCTAAAGGTGACCGAGATTCGCTAGACGGTCTGTCATGTTGGTCGGACTCTCCTTCCCTTCAGTCACAGCTGAATTTGCCATGAGAAATTCGATCGGCTGGTCGTCGATAACGCCTGTGACATGAAAGCTACCGTCTCTGAGTTCTGCCCTGAGCTGCCTGTGATGAGTGCTGACTGCTCCTGAAACAAATATTCTCAAGTTGCTGCTATGAGAAAGCGAAGCAACCAAAGTTTGCTCAATATCCCTTAGGGATTGACCAATCACAAACAGATTAATGGGGAAATCAATTTCCACACGACGCACCAATTCTTCTAGAAATTTATCCAGCCCCAGAGGGTTGTCTTTGTAATTGAACCAGCGCATACACTCAGCAGATCTAATCTGTCTATCACCCAAGATCCAGACCTCCTCGTCAAGACAAATGGATAGTGACGCGTAGAAATCTGAAATGTCACTATCGGTAACCTCCACTCGAATTACTTGATTAGTGCCAGGAGGAAGCTTGAAGGCATTGCCGTGAACAGTCACCAGGGTTCCAGGTTCTGGCTTTAAATGCTTCAGAGGAATTTCTTCCGAGGATTTCTTAGGTTTAAGTTCCAAGAACCCTGGTAGGAACCAGATGGCAATCGTGAAAGAAGAAATGATGAGTAGAAGTGGGTCTCCGTGAATCGCTAATGAAAGTCCATAGACCAGCAGGGGAAGAAATGGTAAGGCTGACATGCGGCAATCTTGCGCTAGTTTTCAAGACCAGGTGCAGGCAGTTTTGAGTCTGTGGATAACTAATCCAGGTGAGTGAAAATTCGATAGCTTTATTCAATGACTGAGATCTCTGCTCGCAAAATACTGCAGACACCACTGGGTAGGCTTTCCGTCGCGGCTAGCGATAGAGGCTTGGTGTCAGTCGATTTTCTGCCTTCAAAAAGTAAGCTTTCTGACCTGAATGGCTCGGCAACGGCCAACAAAATAGTTGATGATGCTTGCCAGCAGCTAGAGGAATATTTCGCGGGTGAGAGAAGAAAATTCAATATCCCTCTAGAACTGGTGGGTACAAAGTTTCAAAAACTTGTTTGGCAACAAATCCAGAAGGCTCCGTTTGGGAATACCGTGACCTATGGAGATATTGCTAAGGCCATTAGAAATCCTTCCGCTGCCAGAGCGGTCGGGGGTGCTGTTGGCTCAAATCCAATTCCAATAATTGTCCCCTGCCATCGAGTCATGGGCAGCACAGGAAAACTCACGGGCTATTCAGGAGGCTCTGGCATTCCGACTAAGAAGAAACTTCTGGAGCATGAAGGGATTGAATACAGGTGACGAGCAAGATTTCGTTAGATGGTAAGACAAGGTGCTCATGGGTTACAGAGGACGAGATTTACCTTCGCTACCACGACAAGGAGTGGGGCACCCCAACCACCAAGCAGCGTGACCTATTTGAAGGAATCTGCCTGGAAGGCTTTCAAGCGGGGCTCAGCTGGTTGACGATCCTCAAGAGACGCGAGGGCTTTAGGTCTGCGTTTGACAACTTTGACTCCAAAAAGATAGCCGACTACACCAAGAGAGATGTCAATCGACTTCTAAAGGACGAAGGCATCATCAGAAACCTCGCAAAGATCAATTCGGCAATCAACAATGCTCGTGTCGTAGAGGAAAAAGGACTGAACCTGAAGGAAATCCTCTGGTCTTTTGCTCCCAGTAAGCGAATCACTCCGAGGTCAAACTTTGCCTGGAAAGCCACCAGTAAAGAATCTGACGCCATGAGCAAGGAGCTAAAAAGGCTAGGTTTTAGTTTCGTGGGCTCGACCACAATGTATGCCCTTATGCAGTCAACTGGAATGATTTTTGACCACTCCCCTGGCTGTTTTCGAAAAGACTGAAAATTCCCTCCTTCCCACTACATTGTTCAGTTGGGAGAGAAATGACAGCTGAAGAATTCGGAAGCCTTTACCGGGCCCACATAGTTGAGATTAGCCGATTCCTGTCTCGCCGACTTCCAGCTGATCAGGTTGAAGACCTCGCTTCAGACCTTTTCGAGATTGCCTGGTCCAAAAAAAATAGCATCCCCAAAGACTTTGAGCTTCCCTGGCTCTATAAGACAGCCCGCTACTTGATTAGTAACCACCGTCGCAAAGAATCAGGACGAACTGCCATATTGGCAACTTTGCAGGAACCTATCTCAGCACCCTCGGCCGAATCCATCGCAATTGCCGATATGGAACTCGCAGAAGCTTGGCGAAAACTACCTGCCAAAGAACAAGAGGTGCTCGCGATGTGGTCCTTTGAAGGCCTTGAGCCCACTCAAATCGCGGTTGCTCTTGGTATCTCGACCAACGCTGTGAACGTTCGGCTGAGTAGGGCAAAGAAGGCTCTTTTGGCAGAACTTGAAAAATCTCAGGGTTCCAACACATAAACAAGATATGAACGACGAAGAACTAAGAAACCGCATCACTAATTCCGATCCTGCCGCTAACGCCCCTGTTCTCTCTGAATCGGTAGTGGTTGCGGCCACCCTGAAGAAGCGAAAGTCACCCATTGGGTATAAAGCAGCTAGATTCTCGCTGGCCGGTGCCGCGGCTGCAGTTCTTGCAGTAGGACTTACTCTCCCCGGTGCACTAGCCCCCCAACCACTTTTCACACTTTCCAGTGGCCAGCAGGGTGCTCCAATGGCAATGAGTGGCAGAGCGGAATCTTCCGATGCTGCGGTCAAAATGATTTGGCCTGGCTGGATCCAATACAACTACATTGCCGAAGGCCTCAGTGAGGATGGTGGCCGCGGAGTTGTCTACGAAGTTAGAAAGGTTGGCGATCCCCTTGAGCTGCTCAAGAAGATTGCCGAGGTGTTCGGTGTAACCGGTGAAGCCAAAGAGGATGAGTGGTCAAGCAAGGAATACCCAAGCTATTCCATCCAAGGCGAGAACTTCTATGTAAGCGTCTACTGGTCAGGAGCTGGCTATTGGAACTTTGGTCGCTGGACTCACCAGGCAATATGTGTTGAGCCTGCGCCTGCAGAGGGCGAAGGTTCAGATAACCAGGAGCGTTGCCCCGCGCCTAAGCCAACTCCAGAACTAATTCCAAGCGAAGCTGAGTTGGTAGCACAGACAATCGAAACCTTTGCCAAATTCAATATCTCTGTCACAAGAGAGCAGCTGGACATCTATCGAGATGACTGGGGCGCCTATGCCACTGTCAGCAACAGCTTCAATAACCAACCGCTTCCAATTGACTACTACATCAGCTGGGGTATGGACGGAAAAATTGCATACGTCTCTGCCGCAAGTTATGAGATTGTCGAGCGCGGTGAATTTGGAACAGTATCTCCAAAGCAAGCTGTGGACAGAATCAAAGATGGACGCTGGTATGGAGGAGTTTCCTCCAAGTATTACTCCCTCTATAGTCGACCAATAACGGCCATGACCAAAGATGCCTCAGCAGGAGTTTCTGAGGGTTCTGTTGGAACGGAGGATCAACCAGTTGAGCCGATTGCGCCAGAACAACCAATGGAACCTGAGATTGTTGATCTCAAGATAAACAAGTCAGAATCGGTTCTCATGTCGGTCTACGACTCTCAGGGCAACATGTGGCTAGTTCCTGGGTACCTTTTGTTCAACGATCAGGGTTGGTTTGACAGCATCATTTCTCTAGTTGAGGGAGTTATTCAACTCCCTGAGCCATACAACGTGATGCCTGTCGAAGAGGAAACTGGCAAGTAGAAATTTAGGGGGCGAACAGCTTAACTGTTCGTCCCCTAACTTCTGACTTGAGTCCTGCAATTTTCGCAATAGCCGGAAGCTGGGAGATTGCATCTAATCCGTTCTCCAAAGCTGCCCTGACAAAAAGACCCTTGCTCCTCTTATTGAAATGGTTGAGAAGCTTGCCATCGCTACCCAAAACCTCAACCACGTAATAGTCTCGCTCCTTGGGAATGGGATTTATCTCCTGATATTCCTTCGATCGCAAATCTAGAATCGGCCCAACCATCCTTGGCCAAACCAGCGCGTGATACTCGTGCCAAAGGGCCCTGAGGTTAATTCCTGGCAATCTACTGCCAGCACTGAATCGATAGTCGGGAATCTGCTCCATCGCAGGAAGTAGTCCAAAGAGAGCAGACTGAATGAACAGTCTCTCCCCTGCCCTGGCAATTGCCTCCTCAGACAGGTTGTAGTAGTCAATTGCATCAAAAAGAACTCCGCTGTATCGCTCAAGAGCTGGCATCGTAGGTGATGTCATCAGCGATTGATTCTTCGATATCTCTTTCTCGGCTCTTGCGCCAAGCTTTAGTGCCTTGATTGCTCTTTTTGGATCCTGACAAATCTCAGTGAGCGCAGATATCAAAATTTCTCTGGCTGGATCGAGTGCAGCCCAAATAATTGCGGCTTTGTCGATAGAAATGCCAACGCCGCCGGGACGCTTGGTCTCCGACGGCGGAAGCAAGATAAGCATTAGCTAACTAGCTGGGCGTCTCTAAC
Organism: uncultured Aquiluna sp.; assembly: GCA_964480885.1. Taxonomy (GTDB): domain Bacteria; phylum Actinomycetota; class Actinomycetes; order Actinomycetales; family Microbacteriaceae; genus Aquiluna. The sequence goes on along the minus strand of CAYZRV010000004.1, from coordinate 4,226 downwards.
AACTACAGTGACTACATCTGACTCCATGGAAATGAAGCCACCCTCTTGGGTCTCAACATTCACATTTCCCTCGGAAGAAGTTATGCGAATTTGACCTGCGACCAGCACGGCGAGAATGGGCTCGTGACCGGCAAGCAGACCAATTTCACCCACTGAGGTTTTGGCGACAATCATCTCAGCGCTGCCAGACCAGATTTCCCTGTCGGCAGACACCAGGTTGACTGATATTTGCTTAGCCACTAGCCAAGGTCCTTCTTGATTCGCTCGTAAGCCTTCATGACATCTTCAATGCCACCGCAGTTGAAGAAGGCCTGCTCAGGAACGTGGTCAAGCTCTCCATCAGCAATCATCTTGAAGCTCTCAACGGTTTCCTTGAGTGGAACTGTTGAACCCTCGACACCGGTGAACTTGGTCGCCATGTAGGTGTTCTGGCTCAGGAACTGCTGGATTCTGCGAGCTCTAGAAACGGTGATCTTGTCCTCTTCGGATAGCTCTTCAACACCGAGGATGGCGATGATTTCCTGAAGCTCCTTGTTTTTCTGAAGAATTGCCTTCACACGAATCGCAGTCTCGTAGTGATCCTGTGCGATGTAGGCAGGGTTCAAGATACGAGAGGTTGAGGCAAGTGGATCCACAGCTGGATAGAGACCCTTAGCAGCAATTTCACGTGATAGCTCAGTTGTTGCATCCAAGTGAGCAAATGTGGTTGCTGGAGCTGGGTCAGTGTAGTCATCGGCAGGCACATAGATAGCCTGCAGTGAGGTAATTGAGTGGCCCCTGGTGGAGGTGATTCTCTCCTGAAGGATTCCCATCTCGTCTGCAAGGTTTGGCTGATATCCCACCGCTGATGGCATACGTCCCAGAAGGGTTGACACCTCAGAACCTGCCTGGGTGAAACGGAAGATGTTGTCGATGAACAAAAGCACATCCTGGCCCTGAACATCTCTGAAGTACTCCGCCATGGTAAGTGCCGAGAGTGCAACACGGAGACGAGTTCCTGGTGGCTCATCCATCTGACCGAAGACCAGCGCAGTCTTGTCGATAACGCCAGCTTCCTTCATTTCCTCGATTAGGTCGTTACCTTCACGAGTACGCTCACCAACACCCGCGAATACGGAAACACCGTTGTGGTTTTCAGCCACGCGGTAAATCATTTCCTGAATCAGAACTGTCTTACCAACACCGGCTCCACCGAAAAGTCCGATCTTTCCACCCTGAACATAAGGAGTGAGGAGGTCAATAACCTTGATTCCGGTTTCAAACATCTGAGTCTTGGACTCCAGCTGATCGAAGCTCGGAGGCTTGCGGTGGATTGGCCAGCGCTCCTTCACCTCGATGGTTTGACCCGGCTCGGCGTTGAGAACTTCACCGATCACATTGAAGACCTTGCCTTTGGTAACGTCACCAACCGGCACCGAGATCGGGGATCCAGTGTCATGAACTATTCCGCCGCGGACTAGACCATCGGTTGGCTTCAGTGCAATTGCTCTAACCAGGTCGTCACCCAGGTGCTGAGCAACCTCAAGGGTCAAGGTGCTGGTCTTTTCCCCATAAGAAATCTCCGTGGTCAATGCGTTATAGATTTCGGGGATGGCATCGTGGGGAAACTCGATGTCAACCACCGGTCCAATAACTCGTGCGATTCGACCCGTTGCTGTCTTGGTGTCGGCCATGTGCTTTCTCTTCCTTAGTTAGTCCTTGACGGTCGCCAGTGCATCCGCACCACCGACAATCTCGGAAATCTGCTGGGTAATTTCTGCCTGACGGGCTTGGTTGGCCAGTCTGGTGTAATTCAAAATCAGTTTGTCTGCGTTGTCTGTTGCACTCTTCATTGCCTTTTGGCGAGCGGCATGCTCAGCAGCGGCAGACTGCAGCATTGCATTGAAGATTCGGTTTTCGATGTAGACCGGTAGCAAGGCATCGAGCACCTGCTCTGGTTCAGGTTCAAACTCATAGAGCGGGAAGACATCACTGGCAGCCGTTGCTTCTTCCTCGACCACCTCAAGTGGAAGCAGTCTCACAGTCACTGGATCTTGAACCATCATCGAGACGAATCGATTACCCACGAGATAGATCTCATCGACTCCTCCCTCTTCGGTTGGAGTGTTGAACGCGTTGGTAATCTCTGCCGCAATTTCCTTTGCAATCTCAAACTGCGGCTGATCAGTTCCGCCCTGCCAGTCTCGAATAAATGGCCTTTGACGGAATTTGAAGTAATTGACTGCTTTTCTTCCGACCAGGTAGTAATTCACGGTTAAGCCTGCATCAGTCAAACGCTTGGAAAGTGCTTCGGCTTCCTTAATTGCTCCAGAGGAGAATGCTCCAGCTAGGCCTCTGTCCGAAGTGAAAATGACAACTGCGGCCTTGGTTGGATTTTCAACCTGTCTGGTGAGAGGGTGGTCGATGTCTGAGTGCGAAGAAACCGCGGAAACCGCTCTGGTAACCGCACGCGTATATGGGTTAGATGCGGCTACGCGCTGCTGGGCCTTCTGAATTCGGGATGCCGAAATCAGCTCCATTGCACGAGTAATCTTCTTGGTCGTCTTGGCAGACTTGATCTTCTGCCGGTAGACCCGAAGTTGCGCTCCCATTTAAGTTCCCTAACTATCTCTTCTGCTTAACAATCTTCTCTTGGTCAATTTCTGACTCAGCAAGGGCTTCGACCTTGGAGTCATCTTCGTTCACCAGTGATCCGCCCTTAGATGTCTGGAACATCTTTTTGAACTGTGCGATTTCGCTCTCCAGTGCCTTGACAGTGTCATCCTCAAGATTGTTGGTCTCTCGGATGGTGGTGAGAATCTGAGTCTTTCTTCCTAAGTGATCCAGGAACTCTCGCTCAAACTTCAAGATGTCTTCCTTCGGGACATCATCAAGCTTTCCAGTTGTTCCAGCCCAGATCGAAACCGTCTGCTCCTCAACCGGGTATGGCGAATACTGTGGCTGCTTCAGAAGCTCGGTGAGTCTGGCTCCTCGCTCCAGCTGCTTGCGTGATGCGGCATCGAGGTCGGACGCGAACATCGCGAAGGCTTCTAGAGCTCGGTACTGGGCAAGCTCAAGCTTCAAGGTTCCAGAAACTTTCTTGATTCCCTTGACCTGTGCAGCTCCACCCACACGAGAAACTGAAATACCCACGTCAATGGCTGGACGCTGATTAGCGTTGAACAAATCGGACTGCAGGAAGATCTGACCGTCGGTAATTGAAATTACGTTGGTAGGAATGAAGGCTGAAACGTCATTGGCCTTGGTCTCAATGATTGGAAGACCAGTCATTGAACCGGCACCCATTGCATCGGAAAGCTTTGCGCAACGCTCTAGCAGGCGAGAGTGTAAGTAGAAAACGTCTCCAGGATAAGCCTCTCGACCTGGCGGTCTACGAAGTAGCAGCGATACCGCACGGTAGGCCTCAGCCTGCTTACTGAGATCATCAAAAATGATCAGGACGTGCTTGCCGCCATACATCCAGTGCTGACCGATTGCAGATCCGGTGTAGGGAGCGAGGTACTTGAAACCAGCTGGGTCAGATGCAGGGGAAGCAACGATGGTTGTGTAGGCCATTGCTCCTGCTTCCTCAAGAGAAGCCTTAACACCTGCGATTGTCGAACCCTTCTGACCGATTGCAACATAGATGCAGCGAACCTGCTTGTTGACATCGCCAGAGTCCCAGTTGCTCTTCTGGTTAATGATTGTGTCGACCGCAATGGCAGTCTTACCAGTTTGGCGGTCACCGATGATGAGCTGGCGCTGACCACGACCAATTGGAATCATGGCATCAATTGCTTTGATTCCTGTCTGAAGTGGCTCGTGAACACTCTTTCTGTCCATAACGCCTGGTGCCTGAAGTTCCAACTCACGAGAACCCTCGCTCTTGATTTCTCCAAGACCATCAATTGGGTTACCCAACGGGTCAACCACGCGCCCCAGGAAGGCGTCTCCAACTGGAACGGATAGAACTTCTCCTGTGCGGTAGACCTCCATACCCTCTTCGATGGAGGAAAACTCTCCAAGGATTACAACACCAATCTCGCGCTCATCAAGGTTCAACGCAAGACCGATGGTGCCATCAGCAAACTTCAATAGCTCATTTGCCATTGCGCTTGGCAGACCTTCGACGTGTGCAATTCCATCAGCAGCGTCGGTTACATATCCAACCTCCTGCTTATTCGAGGATTTGGGCTCGTAGGACGAAACGAAGTCCTTTAGCGCATCCCGAATCTCATTCGGACTGA
>CAYZRV010000003.1:33752-114077 GCA_964480885.1 uncultured Aquiluna sp. | reverse complement strand
GACAGAGTTCACCACGCCTATCTTTTTTCAGGACCCAGGGGATGCGGAAAAACCACCAGCGCTCGCATTCTTGCCAGATGTCTAAATTGCGAGCAGGGACCAACCGATACTCCCTGCGGTGAGTGCGCAAGCTGCAAGGAGTTAGCCAGGGGAGGACCTGGATCGCTGGATGTGGTTGAGATCGATGCCGCTTCCCACAACGGTGTTGATGATGCCAGGGAGCTTAGGGAGAGAGCGGTCTTTGCACCGGCTCGCGACCGCTACAAGATATTCATCCTGGATGAGGCACACATGGTCACCACCCAGGGATTCAATGCTCTTTTGAAGATTGTTGAAGAGCCTCCTGCTCACGTGAAGTTTATTTTTGCCACCACGGAACCTGAAAAGGTGATTGGAACTATTCGTTCCAGAACTCACCACTATCCATTCCGGCTTGTTCCCCCCGCGGAGCTGCTGGACTACCTGGCATCCGTACTTGCATCGGAGAACTACTCTGCCGATGAAGGCGTTCTGCCAATGGTTGTCAGAGCCTCGGGTGGTTCGGTGAGAGATGCCCTTTCCCTGCTGGATCAGCTGATTGCTGGAAGTGACAGCAAAAAGATTGAGTATGAAAGATCCATCAATCTGCTTGGTTTCACCCATGACAATCTGATGGCTGATGTCATTGAAGCTTTTGCGGAACTGGATGCGGCCAAGGCCTTCACCGCAGTGGATCGAATCATTCAGTCAGGTCAGGACGCAAGAAGATTCCTCGAGGATCTGCTGGAAAGAATCAGAGATCTGATGCTGGTTCACTCCTTGGGCAAGGACGCCAAGGCAATCCTCCGCGGTATTGGTCCTGAGCAATTTGAGCAACTAACCATTCAGGCAGCCAGGTTCGGTTTGGGTTCGCTAACTGCAACTGCCGAGGCAACAGCTAAAGCACTCAGCGACACATCAGCTGCCTCTAACCCAAGACTGCAGTTGGAACTGCTTTGCGCAAGAGTCATGGCACCGGTTGCAACAGCGGCGAGACCCCAGGTCGCTCAGGATGCCAAGCCAGCAGCCAAGCCTGCGGAAAAAAGCAAGCCGGAGACTAAGTCCGAGCCAAAGCTAGAAAAGCCGACTGATGTCACCGCGTCCTATTTCAAAGCGAACTGGCAGGTGATTTTGGATCAACTAGCGAAGCAATCGCGTTCTGCCTGGGCAGTGGCCTTCACCTCCAAAGTGATTGATTATGGCGATGAAGTTTTGACACTTCTCTTTCAGTCTCAGAAAGATGTTGAGGCTTTTAAGAATTCTGGTGGTGCATCTGAAGTGCTGCGTTCTGTCATTAGGGATATGACAGGAGTGAGTGTCAAGTATCGCGCCAAGGTTGCGGATGCTCCCTCCAAGGTTGCCAAAGCGCCGGTGATTGAACCAAACCAGGATGACTTCTCTGATGAAGAGGATGAGGATCCTAAGACTGAACCGATTGATCAGTCAGACCCAAGAACTGGAGAATTTATTCTTCGTGAAGTTTTAGGTGCTAAACCAATCAAGGGTGATAAGTAATGTATGAGGGTGCTCTCCAGCAGCTGATTGATGAGCTGGGAAGACTGCCCGGGGTCGGACCAAAGAGCGCTCAGCGAATTGCGTTTTATCTAATCGAAGCAGAAAACGACGTTGCTCTTTCTCTCTCAGAGGTTCTAAAAGAGGTAAAAGACAAAGTTAGATTCTGTGAATCTTGCGGAAATGTCTCGGAAAGCGAAAAGTGTTCAATCTGCAGTGATCTCAAGCGCGATCAGGGCCTAATCTGCGTGGTTGAGGATTCTAAAGACATTGCTGCCATCGAGAGGACCAGAGAATTCAGAGGTCTCTACCATGTGTTAGGCGGAGCCATCTCACCTATCGCGGGCATTGGCCCAGATCAGCTAAGAATGAAGCTCCTGATGCAGAGGTTGGCAGACCCTCAGATTCGTGAGGTAATCATTGCCACCAATCCCAACCTGGAGGGCGAGGCAACTGCGACCTACGTGATCAGAATGCTCTCCTCGTTGGAAATCACGGTGAGCAAGCTGGCCTCTGGATTGCCGGTTGGCGGCGATCTTGAGTATGCGGATGATATGACTTTGGGCCGTGCCTTTGAGGGCCGCAGACGGGTGAACTAGACTTCCCTCAAGCGCTGGCGCCCCAATCCCCATCCTAGGAGTCTTTAGTTGTCGCTTATTGTGCAGAAATATGGCGGATCCTCGGTTTCTGATGCCGAGAAGATCAAGCATGTTGCCGCCAGGGTGCTCAAGACGCAGGCTGAGGGAAACCAGGTTGTGGTTGTAGTTTCAGCAATGGGCGATACCACCGACGAGCTAATTGATCTGGCAAACTCCGTGACAACTGATGTCAGTGGTAATCGGGAAATGGACATTCTCCTGACCGCAGGCGAGCGAATCTCTATGGCTCTTTTAGCCATGGCAATCAAGGATCAGGGCGGTAAGGCTATGTCCTTCACCGGCTATCAAGCTGGAATCTCGACCGATTCCGAACACGGGAGTGCACGAATCTGGAAGATTGACCCGAAGCGAATCAAAGAGGCACTAGATCAAGGCAGTGTTGCCGTCGTTGCAGGTTTTCAGGGTTTTAGCTTTGAAAACGGAGACACCACCACTCTAGGAAGGGGCGGCTCGGACACCACTGCGGTTGCACTTGCGGCTGCACTCAAGGCCGACATCTGTGAGATTTACTCCGATGTTGATGGCGTTTACACAGCCGACCCGAGAATTGTTCCCAGGGCAAGAAAGCTAGCCGAGATTGATCTTGACTCGATGTTGGAGCTTTCCTCCTCAGGAGCAAAGATTTTATATATCAGGGCGGTGGAATTTGCACGCAGGCATGCTGTTCCGCTGAGAGTCAGATCAACCTTTAGTGCCGATCCAGGCACACTCGTATACACAACCAAGTCGGGAGCGCAAATGGAAGAACCAATTGTTTCTGGAGTTGCTGCAGATAACACGCAGTCCAAGGTCACGGTAATTGGAGTTCCTGATAGGCCAGGCAAGGCAGCTGAAATCTTTCAAGCTGTAGCCGAGGCCGGTGCCAATATCGACATGATTGTTCAGAACGTTTCTACGACCGAGAATCACCTGAGCGATATCTCTTTCACCCTTCCTCATAACGATCGACACAAGGTCGTTGACGCCCTCAAGGCAAAGCAGTCAGCCATTGGTTTTCAGGGAATTACTTACGACGATGAGATTGGAAAGCTTTCCATCGTTGGGGCAGGTATGAAGACTTCATCTGGAGTGAGCGCCAAGCTCTTCGGGGCCTTGGCCAAAGCGGGAATCAATATTGAGATGATTTCCACCTCTGAGATCAGAATCTCAGTGGTCACGAGAGCCGATCAGCTTAAGGAAGCAACTCGAATCGTTCACACAGCTTTTGAGCTAGACGCGGCCGAGACAGCCGTTATCTATGCCGGAACTGGCAGGTAAGTGATGAGGCCAAATCTTGCTCTAGTTGGTGCTACCGGTGCCGTTGGCACCGTAATGATTGACATCATTAATTCCCGGGAGAACATCTGGGGAGAGATACGCCTGATTGCATCTGCGCGATCAGCTGGCAAAAAGCTAATGGTTCACGGTAAAGAGCACACTGTTGTTGCCCTGTCCCCGGAAGCCTTCGAGGGCATTGATATTGCGATGTTTGATGTTCCCGATGAGATCTCGGCTGAGTGGGGCCCAATTGCGGCCAGTAAAGGTGTGGTAGTGGTTGACAACTCCGCTGCATTCAGAATGGATCCTGAGGTTCCACTAGTGGTGCCAGAGGTTAATCCTGAGATGGCGAAGAGCAGACCCAAGGGAATCATCGCAAATCCAAATTGCACCACGCTTACGATGATGGCAGCGATGGGTGCTCTGCACAGAAAGTGGCAGCTGACCGAGCTGGTAGTTGCAAGCTACCAGGCGGTGTCAGGTGCTGGTGCTGCAGGTATTGAGCAGCTGACTAAAGAAATAGCTGCAGTTGCAACCAACCCTGAGGCTGGATTATCTACTGACAATGTTGCCAAGACTTTGGCAAGTCAGGGTGTTAATCAATCAGAGTCCATCTGGCCAACCCCGATTGCACTAAACGTCATTCCACTAGCCGGCTCTGTGAAGGATGGGGGTCACACCTCTGAGGAGTTGAAGGTCCGGAACGAGTCCAGGAAGATTCTTGGCATCAAGGATCTTAAAGTGGCGGCAACTTGCGTCAGAGTTCCAGTTCAGGTTAGCCATTCGCTAGCAGTCCATGCCAAGTTTGCCCATGACATCACTGTTGAGGAAGCTAGGGCAGAACTAGCGAAGCAGCCAACGGTTCGACTGATGGACGAACCAGAAAAGGGAGTGTTTCCAACGCCCTCATTCGTTGCTGGCCAGGATCCGACATTCGTTGGAAGGCTTCGGCAGTCCATGGACTTCCCAAACTCACTTGATCTGTTTGTTGTCGGTGACAACCTCAGGAAAGGTGCTGCTTTGAACACCTATGAGATTGCTGAGCTTGTTGCTCAGGAACTCGCTTAGTAGCCTCTTTCCTGCTTAATCCCTGCGCATCCAGCAAGATTTAAAAATGAACTTTGTCTTTGAAGGAAAAGTAATTGAGTGGCGAGGGCCTGCTCCTTTCTATTTCGTAGCAACACCAGATGCAGTCACTGAACAGATCGAAGAAATAAAAAGTGAGCTCACCTACGGCTGGGGTGTAATTCCAGCTCAAATAACAGTTTCTAAGACCACGGTTACAACTGCTCTCATTCCGAAAAATGGTTCGTTCTACGTGCCACTAAAGGATTCGATTCGAAAACCAAATTCGATAGAAGTCGGGCAGATAGTAAAGGTAAAGCTGGTGCTCTAATGCTTTTAGACTTTGAGAGTTATAAGAGTTGCTGACGGAGGACAGAACAGTCTCACCGGAGTGAAGATGTTTGTTCCCATGCCACCGGAGACATGTAGCCAAGATCCATTGTGATCGCTGAGTCCCTGTGCTTTTTCTCTTGGCAGGTCGCAGTTGGTGATTATGGCCCTACCCCCTGGAAGGCATACTTGGCCACCATGCGTGTGACCGGCAAAGATTAGCTTTGCCCCCATTTGGTTGAATCGATCCAAGACTCTCAGGTAGGGCGCATGGGCGACAGCGAATAGGTTTTCAGACCTAACTTCGACAAACTGCTCCCTGCCGAGGTGTGGGTCATCGACTCCAGTGAAGTCAATTACCTGTCCATTGATTTTGAGTGAACCAAACTGGTTATTCAAATTCAACCAACCAGCGTTTTCAAATTCCCTAACAATTCTGTCGGTATCAAGATCAAGCTTCTGTCGGTCAACCTCAGAAGGACCTGCAAGGTATTTGAGCGGATTTGTGAGCTTCGGGGAGGAGTAGTCATTGCTTCCGTTGACAAAAACCCCGGGGTATTCCAGCAAGGGTTCAAGTGCTGAGAGCAGTGGATTAATCGCATTCACATGCCCGAGGTTGTCACCAGTATTGACCACAAGGTCTGGCTTTAGGGAGGCAAGTTCCCTTAGAAAGCTTGCTTTTTTCTTTTGGTTTGGGGCGAAATGAATGTCAGATATGTGTAGAACTCGAAGATTAGATCCGATGCCACTAACACTGACCTCTTTGAGCGTGAAAGGACCTGAGTTAGTTGCTATCCACATTTATTCGGAAGAACAATAATTGCACTTGCGGGAAGCACGGCTCTTCCAGCTTCAGGCTGAGTACCGAATACATTCCCATTAACTACGCTCGGATCACACTTGTTCAAAAGTTGAGTCTGACTTGGTTGGGGGAGGCTTGCGACAAAACCGGCAGCTTCCAGAGCGGCAATAGCTTGCTCAACGGTGAAACCCTTGACGTCTGGAATTGTTGATCGGCCACCAGCGGAGATGTATACCTTGACCAATGTTCCACGGGGTACAAGCTCTCCAGCAGCTGGTTTTGTGTATGCGACAACACCTGCGGGATAGGCGGACTGCACGGCCTCTGGCATTACTTGCGCACTGAGCAAGCTATTGCCGAGCTGGATTTTTGAAGTCGCAGGATCTATTCCACTGACTCCAGGGACTAAGACTTGCGGAGCTTCGATGAACTTGGGATCTACCGGGGCCCAGTCCGAACCCCCATATTTTGAATTAACTTCAGTCATGATTTGTTTCCAAACCACATGGCGAATAGTTGATACAGCGTTACCGCCTATTGACTTCTGCCCCTGAGGAATTAGCCCAACCACATTGCCCACCCAGGTTGCGGTTGCAACCTCGGTGGAGAAACCAATCATCCAGGTATGAATTCTCTCGTCAGAAGTTCCTGTTTTTCCAGCAAGTGGGATGCCATCACCTGGGTTTGAGGCTGATCCGGTTCCCCCAGAAACCACAGGCTTCATGGCGTGAACCAAAGCCAAGGCAATTTCGGGAGTTACGGCTTGAGAGCATCGAGTCTTAGGAACTGGAATCTCAGAATTATCTCTTCTTAGAACTACGCGATCGATAGAGACGGGGGAGCAGTAGACACCATTGTTGGAAACGGCAGCATAGGCAGCCGCCATAGTCAGAGGAGCTATCTCATTAGTTCCCAAAATTGCGGAGGGGAAAAATAGAAGCTCAGTTCCATCGGCTCTGTGCACTCCAAAGTTACGTGCCGTATCTCTAATTGCACAAAGATCAAGTTTTGACGCCATAGCTGCGAAAGCAGTGTTCTGTGAAGTGATGACCGCCTGCTGAACACTTATGTCATCAATCGTCTTGTCCTGATCTGCTCCGGAGTTCTTTACCTCCCAAAGTCCAACCACGCCACCGCAGCTTGCTCTGAAGTCCTGGGCTACGTTCCAGATTTTGATTTCATCTGGCTGTCCGTCCAGGTCAACATCTTCACCGGTTTGGACTCTTCCATCCAGGTGATCTCCGAGTGTGTAGCCCTGCTTGAGCCACTCGGCAAGGGTGAACAACTTATATGTGGAGCCAGGTTGGAAGCCGCTGGACCCTCCAAATGGTTTGTCAGTGTTGTAGTTCACAGATGTTGCACCGATTGGAGGTTCGCCTGACTGATCAAAGATTCTGTTCTGCGCCATAGCCAAGATGCGACCAGTGCCAACTTCAACTGAGACGGATGCGGTTCCAAAACCCCACTCGTTGTCAGGTGGAAGGGCCTTCATGGTCGCTTCCCAGGCTTTTTCCTGAACATCAAGATCTAGGGAAGTGTAGATGTTTAAACCGCCGCGGCGCAGCAGCATCTCTCTATCCTCTGGGGTAACTCCGAACTCCGGTGAGTTTCTAATTGTCCAAACCGTGTAGTCGCAGAAGAATGCCGTTGTTTGATTCAACTCACAACCAGCCTGAACCGGAGAGATTCTGGTCTGGATTGGAGATTCCTTATATTTGTCAGCCTGCTCTTGCGTTAGATATCCCTCATCAGCCATTCGTTGAAGAACGTAATTTCTTCTTCCGAGGCCCCTGTCAATGTTGTCAGACTCGTCAGGTTTGTAGTCGTTGGGGGACTTGAGCATTCCAGCTAGGTAGGCAGCCTGTGGAATATTCAAATTGCTTGCGGGGATGCCAAAGTAATACTTGCTGGCGGTTTCAACACCATTTATTTGATTACCCAGGAAAACAAGATTTAGATATCCCGCGAGGATTTCTTTCTTGGAGACCTGCTTCTCAAGGGCGATTGCCAAGCGAATCTCTCTGAGCTTCCGCTCAATTGTGACTTCTGTGGCAGCGGCAATTGCTGATGCGTCGCCAGTCAGGTTGGCTGCCTCGACAAGTGTTCCTCTGACGTACTGCATGGTGATGGTCGATGCTCCAGGACCTTCACCAAATGAGGCAATGTTGGTAAGCGTGGCTCGGATTAGAGAAATAACATCCACACCACCGTGCTCGTAGAACCTTGGATCTTCCACGGCCACAACCGCATTAACCAGGTTGGGGGAGATCTTCTCAAAGGGAACTTCCACTCGGTTCTCGTGATAGAAGGTGGCGATAAGTTCTGGTTGTCCATCCCGCAGGGCATAAACATTGGAGGCCTGGGAGGCATTGATTGGCTTTACATAGTCGGGTAGACCCTCAAAAGCGGCAATTCCTGTGGTGGCGGCAACACTGGCCACGGCTACGGCAGGTGCCAGCAGGGCCACCGAGAGTAGGCCAGCAACAGCGCTAAGAAGACCAAACTTGAGGAGGTTTCCTAGCGTCGAGGTAACAGACTTGCTCGACATAGACTCTAGGTTACCTTGCCAAAACTGATACGGAGCTGAGAAATGACCAAGTGGGAATACGTAACGACGCCCCTACTTCTGCATAAGGAAACCGAAATCCTCAACACCTGGGGCAAACAGGGTTGGGAGCTGGTCCAGGTAATTACCGGTCCGCAAGGCGGTTTGATTGCTTTCTTCAAGAGGGTCGTCGAGTGAGCATAAGTCAAAGACTCAGTGAATTAGGGATTGTTCTTCCTGAGGTTGCTAAGCCGGCAGGTGCATATGTGCCTGCAGTAGTTAGCGGCAATCTCGTCTTTACCGCTGGCCAAATACCTCTGGTTGATGGCAAGTTGGTTGCAACGGGAAAAGTTGGTAAAGAGCTAACCCAAGAGCAAGCTAAAGAGATTGCTCGTATCTGCGCATTGAATGCAGTTGCTGCCGTGAAGGGTGCAATTGGGGATCTTGATCGGGTCAAAAAAATTGTAAAAGTTGTTGGGTTTGTTGCCTCAAGTCCTGAATTCACTCAGCAGCCTTTTGTGGTCAATGGGGCAAGCGAATTACTGCAGCAAATATTTGGCGATGATGGAATTCATGCTCGGAGTGCGGTTGGCGTTGCGGTTTTACCCCTGGATGCACCAGTTGAAGTTGAACTGGTGGTCGAGTTCTCCTAGAGCTTGATGGACATCCAGACAGAGGTTTCTTCTTGAAAGCCAACTCTTTGGTAAAGCTTTCTTGAATCAGGGTTTTCCTTTTCTGTTTCAAGAAAGACCACCTTCACTCCCTGCTCTTTGGCTCGCTCGAGACTTGCCTTCAGCAGTTTTTCCCCGTGACCGAGGTTGCGCATCTCCTTGGTGATAAACATCTCATCGACCAGAGCTTCCTGGCCACCAGACTCAATTCCCCATCCCCAGGTGAGAATGGAATAACCAAAAATCTCATCTTCTTCAATTACCAGAACGACTCCGTGTTGAGAGCTATTCAGCAGCGGCCTAAGTCCCTCCAGAAGATGCTTATCGCTCCAAGGAGTTGAAACCTCATCGCAGTATTGCCGAAGAAGACCGTGGATTGATTTTTCGTCAAATTGAGTGGCTTCTCGGATAATCAATTACTCTTGCGCTCCCGAGCCGATTCGATCCTTGATGGTGTCCATGACGGTTGTGTCGGCCAGGGTTGTCACATCGCCAATTGGCCTGTCTTCAGCAACATCACGAAGCAGTCTTCGCATGATCTTGCCCGATCGGGTTTTAGGCAGCTCACTCACCACAAAGATTGTTCTCGGCCTGGCTATTGGGCCAATCAGTTTGGCAACGTGCTCACGCAACTCCTTTGAGACATCCGCTTCATTGCCAGTGTGATCAAGTTGGCTTCTGCGCAAGATCACGAAAGCAACCACCGCCTGACCCGTGGTTTCATCCTTAGCTCCGACCACGGCCGCTTCTGCAACAAATGGGTGCGCCACTAGTGCCGATTCAATCTCGGTCGTGGAGAGTCGATGTCCTGAAACATTCATGACATCATCAACACGACCCAGAAGCCAGAGGTCACCATCTTCGTCAAGCTTGGCTCCATCGCCTGCAAAATATTTGCCCTCAAAGCGAGACCAGTAGGTCTCCTTGAATCTCTCTGGGTCGCCCCAGATACCTCTGAGCATCGAGGGCCATGGATTGGTGATTGTTAGGTAGCCGCCGTGGCCATTGCCTACCTTTTTCCCATCGTCGTCTACCACCTCAGCGTGGATGCCAGGCAATGGGGTCATGGCACTTCCCGGCTTGGTGGCGGTGATACCGGGTAATGGGGAGATCATGATCGCGCCAGTTTCTGTTTGCCACCAGGTGTCAACAATCGGAGTCTTTCCAGAACCAATCACATCTCGATACCAGATCCAAGCCTCAGGGTTGATTGGCTCTCCGACCGAGCCAAGAAGGCGAAGTGAGCTCAGGTCATAGTGACTCACAACCTTGCTGCCAAGTTTCATAAAGGTTCTGATTGCAGTAGGTGCGGTGTAGAAGACGTTCACGTGATATTTCTGAATGATGTCCCACCATCTTCCCCAGTCCGGTGTGTCAGGTGTTCCCTCATAAATTACCTGCGTCGCCCCATTTGCTAAAGGCCCATAGGCAACATAGGAGTGTCCAGTTATCCAACCTATGTCAGCTGTGCACCAGTAAACATCTTGCGCCTCATGAATATCAAAGACATGTTTGTGGGTAAAGGAAGCTTGGGTTAAATAGCCACCGGTGGTGTGGAGAATTCCCTTAGGTTTACCTGTCGTGCCAGAAGTGTAAAGAATGAATAGAGGATGCTCGGCATTAAATCCTTGAGCAACATGTTCCTTATCAACCAGGGCAATCTCTTCGTGCCACCAGAGGTCCCTGTTCTCATCCCAGCTGACCTCATTGTCGCATCTCTTAACAACCAATACTTTTTCAACCGTCGGACACTTCTCATCCCTTAGCGCCTCATCAACTGCTGGTTTAAGTGCCGATGCCTTTCCCTTGCGGAATCCACCGTCAGCTGTGATCACCAATTTGGCCCCAGCATCTTGAATTCGAGCGGCTAAAGAATCTGCGGAGAATCCTCCAAAGACCACTGAGTGAACCGCACCAATCCTCACCACAGCCTGCATCGCAATAATGGCCTCGGGAATAAGCGGCATATATATGGCCACCCGGTCACCCGCTTTGATGCCAAGTTTGGTCAGGAGGTTGGCTGCTTTTTTAACCTCGGTCAGCAAGTCAAGGTAGGTGAATGTCTTTTGATCTCCTGGCTCTCCCTCAAAGAAGAGGGCAATTCTTTTCCCCCAGCCAGCTTCGACATGGCGATCAAGGCAGTTATAGCTGACGTTGAGTTCGCCATCTTCAAACCAGCGGGCAAATGGCGCATCAGAAAAATCCAAGGTCTTGGTGAAGGGCTTGTGCCAGTGGAGATTTCTGGCCTGCTTGGCCCAGAAAGTCTCGAAGTCAGAGGCTTGCTCATAAATCGACGGTTGGGCAATAGCACTTTTGGCAAACTCGGTTGAAGGCGGAAACCGGCGGGTTTCAGTGAGCAAATTCTCAATTTCGGCTTGTTCTGACATCTTTGTCCTTCCGTGCCTCCATCCTGCCAGACTGCCAAAGGCCTGTTTTCCAGCAACTTTGTGACGATACCCATCGTCTTCAGCCTATTTTCAGGGCTCTCCACTTATTCTTATGCAGCTGACCTCGGTCAGCTTTCTGTCGGGGGACATCCCCCCATTTGACCCCGTCAGACGGCGGCAGCTTTCCCCCAAAGCTGCCGCCCCTTCTTTTTCCACAGTTTTTCTTGCAAGCGTTTTCAGTCAAAGAGGCTTTTAGCAAGCTCTGTGCATGTTTCTTCCAAAGTGGCTCAAAGATCTGACATCGATTCCAAATGTCAAAGATGTGCTGCTGTGTGGCACCTATTGCCAAATAGATCGAGGTTCGGGTCTTGAGTCAATTCGCTCTCCGTTTCGAAGCGACAGCGATCTTTCAAAAGCACTTATGGAGCTAGCTTTTGAGTTCGGCGCTCGCCTTGATATTGCCATGCCCGTGGCAGATGTAAGCATTGAAAACCTTCGCCTTCACATGTTGATGCCATTTGGTGTCGCAAGTCAATCAAGTCTGAGCATTCGAATTCATCAACTTGAAAGTCCGTCTCTTCAAGATCTATTGCAAGCAGGAATGTTTGATGAAAGTCAGCTGAAGAACTTAAGGACAGCTATTGAAGAAGAAAAAACAATTGTCATTTGTGGCCCAACTAGTAGTGGAAAGACCACATTACTTAGAGCACTACTTGCTGAAGTGAATCAGCGAGTAATTACGATTGAGCAGATACCAGAACTCTTTCTTCCTTTTCCTGCTCTATCTCTTACTGCTCGACCAAATAACCAAGAGGGAATTGGTGAAATTTCACTAAGCGACCTGGTTGTCCAGTCTTTGAGAATGCGACCAGACCGAATAGTTGTGGGAGAGGTGAGAAGAGATGAGTTCTTAGCCTTTATTGAAGCTGCGTCAAATGGACATCGAGGATCTCTCACCACACTCCATGCGACTTCCGTAAATCACATATCCCAGAGACTGATTGTTTTGGGATTACTCAGTGGAATTTCAGCTGAACTGACAATGCAGATGGTTACGCAGTCAGTGGATATCTTTCTGCAGCTGGAGAGGACATCATCCTCGCGCAGGCTAACCCACATTGTTAGACCAGAGCTTCATGAAGAAGAGCTAAGGATGGTGACGATCTAGTGGAGATGGGAAAACTCGCAGCAATGCTCTCAGCAGGTGTAAGCCTCAAAAGCGCTCTTGCTGAACTTGAGGAAATCGAGATTCCTAGGGAAGTTCGCTTAGGGATTGAACTCGGAGCCCCGCTGGTTCCACTGCTTACCTCCCTGGACACCCAGGCTCAGAATCAGCTCCGAGCGAGAGGGGAGCTGGCGCAGGCCTTGGCCGTGCCCCAGGCAACCAGGAGACTCCTAATCTGGCTGCCATTTTTGACCCTTGGCCTAACAATCTTGATCGGAATCATTAGACCCGAGACCCTTCTCAATCCGCTGGTGTTGGCCTGCGTCCTATTTGGCACCTTGCTTTTGTGGGTCGGCAATCGTATTTCAGGACGAATGCTAAGAAATTTCTCGGGCGAGTTCGATGTCAAAGACCTTCAGGAATTCCAACTTTCACTCTCTGCCGGGCAAAATGTTTCCCAAATTGCAAAGAGCTTCCCTTCACTTCTAGAAACCACTGAAGTTAACAGACTCATAAGTCTTTCTCGCAAAACAGGTGCACGACTTTTGAACCTGGTCGAATCACAAATCTCATTGGCTCTCAACCAGCAACTGTCAGAAAAAATAAGTGAGGTTCGAAAACTATCGGTGAAGCTTCTGATTCCACTGAGCCTTACAACCTTGCCCGCATTCATGCTTTTTGTCATCCCACCCACTCTGGTTGGGCTAAGTAAATAAGAAAGGAAACAACATGAACACACTGATTAGCGATAGAGGAGTCATCACAGCTGAGTACGCAATTGCGACTTTGGCTGGAGTGGCTTTCGCCGGACTGATGCTGCTGATAATGCGCAGCGAGGAAGTAAGGCAGCTGCTGTTTGGTTTGGTGGCGAGAGCACTTGGCATCCAGTAGTGATAGAGGAGCGGTCACCGCTGAGTTCATGCTGGTCACACCAGCTTTGATCTTGGCGGTGGTCACTCTGCTTGGACTCTTTCCGCTAGCCCTAAGTGTCATCAGGCTGGAGAGCGTTGCGATGAATCTTGCCAGAGCTCACTCATATGGCCACGATGTTGTCGCCCCGAAAGGTTTTGAGTATGAGTTTTTCAAAAAAGGTCGCCTGGATTGCATTCTGGTGAACACTGAGGGATTTCGAATGGAGAGCGAGTATTGCGTGATAGCGGTTGGCTAGAGAAAGGCTCTGCTCCAGTTGTTTCGATGATTGTCCTGGGCCTAGTCGTCTTTCTCGCCTCGGCGGTGGGTTTGGCCATTGAAATCAACAGGCAGCAGACTCGGCTTCAACTGATTGCAGATCTTTCGGCGCTGGCGGCCTCAGATTCCAGAATCGGCATAATTGCTGGGTTTCCCTGCCCAAATGCCACAGAAATTGCCCTGGTTAATGGCGCAAACCTACAGTTCTGTCGTATTGTCGGTGAGGTTGCCAGCGTTGAGGTTGGCAAGAACTTCTTGGGGTTAGGCCTTTTTGCCAGTGCAGAGGCGGCCCCGAGTGAATAGGGAGTATGTAGTTGGCAAAGAAACTGGTGATTGTCGAGTCGCCCGCCAAGGCGAAGACCATCTCCAAATATCTCGGCCCAGACTTTTCAGTCCTGGCCTCCGTCGGTCACATCCGGGATCTAGCCGAACCTAAAGAAATCCCAGCCGAGCAGAAGAAGGCCCACCCCTCCCTGGCCAAGTTCTCGATCGACGTTGAAAATGACTTCACACCTTTTTATGCCATATCGGCCGGAAAGAACAAGACCGTCACCGAATTGAAGCAGGCCCTTAAGGACTGCGAGGAGCTCTTCCTAGCAACAGATGAGGACCGCGAAGGTGAGGCAATTGCCTGGCACCTTCTCCAGGTACTCAAGCCCAAGGTCCCGGTCAAGCGAATGGTCTTCAACGAAATCACGGCCAGCGCCATTGCCGAAGCCAAGGAGAACACCAGGGACCTGGATGAGAACCTGATTGAAGCTCAGGAGACCAGGCGAGTGGTTGATCGACTGGTTGGTTATGAAATTTCTCCAGTGCTTTGGAGAAAAATTAATCGCGGCCTATCCGCAGGAAGAGTTCAATCCCCGGCGATGCGAATGATTGTTGAGCGCGAACGCGAGCGCATGGCCTTTGTTGCCGCCAACTACTCATCAGTTGTTGCAACCTGTGATTTTGAAGGAATTAGCTTTGAAGCAAAACTCCTTTCTATCGACGCAAAGCGCTTGGCAGTTTCAAAGAGTTTTAATGACAAGGGCGAGAAGGTTCAGGATGTCATAGTCCTTGACACCGAAGCTGCCGAAAAAATTGCCAGCGAGGTTAATGGTAAGACGCTCAAAGTTGTTTCAGTTGAATCAAAACCAAACACCCGCAAGCCATATGCACCTTTCACCACCTCAACTTTGCAACAGGAAGCTTCACGAAAGCTTGGCCTGAGTGCAAAGATGACAATGGATATCGCGCAGCAGCTTTATCAAGGTGGATACATCACATATATGCGCACCGACTCTCCAACTCTTTCTGCGCAAGCGATAGAAGCTGCAAGAAAGCAAGCGGGCGAGATGTTCGGCAAGGAATTGCTCTCAGATTCACCAAGAATCTATGCGGCGAAATCAAAAAATGCGCAGGAAGCCCACGAAGCAATTCGTCCAGCCGGCGATACTTTTCAAACACCAACCGAACTAGCATCAGTTCTTCTTGGCAAGTCTCACGCTCTTTATGATCTGATTTGGCGAAGAACCCTCGCCTCGCAAATGGCAGATGCCAAGCTCTCGACAACCACGGCCAAGTTTGAGGCGAAGGTTGATTCTGGTCTACTTGAATTCACAGCCAGCGGAACCGTGGTCAACTACAAGGGCTTTCTGGCAGTTTATGACGAAACCAAAGAGGATGAGGACGAGGAAGATGGCAAGCTGCCAAGCCTCAAAGAGGGCGATTCCCTGGAGGTTTCCCAGGCTGTTGCTAAGAGCCACCAAACCCAACCTCCCGCCCGCTACACCGAGGCATCTCTGGTGAAGGCCCTGGAGGAGAAGGGGATTGGAAGACCATCAACCTACGCCTCCATCATCTCCACCATTCTTGGAAAGGGCTACGTGATCAAGCAGGGCAGTGCCCTGGTCCCAGAGTGGATTGCTTTCACTGTCACCAGATTCCTTGAGGAGAACTTCGATCACCTGGTTGATTACGAGTTCACAGCCAAGATGGAAGAGGATCTTGACCGAATTGCCATGGGTGAACTTAACCGCTCAGGGTGGTTAAAGGACTTCTATTTTGGTTCCGATGGGTTGAAAGCAACCGTAGAGTCCTTGGCTGATTCAGATCCGAGAAGTATTAACAGTTTTGATCTTGGAGAGGGTATTACTCTCAGAACCGGAAAGTATGGGCCTTACCTTGAGATTGGTTCTGGCGAGGAAAGAAGAATTGTTAACATCCCGATTGGCCTTACTCCCGACCAACTGACAACCGAAAAGGCAGTCGAGCTTGCCAATGCTCCTGAGGTTGAAAACAGAGTGCTGGGTCCTGATCCAATAACCGGAAAAGACATCATTGTAAAAGATGGTCGCTATGGACCTTATGTGACATTGGTGGATGAGGATAATCCAAAACCAAAAACCGCAAGTCTTTTCAAGTCAATGTCACCAGCGACAGTCACGTATGAAGAAGCCGTCAAGCTACTTTCTTTGCCGAGAGAAGTTGGAATCGATCCAGAGACGCAGACAATGATTACTGCGCAGAATGGAAAGTTTGGTCCTTATCTCAAGCGCGGAACTGATTCTCGATCGCTCGACACCGAAGAGCAAATTCTTGAAATAACTCTTGAGCAAGCAATCGAGATCTATAAGCAACCGAAGTATCGAGGCAGGAGAACCGCTGCCACGCCACTAAAGGAATTTGGGGAGGATCCGGCATCGAATCTGAAGGTGGTCGCAAAGACCGGTCAGTTTGGTCCATATGTCACCGACGGCGTCATTAATGCCACCATCCCCAAGGAAGAAACCATCGAAGAGCTTTCTTCAGATCGTGCCTTTGAGCTTCTAGCCATCAGGCGTGAAAAGCTTGGTGTTGAGCCAGGGGTAGCTCCAAAGACTGCAAAGAAGAAAAAGCGCTGATGTTCATTACTTTTGAGGGAATTGACGGGGTCGGTAAGTCAACCCAGCTGGACCTGCTAGAGAAATATTTGGTTGACCAGGGTCACCAGGTTCTTCGAACACTTGAGCCTGGCGGAACCGAACTGGGACAGGAAATCAGACATCTCCTATTGCACCGAAAAGGAGATGTCTCAGCTCGCTCAGAGGCACTTCTATATGCAGCCGATCGCGCTCACCACGTTGCCACCAAAATTCGTCCAGCTCTCGCAGCGGGTGCAGTTGTGCTCTCCGATCGCTACTTTGACTCCTCAGTTGCCTACCAGGGAGCTGCCAGGGAACTCAATGTCAATGACGTCAGGGACATCTCCCTCTGGGCGGTTGACAATCTCATTCCAACTTTGACAGTTCTTCTGGACCTTCCAGCTGATTTAGCGATTGCTCGACGGGGAAATAAGGGGACCGAGCCAGACAGGCTGGAAAGTGAGCAGCTGGAGTTTTTTGAGCGTGCTCGTGAGCAATACTTGAACATGGCCACTGAACCTAGATTTCTAGTAATTGATGCAACTAATTCAGTCGAAGATATCCATCGGCAGGTGTTGGGCAGGGTTAATACTCTGCTAGGCAAGTGAAAATCTGGCAGGAACTGCTCGGGCAGCCTGAAGCCATCGATCAGCTCAGGCGCATTGTTGAGGACAAGGAATCTGGTTTTCAACACTCCTGGCTCTTCACCGGACCCGCAGGTTCTGGAAGATCAACGCTCGCTAGATCCTTCTCGGCAGCTCTGCAGTGTGAACTGAATGGCTGTGGGGAATGTGCCAGCTGCAAGCTAATTCTTGCCGATGCCCATCCTGATGTCAGGATGCTGGCAACTGACAAGGTGATTATTTCTATTGATGAGGTGCGGCAGCTCGTCCAGTTTGCATCCCTTGGTTCAACGGTTGGTAAGTACCGGATTGTTGTTATTGAAGATGCCGATCGAATGACCGAGAGAACCTCCAATGTTTTATTGAAAGCACTCGAAGAGCCCCAGGAAAACACCGTTTGGATACTCTGCGCCCCTTCGGCAGCCGACATGCTCCCAACAATTCGATCGCGAACAAGAAACTTAGTTTTGAGACTTCCCTCAGTTGAAGAAGTGGCACAACTACTAGTACAGAGAGAACGCGTTCCTCAAGAGCTTGCAGTTGATTGCGCAAGGCAAGCACAGCAACACGTTGGTATGGCAAGACGTCTGGCCCTGAGTAGCGAGGCAAGAGCTAGACGCATGCAGACTTTACGTGAGCTACTCGGGATCAAAAATCTCAGCGGAGCAATGGCAACGGCAGAGAACCTGCTCAACCTTGCAAAGAAAGATGCTGAATCGTCATCTGAAGAAAAGAATCAGCAGGAAAGAGCCAGACTCTTAACCGCCTACGGTCTTGAAGATGAGAAAATTCCTCCCAATCTCCGAAGTGAGTTCAAGCAGCTGGAAGAGAACCAAAAGCGCCGGAACACCAGAGCACTCAGGGACGGCATAGATCGAATTCTCACCGACACCGAGTCTCTATATAGAGATGTATTGAGTATTCAACTTCAGACGAACTCGCCATTGATTAATAGTGAGCTCGCGGAGGAGATAACCTCCCGAGCTACTGCAACTGAAGCTCAAGATTCAATAGCAGTTCTCGAGGCCCTTTCTTTGGCGAGAAAGAGGCTGGAATCTAACGTCAGAGACCTACTCGTCCTTGAGGCACTCTGCGGAAAGCTGATTGTTAGGAATCATGTTGCGGCTTAATGCTCTTCTTCTGACGCTGGTCATCATGCTCTCGGGTTGCACGACCAGCGAGGAACCTGTGATTGCCGACCGTCCGAGTGTTGAGGTTGATGAGCAATCGATATCCTGGGCAGATTGCTCGGGTGGCTTTGAGTGCGCAGATATTTTTGCCCCACTTGATTGGATGGGTGAGACGGACGAGTTTGTCAGACTCAAATTGATTAGAAAGAGCGGAACAGAAAGCCTCACTCCGATTCTTGCAAATCCTGGTGGGCCTGGATCATCGGCGGTCAAGTGGTTACGCGAAGGTTATGAGACAACGGGAACACCCTGGTTTCGAGAAAATTTCCAAATCATTGCTTTTGACCCCAGGGGAGTCGGCGAATCAACCGCTGTAATCTGTGACAATCAAGAGCTGAAGGACGAACTCCTCTACGGGCAACCTCAGTATGAAATTGGCAGCGATGAAGACATTGAGTTTTCCAAAAATCAGGTTCTGCAGTTTGCTGAGAGTTGTCAAAAGACTGGACCTTCAGTTGCTTATTTCAACACTCAGCAGACTGCAAGGGATATGGATCTAATCCGAAAGCTCCTTAATCAGGAATATCTAAATTTCCTAGGTTTCAGCTATGGAACAGAATTGGGAGCAACTTACGCAGCTCTTTTCCCGCAGAGGGTTGGAAAGTTCGTACTTGACGGAGCAGTTGATCCAACCCTTGACTCCTCAACATCGTTGCTCGGTCAAGTCCAAGGCTTTGATAAGGCACTCAGGGCTTATCTTGCTGATTGCCTAGAAACAAGCGGATGCCCATTTGAAGGTGATGTGGAGAAAGCCATGACCAAGATCTCTGGCTTCCTTCAGGCTCGAGAGGTCAGAACTCTTCAGACGAGTGAGGAAAGAGAACTCGGAATCTCGGCCACCTTGGCGGGAATGATTGTCACCCTCTATTCACAGGAATCCTGGACCTATCTGACCCAAGCTTTCCAGGATGCCTTCATGGGAGACGGCTCGCTGTTTCTGATTCTTGCTGACTTCTACAACGATCGAGGCACTGAAGGCACGTATACCAGCAACATCAATGAGGCGAATATTGCAATTAGCTGTGCTGATAGCGCTGTGAAACCAAAATCGCTGGAGCGACTTGAGGAGATTCGTCAAGCCAGCACTGTATTTGGAAAGTACTTCGCCTATCCAGATATTGGTTGCACCGGCTGGCCCGAGGGAATTGGCATTCAAGAGCTCAACTTCGATGTTGAGCTTGCCAATCAACCCGTGATTGTCGGGACGACTGGTGATCCAGCTACTCCATACGAGCAAGCTCAATCCCTGGCCAAACTGCTAAACGGAAAGCTATTAACTCTCAGGGGAGAAGGTCACACGGCCTATGGATCGGATAGGTGCATCAGCTCACTAGTTGACGGTTACTTCGAGGGAATAGACCTAGGTCAGGCTGAGCTGAACTGTATTCAGAGGTAGAGGCCAGCCAGAATCGCTAGGAATATCGCAATAAAGATTGCTGGTGTCACATATTTCACAATCTCTAGCCATGGACGAAAACTAATTACCTTGGTTCTAAGTGCCGAGGACCCTGGCAGCGTCTTTAGATCATCAATAACCGCTTGAGCTTGTGAAGCCGCTGAGTATTCAGCTAGTGCTCCCAGAATCCCTGAGGCTAGAAGAATTAGAGCGAAGGCATGAACCACAAATAT
The DNA here is from genome assembly GCA_964480885.1 of uncultured Aquiluna sp. Lineage (GTDB taxonomy): Bacteria > Actinomycetota > Actinomycetes > Actinomycetales > Microbacteriaceae > Aquiluna. Next base: position 94,151 of record CAYZRV010000003.1, on the reverse strand, counting down.
GTCACTGGCTGCAATGGTTGGAGTGGCCAAGGCCGCAAACGCCAGCAATCCTGTTGGAGCTAGCTGGGCAAGAATTATGTGCAAGCGATTTCTTTGAAACTCATGGATTAGTTCTGCTTCAGTCATGGTTGCTCCTATTTGATCCAATACAAGGTTAGGCGTAAGTGGCAAACAACGCTGTGCAGGAATACTTATCCCGCAAGTTTCGCAAGCTTCTTTCAGGAGCTCAGGACGGGATGCCCCCTTGGTTAGATGCGGTTGCGGGGGGTGAAGACGCTGGCCTATTCCTTCCAACTGATGCCCCATGGGTCGTTCATCGTGACTTTTCAACACTGGTCGGGGGAATCAGGGCACTCCTGCTTCAAGCCATGCATCCCGGTGCCCTTGCAGGCGTTGCTCAGCATTCAAGATATGAGGAAGACCCATTGGGCCGACTCTCTGGAACTATTAGATGGCTGACGGTTACAACTTTCGGCTCGAAGACTGCAGTTGAAGAAGAAGCTTCGCGAGTAAATCGCATGCATGCGCGGGTTCGCGGAAAATATCTTGATTCAAATCAAGCCGAAGTTAGCTATAAGGCAAGTGATGAGGATTTGCTGCTCTGGGTGCACATTGCATTCATGGATTCATTTCTTCGATCTCACCAGCTTTACTCGAGAGCTCCGATACCAGGTGGTGCTGATGCATACGTGAAACTTTGGGGAAAGTCGGTCGAGCAACTCGGTCTAGATAGAGTTCCAGCTAGTGAGGCGGAGCTTATGGAAACACTAGATTCCTTCTCAAGCACACTCCGCTGCGATGACAAGAGCAAATCGGTGATTGACTGGATTAGGAGAGCGCCATTACCGAAGACCGCAAAACCGGTTTATGCCCTGCTATTTCAAGCAGCCCTGGCTTCATTACCTGTTGGAATCAGGCAGAAAATTGGAATCCGACCAATGCCACTTTGGCTTATGCGACCTCTAGTGACAAACCTATTGGCTTTCATGAGGTTTGCTATAGGTCCAGACTCACCAATTGAAGATGCCGCCATCGCGAGGCTAAAGAGGCTTGGCGCAATCAAGTAGACTCACTGATTGCATCGCCACCTTAGCTCAGTCGGTAGAGCAGCTCCCTCGTAAAGAGCAGGTCGACGGTTCGATTCCGTCAGGTGGCTCTCTATCCTCTAGACGTTGCTCGAGCGTAGTGCTCAGCAATAGACTTTGCTTAATGAGAGGAAACCGTGGCAGAGAAATCTAGAAACAGCAAGTCAGCTTTCACGGAGCAAGAGCGTGAGGCGATGCGCGAGCGTGCTCGAGAGGCTAGAGAGTTCAAGAAGCTTTCGGGCGAGGAACAGGTCCAACTCAAAATTGCCGAGATGAATAAGTCGGATCAGAAGATGGCTAAAGAAATTCACAAACTTGTCCTCGGAATATCACCCGAGCTTTCCACACGAACCTGGTATGGGATGCCCGCTTACTATCTCGGCGACAAGGTAATCTGCTTCTTTCAATCGGCGAGCAAGTTTAAGGTCCGTTACTCGACTTTCGGATTTCAGGAAGCTGCAAATCTGGACGAAGGAAGCATGTGGGCAACTTCTTTCGCCTTAGTCAAGTTTGATGATGAAGTTGCTAAGAAGATTACAAAGCTTGTAAAGAAAGCTATTTCTTAATCCATCTTGCACTCTGGTTTGCCACCAGGGAGTCGATGGCGATTCTTGGCAATCCAGTAGTAAACGACACTGGCAAGCGACTTAATCAGAGGAAGTTTGAGTATTACTCCAACAATTAGCCAGATGCGCTTGGAGTCAATTAGCAGCTGCGCTATAGCATCTGCAGCAACTAGATACTTGCCATCTCGCACATAGTAGACAGCTTTTGAAGTTAGCTCTGGCGAGAGCCCTAGAGCTGGAAGATCAAGTTTCTGGTAGGGGCGAATCGGTGTTGATTCCGCAGTCATCTTTCGCATTACCCTCGCGGCTGAGCTGCAAAAAGCGCAGTCGCCATCAAAAATGAACACCCTATCCATTGTTAGTAGCGTAATGGAGGTGTATCGTGGGGAGGTTGCCCGAAGTTCGGGCCTCGGAGGCATAGGCTGAAACGGTGACTCAGGAAGGCCGCAAGCGCACCCTGCACCCTGCCCAAATAGTTGTAATGGCATTCGGAGCAGCGGTAATCGTTGGCACCATCTTGCTCTTGCTACCTGTTTCAACAGCTCCTGGCAATTCAACTGACTTTGTAACGGCACTTTTCACGGCTGTCTCTGCTGTCTGCATCACTGGTCTGACTGTAGTTGAGACCGGGACTCACTGGTCAGGTTTCGGGCAGCTGGTAATACTCTTCCTGATCCAAATGGGTGGTCTCGGGATAGTTGCATTTGCGACCCTAATTGGACTTCTCATTGCCGGTCGAATTTCCTTAAGGGATCGACTCAACACAATGACCGAGGCCAAGATAGTCGGGATAGACAGCATGCCTGCGTTACTACGAGCAATCTTGCTTGTCTATTTTGGCTTCGAGCTGGCCCTGGCCATGTTCCTGATTGGCCGCCTTCATTTCTTCTATGGTGAGAGTCTTCCCGATTCAATTTGGCATGGAGTCTTTCATGCAGTCTCCGCTTTCAATAACGGTGGCTTCTCGCTCTTTCAGGGAAGCATGGCTAGCTTCGCAACGGATCTTTTCATAATTGCTCCCATTGGCTTGGCCGTGGTGGTTGGTGGATTAGGGTTCCCTGTTCTAATTGAATTGCACGAGCGCATTTGGAGATTGAATCCTCAACCCAGTGGTAAGCCCAAGAGGTTTTCCCTTCACACTCGACTAACTCTCGGCACATCAGCTGTCCTCCTCAGTCTTGGAGCTCTTTTTATCGGACTACTTGAGTGGAACAATCCAGCGACTCTCGGTAAATTTAACGTTGCCGAAAAAATTTGGAATTCGGTTTTTATGGCCATAAATCCGCGGTCTGGTGGATTCAACTCCGTCGATGTTTCTCAAATGGACCCAGCCACTTGGTTGGGCATTAACTTGATGATGTTTATAGGCGGAGGATCTGCTTCCACTGCTGGAGGAATCAAGGTAACGACAGTCGCGATTTTAGTTTTCATAATCTATACAGAGATTCGGGGGGAAACTGCTGTCAATGTTGGCAACAGAAGGCTTCCGAGATCAATTCAGAGACAGGCGCTCACGCTGGTTGCTCTTTACGCGACAGTAATTATTGTTAGCACTCTTTTCCTTGCAGCCACAACCCGATTCAACCTAGACAATCTGCTCTTCGAAGTGATTTCTGCAGCTGCAACCGTGGGTTTATCTACAGGCATTACGCCAGATCTTCCAGACTTCGCGAAGATTTGGCTATCAGTTTTGATGTTTATTGGAAGACTAGGTCCAGTGGTTGTGGCCTCTGCACTTGCTCTTCGAGTTGCCAAAAGGCACTATGAATTACCGAAGGAAAGGCCCCTAATTGGCTAAAGAAAAGGCAAAAAAGCGAATCCTCCACAGCAATGTGATGGTGATTGGACTGGGTAGGTTTGGTTCTGCACTGGCCCTTGAGCTGATGCGCACAGGTCACGAGGTTTTGGGCGTGGATACTGACGAGCGAATCGTTCAGCAGATGTCTCAGGAATTGACTCATACGGTTAAGGCTGACACAACGGACGAGGCGACACTTAGAGAGTTGGGCGTCACCGAATTTGATTCTGCTGTCGTGGCAATCGGAGCAGACCTTGAGTCCAGCATCTTGACGACATCTCTTCTACTTCAGCTTGGAGTTCCAAACGTTTGGGCCAAAGCAAACTCTAATTCCCACGGAATAATTCTGAAGCAGCTTGGCTGCCACCATGTGATTTTCCCTGAGTTTGAAATGGGTAAGCGCGTAGCTCACATGGTCTCGGGGGAGACTTTGGATTATGTGGCAATTGACAATGACTTTGTGATGGTTAAGACCGAAGTTCCATCGAGTTTTGATGGCCAGACACTTGCCGATCTAAAAATTCGCTCCACCTATGGTGTGACGGTAGTTGCAGTCACCAGTGGGGATGGAAAATACACACCTGCATTCCCAGACACCGTTCTCAATATCGGTAGCCAGATGGTGGTTGCTGGAAGAGTTGAACCACTAAATGAGTTTTGCAAGCTGGCTTAGTAAATGAAGTTTCTGTACTGGATTTTGGTTGCCGCCGTTGTAGGAACAATAAGTTGGGTTTATCACCCTTCCTTTGAGCTAAGTGTGGGTGGAACCGCAATCGGAGTTGCACTCACTGTCTTGATTATTTGGTCGTCTAGCAAGCTGGTGGGCACCAAGTGGTGGCTGGCGAGGGTGGCCCTGATATCCCTGGTGGCTGGTTTGATGAATTCAACAGCCCTGGATGTGCTTTACTCCATTTTTGCTGCACCAGCCGGAGGAAGATTCCAAATCGGAATTGAGACTGTAATCGGAGGAATCGTGTTGACCGCTCTAGCTTTTGTCTGGAAGCTTTTTAGGTCGCAAGAAGAAAAAGACAGCGGCAGCGGCAAAACCAAGCGATAGCCAAAGTAACCAGTAAAAATCACTAGCTGGTTGCATTATTAGATTCGGTTCGCTGGCACAATCTGGGTAGATGAAGTTCGGATTAGCTTCGTAATTGGTTAAGTTTTCAACCTCAAAACCAAAAGTTCCACTGATTGGATGACCATCGGAGGAGACTGCCCTCCAAGCCACAGTGTGTCTTCCAGCCTGATCCAAGTCAGCGCTCAAAATCCCAAAGTTCCCCTCGGTTGGTAGGCAGCCCGAGTAAAGAACCTGACCGTCTGGCTTGGTGATGACAATCTCATTGCCGGATCCATCCTCAAGGGAGATTGGTTCTCCAGAAAACTCAAGCCGAATTTCTGTCACACCAGCTGAAACTACCTGGCCGTCGGCGGGATATTGGCTCACCAGCTCATCGTGAGCTTTGGCTGGTAGCGAAATTACAAGACTGAGAGCTAGAGCGGGAATCCAGAGTTTATGCTTCATGGGTGAAATCTTACGCAGAACTTAAGCCCATTCTGTTTGGTGTGGCCGGGGGTCTGGTTGCTGGCCTTGTGGTTCTGCTTGCTCTCTTTGCTGGACCTCTTGGTGGATCTAGCCAGGCAGCTCCAGAGATTTCAGAAGTTCCAGTTTCAGAATCCGCAGGCATTGAAGAGGAAGCGACTGAAAGCGCGTCAGTTTCACCTGAGGTGGTGCAGTGCACGGTAACTGAAATGGAAGAAAATGAGCTGATTCTTGACCTTCAAGCTCAGGTGATTGATGCAGCGACTGGGACAGTTCTTTTTGACCGTGGAGCTACCACTCCGGCCCGCTCAGCTTCGGTGATGAAACTACTGACTGCTGCAGCAGCGCTCGAGACATTGGGTCCTGACTATCGAGTTACAACTCGCGTTTATGCGGATGCAAATGATCCCTCGGTGATTTATTTGGTTGGTGGGGGAGATGTCACCTTATCTAGAACCAAGCTTGGTGCTAATTCTGTCTACCTAAATTCTCCAAAACTTTCTGAACTAGCAAGGCAAATCTCAGGCTGGTCCGCTACTCAGACTTTTAGTCAGATTGTTCTAGACAGCACACTTTTTGGTTTGCCAACAGGTGAGTATCAATCGGTATGGGATCAGCGAGGTCTGACCGAGGGTTACATGTCATATGTGTCAGCACTTCAAGTTGACGGCGATAGAGACAATCCCGCCTCCAAGGACTCCAAGAGATCGACAGATCCGGTTAGTAGAGCTGGTCAATGGTTCAAGCAGGAGCTCGGTAATCGCGCCTCCGCAGCTGCACTCTCAGTCGGTCAAGCCCCTGCAGATGCAATCGAGATAGCCAGCGTTCGATCTGCACCGATGTCACTTTGGATTGACTACATGCTGGTGGTTAGTGACAATGCTTTGGCTGAGGCTATGGCCAGATTGGTTTCTTTGGATGTCGGATTGGATGGATCATTTGCATCTCTAACACAGGCATATCAGATTGCACTTAGGGAAACTGGAATCGACCTCACTGGTTTGAAGGTTGAAGATGGTTCTGGTCTTTCAAGATATAACCAGGTTTCTCCAGCAACAATTAATCAACTACTTCAAAAGATTGATCAGGGTTACAACAGCTTCAAGGTAATACTTGACGGCATGCCAGTGTCAGGAACGCCAGGTTCCCTGAGCGCTAGGTTCGAAGATGCGGTTGGAAAAGTTATTGCAAAGACGGGCTGGATCAGAAGTGGTTACACGCTCGCAGGTTACCTTCTGCCAGAGGATGGCTCTAAGCTCATTTTTACTGTCTATAACTTGGGTGATGTCACAATTGCTAATCAAGAGGCCATGGATGAATTGGTAATGGGCTTCTACGATTGTGGATTAACTTTGGTGAATCGCTAATGTCGAAAGCTCTTCTAATTATCGATGTCCAGAATGATTTCTGCGAAGGCGGTGCTTTGGCCTGTCAGGGCGGTGCAGCAGTGGCAGCAGGAGTTACCGAGTATCTAAAAAGTGCCAAAGATCAATACAGCAAAGTGATCGCATCTAGAGACTGGCACACACCAAACCATCCGAACGGTGGTCACTTTCCAATGGATGGCTCCGAACCAGACTTTGTCAAGACCTGGCCACTTCACTGCATTGCTGGAACACCTGGGGCTGAATACCACCCAAATCTAGATGCAAAGCTAATTGATATTCACATCAAGAAGGGTCAGGAAGCCAACGGCTATTCAATCTTTGATGGTGTTGATGAGACTGGACAAAGTTTTGCTGAAGTCTTGACTGAAGAGGCAATCACAGAAGTGGATGTCGTTGGTATCGCAACTGACTACTGCGTGAGGGCTTCTTCTCTGGATGCTGCTAAAAATGGTCTGAGCGTAAAGGTAATCAGCTCGCTCACGGCAGGTGTTAATCAAAAATCAACTGAGCTTGCAATCGACGAGATGATTGACGCAGGAGTCAAGGTAGTAGCAACTCCTTAGATGTCTCGGTTCGCTCCTGCGCTTGGCCTAACGGAGAAGACATTGGGCTTTGCAAAGCCTGCTTCAGCAAATGCCTCTTCACATGCCCTCGTCAACTCATCTAATTTGGACTCTGCAATCAGGGCAATCGCGGCACCACCAAAGCCCCCACCAGTCATTCTTGAGCCAATTGCACCGACTTTCATCGCAGTCTCGACGGCTAGATCAAGTTCAGGAATTGATATCTCAAAGTCATCTCTCATGGAGGCGTGTGACTGCAGAAGTAGTTCGCCAACCAAGGCTAAGTCATTTTCTTTCAACGCTTGAACAGCTTTGAGTACTCTCTCATTTTCTGTGATTACGTGACGGCATCTTCGATAGGTCACGTCATCCATTCGTTCTTTAGCCTGGGCTAAATCAGCAATTTGTAATTCCCTGAGTGAATCCACATTCATGATTGCAGCCCCTTTCTCACAAGCATCCCTGCGAGAACGGTAGCCACCGTCCGAGTGTCGATGAGAAACCCGTGTGTCCATCACGGCAACAGCCAAACCCTGCTTCGCCAAGCCAAGCGGAACTAGTTCGGTTTCCAGTGATTTGCAGTCAATCAGCACCGCGCAGTCTTCGGAGGCGAGCATTGAAGCGGTCTGGTCCATGATTCCCGTTGGGGCACCCACGACCACGTTTTCAGCCTTCTGACCAATCAAGGCAAGCTCTTGTCTCGTTAGTCCTGATTGCCAAAGGTCATTCAGGGCATAAGCGATTGAACACTCGATCGCCGCCGAAGAAGATAGCCCAGCTCCCACTGGCACAGTAGAGACAAAAAACGCGTCAAACCCTGAAGAACCTGAACCCTGCATTGCCCAAGCAACACCCAGTGGATAGAGAGCCCAGTCGAGTTTCTCGGGTTTGAGATTAGAAAGTTCGTACTCATGCGTATCGCTGGAGATTTCCGAGGTAACCCTGCAGGTCTGATCCTCTCTCGGGGCAAGAGCCACGTACGTTCTTCGATCTATGCCGAATGGAAAAACGAAGCCGTTGTTGTAGTCAGTGTGTTCACCGATCAGGTTGGCCCTTCCTGGTGCTGACCAGACCCCCAAAGGGTCATAGCCAAAACGAGACCTGAAGCCAGAAACTACCTTTTCAATCACCGATGACCTCGCGCAGTTTTCCCGCGGTTTCTTCTGGCGCAATGTCACCCACAAATGCACCCATCGCACTCTCTGAACCGGCTAGATATTTAAGCTTGTCGGCTGCACGGCGAGGGGAAGTAATCTGAAGCATTAGTCGAATGCGCTGCCTGTCCTCAATCAGAGGAGCCTGATGCCAAGCCGAAATATATGGCGTTGGAGTCGGATAAAGACCATCAACTGCCCGAAGAAGTTTCTTATAGACAATCGAAAGCTCTTCAACTTCTGAATCTGCAAGGCTTGACAGGTCGTTGATATTTCTCTTTGGCAGAAGGTGTAATTCGATAGGCCAACGGGCTGCAAATGGAACAAAAGCTAAAAAGTTATCTGTTTCAAGGATTTTGCGCTCACCAGCTTGTTCGAATGAAACCAAGTCCTTGAAGAAGTCACCCTTATAGCTATCAACACTTTGGATTAGTTTGCGTGTTCTTGGTGTGACGAATGGATATGCATATATCTGTCCGTGTGGATGGTGAAGTGTGACACCTATCTCTTCGCCTCGATTTTCAAATGGAAAAACCTGAACCACACCTTTTGTGGCTTGCAAATCCGAAGTTCTATCCATCCAGGCTCTGATTACTGTCTGAATTCTCTCGGGATTCATCGCTCCCAGGCTGCCGCTGTGCTCGGGACTGAAAACAACCACTTCGCAGCGACCAAACGCTTTAGTAGCAAAGCCAAATCTCTGGCCATTAGGCAGATCGATTTGCTCGGCCTCGGGCCCAAAGGCTGGGCCCTTATTTTCAAAGACAGCAACATCAAATAGATCAGGCAACTCACTGAGATTCTCAGATGAGGTCGGGCAGAGCGGACAGGCGTGAGCAGGAGGTAGAAAAGCACGCTGTTGCCTGTGTGAGGCAACAGTGATCCACTCAGAAGTAAGTGGGTCATATCTAAGCTGAGCGGTTTGGGGGCGCTCGCCTAAATTGCGCGTATCTGGTTTTCGAGCGGAAGGGAGACCGGACGAGGCATCGTCAAAATAAAAGATGTCTCTGCCATCGGAGAGTTTGCCATCAATCCTGGCTTTCACTCTTTCACTCACCTACTCACTCAATAACATTGTTAGGTGCCAAAAATGCACCCTGAAGAGCAACTGAGTATCTCTCGGCAAGCCGAGAGCGGTATCAGTATTGCAGGAATTTCCCTTGTCGGTGGGGCAATTCAGAAACTCATTCTCGGTGGGAAACCCGTCATTTCGACTGACAACATCGAATCTCCCGAATCTATGTTCTTTGGTTCACTCCTAGCACCCTGGCCAAATCGCCTGGCTGCGGCTAACTACACTTTCCGTGGTCAAAAATATCAAGCTCCGATTCTTGATATCGACGGTAATTCAAATCATGGCCTGATTTACGATCGAGAATTGCAAGTTCTTTCGGTATCAGAGGACTCACTAAAACTTGGCTACCAATTCGGTAAGGACGCCTGCTATCCATTTGATTTGAACCTGGAGGTTCAGTACCAAATTCTTGACGGTGAATTAGAAGTTGTTGCAGTAGCGACCAACGAAGGCGAAGACGCACCATTCGCTATTGGCTTTCATCCCTACTTTCTAGTCGGTGAGAAGTTTCTTCTAGAGGCTGAATTTACAAAGCACATCCAAGTTGACCAAAAAATGATTCCAATCTCTGAAGAGACTGTTGCAGGACTCAGTTATAGCGGGGGTCCGATGGATGACTGCTTCTACGGGGCAAAGAGTGTCAAGCTAATCACTACCACCTACCAGCTAGAGATGAGACTTGACTCTGGCTATGAATATTTCATGCTCTATCGACCAGATCCGAATTTAGGAGAGAGCTTGCTGGCAGTGGAGCCAATGAGCGCCTCTGCAAATGCATTCAATTCGAAAATAGAAGAAATCGTTCTTCGAAGTGGAGAGAGCAGGGAATACAGTTTCTCAATCAGAACGCTGTAGAAGGAAGCTCTTTCGCATCCCCAGAAATTGCATCAACAATCCTCTGAGCAACTTCCGTTGCAGTTTTCCCCTGGGGAAACTTTGGTGCTACGCCAGCAATAGCTCTATCAGCTAAACCTGTTTCAGTGTGTCCTGGTCTTGCTGAAATGACCCTAATTCCTGATCTTCGCCACTCGCGCGCTGCAGCTTGCAGAAAGCCCTCGATGGCAAATTTAGATGCCGAATATGCCGCAATCCCAGGCAGAGGAGTCTCAGCAACAACTCCAGTCAGATTCACAACGACACTCTCTTGCTTTTGAGCCAGAAGTTTTGAAAGCGCACTCAGCAGTTGAATGGGTCCGGTCGCATTAATGGAAAACAGCTTGGAAATAGTCTCTGGGGTTAGATCGGCTGCCTCGCCAAAAGCTACAACACCACTTGCATTTACAATTCCATCCAGTTCGGTGGATGCGGCCAAGTAGTCGGTCAACGTCTGGATGCTTTCGGGTTTTGAATAGTCGAGAAGCAATCTAACTTCGACACCCGAGGGGATTTTGGCAGCTGATTCATTCGAGCTAGCCGTGGCAAGAATCCGAGCACCCCTCTCCCTGAGCAGTCGAACAATTTCAGCTCCCAGGACACCTGAGGCTCCGCAGACCAGGAAAGTCTTACCGTTTATTTCCATCTCTTCTCTAACTAATTTCAGGTGGAAGTTATTTCGCAAATAGACTTCTTGGGACAGGGGTCCCATGCGCCGAATTCTCACCATCTCTGCAACCTTGATTCTGCTGGCAGGTTGCTCGACGACATCAGTTACGCCGCTCGCAGGCGATTGCGATGGGGTTGCTGTCGTGGTCAACTACTCCGGGCAGGCAAGCAATTTAGCTTCCTGTGTTTCGCTTTCTTCCGATCAGATCGTGGCCAAGGACGCCCTTCTGGCTGCGAGTGTTGAAGTCGAGGGAACAGATACCTATGGTGATCAGGTCGTCTGTCGCGTCAACGGAATTCCTTCTGCAACCGAGCCAATTGAGGTTGAAGGCAATGAACCTCATCTTGAATCTTGCTCCGACATGCCACCGCCTTTTGCCTACTGGGCTCTCTGGATTAAGAAGGCAGGGGAAAACGAATGGCAGTATGCATCAGAGGGTATTAGCAGCCTTCAACTCAACAGGGGCGACTCGGTTGGACTTGCATTCTCGCTAGGTGGTTTGGCACCAACGCCTGAAGACCAGTGATTTCTATTCCGAGACGTTTGGCTCTGACTGTGTTTCTCGCGGTCAGCTTCGTTGTCTTAAGGATTGTCTATGCGTTCGTTTTCTCTGGTCTTGATGGAAAAGAAGTCCTATTCGAGATGCCAGAGTTTCGACTCGCGGGACCGTTTCGACACATTTCCTTTCTGGGAGATGTCTCATTAGACGGGATTCGAAGAAATCTGGAACTCTCAATTCCATTCGCATCGACCATTTTGTTATTTGGATTTTTAGCCAGCTTTATTTCGCCAAAGAAGATTCATAGATTTACTAAGTCGGCAAAGGTATTCAAAAAACTTCTTACTGCGATTGCTATCGCCTTTGCTAGCATTCCGGCACTCTTGAGAGCTGCCAAAGGCATGTCCTATTCAGCGGAACTTAGAAAAGAATCTCGATGGGCAATTCTCATTCCCTTGTTCGAGAGAACCGTTGTTGCGGCAGGTGAGGTGGGGCTTGCTATTTCTCGAAGCGAGCCAAGGCCAGCTGTCTCAAGAGATCTTGTCATCAAGGACTTCCAAGTGGGTCTGCTGGGACCAATCGATGTCACTTTTCCCGGCGGATCAATTCATGTAATCACGGGCGATACAGGTAGCGGCAAGACCACATTGCTGCAATTCGTTGCTGGCCACCTAAATGAGCATCACGGTAGAAGTGCTTCTGGCTCAGTCAAGTACGGGGAGTTCAATCTTGGCGACTACTCCGTCTCGTCATCACTGGTTTCTCTCGTCAGGCAGTTTCCAGAGCTAGGTGCGCTGGAGGATGAAGTCCAAATGGGGGAGAGCCGAAGAAAAACTTGGAATTTGTCCCATGGTGAGTCCTACTATGCAGCAATTCAAACCGAGCTTGCCCGAGACCCATCGGTTTTGCTTTTGGATGAGCCTGCAGCAGCTCTGGACAATAAACGCCTTGCTGAAATCCTGAGCCTATGCGAGCTGCTTGCTAAGCAGGGCAAAGTTGTAATCATTGCTGAACATCGAATTTCAGGCTTCACAGGCCTTAATGCAAGCTACTGGCGAATGGAACAAGGTCGATTAGTTCCTGGAATGAAACTTGCAAACTGTTTGTCAACCCACCGTGAGGCGGCTGTTGTTGGCAGAGAAGCTTCAGTTGAAGTTTCAATTTCCGAGATTGGCTTCAATCAATCTCTAATTCGCAATGTCAGCATGACTCTTCACCAAGGTGAGTTGGTGGCAATTACCGGGGATAACGGAACGGGTAAAACCACATTTTTGAAGCATCTAGCAACTGCAGATGCAGGAGTGACAGTTCACGGTATTCCGTTTAGGGGAATCAATCCGAATCAAGTTGCACTCGTCCCCGAGGATGTTTCAGATTTTTTTGTGACCGCTAGTTTGCGCGAGGAGCTGTTGAGAGCGGATAAAGTGGCAAAGGTTCCGTCGGGATTCACCCAAAACACTTTTGAGAGTCTGATTGGTTCCACCTCGGAAATTCTCGATCTACACCCATTAGATCTATCCGTCGGTACTCAATTAGCTTTGGCGACAGCCATGCAACTGAGTCACAAACCACATCTTCTTTTGCTGGATGAACCAGTCCAGGGACTAGATTCCAGAGCCCGTGCTCAACTTGCCGAAACTCTTAGGTGTGTGCAGGAGACAGGTTGCACTGTGATCTTTGCGACTCATGATCTCTACTTTGCCAACGCATTAGCCAATCGCGTTTACGTGATTGAAAATCAGGAGCTCAGTTTGAGGGTAGGGGTGCAGTCTTGATTAGACGCCTCTACTTACCCTCACTGTCACTAATTGCCCTGGGCATGTTTCTTTGGCCCTTTTGGTCACTTGGCTTCGCTCTCGATCAGAGCACCACACAGCTCCTAGTTATCCCAGCAATCGCAGTCCTAGCATTCGCAAGCCTCTATCTTCTGGAGGGCGAACTTGCCGGACCCAAGCAAATCGCCCTGCTTGGATTGTTGGCTGCAATGGGGTCCGCAATCCGAATTGCGACGGGAGGAACTGGAGGGTTTGAGCTGGTCTTTGCTGTTGTCATACTTGCCGGAGCGGCGTTTGGTTCACGCTTCGGTTTTGTTCTTGGTGCTTTGACCATAGTTGTCTCATCGCTATTCTTTGGTGGCATAGGACCGTGGACTCCTTTTCAGATGTTTGCCACAGCTTGGGTCGGAGCTGGAGCAGGTTTGTTGAGAATGCGATTTTCTAAGAGTGTTTCTGCAATCGCCATTTATTCGATCTTTGCTAGTTATCTTTTTGGTTTGCTAATGAATGCTTGGTTCTGGCCATTTGCAACTGGATTCGACAGCTCGATATCTTTTTCTTCAACGGCAACTCCGCTGGAGAATTTGCTGAGCTTTCTGACTTACAGCTTTGTATCTTCAACGCTCACCTGGGACAGCGTTCGTGCAATCAGCGTCGCTGTCTTTATCTTGATTTTTGGCAAGGCCGTGTTGAGAAGCCTTGAAAGGGCAAAGCTCTAAACCGAGAAGTATTTTGCTTCAGGGTGGTGGAAAACAAAGGCATCCGTTGACTGCTCGGGATGAAGTTGCAATTCTTGACTTAGTTCAATACCGAGTCTTTCTGGCTTGAGAAGCTCAACTACCTTTTTCCGATCTTCCATCTCGGGGCAGGCAGGGTAACCAAGAGAGAAGCGAGCGCCACGATAATTCAAGTCAAAGAAACCGGAGAGTTCTTCCGGATCTTCACTTCCGAAACCCAGCTCAGCTCGAACTCTTGAGTGCCAGAACTCGGCAAGTGCTTCGGTTAGCTGCATTGCCAGCCCGTGAAGTTCTAGATATTCACGATAGGAGTTACTTTCAAAAAGTTTCTGCGTGAACTGATCAACCCTCGAACCAACCGTTACCAGTTGAATTGGCAAGACATCAATAACTCCAGATTCTTTACTCTTGATGAAATCCGCAAGGCAGAGATGCCTGTCTCTTCGTTGTCTGGGGAAACTAAAACGAAGTCTTTCCTCTCCCAATTTCCCTGAAGCTCCGTCTGGGGCGAGAAGCCCAGGTCTGCCCAGGATTCCTTCTGGATCATCCCCGTGGTGAAGGATTACTACCTCATTACCCTCCGAGTAGGCGGGGAAGTAACCGTAGGCAACCGAGGCATCGAGAATTCCCTCTGCCAAGATTTTGTCGAGCCAATACCTGAGTCTGGGTCGGCCTTCGGTTTCGACCAGTTCTTCATAACCTGGCCCGTCTCCCCTGGAAGGCTTGAGTCCCCATTGCCCCATGAAGGTTGCGCGTTCATCAAGGAAGCTTGAATAGTCGGCCAGCTTTATTCCTCGAACTAGTCGCGTGCCCCAGAATGGCGGGCTTGGTATCCGATTGTCCTGCGCCACATCAGATCGGGCTGGCATTCCGGATTCCTCTGTGAGAGTCAGTTGAGTCTTGGCATGAATACGCTTCTTCAGTGGAGGTAATCCAACACTTTCTGGATTCTCCCCTCTTGCTACTTTCACCAGAGGTTCCATTAGTGCCAGGCCCTCAAAGGCATCCTTGGCGTATCTAACTACGCCCTCAAACTCCCCAGCGAGATCATCCTCGACAAATGTTCGAGTAAGAGCTGCGCCGCCAAGAATTATCGGCCAACGCTTAGCAAGCCCGCGAGCTGCGAGTTCCTGAAGGTTTTCCTTCATCACGAGCGTGGACTTGACTAGCAATCCACTCATGCCGATAACGTCGGCGTTATTTTCTTCAGCAGCTTGGATGATGTCATTGATTGGTTGCTTGATTCCTATGTTGACAACCTTGTAACCGTTGTTTGTCAGAATAATGTCGACGAGGTTCTTACCTATGTCATGGACATCGCCACGAACAGTGGCCAGGACCATTGTTCCTTTTCCGCTCTCACTGGTTTTTTCCATGAATGGTTCCAGTAAGGCGACAGCGGTTTTCATAACTTCTGCTGATTGCAATACGAACGGCAGCTGCATCTCGCCTTTGCCGAATCTCTCCCCGACTACCTTCATTCCCTCGAGTAGGTGATCGTTGATGATGCTCAGTGCGCTAAGGCCATCTCCCATGGCAAGCCGCAGATCGGCCTCCAGACCCTTGGCTTCTCCGTCAATAATTCGCCTCTGCAGCCTCTCGGTCACTGACAGTGCAGCTAGTTCAGCGGCTCTTGCGTCCTTGAGTGACGCGGAATTCACTCCATCGAAAAGCTCCAACATTGCAGCCAAAGGGTCATAGGTGAGGTTTCCCTCCGAGTCGTACTCTCTTCTGTCATAAATCAAATCAAGAGCGACTTTGTTCTGCTGCTCGTCAATGGAAGACAGCGGCATTATTTTGGCTGCGTCGATAATTGCGGTGTCAAGGCCTGCCTCGTAAGCCTCGTGAAGAAAAACAGAGTTGAGTACTGCCCTGGAGACTGGATTGAGACCAAACGAAACGTTTGATACTCCCAGGGTTGTGTGAACCCCAGGGAAGAGTCGATTGACCTCTCGAATAGCCTCTATGGTTTCAATCGCATCCCGTCGGGTTTCTTCCTGTCCGGTTGCAATTGGGAATGTCAGACAGTCAACGATTATGTCTTCTACTCGCATGCCCCAGTTGTTGGTCAAGGTATTGATTAGTCGACTGGCAATTCGAACCTTGTCTTCGCGAGTTCTGGCTTGACCCTGCTCATCAATTGTTAGAGCCACCACGGCAGCCCCGTGTTCTTTCACGAGCGGCATGGTCTTCTGGAATCTCGACTGCGGTCCGTCCCCGTCCTCAAAGTTCACGGAGTTGATAACTGGTCGTCCGCCAATTAGTTCCAGTCCCGCTTGCATAACCTGGGGTTCGGTTGAATCAATCACCAGTGGCAGGGTGGAGGCGGATGCGAATCTAGAAACTATTTCCTTGATGTCCTTGGTTCCGTCTCTTCCGACGTAATCAACGCACACATCTAGAAGGTGAGCCCCATCTCTAACCTGTTTCTTGGCAATCTCAACGCAGTCATCCCATCGCTCATCCAACATGGCATCGCGAAAAGCTTTTGAACCGTTGGCATTGGTTCTCTCACCAATTGCCAGGTAGGTGTTTTGCTGCTTCAAGGGAACATGCTGGTAGAGGGAGGCAACGCCAGGCTCAATACTTTGCTTTCGCAATGAAATCTTCTTACCGCCAACTCTCTCCACCACCGCCCTCAGGTGATCTGGTGTTGTGCCGCAACATCCACCCACCAGTGCGATGCCGAACTCCTTGATGAATTGCTCATGAGCAGTTGCTAGCTCACTTGGCGTTAGTGGGTAATAGGCACCATCACCTTGAAGGATTGGTAGACCAGCATTTGGCATGACCATTACTGGAATCTTGGCTCTTTGGCTAAGTTGTCTAAGGTGCTCGCTCATCTCTGCAGGACCAGTTGCGCAGTTGAGTCCGATCATGTCGATGCCCAATGGTTCGAGAGCAGTTAGCGCAGCGCCAATCTCGCTTCCCATGAGCATCGTGCCAGTGGTTTCGACGGTGACTTCGACAAAGATTGGCAGGCGAATGCCCTTTTCAACTATTGCCTGCTTGCAGCCATTAACAGCGGCCTTAGTTTGCAAAAGATCCTGGGAGGTTTCAATCATGAAGGCATCAGCGCCTCCGTCAATCAGACCCTTGGCCTGGAGTGCAAAGGTCTCTTTGAGAAACCCATAGGAGACGTGACCAAGGGAAGGCAGTTTCGTTCCGGGACCCATGGAACCCAGCACCCACCTT
The DNA here is from genome assembly GCA_964480885.1 of uncultured Aquiluna sp. Classification (GTDB taxonomy): domain Bacteria; phylum Actinomycetota; class Actinomycetes; order Actinomycetales; family Microbacteriaceae; genus Aquiluna. Next base: position 77,233 of record CAYZRV010000003.1, on the reverse strand, counting down.
GGTTTTGAATCTTGCTTTGTGAAGCTATCGGCAGATTTTCTTGCCAGTTCAGCCCCGGCTCTGGCGAGCTCCTCGATTCGATCTTCGATTCCGTAGTCCGAGAGATTTGACCAGTTAGCTCCAAAGGTATTGGTCTCAACGCAGTCAATTCCGGTTTCAAAATAGGCATCGTGAACCGAGAGAACAATGTCTGGCCTGGTTACGTTGAGAATCTCATTGCAACCCTCATGGTTTTCAAAGTCAGCCAGCGAGGGTTTCTGGGCTTGAAGCATTGTCCCCATTGCGCCATCGGCAATTACCACCCGCTCAGCAAGGGCAGCCATCAGCGCTTTGGCCCGGTCGGTCGGCTCGACCCGCTGAAATTCATGCAATTGCAAAGCAGCTCCATTTATCGGGGGATTGCTCGCAGGCCTGCGAATAGGACAAGGATACCCGCCCGGCAAGTAACAGTTCGCAATACTTGGTCAATTCGATACTTGGACGGTATCTGATAGGGCAGAATATTGCCGTCCCACCAAACCCCTCCCAGGAGAATTTAATGTCGCTAAACAAACTTGGTCGCGCAGCCCTAGCGGGTGTTGCGGCAACAGCTGTTGCACTGTCTCTCGCGGCTTGTGCCCCAGCTGAAAACCAGGCTGCTGATCCATCAGAGCTGCAGACCCTGACTGCCGGAAAACTAACAATTGGAACCGGTCTTCCTGCCTATGAGCCATGGGTAGTCGGAGATGCACCTGAGTCCGGTGAAGGTTTCGAAGCTGCCGTTGCATATGCAATCGCTGAAGAACTCGGCTTTGCTCCAGAAGATGTCATTTGGGTTCGCACCACCTTCGATGAGGCAATCCAGCCGGGAGCTAAGAACTTTGACTTCAACCTCCAGCAGTACTCAATCACTGAGGAGAGAAAAGCAAATGTTGATTTCTCATCTCCCTACTACCTGACCACACAGACCGTAATCACAGTTGCTGGTTCAGCGGCCGAGAACGTAACCGATCTGGCTGGCCTGAAGGGACTGCTGATTGGTGCAGCAACCGGAACCACCAGCCTCTCGGCAATCGAAGACATCATCCAGCCAACTGCTGGTGCTCAGGCATTCAATTCGAACGATGATGCCAAGGCGGCGCTCGCTAACGGTCAGGTTGATGCAATTGTCGTTGACCTGCCAACTGCTTTCTACCTAACAGCTGTTGAGCTAGAGGGTGGAAAAATTCTTGGTCAGCTCGAAGGCGCAGAGTCTGGAGATAGCTTCGGACTGGTCCTAGACAAGGGCTCACCTCTAACTGCGGCAGTTTCAGCAGCTATTGACCGCCTGCGTGAAAGCGGAAAACTTGCTGAAATCGAAGCCAAGTGGCTTGCTGATTACGCAGGTGCTCCGGTCCTTAAGTAAGGATTTGTAAGCCAAAATAGGTGGGGTGACTAGTCACCTCACCTATTAACTTAAGCAAGGTAGAAGATGGCGCTAGAAGACAACCAAGTCTCTAAGGCAGAGCAGGCTAGGCGCGATTTTCGAAAAGGTAAGCAGAGAAAAAGCGTCTGGGTAGCATTTGCTAGCACATTAGTTTTTGCTCTCATTGTTTGGTTTGGGTTGATTGCGACACCCGGTTGGTCGCGAGTTGAAGCATCGTTCTTTTCCTGGGAGGTTGCGGTTGAGGCCTTTCCCAGGGTCTTTGATGGTCTTTTACTAAACCTTCGGGTTCTCCTTTCAGCTTCGATTCTGGTTTTGGTTTTCGGGCTTCTGTTGGCAATCCTTAGGACGCTTAAGTCGCCGGTGTTTTTTCCGGTTAGAGTTTTGTCTAAGGGGTATGTAGATCTATTTCGCGGCCTACCACTGATAATCGTTTTGTATCTGGTTGGTTTTGGTATTCCGGGATTGCGACTTGAGTTTCTCGGTCGGATACCGGCTGAAGTTCTGGGAACGATAGCCTTGACACTCACCTATAGTGCATATGTGTCTGAGGTGTTCCGCGCAGGCATTGAATCAATTCACCCCTCTCAGCGACTTGCAGCCAGATCACTGGGTCTTACCTATCCTCAGTCAATGCGACTCGTCGTCCTACCGCAGGCTGTTCGCAGAGTAGTTCCACCACTGATGAATGACTTTGTTGCTCTCCAAAAAGATGTTGGCTTGATATCTGTCTTGGGAGCAATCGATGCTGTCAGGGGTGCGCAGATAGAGGTTGCCAAGTTTGCCAATTTCACCCCCTATGTCTTAGCTGGGCTGCTTTTTGTCCTACTGGCAATTCCAACAATTCGGATTGCTGATGCAATCACAAAGAGATATGCCGAACGTGAGCAAAATGGGGTAGCGCTTTGATTGATTGGTCAAAACCTAGGCTCAAGGTAGTGGAACTCAAGAAGCACTACGGGGATCGTGAAGTAATTGATGGAGTCGACCTAGAGGTATTTCCCGGTCAGATAGTTGCGCTTATTGGTTCCTCTGGTTCTGGTAAGTCAACTTTGTTGAGATGCGTGAACTTGATTGAAGAACTTACCGACGGCCAAATCTTCTTGGATGGCGAAGAGATTTCTGCGCCAGGTCTGGATGAGGACAAAATCAGGGCCCAGATAGGACTGGTTTTCCAGTCCTTCAATCTTTTCTCTCACCTCAGTATTCGAGAAAATATCACTCTTGCGCTCAGGCACGTCAAAAAGATAGACCGCAAAGACGCAGAGTCAATTGCTAATCGGTGGCTTGAAAGAATTGGACTGGGGGACAGGGGAGACTCCTACCCCGACAAGATTTCTGGTGGTCAGCAGCAGCGAACCGCAATTGTTAGGGCTGTGGCAATGGACCCTAAGGTGCTGCTGCTTGATGAGGTGACAAGTGCATTGGATCCAGAACTGGTAGGAGGAGTACTTGACCTAATCCGTGAGCTTAAGCAGAGTGGAACCACAATCCTCATGGCCACCCACGAACTATCTTTTGCTCGCGAAGTTGCCGACTGGGTCATATTCCTGGAGCAAGGCAAGATATATGAACAAAATGAGGCACAAGAATTCTTTAGTAATCCGCAATTGCCTAGAACCAAAGAGTTCCTTACTCGAATGAGCAACTGATGCCACTAATTGGATTCTGGGCACTTGCGGCAGCCATCTTGGGCCCAATCCAAAATGTCATGGGCTGGACGTTATCTGCAGCTTTATGGCCTGGTTATGATCCGATTGCCAAAACCATAAGTGATTTAGCTGCTGATGATTCTCCTGTGAAGTGGGTGCAGACTAGCTTCTTTCTGTTTGGCTCGCTACTTACTTTCGTTGCAGCTTTCGACGCAAGGGCACTAGCACTACCCGGCAGGATTACGCTGTTCTTCGCTGGAATTGCAAGCTTAGGTTTTGCGATTTTTGCAACTCCATCTCAAGACAGTTACTCAGAACTTCATCGAATCTTTGCATCGATTGCCTTTCTACTTTTCTCTGCTTGGCCACTTCTAGCAATGAGGTTTGATTCCAAGTTCCATTGGAGCTTGAGACCTATTGGGGCGATTTCGGCAACTGTTGTGATGGGACTGACAACCCTTTGGTTCTTGCTCACCTGGTTAGAACCTGGGCAGCCAATTGTTGGTTTGTCAGAGCGTGTGATTGCAGTGATGCAAGTTGTTTGGCTGTCATTTGTGATAATCGCTCAAAGATTCAAGCAGCGGGACCTCGTGGCCAGTAGTTCGCGGGAATAGGCAAGGCCTAGCCAGGGTTGGTCACAGCATGTTGGCCAAGTTGGGGGCATCTCTGAGCGCGTTGCTTTTGCTTGTGGGCTGTGCGTCTGAACCAGCTGCGATTGAAACTCCAACGGCCAGTCCTTCGGCGACTCCTACTGAGACGGAGAGTTCTGCTCCCGAAACGGATGCCTCTGGTCCCAAAATGTGTCAGGAAGATGTGCAGTTGGCAATTGAGGAAACCATAAACTCTCAGACGGCTGCATTTGGATCCGATGACTATGAGCTTGCCTATTCTTTTTCATCACCCTACTTTCAGGCAACCGTGACAGTTGAACAATTTGTCCAGATCATCAACAGTAGCTATGGGCCACTCATCAGCTCATCCAACTTGGTCTTTTCAAATTGCCAAACAGATCAGGATGAAAAACTAGGGGTTATCAACGTCAGATTTATCCAAGAAAACAACGATGTTTACGGCCTGCAGTACTTGCTGGTAAACACCAAAGATGGCTGGAGAGTCCAAGCCGCCAGCAGGCTCGGGGTTGTCGGAGAAGGTGCTTGATTTCTATTTGGTAGGCCCCGTGGGGATCGAACCCACGACCCACGGATTAAAAGTCCGTTGCTCTACCGACTGAGCTAGAGGCCCTCGCAGCCTAGAAGTCTAACAGGCTGAAAATCTGCTTATTTGCTAATGAAGATGGGGCCGAGCTGGACTCGACCCCATCTTCTTGAACGAGATGTGTTTAGTACTCCCAGTCGTCATCAATGACGCTTGGGTTTTCTGGATTTCTATCCTGCATGCCCCAGGGCTGCTTGTAGGAAGTAGACATCAGATCTAGGAAGACTTTTGGCTCAAACTCCTCTGGAGCCATTACACCTTTGCCACTCCACTGCCCTTTTTGCAGAAGTTCTAGCGCAACCACTGGTACCAAAGCTGTCTGCCAAACCACTGCCTGAGCGTCAAACTCTGCAGCTGTCCATGCTGTGTCAGCGACGTGATAGAGAAATACCGCACGCTCTCTACCATCCTTGCCCTTTCCGGTAACTAGAGTTCCAGCACAGGTTCGACCAGTCATGCGGTCTACTAGAGATGCTGGGTCTGGAAGAACTGCAGCCACCACGTCTCGAGGTGAAACCTCTGCTCGTCCTGAGCGCGACCTTACCCAGACAGGATTTACCTTGTCTAGGCCGAGTGCATTCAGAGTTTTCAACACGGAGATGAATTCCGAACCGAGTCCGTACTTGAATGTCACTCGCTTTGCGTCAATCGTCCGAGGAAGCATGTTCACTTCTTCGTGCTCAACGTTTACGCACTTAATTGGGCCAATCTCTTCTGGGAATTCAAAGAGCTCGGGCTCGCTGAATGGCCTGGTGGTGTACCAGCCCCTTTCCTTTTCCCAAATCAGTGGAGGATTCAGGCACTCTTCAATCACTGTCCAGATAGAGAATGAAGGAGCAAAAATCTCTTCACCCTCGTCATTCGTGACAACTAGGTTTCCGCCATCAAGAATCGAGATCTCATCGATTTCACTGAAGAGATAGTCCGCTGCATACTTGGCAAAAATGTTTGAAATGCCAGGCTCAGCCCCAACACCAATTAGAGCGAGCAAGCCTGCCTTCTCCCACTCCTCGTGCTTGGAGTATTGCCAGTCACCTAGTTTTTCAGCCGGCTTGTTGTATGGGTCTTCGGGGTGAGGGTGGCTCAGACTCAGCGCCATGTCCATGTAGTTAGCTCCAGCCATTAGCGCAGCTTGAAAAACTGACTGCACAAACTTAGGTTCAACCGCATTGAGGACATGTGTTGCAGAGTGCTTGATCGCCAAGTCCGCAACCAACCCAGGATCACTCGCGTCAATCTGGGCAGCCTCGAACTTATTGGCGATTCCTTCTGGGTGCCACTTCTTGACCCAGTCCACAGATCTTTGTGCTCGTTCTAACGAGTAGTCAGAAACGATCATTTTTTCAAAGAAATTACGCTCAGCGGCAATTTTGACGATAGCGTCGCCCACGCCGCCTGCTCCAATGAGCAAGATACGCATTGATTTTCACAACCAAACAAGTTGACCGAGTTTTTTGACGGGCCCGGTCTCTGCCCTCATTCACCGATAGGCACAAGCCTCTTTGGCGTCACAGCTAGTAACCGTGCCTTCACCTGGTGAACTACGCTCACCATTATCACCTAGGGATTGAAATTTAGCTAGTCGGCAAGCTGACGAATTGGAATAACCACAGGGGTTTTTGCAACTGGATCCTCAATAACCCTCGCAAGAATGTTGAATCCTTCGCCTAAAGTCGTGGGGGTGATGACTTCCTTGGGAAGTCCCTGTGAAATTATTTTTCCCTCTTTTAGGACAATAATTCGGTCCGCAAATCTAGCCGCAAGATTCAGGTCATGGATAACCGCAATAATGGTCATCCCTCTTTCTTTCTTCAAGGAAGAGAGCAAATTAATCACTTGCAGCTGGTGAGAGTAGTCAAGGGAGTTGGTTGGCTCATCCAGCAGTAAAACTTGCGGATCCCTAACCAGGGCCGCTGCGATAACTGCCACTTGTCTCCAGCCTGAAGAAAGCTCTCCTATTTTCTTTTTCTTCAGTGGTTCAAGTGCAGTTCTCTTGAGAATGTCATCTATTTGCGTTTTGAGCCTGGGGCTTACTCTCGAGATTTGGTTCGCCAAGAGAGCACTCCTAGAAACCAATTCGAAAACAGTCTCACTGTTTCGGGTTGCAGGAATGGTTCCTAAAAATCCAATTGCGCCATCCAGATCTGACTTACTCAAAGTGCTGATTGAAACACCATCTAGCAGAACTGCCCCGTTTGAGAGTTTAATTTTTCGAGCCAGTGCTTTGAGAAGTGCACTCTTGCCGGCACCATTCGCTCCAACTACCGCGGTGATTGAACCTGTTTTGAAGTCAAGATCAAGGTTCTTGATTACCGTTTCGGCAGAATATCCAGCATTTAGAGCTTGGGTCGCCAGCTTAGACTCGGAATCGTACATAACGCCAAGCTTAGAACTTGCTCGTTATCTCGACTGCTTTCAACCATCTTGCGTAACTCTCAGACCTATCCGCTTGCCTGGAGAAGCTCTCAGCTGCCGGATTTAATTCTTTGAGCTCAGAGAGGGAAGACCAAATACCACTGCCAAGTCCAGCCAATAAGCCAGCTCCCAAACCAGTCGATTCGAGATTCTTTGCCCTAACCACTGAAGCCCCTAGCAAATCCGCCTGGATCTGAAGCAGCAAGCTGTTGGCTGCCGCACCACCATCAACTTTCAGAAGGTCAATTGGCTTCGAAGAATCTTTGACCATTGCGCTGACCACTGCGTGAACTTGAAAGGCAATTGCCTCCAAAGTTGCGTAGGCAATGTTGGCAGCCGAGCTCCCTCTGGTTAACCCAAGGAGACTTCCGCGGATATCTGAGTTCCAAAATGGAGCACCTAGACCTGTGAGTGCCGGAACGAAGGTGACGCCTCCGCTATCAGGAACGCTTTTGGCAAGGCTTTCGACATCTTTGGATTGCTGAATAATTCCAAGCTGATCTCTTAGCCACTGGACTGCCGCACCTGCGATGAATACCGAACCCTCTGAGGCGTAGGTGACTTTGCCATTTGGCTCTTGCCAAGCAACAGTTGCAAGTAGGCCAGATTCACTGTGAACTATTTCACTTCCAGTATTGGTCAAAATGAAGGCACCTGTTCCATAGGTGCACTTCGAATTACCGACTTCAAACCCAGCTTGACCAAAGAGCGCAGCTTGTTGATCCCCTGCCATGCCAGTAATCGGAGCATCGATTCCCAAGAAGCTCGCAGGGTTTGACTTTGAAAGATTTCCCCAGCAGGGCACTATTTCCGGCAGGGCAGATTGGGGTATTTCAAATGCAGCAAGTAATTCGCTATCCCAAGTTAGGGTTTCAAGACTCATTAGCTGCGTGCGGGAAGCATTAGAAGCATCGGTGATATGGCTTACGCCTCCACTGATTCTTGCAACCAAATAGCTGTCTATTGTTCCCAGGGCATATTGACCCGACTCGACACCAGACCAGATATCTGGGTGATTTCTTTTCCACCAGAGAAATTTGCTGGCAGTGAAGTAGGGGTCAATGTTTAAACCAGTACGTTTTCTAATCCAGTCACCTGTATTTTTTGCCGTCAGCTCTTGGGTAAAGATTGAGGTTCTTCGGTCCTGCCAGACGATGGCTTTGATGGGAGAGGCAAGGGTTGTCCTGTCCCAGAGAACAGCAGTCTCGCGTTGGTTCGTAATTCCGATGCAGTGAATCTTTTGGTTTTCAATTCCTGCCGCTTTGACGGCAGTCAATGTTGCCTGCCAGATTTGTTCCGGGTCGTGCTCGACCCAGCCTGGTTCAGGAAAGTGCTGCTCGAATTCGCTATAGCCACGGGAAAGGATTTCTCCTCGCTCACTTATTAGCAGGGCCGTGACCCCGGTTGTGCCGGCGTCAATCGCAAGAATCGCCATTGATTTCCTCCCTAGCCAATTGGCCACGGCCTTGAATTCTGGAATTATGCTTGCACTGTGACCAATCAAAATCAAACTGAAACGAACAAAAACGAACAGTTTGACGTTGCCATTATTGGGGCTGGCATCAATGGGGCAGTTGCAGCCGCAGCCCTCTCGGCGGCGGGCCTAAAGGTTCTGGTCATCGATCGAGGGGACTTCGCAGGCTTTACCTCACAGGAGTCCTCCAACCTGGTCTGGGGAGGGATTAAGTACCTCCAGAGCTACGAGTTTTTATTGGTCTTTAAGCTCTGCCTCGCCAGAAATCGTCTAATGCGTGCCTACCCCAATCGAATTAGACAAATTGGTTTCCTGGCTTCTCTTGGGCCAAATGCTCCATTTGGTCGCTTACTTGGCACATTCGGAACTTTGTTTTACTGGGGTATTGGTCTCTTTGGAACCAAACCGCCAGCGTCATACTCTGCAAGAACAGCAAAGAGACTTGAACCAAATCTGATAAAAGGCCGAAAGGCAGTTAAGTATTTTGACGCCGAGCTACCAGACAATGACTCAAGATTTGTCTACGACTTCATCTCACAGGCCGTAGCTCGCGGGGCTGACGCTCGGAACTACACCGAGCTGGTTAGTGCTGAATTTGATGGAAGTTGGAATCTAGGCCTCAGGAACGAAAAGTCTGTTTCAAAAGTTACTGCCGATGTGGTAATCAATGCGGCTGGACCTTTCGCAAAGAATGTTGCCAGCATGCTCGATGCACAGACGAAAGCGCAACTTGTCTTCTCCAAGGGTGTTCACTTTGTTCTGAATAGAAAACTCACCGAGAATTATCAGGTCCTTGCTTTCTGGGATGAGCAGGGTCGATTGTTTTATGTTCTACCAATGGGTGATCGCAGCATGGTTGGAACTACTGACACCAGGGTCGAAAATCCGGAAACCAAAGTCACTGATGAGGACATCGACTTTGTTCTTCGCCAAATTAATGCGCAGCTTGAACTTACTGAACCAATTACTGCGAACCAGATTGTTTCCTCTCGCTGTGGTGTGAGACCACTGGTGGTGGACAATCTTGGGGAAGGAGCGACTGCTGATTGGCATCAACTGTCAAGAAAGCATGTGATTGAGGGAAACAAGAATCGAAAAGTTATCACTATCCTCGGTGGAAAATTAACCGACTGTCTCAATGTTGGAATGGAATTGGTTGGCGAGCTAAACCGATTTGGGCAGAAAGTCAAGGTGCCTGGGAGATGGTTTGGGGAAGGATCGCAACTTAGAAGAGGTGAGTTTTTCGATTTAGTTAGAGCATCTGGCGTCACAAATTCTTCACTGATTGCTGATGGACTCTGGAGGAGACACGGCGAGAAAGCTTTCGAGATTATCGGAGATGAATCAATCGAAGATGTTTTACCGGGGCTTGGAATCACTGCTCAAGAGATTAGGTATATCGCAAACAACGAGTACGTCCAAAGGCGTGAAGATCTACTGAGGAGAAGATTGCCAATCAGCATGTCGCGCTCAGACGAAGAACTTCAGGACAATGGAAAGCTTCAAAACCTACTCGTGGAGCTGGGTCTGTAGGTCGAGCTTCTCCTTCCTAGTTGGCCACTCAACAATCAACATTGCAGCAAAAAGTAGCCCACCACCAGCGATCATGGCAAAGGTGACAGGTTCCTGGCCGACGGCCACTGCCACCAGGGCGGTAAACACAACCTCCGAGGTGATAATCAGCGCAACTCTTGAAGGATCAATCAGTGTCTGTGCCCAAGTCTGAACCCAGAAAGCTATGACCGTGGAAAGCAGTGCCGTGAAGAACAGGGCAAACCATACTTCTGCATTAGGGGGTGCTTGGTAGCCGTCGAGAAGGGCGAAACCCCAAGTGACAACAGCCATCCAACCAATTTGCAACATTGCAAAGCGATAGGAGGATCTTCCTTTGCCGTGGTGACTCAGTAAAAGAATGTGTATTGCATAGAAGACAGCACAAACTACTAACCAAATTTGTCCCAGTTGGAATTCGATATCCGCTGCTGCCCCAGAAAAGATGGCTAGTCCCGTTAGGGCAATTAGGACACCGATTGCAACCTTCTTGGATATTCTCTGCTTTAGGACTAACCAGGCAATCAGGGGAGTAAAGACGACATAGAGCCCAGTCAAGAAGCCACTCGTTGCGGCAGTGGTCATGTCTAAACCAAGAGTCTGAGTGATGTAGCCAAGAGCCAAAACTAGTCCGAGAAGAGCTCCGTATTTAACATCACCCTCTTCAAAGCGCGTGGCGATTTTGGGTCTAAGCAGGAGCATTGCCAGGAATGCAATTGTGAAACGGGTTGCGAGAAAATCCATGTAGGGCTGCTGCTGGATAGCGTCCTTCATTAGCACAAATGCCGCACCCCAGACAAAGCCAACGGCAAATAGTGCGATTACTGCTAACCGAATCTTGCTCACTGAGCAAGACTAGCTCAAGCCTTTTTCGCTGTAGGGCCAGCCAGTTTCTTGGCCATTGACGGGAACACAATGCCATGCATCGGGAATACTGCCCACCAGTAGAGGTGTCCAAACAAACCGCGTGGGTGATACAAGGCTCTCTGCGTTAGCAGTGTCCTTCCATCTGAGTTTTTCTCAACTCTGAATTCCAACCAGGCAAGACCAGGCAGCTTCATTTCTGCTCTGAGTCTCAGCAGCTTTGGTCTTTCGATTACTTCTACTCGCCAAAAATCCAATGACTCACCCTCTCGAAGGTTTAGTGGATCTCGTCGCCCACGTCGAAGTCCAACGCCCCCGACCACTCGATCCATTAGACCCCTTAGTTCCCAAGCCCAAGTCGCCGTTGAATAACCGTTGTCGCCACCGATGGCCTCCACTCTTTGCCAGACCGTTTCAACGCTGTCATCAGAGAGATACCTTCGCTCGTCTTTGTAGAGTGACCCACCAGCCCAGTCTGGATCTGTTGGCAGAGGTTGAGAGTGAGTTCCAGGGGTTTGTGCTGATGACCAGCGAGTCTCGACCTCAAGATTTTTAATTCTGGTCAATGCTAACGAAACTGCTTTTCTGAAATCAGTCAGACCTTCTGGGTGATCTGGAACGAATTTACGAATGTCATCATTGCGAGCCACAACTTCGTGTTTCAAAGATGCGACCAGTCTCTTGGCAAGAGTTACTGGAACCGGCGTAACCAGTCCTATCCAACCGGAAGCTAACTTGGGTGTGAGAACTGGCAAAGGAATAATGATGCGCCGTCTAAGCCCCGCCACCTCCGCATAAATCTGCATCATCTCCATGTAGGTGAAGACATTTGGACCACCAATATCAAAGTCCCTATTCACGGTCTTGTCGATGGTTGCACTACCAACCAGATACCTGAGTACATCTCGAATTGCTATCGGCTGGATTCTGTTCTTTAGCCACTTCGGTGTCACCATGAAAGGTAAGCGCTCTGTCAGATGGCGAAGCATTTCAAAAGATGCAGATCCGGAACCAATCACCACACCGGCACGAAGTTCGATGGTTGGAACACCACTGTTACGCAGAATCTCTCCGGTCACAGCACGAGCCGACATGTGAGGAGAGAGTTTGTCATCTCCTGCAGCTATCCCACCCAGGTAAACGATTCGTTTGACACCAGCTTCCTTGGCTGCCTTTCCAAATTCATCTGCCAGATCTTCTTCGACCTTTTCAAAGTCTTTCGAGACCATGAGCGCGTGCAGAAGGTAGTAGGCAAGGTCAATGTCTTTGAGAGCTTCTTTCAACACCCTGGGATTAGTCGCATCGCCTTCGGCTATCTCCACGGAATCCTTCCATGGATAGTCCTGAAGCTTCAGAGCATCTCTGACTAGAACCCTGACACGATAACCATGGGTTAGAAGCTCACGAACTAGTCGACCACCTATATATCCTGTCGCACCGGTAACCAGCACCCTGGCGGGTTTGCCATCAGAGGCATTCAGGGTGGGGAGGTCTGAGGTTACGGTTTCGATCATGCCTAAGTCAACAGCTTAGATCTGAAAATCTATCCAAAAGTCATGCTCAATCTCAGGAAATGGCCCAGCGTTCTGCAGAGACAAACTTTGGATTTTCCCCGAGAGTGAGCCTTAGCACCAAGAATTCAGCGGGACTAAGGCTTGTTCCTTCCAGGATGTCCGCTTTGATGCTTGGCTTAGCCTTGCTTGCCAGTTTCGCTGTGATGGTAGGTAGTGCAGGCCTGTGAGTGCAAACTAATGCAGACTTTGATTGCTCAAAGATTCGATCGACCGTGTTGTTTGTTTTGCGAGGGCTTTCTTTCGAGCTTAGCTCGGTGAGTTGCGACCTGTGAATTAGCTTTTTCTTGCAAGACAGGGCATAAGGTTCCACAGTCTGTTCACAGCGTCTCCATGAACTGGTGATCAACCGTCTTGGACCATAAGCTCCAAGCACACTGACCAAACGTTTTGCCTGTTGTTTGCCTTCAGGAAGCAGTGGCCTCTTTGCCTCCTGGCCTTTCCATTCCGACCGAGGTGTGGCCTTGGCATGTCTCAAGAGGATTAGTGCGCGCGTTTCCAATTCACCTGCCTCAGCCAATTTGATTACTTCTCGTAACAACTTCTGGTCATGCTTGTAAGTCAATTTTTTGAGAGCTTCACCAAAACTCATCCAGCTGATTTCAGAGACTTCATCATTAGGTTTGAACTTTTTCTTTTTCCAGTCTTTTTCTCTAACCTTTGATGCCCAGTAGTGCACTTCCTTCTTGTCGCCGGGTATCTCGTAAGAGATGGTTGAGAGCTTGCGCCCGAGCCTCACCCTAATTCCTGTCTCTTCTTTGACTTCCCTTACAGCAGTTTCAGGGAGATACTCCTCGGGGTCAAGCTTCCCTTTTGGGAAACTCCAGTCGTTGTATTTGGCACGACTAATAAGCAAGACTTCGGTGGAACCTTTAAGCTCTCGCCAACAAACGACCCCGGCCGCTAATACAGTCATTACGAACTGCGCTTACGACTTCTGGTTATGGACATAATTTGGTCTTGATAGTTGACTAAGCCCTCTTCTTTATCGACGGATCGACGACGCTGCCACAAACCAGTGTTGTTCAATACCCAGGCATCAACCTGATCACTCATTCCCAGATCAATTAGCTGTTGCAACTGTGCGATTTGGTCTTGCTGCACAATTCGGACCAGAGCCTCAACCCTTCGATCCAGGTTTCTGTGCATCATGTCTGCCGAACCAATGTATACATCTGGCTCGCCGTTATTGGCAAAAAAGAAAATCCGGGAATGCTCTAGGTAGCGACCCAGTACAGAGCTGACTCGAATGTTTTCGCTAAGCCCTGGAACTCCAGGTTTTAGTGAACACATTCCCCTTACGAGGATGTCAACTTGAACGCCAGCTTTGGAGGCGAGGTAAAGCTCATCAATTATTCGTTCATCTACTAGCGAGTTCAACTTGAGAGCGATTCTCGCAAAATTACCTTTTTCATGGTGAGTAATCTCTCTCTGGATGCGATGTGTCAATCCTTCGCGAACGCCGACCGGAGAAGTCAGAAGAGATTTGTATTGCGGCTCGCTGGCGTAACCAGAAAGTAGGTTGAAGAGCTTGGTGAGATCCTCGCCGACTTCAGCCCGAGCCGTCAGAAGGCCCAAGTCTTCATAGTATCGAGCCGTCTTTGGATTGTAGTTTCCAGTTCCGATGTGGCAATAGCGCCTGAGTTCGTTCTCCTCTTGCCGGATCACCAGTGAGAGCTTGCAGTGCGTCTTTAGACCAACTAGTCCGTAGACGACATGCACTCCGGCACTTTCAAGCTTTCGAGCCCAACCGATGTTGTTTTGCTCATCAAATCGTGCCTTGATTTCGACGAGAGCCAAAACCTGCTTGCCCGCTTCAGCGGCATCGATGAGGGCGTCCATGATGGGCGAGTCTCCACTGGTTCGGTAGAGGGTTTGCTTAATCGCCAGCACCTGAGGATCTTGGGCTGCCTGCTCTAAAAATGCCTGCACGCTGGTGGCAAAAGACTCGTATGGATGATGAACCAGCACTTCGCGCCTTCTAAGAGCGCTGAATATGTCAGCGGCCTCATCTTCATCGGCTTCAAGGTCGGCGTGTGTGGTAACCAAGTGGGGCTCAAAGTGGAGCTCAGGCCTTTTGAGTTGTGAGAAGACTGTCAAGCTCCGCAAATCTAGAGGTTCTGGCAAAGAAAAGACGTCTCCACCATCTACATCCAGTTCCCTCTGCAAAAGATTCAGAACTTTTGGGTCCATCTTCTCTGACACCTCGAGTCGAACTGGTGGGCCAAACCTTCTGCGTAGAAGTTCCTTCTCCAATTGGACTAGCAGATTTTCGCCTTCATCCTCGTCAACCTCAAGGTCTTCATTCCTGGTAACTCGGAAGGCGTGATGATCTGTTACCAGCATGCCCGGAAAGAGTTCAGCCAGGAATTTACCCATTAGAACTTCTAGCGGAATGTAGTCAGAAGCTGAATCTGGTACAGGAACAAATCTCGGTAGAAGTGGAGGAACCTTTACCCTGGCGAAGTGCTCCGCGGATGTCTTTGGATTCTTCAGGACCACGGCCAGATTCAAAGATAGTCCTGAGATGTAGGGAAAAGGATGTGCGGGGTCAACCGCTAGCGGGGTGAGGACGGGAAACACTTGGAGCTGAAAGTACTCATGTAGTGCTGTCTTCTGCTCCTCGCTGAGAGAGTCCCAGTGCTTGATAGTTATTCCCTGTTCGGCGAGCGATACAGCCAACTCACTGATAAACAAGTCCGCATGTCGCGACTGAAGTTGGCGAGTTCTTTCGGAGATTCTTTGAAGTACCTCTTGGGCACTGAGACCCGAAGGAGAAGGCACTGCGATTCCGGTTGCGATGCGCCGCTTGAGTGAGGCCACTCGTACCATGAAGAATTCATCCAGGTTTGAGGCAAAGATAGACGCATAGTTGACTCGCTCAAGGAGCGGAATTCCTTGATCCTCAGCCAACTCCAACACACGCTCATTGAAATCTAACCAACTCAGTTCACGTTCAATAAAGCGATCTTCTGGCAAATCTGGCGTGCTTTGAGTTGTAAAGACAACCGTGGTCTCATCTGACATAGGGAATATCTTGTCAGTTATTGCTAAATCGTCGGTAAATAGTTAACCAACTGAATTTCCAGCTGGGTCAAGCCGGTATCCAACATTTCTGACAGTCCCAATAAGCCCCTCGTGCTCACCTAGCTTGGCCCTCAGCCTTCTGATGTGAACATCAACGGTCCTGGTGCCCCCGAAGTAGTCGTAACCCCAGACTTCACTGAGCAGCTGCTCCCTGGTGAAAACCTGGCTCGGGTGCTCATGGAGATATCTCAGAAGTTCAAATTCCTTGAAGGTTAGATCCAGTGTCTGGCCATTTATTTTGGCCGTATATGTTGCAAGGTCTATCAACAACCCCGTACTGATTTCGGAGCTGACTGGCTTCACTCTTGCCGTTTGAATCAGTCTTAGCCTCGCGTCGACCTCTGCGAGCGAAGCTCCCTCCAAGATGAAATCCCTAGCACCCCACTCGGAATTGACCGCTGGCAGAGCACTCTCCGCAACCACCATGAGAATGGGACTTTGCCAGGCAGCTGCCTGGAGAATGCGCATCACCGACTTTGCGCCGACTAAATTTCTGCGGCAGTCCAAGACCACTAGATCATGCCTGGGGGCTGCTGCTAGAGACTGGGGCTCGAAGTCAACCAAATGAAGTATGTGACCCAAAACCTCAAGTGGGGGAAGCGGGTTTTCGCGCTCAGGGGAGATGCAGAGGATGGATGCCATGTGCCCGCCTTACGCTTGCCCAAAATGATAGCGGCAATGCCTAAGGGGTTGGATAGAGTCTTTTCGTGAGCAGGCAGTGGTTTCAGATATCCCTAATTTGGCTTGGGGTTCTCATCTCCGGATTACTCTCCTTTATATGGCTCTCAGGCGAGGCTCGATTCACAGCATTTGGGGTCATCGCAGCCAGTGCCATCGCAATCGTCAGTTTGGAACACCTGATTTCTTCGAAGTCCAAGGACACCGTAAGGCAGCAGGTTTATGTTTCGGCGGGAACCATTTTCTTGCTTGGGATTTTTACCCTGCTCTCGCTCGTTGGTTAGACTTATCCCATGCTGCTTGCCATCGAACTTGTCTTCACAGGCCTTCTGATTCTTGCCTCTTTGGCGATAGCTGGTGTTTCAGCGCTGGTCATCTACAAGCTCTTCAAGGGGCAGCAGTAATTTGTTCGTCCTGCCGGATGATCTTCCAATCGAGCTCACTCCCTTTGCATTTCTTTTGGGAAGTTGGAAAGGCTCTGGAGTAATTTCCTATGGAAGCGGTGACACTGAGTTTCTTCAGACAATGCAATTTAAGCCACTTGTTGGGGGAAAGGTGGAATACCAGAGCGATGTGACAGACCTGAGCGGCAAGCCGATTTCCTCCGAGCGAGGCTACTGGATGCTTTCCAGACCTAATGATGAATCAGATGCTGGTCCGGGATTGCTGCCAGGCACCGGTGTTAGTGCAATTACTGTGCGGGAAGATCTTGAACTTTGGCGAAACAAAGCAGGTGGTTTCGATATCGAGGCTTTGATCATTCAACCAACCGGTGTTGCTGAACTTTACTTTGGGCAAATCAAAGGTGCCCGAATCGACATTGCAACTGATGCTGTTCTTAGATCACCCAATGCCAAGGAATATTCATCAGGTCAGCGGATGTGGGGATTGGTTGAAGGAGCACTCCTCTGGGCATGGGATATGGCGGCTCTAGGAAATCCACTTAAATCACATGCCTCAGCGAGGTTATTGAGAAATGACTAGTCACTTCGGGAATCCTCTGCTTGAACAGCGAAAGCTGCTGGAGGGACAGGCTTATGTTCATCGCACAGATGAGGCAGTGCTTAGAGTCTTTGGGCCAGATGCCAAAGCATGGCTCCACTCTCTGCTGAGTCAAGACATATTGAATCTTGGTGAAGGGGATTCGACCGAGGCACTACTTTTGACCCCTCAGGGACATATCGAACAGCACTTGAAAGTAATTTCAAAAGGCCAAGATTTACTGCTGATAGTTGATGAATCTAAAGTCGAAGAGCTGATTACGTGGCTGGAGAAAATGCGTTTTCGCAGCAAGGTCGAGGTCGAAAGATCAGACCTGAAGGTGTTTGGACTCTTTACTCAAACCGCTGGTACTGTCTGGATTGATAAGTTCTCAGATGAAAACCCATTCTCCGTGAGCTACAACCCCAATCGCAGTGCCTTCAACTATCGCGAATTGGTTTCAGATACTCCACCGAAACTGGAAGAGGCGGGACTTCTGGCTTATCTCGCTCTGCGAATTGCAGCTGGTAGACCAGAGATATCAGACGTCGATGAGAGGTCACTTCCACACGAGTTTGACTGGTTGCTCTCAGCTGTTCACCTAAGCAAGGGCTGTTATCGAGGACAGGAGAGCGTGGCCAAGGTTCACAATCTGGGTCACCCACCAAGAAGGCTAGCAATTTTGCATTTGGAGTCAGGGGATGATGCTGCAGCCAAGAATGATGAGGTTTTCTATCAGGACAAACTGGTTGGAAGAGTTCTCTGCTCCGCTCTTCACTTCGAACTCGGATCAATTGCACTTGCTCTTTTGAATCGAAACACTCCTTATCTTGATCTCGATGTTGAGGTGGGTGGAAGAAGAGTGCACTGCACTCAGCAGGTTCTAGTTCCTGCGGATGCTGGCAAAGCAGCCAACCTACCTAGGCCATCGGCCTTCAAGCTCTCTGGCAGAAAACCATAGCCTTCTCACTAAACTTTTCCTATGACCTACCACCTAATCCTCCTTAGACACGGAAACTCAACCTGGAATCAAAAGAATCTTTTCACTGGCTGGGTGGACGTTGATCTTTCTGATAAGGGAAGGCAAGAGGCCAAAAGAGCCGGAGAACTGCTTAGAGAATCTGGTATAAAGCCAGAGGTGCTATTCACATCGGTTCTAAAACGAGCAATTAACACCGCTCACATTGCTTTAGATCAGATGGACAGAAATTGGATTCCGACCTTTAGGTCATGGAGGCTGAACGAGAGACACTACGGAGCATTGCAGGGGTTAGATAAGGCAGAGACCCTGGAAAAGTATGGGCCAGAACAGTTCCAACTCTGGCGCAGAAGTTACGATGTCCCACCACCTCCAATAGCTGAAGATGCCGAGTATTCACAAGCGCATGACGAGCGATACCAGGATTTGGACAAGGTTCCAGACACCGAGTGCCTGAAGGATGTGTTGGCCAGAATGCTTCCCTACTGGGAGTCAGACATCTCCAAGGAACTTAAGAAGACAAAGACCGTTCTGGTTACTGCACACGGCAATTCACTTCGCGCACTTGTGAAACACCTTGATGGAGTCAGCGATTCAGAGATTGCAGAGCTAAATATCCCAACGGGAATTCCACTGCACTATCGACTTAATGAAAAACTGCAGCCTGAGAATCCAGGTGGAGACTACCTGGATCCCGAAGCTGCAGCTGCGGGTGCTGCGGCAGTTGCGCAGCAGGGTAAGAAGTAACTACCACTCACCGGTTTGTAGGAAGCTGACCTTCGAGCTGATGTCAACAACGTGGTCAGCAAATCTTTCGAAGTAACGAGAAGCCAAAGTCACGTCCACGGTAAACATGGCATTCTCTGACCATGTTGGAGCAAGGACGATGTCAAAGACTCTGCGGTGAAGGAGGTCAACTGCCTCGTCCCTCGCTTGAATTTCCCTAGCCAGGTCAAGGTCTGTGTTGTGAAAAAGCTGGATGGCTTTGTCCGCCAATTCAATGTCGATTTTTGACATTTCACTGAAGGTGTCCCTCAGGCCCTCGGGGATTGCGCTACCGGGATAGCGGTAGCGGGCAATGGCGGCGATGTGGGAGGCAAGTGCACCCATTCGCTCTAGTGAGGCACTCATGCGAAGGGCAGAAACTAAAATTCTGAGGTCTCGGGCAACGGGAGACTGCGTCCCCATGATCTTGATTACTAATTCGTCAAGGTCGAGAGCCTTCTGCTCATTGCTGTCCGCAAGCGCTAGGGCTTCATCGGCCATGGCCACATCCGAATTCAGAAACGCAGTGGAGGCTTTTTGCATGATGGTTCGAGCGCCAGTTGCAAGAACAACCAGACGTGTCTGAACCTCCGCAAGTTCTCTATCAAAAATGCCTGCCATAGGTCCTCTTTCGCTAATTTCCTAGATAACACCAGTCGAAGGGAAATATTGGCTTAATTCCAGTCAAACCAGCAGCTAACTGGCTCACAATAACATCCCCAACCTCCTAGTCTGGAGGAAAGCTTGTTAACCAAGTGAACCAGGAGGCTAACGTGGGTTTTCTAGCCCGCCGCACGGCTCAGCTGAAAGAGCCTCAATTTGATGCCTTTGAGCAAATTGCCTCCCAGGTAATCGATGTTTTGGCCACGGCTGGCGTCGTTTTGGACGAAGGAAATACTGTTCTCCGAGCTTCCCCGGGCGCTGCCCACCTGGGTCTGGTATCTGGCCGACGACTAACTCACGCGCCGTTAGCTGAACTGGCAATGAAAGCACGTCGCTCTTCAGGTGCTGTCTCCCTGGACGTAGAGCTTGAAGCTGGCCTAAATAGGGACCAAATCTGGGTGCATGCCAGGGCAGCTAAATTCGCAGAAAAATACGTGATGTTACTTGTAGAGGATCGAACAGAGTCGAAGAAGCTGGAAGAGACACGAAGAGATTTTGTCGCCAATGTTTCTCACGAACTAAAAACACCAATTGGCGCGATAAGCCTTCTGGCTGAGGCTATTTCGGGAGCTACCGGAGACGCCGCTGCAATTGAAAAATTTGCTGAGTCTCTGCAGAAAGAAGCGCAACGACTGGCAAACATAGTTCAAGAACTTATCCAACTATCCAGAGTGCAAAGTGCCAACCTCTCAGAAACTATTGAGGAAATTGATCTGGCAACCGTCATTGCCGATGCAATTGATCGAAACCAGCTACTGGCTAATCAACGAGGCGTGAAGCTGGCTGGATCAGGTGATGTTTCCGTGAAAATTCGCGGAGACTACGAAATGCTCGTGACTGCGGTTAGAAACTTGATTGAAAACGCAATTGTTTATTCAGAGGCAAATAGCCAAGTCGGGATTGGTTTGAGGGTAGTTGACTCAGTTGCTGAAGTTTCAATAACTGATTCTGGTATTGGTATCCCAGAGAGCGAGCAAGAGAGAATCTTTGAGCGCTTTTACAGGGTTGATCCTTCCCGCTCACGCGAGACGGGTGGCACGGGCCTTGGATTAGCGATAGTTAAGCATGCTGCCTACCACCACAGAGGAGAAATAAAACTATTCTCCAAACCTGGGGTTGGTTCCACTTTCACACTTCGCCTACCAATAAATGAGAGTGAGGAGAGCTAGAGATGACTCGAGTACTTGTAGTTGAGGATGAGCCAAATCTGAGAGAGCCACTTGTTTACCTTCTCCAGAAAGAGGGCTATGAAGTTCTGGAGGCCGAGGATGGCAACGCAGCTGTTCAAGCTTTTCATTCTTCGCAAGTGGACCTAATTCTGCTTGACCTAATGCTCCCTGGAATGTCGGGTAATGAAGTTTGTCGCATTATTCGAACAGAGAGTCAAGTGCCAATAATCATGGTGACCGCTAAGGATACGGAAATTGACAAGGTTGTCGGTCTGGAGATTGGTGCTGATGACTACGTGACGAAACCGTACTCAACCAGAGAGCTCTTGGCTCGAATGAAAGCTGTTCTGCGCAGAGGCGTTGATCCGCAACCCACTGAAGTTGGTGTCCTTCGGGCAGGACCAGTAACTATGGATATCGATAGGCACATCGTTTCAGTTAACGGCGAGCAAATCCAGATGCCACTGAAGGAATTTGAGCTACTCGAGCTTCTCATCGAAAATGTAAATCGGGTACTCACCAGGGGCCAGATTATTGACCGGGTCTGGGGTAGTAATTACTTCGGAGACACCAAGACCCTGGACGTTCACGTCAAAAGAGTTAGATCAAAGATTGAGGAAGACCCATCTAGGCCGAAGCATCTGCTGACAGTTCGAGGCCTTGGATATAAGTTCGAGGCTTAGTCGATGAAGGGACGGTACTCTTCCAAAGTGCCATCCAAGATTGGAACCAGCATCTGGGCTGGATCTCCGGTGACACGCAGGTAGACAGCATGCATTGAGCCTGGAATCTCGGTCAGAGTCAACTCCTTGCCCTCTGTTCCGTTGTAGCCAAGATCAAATTTGCTCGCCGCATCAATTGTCATCTCAGTGATGACTACCTTGCCATCGGCATCCATCGTCTCAAGCTGTGCGGTGAGTTTTTCCTGAGTTGCATTAATAAATGAACCAATCAGGACAGCATTTCCCTCACCGTCGGAAACAAACAGAACGTTTCTTGCCTTGATTTCTGGAAGGTCAATCTGGACACCATCACTTGGCGCATATGGGTCGAGCGAGGCAACCTCCCTCGAGAGCGAGCAGCCAGCTAGGGCGAAAACGGTCAACACGGCAGCCAGAGCGGCAACTAACTTCTTGGGTTTCAACGGTCCTCCAGGGGCCTTACACCCCTAAGTTTAGCCTAGGAGTGAGGGGTGCTCTGTGGTAAAATTGGCCGTTTGGAGCTGAGAGATTCCCATGAAGTTTGAAGTCGGCGAGACTGTTGTTTATCCCCATCACGGTGCAGCGGAAATCATTGAGGTTTCCGAAAAGAAAATTCGCGGTGTCAAGCAGAAGTATCTAAAGCTTAAGGTCGCCCAGGGTGACCTGATTATTCAAGTCCCAGCTGCCAATGTTGAAATGGTCGGTGTTCGAGACGTCATCGATAAAAAAGGCGTCAAGCAAGTCTTCGATGTTCTTCGCGCTGAGTTTGTCGAAGAGCCAACCAACTGGTCTCGTCGCTATAAGGCAAACCTTGAGAAGCTCGCCAGCGGTGATGTCGTGAAGGTATCTGAGGTCGTTCGAGACCTTTGGCGAAGAGACCAGGATCGTGGTCTGTCGGCTGGCGAGAAGCGCATGCTCGCCAAGGCTCGTCAAATCTTGATCTCGGAGTTGGCACTGGCTCGCAAGGTAGATGAGGAAAAAGCCTCAGCTGAGCTTGACAAGGTATTGGCCAGCTAGCTCATGTCAGTTGCGGTGGTATTAGTTGCCGCCGGTAGGGGGACAAGACTCGGTGCCGGCCAACCTAAGGCGGCAACGACTGTTGCGGGGAAGTCTCTCCTAGAGCTCTCACTAATGCACATCTCTGAATTTCGACCAGACCAGCTAGTGGTTGTTGCGCCAAGTGAATTATTGGCCGAATTCACCAGGCTAACAGCCAAGTTCTTCGATGATTACAAGGTCGTCGTGGGCGGCGAAACCAGGCAGGACTCGGTTGCTAATGGCATGGCCGAGGTGACGACGGATTATGTTCTAGTTCACGATGCTGCGAGAGCTTTCACACCCAAAGAGGTATTCGACCGAGTTCTCGATGCACTTGATCACGCCGAGAGTGTTGTCCCAGCAATTAACCCTGCAGACACGGTTAAAGAGGTATCGGAGAACTGGGTTCACCACACACTCGATCGAAGCAAGTTGAGAATGGTGCAAACCCCACAGGGATTCAGGGTGAAAACCCTTAGAGAAAGTTTTGAGAAGGCTCAGGGTAACTTCACCGATGAGGCAGGACTACTTGAATCCCTTGGAATAAAGACAGCAATAGTTGACGGTCACGAGCACGCTTTCAAGATCACCTACCCATCAGACCTTGAGAGAGCAAGGGCAATTTTCTCTGATGTCAGAAGCGGTATTGGTGCAGATGCTCACCATTTTGGAACCGAGGGAACCCTGATGCTTGGTTGCCTGGAGTGGACGGGCTATCCACGACTCATTGGACACTCTGACGGAGACTCTGTAGCTCACGCCATTGTCGATGCCCTACTTTCCGCTGCTGGCCTTGGAGATATTGGTTCTAACTTTGGGACCGACCGGGACGAATACGCAGGTGCTTCAGGCGAGAGATTTATTTCCGAAACTAGAACGCTGTTGGCCAAGTCTGGTTTTGTTCCAGCCAACGTTTCTGTGCAGATAATCGCCGAAGAGCCAAAGATTTCTCCTCGCCGATTGGAGCTGGAGCATCACCTATCAGAAGTGATTGGAGCTCCGGTTTCAGTGCTTGCCACCACCACCGACGGCCTGGGCTTCCTGGCTGATTCGCGAGGCATTGCCGCGGTGGCAACCGCCCTGGTTAGAACCCAAAGCTAGGCTTTTTGCATGAAGCTGTTTGACACCCAAGCGGGTGAACTGCGAGATTTCCATCCCCTGAAACCAGGGCAGGTTGGGATTTATGTCTGCGGACCAACAGTTCAGTCAGAACCACACATCGGACACCTGCGCTCGGCGCTGGTATACGACCTGCTGGTTCGATGGCTCAGGGAACTTGGAAATCAGGTGACTCTGGTCAGGAATGTCACTGACATAGATGACAAGGTTTTAGAGAAGGCCAAAGAGCAAAAGAGAAACTGGTGGGAGGTTGCCTATGAAAACGAGCAACTTTTTGCCAGTGACTATCGGAAACTAGGTTTACTCTCACCAAACTTAGAGCCAAGAGCGACAGGCCACATCCCGCAGATGCTAGAGCTGATTAAGCAACTGATTGAAAATGGTCATGCGTATCAGGCAGCTGGTAGCTCTGATGTCTACTTCGACACTTCTTCCTGGCCAAGCTATGGGGAACTGACCAATCAGGATCTCTCGGATGTTGAATCCGAAGAGGTCACACCAGGAAAAAAGGCCCAAACTGATTTTGCCCTTTGGAAGGCAACCAAGCCAACTGAACCAGAAAGTGCGAGCTGGCAGTCACCATATGGAGCTGGACGCCCAGGTTGGCACATTGAGTGCTCTGCGATGGCTACCCAATACCTGGGGAAAGAGTTTGACATTCACGGCGGCGGGTTAGACCTGCGTTTTCCTCACCACGAAAATGAACTTGCGCAATCACGGGCAGCTGGGCACGGTTTTGCCCGCTACTGGATTCACAACGGACTGGTGAATGTCGGTGGACAAAAGATGTCAAAGTCTTTAGGAAATTCTGTAGGTTCGGCAGAACTTTTCTCACTCGCATCTGCTTCCGCCATCCGTTACTACCTCGCCAGTGCTCACTACCGTTCAGTGCTTGACTACCAACCAGGTGTTTTGCAAGAAGCAGAGACCGCACTTGAGAGACTGCATGGTTTTCTAGAAAGAGCAGATAGGGAACTGCGTGAAACTCAGTTTGCTCAAATAGATTTGGCAATTAATCTTCCTGAAGACTTCGTCAGTGAAATGAACGACGATCTAAATGTTCCTGCTGCGCTCGCAGTAATTCACGATGCTGTTACCCAAGGCAACAAAGAACTGGACGAGCATCAGTGGCGTGAGGCAGCGGAGCATCGTTCGCAGGTTAACAGAATGCTGATGGTTCTCGGACTCGCGCCATCGCAGTGGCCAGAGGCTGTCAGTGACGAGCACAAAGCTCTCGATCAACTGGTGAAGAATTTGATTGCCCAAAGGGAAACAGCTCGCAAGGAAAAGAACTTTGAGCTGGCGGACGCTATTCGTCTTCAGCTCGAGCAGAGTGGAATTGAACTCTTTGATGGCCCAAGTGGCACGCACTGGGGGATTCGCTGATGGCTGGAAAACCTGGTCGCAAACCGACCAAAGGGACTGGTGGTCATGGTCGCAAGGCGTTGAAGGGCAAGGGCCCAACCCCAAAGGCTGAAGACCGTCCCTACCACAAGGCATATAAGTCAAAACAGCAGAAGAGCACCAAGCCTTCGCGTCCAACCAGAGCTAGACCCAAGAAGCCAACTAGCTTCGAGGTCGTCTCCGGGCGCAACACAGTCGTTGAAGCGCTGAGGGCCAAGATTCCAGCATCAGCTTTGTTTATCGCTCAAAAGGTTGAGATTGATGACCGAGTCAGGGAAGCAATTGCACTTGCCAACAACCGAGGCATTCCAGTTGGTGAAGTCACCAGAAGCGAAATAGATCGCATGACGGGTGGGGATTTCGTCCACCAGGGGATAGCTCTTCAAGTTCCCAACTATCAATACATCGAGGCAGGTGAGCTGCTTGATAGAGCCCTATCCAAATCAACCACTCCGCTTATCATCGCGCTGGATGGAATTACAGATCCCAGGAATTTAGGCGCAATCATCCGATCGGCGGCTGCTTTTGGAGCTCAGGGGATTGTCCTTCCGCAGCGTCGCAGTGTTGGAGTCACCGCCAGCGCCTGGAAGACATCGGCTGGAGCCGCAGCGAGAATTCCAGTTGCCATGGCACCTAATTTGAATCAGGTAATCACCGAATATAAAAAACGTGGATTGTTTGTGGTCGGCCTGGATGGAGATGGAGATGTTTCACTTACGGACTTCCAGCTTGCTGATTCACCCCTGCTGCTAATTGTTGGATCAGAAGGAAAGGGATTATCTAGATTGGTCAGTGAAAGCTGTGATCAGATAGTCAGTATTCCGATTTCATCCAAGATTGAATCTTTGAATGCTGGGATCGCAGTTTCGGTCGCCCTCTATCAGATAGCTGCTTTGCGCTAGACCTTATCTCGCCAGTCGCCCTCTTCATCATCGTCAACGTCAATCAAACCAGTCGGAACCGGCTCCGGCATCGAGATTCCCTGCGTGAGGGTGGTTGTTCCTAGGTAGGAGGACTCATCTCTGCGCTTGCTGAGAACCTCGGTTGCGTAAGATCTGACCGCCTCCAGCAGCGAAATATCTCGACCAGCTTTTTCTGATTTATACCACCTGTGCTCAAGGACCTCATGGAACATTTCGGCGGGCTCCAGCTTGCCCGCCAGTTCAGCTGGGATTGCACCGATAACGGGTTCATAGACATTAGAGAGCCACTCGTGGGCGAGGACCTCCTCATCAGCTCCCTCCCTGGCATGGCTCAGCTTGTATTCATCAATGTCATTGAGAAGCCTTCTGGCTTGGTTCTCCTCAACATCTAGGCCAGTTAGCAAAAGAAGTCTTCTTGCGTGGTGGCCTGCGTCCACAACCTTCGGTTGAATCTTGACCGTCTGACCCTCGGGGTCCTTGGTCATCGATAGTTCCTCAATGTCAAACCCAAGATCATTCAGCCTCTGCACCCTTCGAGAGATCCGCCAACGCTCGGAGGATTCAAAGACTTCAACCGCAGTGAGTTCCTTCCAAAGGTCCCGATACTTATCAACGATTCTCTGACTAACCTCACTGGGATCAATCTCGCTGGCCTTGCCTGAGGCCAACAGGTCCATCAGCTCTCCGGCAATGTTGATTCGAGCAATCTCAAGATCATTTTCTCTTTGACCATTTGATAGCCTGCCCTCAAACAGCTGACCAGTTTCAGCATCAACCAGGTAGGCAGCAAACTTTCCCGCATCTCTTCTGAAGAGCGTGTTGGAAAGAGAAACATCACCCCAGAAAAAACCAACGAGGTGAAGTCTCACGAGCAGCAGGGCAAGGGCATCAACCAGTCTCTTGGCGGTCTGCTCTCGAAGTCCCTGCGACCACATCGCTCGATATGGGAGGGAAAACTTCAGATGTCGAGTGACCAGAACGGCTGGCAATTCACCGCCTTGTTCATCAAAGCGATTGGAAATAATTGCAAACGGCTCAACGCAAGGAACATCCAGCTTTTCCAACTTTCGTAGCATTTCATACTCACGCTGCGCAAGATCGAGCAGGGTCTCCTTGATGGCAATGACATGCTCACCCAAATAGGCAAAGCGAACTGTGTGACGAGAAAGTCCCTTGGGCAGTGCCGCAATGGTTTCCTTGGGCCAGTCCTCTAACGGCAAATGCCACGGCAGATCCAGCAGGGCTGGTTCCGCCGTGGCAGCCGTAATAGAAAGGCTTGGAGCCATCAATTAGTTGAGGCGCTCGCCACTTTCCACATCAAAGACGTGGACTGCATCCTTGTCGGCGTGCAGGTGAATCTTCTCACCGGCACGTGGGTGGCTAATCGCGTCAACACGAACCACGACGTTCTGCTCAACGCCATCTAGCTGAGCACGTCCGTAGAGGTAACCGTCGCTACCAAGCTCTTCAACAACATCGACATCACAGACCAGGCCGTGTGATGCAGGGGAGAGCTTCTCTGGACGAATACCAACTGTGACCTTCTTTGCACTGGTCTTGGAGAGAATGCTGCGATCAATTGGCAACACCTCATCTCCAAACTGAACACCACCATCAACGATTGGTAGCTGAAGTAGGTTCATGGCCGGTGAGCCAATGAAACCAGCAACGAAAACATTCTTTGGTGTGTCATACAGTGCACGTGGTGTGTCCACCTGCTGCAGTAGGCCGTCCTTCAAAACTGCTACTCGGTCACCCATGGTCATAGCTTCAACCTGGTCGTGAGTTACGTAGACAGTTGTCACTCCCAGTCTTCTCTGCAGAGCTGCAATTTGGGTACGGGTCTGAACACGAAGCTTCGCATCGAGGTTAGATAGCGGCTCATCCATCAGGAACACCTGTGGGTTACGAACAATGGCTCGACCCATTGCTACACGCTGACGCTGACCACCCGAGAGAGCCTTTGGCTTTCTGTTCAGGTATGGCTCGAGATCCAAAAGCTTGGCAGCTTCTAATACTCGAGTTGCACGCTCTTCTTTGCCAACACCGGCAATCTTCAGGGCGAAGCCCATGTTCTCAGCCACGGTCATGTGTGGGTAGAGGGCGTAGTTCTGGAAGACCATTGCGATGTCACGGTCTTTTGGTGGGACATCGGTGACGTCTCTGTCTCCGATATAGATTGCTCCCTCATTAACTTCTTCTAGTCCAGCCAGCATTCTCAGCGATGTGGACTTTCCGCAACCAGAGGGACCAACCAAAACCAGGAATTCGCCATCTCGAATCTCGAGGTCTAGCTTGTCTACTGCTGGCTTGGTTCCGCCTGGATAAAGGCGAGTTGCACTTTTAAATGACACTGATGCCATGATTTTCTCCTTCACCGGCAGGTACGTGCCGGACGATCCTTAGTGATAGGTGCCTGCCGAAGCAGGTGGGACAAGTATCTCACCTACTACTTAGAATGGTGGGGTTGTAATCAACCCGATACCTATAGGGAGTCCCGTGAACCAGAAGCCAACCCGATCCGAACAGCGTGAGGCAGCCAGAACCAAGGCTAAGGAACTGAGGGCTGAAAGCGCTAAGAAGGAAAAGCGAAACAAACTGCTGCTCCAGATATCGGTTGTGGTCGTTGCCCTGGGTCTAGTTGGCGGTATTGGCACAGTCATCGCCCTGGAGGCTGCTAACCGAGCTGAGGCACCGGTGGTTTCGGAAACTCCTGAAAACCTCTCAGACTTTGGTGGTCTGAAGATGGGAATTGGCCTGCAAGCCTTCACCGCTGAGAACACTCCGACCCCTGATGCCGGAGGCGATGTCCCAGAAATTGTGGTTTACGTTGATTACCAGTGCCCGATTTGTCAGGCCTTCGACATACCAAACAACCCGCAGATTAGATCTTGGGTTGACACCGGTGCTGCCACCTTGGAAATAAGACCGATATCTTTCTTAGACAGAGCATCGCTGAACGAATATTCATCCAGAGCAGCGAATGCAGCTTTTTGTGTAGCAAACTTCGCCCCTGACTCTTTCTACGACTTCCACGAGGCGATGATGATTAACCAACCTGCAGAAGGTATGGAGGGGCCCGATGACAATGAGCTCTTCGATGTGGCTGCAGATGCAGGCGCTAACTCCGATTCTGTTAAGGGCTGCATCCAAAACAAGAGCTTTGGAGATTATGTGGCTCAGCACACTCAGACTGTGTTGAATGAACCTCAGCAGGGAATTACCGTTTCTGGAACCCCGACAGTTTTGGTCAACGGCAAGCAGTACACCTGGACAACCGGGGATGAGTTGATTTCTCCGGATAACTTCGCAGAGTTTGTCCAATCAGTAATGGCTGAGTAACGCTAAACTTTCTGGGCACCTAGCCGACCTGGCGCAATTGGTAGCGCACCGCACTTGTAATGCGGGGGTTACGGGTTCGAGTCCCGTGGTCGGCTCTGGGGTTCTCTCCATCACCAACCGTTAAATTGGTAGCAACGGGCAGCAGGGCTAAATAATCGACTGAACCAAAAGTGTAATTAGCGGTGCTGCAATCAGTGATGGTAACAGCGATGCAACACTAATCATGCGGATCTGCAAGACCCTAAAGCCAGTCGCCAACAGCAGAATTCCTCCAGTTGCTGTGATTGATGCCACGACTGCCGCGGGCATCAAGGCCCCCGCAAAAGCGGCTGCCACTGTGAGAATTCCTTGCCAGAGACCAACCGGAATTGCTGAGAACGCAACACCCCAACCCAGGGCAGCTGCAAATGCGATTGCTGTAAATCCATCCAGAGTTGACTTCAGCGCCAGGGTTTCAATTCCCTGACCGAGTCCATCTGATAGTGCCCCAAGCACTGCCATTGGTCCAATGGTGAAAAGAAGCGATGCATTGACAAAGCCTTCGATGAATTTCTCTCTGCTGGCATCCTGGTTATTTTTGCTGGTTCTCTTTTGGAGCCAAGCTCCAAAGTTTTCTAAGCGCTCCTCGATTCTTAGAAGCGATCCACTGATGCCACCTATAAGTAAAGCTGCCAGGACCACAAGCAGTGTTCCAGCGCTGGTGACAGCTGCAACAAAATCAACATCCCAAAGAGCCATAAGATTCATGGCACCAATCACTAGGACCACTAGACCCATCGCATCGGTCAGTAGCTTTGACAATTTTTCGGGTAGGCGGTTTCCAATAAGGACGCCGATTGCCGCGCCTAGGACGATCGCTAGGACGTTAAGAATGGTTCCAAGTCCCAGCACTGGAACTCCTTGCATTTAGTTTTTGGGTTTGAAGGTAATGCTCACAGAATTGATGCAGTAACGATCCCCGGTTGGAGTTTGGGGAGCATCGTCAAATACGTGACCCAGGTGGGATCCACACTTCGAGCACCTAACCTCGGTGCGAATCATGCCGTGCGATTTGTCCTCTATGTACTCGATTGCGTCATTGCCCTGCGGCTTATAGAAACTTGGCCAACCGCAGTGGGAGTCAAACTTGGTGTCGGATTCGAACAAAAATGCGTCGCAGCCTCGGCAGTGATAACTTCCCTCACGCTTTTCTTCCAACAATTCGCCGGTCCAGGCCCGCTCGGTCCCAGCCATTCGTAAAACGTGATATTCGAAGTCAGATAGCTCATTTCGCCACTGCTCATCGGTTTTATAGACCTCGTACTTCATATATGACCCTCCTTGAGGTTTATAACCGTTCTGTAACTAATTTTGTCCCAGACAGTATCCAGAATAGGCTGTGTTTGTCGAGCAGGACCTAGGTTGAGCCCGATGCACACGTGAATTACGCGTGTGGACTAAGCATCAGGAGCAACAATGGCACAAGGAACCGTCAAGTGGTTCAACTCGGAGAAGGGTTTTGGGTTCATCACCCAGGACGACGGTCCGGACGTATTCGCACACTTTTCAGCTATCCAGACAGATGGCTACCGCGAACTAAAGGAAAATCAGAGAGTTCAGTTTGATGTCAAGCAGGGCGACAAGGGCCTGCAGGCTGAAAACATCACGATCATCTCCTAAAAAAAGCCTTACAAAATGGAACCCCACCCTTCGGGTGGGGTGTTTCCACTTGCACTCTGGGCCCAAGAGTGCTAAAACTTTATTAGCACTCGCACAAGCTGAGTGCTAATCCAAGTCTTAGTGCAAACGGGAGAAACCCAAATGGCAAAACTTATTACTTTCGATGAAGAGGCACGTCGGGGCCTCGAGCGTGGCCTGAACATTCTGGCCGACACCGTGAAAGTGACCCTTGGTCCTCGCGGTCGCAACGTTGTGCTCGAGAAGAAGTGGGGAGCCCCCACAATCACTAACGATGGTGTCTCCATTGCTAAGGAAATCGAGCTATCCGATCCTTTTGAGAAGATCGGTGCTGAGCTCGTAAAAGAAGTAGCGAAGAAGACAGATGATGTCGCAGGTGATG
This sequence comes from uncultured Aquiluna sp., assembly GCA_964480885.1. GTDB lineage: Bacteria > Actinomycetota > Actinomycetes > Actinomycetales > Microbacteriaceae > Aquiluna. The sequence continues at coordinate 46,181 of CAYZRV010000003.1, read as the reverse complement.
GAACCACCACCGCAACTGTTCTCGCCCAGGCTCTAGTCAAAGAGGGTCTGAGAAACGTTGCCGCTGGTGCAGATCCAATCAGCCTCAAGCGCGGAATCGACAAGGCCACCGAAGCTGTCACACAGACACTTCTAAAGATGGCAGTGAATGTTGAAACCAAGGAGCAGATTGCTGCTACCGCCTCCATTTCAGCAGGTGACACCACAATCGGTGAAATCATCGCTGAGGCAATCGACAAGGTTGGCAAGGAAGGCGTTGTCACCGTCGAAGAGTCCAACACTTTCGGAATTCAGCTTGAGCTGACCGAGGGTATGAGATTCGACAAGGGATATGTTTCCGCATACATGGTCACTGACCCAGAGCGTCAAGAGGCAGTCCTCGAAGACGTCTACATCCTCATCGCTAACAGCAAGATTTCGAACATGAAGGAACTGCTGCCAGTGGTGGACAAGGTGATGCAGGCAGGCAAGCCACTGTTGATTATCGCCGAGGACATCGAAGGCGAAGCATTGGCAACTCTGGTTGTCAACAAGATTCGCGGAATCTTCAAGTCTGTTGCTGTGAAAGCTCCAGGCTTTGGAGATCGCCGCAAGGCAATGCTGCAGGACATCGCAATCCTCACTGGCGGACAGGTAATCGCCGAAGAGGTTGGTCTAAAGCTAGAGAACACCGATTTGGCAATGCTGGGTCGTGCTCGCAAGGTGGTAATCACCAAGGACGAGACCACCATCGTCGAGGGTGCTGGCGATGCCGACCAGATCAAGGGTCGCGTTGAGCAGATCCGTCGTGAAATTGACAACACCGACAGTGACTACGACCGCGAGAAGCTGCAGGAGCGACTAGCCAAGCTGGCTGGTGGTGTTGCAGTAATCAAGGCTGGTGCTGCCACTGAGGTTGAGCTCAAGGAGCGCAAGCACAGAATCGAAGATGCCGTCCGCAACGCCAAGGCTGCGGTTGAAGAGGGAATTGTTGCCGGTGGTGGTGTAGCGCTGCTGCAGGCTGGCAAGACCACCTTCGCCTCTCTCAAGCTTGAGGGTGACGAAGCAACTGGAGCACAAATTGTTCGCGAAGCGATCTCTGCTCCTCTAAAGCAGATTGCATTCAACGCAGGCCTCGAGCCTGGTGTGGTAGCCGAGAAGGTCGCAAACCTGCCAGACGGCCACGGACTAAACGCTGCAACCGGCGAGTATGTGGACATGCTCAAGGCTGGTATCAACGACCCAGTGAAGGTGACTCGCTCTGCTCTGCAGAACGCAGCATCAATCGCAGGACTATTCCTAACCACCGAAGCTGTGGTTGCCGACAAGCCAGAGCCACCAGCTCCAGCTGCAGGTGACCCAAGCGGAGGCATGGACTTCTAAGAAGAGTCAACTAAGAGACAGGGTGGCAATAGCCACCCTGTTTTCTTATTTGGGGGTTGCGAAATAGGGGGCGAGGATGTCTTCCATCTTGAAGAAACCTTTGCGTTTTTTCATAAGTGCTTTTGCTGCGAAGAGAGCGCCAGCTCCAAATGCCTTTCGGTTGATCGACTCATGCCTGAGTCTGAGGATCTCATTGTCATATCCGAATAGGACCTCGTGGACACCGAGGATTCCGCCTGCTCGAATCATATTGATGGCGGCAGTGTCTGTGCCCAGTTCGTTGGCCAGTCTGACTGCAGTTCCTGACATTTCTGTCTTTTCCCGGAAGTGTTCCTCCGTCACGCTGATATCTGCCCCAGGCATAGCTGCCTTGATTGCCTTGGCTGACATCAGTAGGAAGTTGATGCCAAGGGTGATGTTTGGAGACCAGAGCACGGCAATCTTTTTTGCCAGACGGTTTAATTCTTGATGTTCTTTCTCGTCGTAGGCAGATACGCAACTAACGAGCTTGACTCCCTGGTCGGCGATGGTTTGCCCGTATTCAACAAGCGCATCCTTGCTTGAAAAGTCAATCACCACGTCAACCGAATTGTTCTTGAGCCAGTTCTTGGTCAAGATTTTTTTCTGGGAGAAGATTGGAACCAGTTTGGGTTCAGATCCAGAGACTCGATTTTGTGGTGGCGCTAGCTCAGATGTTCCAGTTCGAGTAGCAATCCATTCCAATGAAACGGATTCGTCTTCAGCTAGAAGTTCGGCAACTTTGCTGCCAGTTTTTCCATATCCAAAAAGAGCAATTTTCATTGGCTCTCCCTTCAAGTAGAAGAAATACTTCTTCCTGTCAGTAGTTCTCGTACTCTAGACCACCAACCTGAGAGGCGATTTTCCTTATAAACAAAGGGTTTAGGACTTTGGAATTGTGAAAATGAAAGTTGCTCCACCACCAGTGGTTTCTTCAACCCAAATCTTTCCTGCATGAGCCTCGACAATTGATTTAGCGATAGCTAATCCCAGACCAGAGCCACCCGTTTCTCTATTGCGGGAGTTATCCATGCGATAGAAGCGCTCAAAAATCTTTTCCCTCATTGCTTGGGGGATTCCCTCTCCTCGATCAATCACTTTGATGAGGATTTCTTTGTCAGCTTCTTCAATGCTGATTGTTACCTCACTTGAGGAGGGAGCAAACCGTGAAGCATTGGCCAGCAAGTTAGTGAAGACTTGTTTTATTCGGTCACCATCAATGTTCATCACTAGTTCGCTTAAAGGTGTGGCAAGTCTGAAGCTGACAGATTGATTGGCAACAGAGGCATCCTTGATGCTCGCATTGGCAATCTGGATTAGGTCAACAGGCTTCTTCTTGAGATTTTCGATCTCGTCCATTCGAGTCAGGGTGAGAAGGGACTCAACCAACCCGCTCATGCGGATGGCTTCACTTTCGATTCTTCCCATTGCCTCAGCTATGTCCTGCTTGCCCTTGATTGCTCCCATCCGATATAGCTCGGCATATCCGCGCACCGTAACCAACGGGGTTCTCAGCTCGTGGCTGGCATCCGAGACAAACCTTCGCATCTGATCCAAGGTTCGGTCTTTTCCTTTGACCGCAGACTCAATCGAATCCAACATGCTATTCAGGGCTCGGTTCAGCCTTCCAATCTCGGTCTTGCCATGTCGCTGCACAAGTCTGGAGGAGAACTTTCCACTCTTGACGGCTTCGGCTGTTCTCTCCACTTCCTTCAGTGGCCTGAGGGCAGAGGTGATGGTGAGCCAAATACTCAGGCCCGATAGGAATAGGAGCAGCACCCCAAAGCGGCCACCAATCACACCGTACTCATTGATGATTTGGCGATTCGTGTTGGTTGGTAGAGCCACCACTACTGAGCCATTGGCCTGCTGCAGTGGAAGAGCGACAATTCGCCAATCCTGATCAGGTCCTGGAACTTCGACCTCGGCGTCAAATGGAACACCACCAAACTCCAAAACTTTTTCAATCGTAAGTGTCGAAAAGTTGGGAACCTCACGTCCACCACCGGTTGCAGATACCAGACCTAAGAACTGATTGCCTTCTGCATCCAGGATTGCAATGTAGTAGTCACTGGGAAGCGCTGGCAATGTGAGGTCGCCGGTTGTCACCCTTACCTGCAGACGCAAGGGGTTTTCTGCCCTCAACTGATTGGCGGTTGCAATTAGCAGATTGTCCGTGTTCTGCTGCAGGTAGGTGGACAGCAGTGCAACTGTTCCAGCACTAGAAATGGTGAGCAGTAATCCAATTAGAAAAACAGAGAGTGTGGTGAGCTTGGCTCGAAGAGAAACTCTCTCCCAAACAGCCAGTGCTCTGTTTTTCAATTACTAAGCCTTCGGGCCTCTCAGCATGTAGCCGACTCCGCGCTTAGTAACAATCAATGGCTCTTTCGAGAGGGGATCTAGTTTCTTTCGCAGGTAGGAAACATAGGATTCGACAATTCCCATTTCTCCATTGAAGTCGTACTCCCAGACGTGGTCAAGGATTTGAGCCTTGGTGAGTACGCGGTTTGGATTTGTCGCCAGATATCGAAGAAGCTGATATTCAGTTGGTGATAGCTCGACTGGGTTACCCGAAACCGTGACCTCGTGGGCCTCCTCGTTGATGGTCAGCTCTCCAACCACAATCGAAGACAGTGTTGAGTCCTTGCCGGTTCTACGCATGATGGCGCTGATGCGGGCAATGATTTCATCGAGGCTGAATGGCTTGGTGACATAGTCGTCGCCACCAACCGTGAGCCCAGTGACCTTGTCTTCGGTATCATCCCGAGCGGTTAGAAACAGGATTGGCACCTCTATACCCAGACTCCTGATCTTCTTGGTCACCCCGAAGCCTGAGATGTCGGGCAGCATGACATCCAGCAGGACTATGTCTGGCTGGTTGTCAACAATCTTGTTGATCGCCTCATTGCCGTTAGCGGCGGTCAGGACCTGGTGCCCCTGGAAACGCAGGCTGGCTGAGAGCAGGTCGCGAATGTTCGGTTCATCATCAACTACCAAGACCTTTAGATTTTCCATATAAGTAGTCTGCCTGAGAAGGCTGGAAGATAACTGGGAATCAACTGGAGAGCTAAATGCTGTCCGCGTTCACAATCTCATAGGAGTAGCCCTGTTCGGCTAGGAATCTCTGTCGATTTTGGGCAAAGTCCTGCTCGACTGTGTCTTTGGCAATGAGTGTGTAGAAAAGTGCTGTTCTGCCATCCTGCTTTGGTCTCAGCAGTCTCCCCAGTCGCTGAGCCTCTTCCTGCCTGGAACCAAAAGATCCAGAAATCTGAATAGCAAGTGAAGCCTCTGGAAGATCAACTGAAAAGTTTGCAACTTTGGAAACCACCAGAGCCTTAAGTTCTCCTTTTCGGAATTGGGAGAACAAGCGCTCACGCTCATCCACTGAAGTCTCTCCGGTTAGTTTGGGAAGATTTAGTTCCTGGGAAACCTCTTCAATCTGATCCAGGTATTGTCCAATAATCAGGGTTGGTTCGCCGGGGTGTTGTGAAAGAAGCTTCTTGAGGATTGGCAATTTGGCTCGATTGGTGGCAGCGATTCTGAACCTGGCATCGGAGTCACTCACCGCATATCGCATGCGCTCCTCATCGGGCAGGGTCACTCTAATTTCATAGCATTTCGCTGGAGCGATGTAACCTTGCGCCTCGATGTCTTTCCAAGGAGCATCAAATCGCTTGGGTCCAATCAAGGAAAAGACATCTGACTCCCTGCCATCTTCCCTGACTAGGGTTGCCGTCAAACCCAGCCTTCTTCTTGCTTGGAGATCGGCGGTCATCTTAAAAATTGGCGCTGGCAGCAGGTGGACTTCGTCATAAATAATCAAACCCCAATCCCTGGCGTTAAGTAGTTCCAGGTGGGCAAACTCACCTTTTCGCTTGGTGGTGAGAATCTGATAGGTGGCAATTGTCACCGGCGCTAGGTTCTTGGAAGATCCTGAGTATTCAGCAATGTCTTCTTCTGTCAAATCAGTTCTTGCCAAAAGCTCATCTCGCCACTGCCTGGCTGCCACTGTGTTGGTAACAAGAATCAGTGTGCTGGTATCGAAATGAGCCATCGTTGCAGCTCCGACCAGAGTCTTACCTGCTCCGCAGGGCAGCACCACGACACCAGATCCTCCCTCGGCAAACTTTTCCACTGCCTTGACCTGGTAGTCACGCAGCTTCCAATCAGACTGGTTCAGCTCAATCTCATGCGGTGTTCCAGGGGTGAAGCCAGCTGTGTCTTCGGCAGGCCAGCCAAGTTTTAGTAGTTGCTGTTTGAGTTGACCTCGTGCCCAGGCGCTGACCCTAAATCCATCAACAGTTTTTTCTTCCAGTAGCTCTTTTACCTTGGGGTTGGAGCTGACTTCAGTGAGAATCGGAAGACTCTCACTTTTGAGTATGAGGCCTTCTGAGTCGCGAGCGATCACAAGCTTTCCAAAACGGTCGATGGTGTTTTTTATCTCCACGGTCACATTTTCAGGTAGTGGATACTTAGACCATCGGCTCAGCGATTCAATAATGAAATCTGCGTCATGGCCTGCTGCGCGAGCATTCCACAGTCCCAACCTGGTGATTCGGTAGGTGTGGATGTGTTCAGGGGCTCTCTCAAGCTCGGCGAATATTGCTAGCTCATGCCTGGCATCAGAGCTCTGCGGGTGGTCTGTTTCCAGCAGGACGGTGCGATCACTTTGCACAATCAGTGGCCCAGGCATCCTTACAGCCTAACTGAGGACCACCGAACGAATCCTGGCTAAGGGCAGCGTGCGCTCCGCCTGCTTGGCCTCATCTCTTCCTCGCAGCCTGTTGCCCGCCAGTCCAAGTGGGGTGAGCAACAGGGTTTGCTCTTCACCATCTAGATTCAAGGTCACTGAAACCTGCAGCTTGTTTTTCAGCGCAAACTGTAGCTGCCTGGTGATGTCTCCCTGGTCGGCGCTCGCCTTTTCTCCACTGAGCAGCGCCTTGGCGCGGGCCAGAAGTTCTGAGTTCTCTTGAAGCTGCTCAACCTCGGCACCAAATCTTGGGGAAATGATGTGTTGATTCTCATCCACCATTACCGCTGCGTATCCAGCATCGCGTAGTGAAAAATAACAAAGTTCTTGTGAAGCATTGCTCAGAAGTTTTCCTGGAGCCTTCTTCATCGCCAAATGGACCAGGGTTTTCTCATTCATAATTTGGGTCAGCAGGATCTCATCATTTGAAGAAATTTCACTCTGGCTTGACGCGGCAATTTTAAGGTTTCCAAATTTGGCAAAGGTTTCCTCGAGGAGGTAGGAAACTGGTTGGGGAAGTTCTTTGCCACTGCCCCCTACCAAGGTTTCTGTGATCTCAGAAAGCTGACCTCCAGCCTCCAGGTGATGTGAGACTGAGAGCGGTGTCAATCGAAATCGACATGCCAACCCCAGATCTTCACTGTCAGCAAAAGAGTCCAATTTTCTTTGCAAGCTGGCATCGATTGGTCCGGGGCAGACAATCGACAGATCAGCTTGCACCAGAAGTCTCTGCTCAGCCTTGGGCAGCTCTTTGGCAATTGCCCTACTGACCGCTGCCAAGTTGCCTGCCAAAAGCGGTGGACGCGGTCTGCCTGCATCCAACAGCCCAAGAGCTGGACCAAATTCGATCAGGCTGATTCTCTGTGAGTCAAGCAAGGGGTAGTGCAGGCTCAGCTGAGTGGTGATCACTTCATCTGTGATGGGAAACTTCGGAAGATCCCAGACACTCTGGGCTAAATCAATCCATGCTTCAAGTCTTGACTTCTTCAGCCAATCTTCTGCCTTTGTGCTCGCCACCCATCTCGAGGAACTCTCTGAGATTAGGCCTGCTCTAAGAGCAAGTCGAAATCGCAGCTGCAATTCAGCCGGCTGCCACTTAAATTTTTCCGATATGAGTTTGGCATCGGCAGACTTCAAACCAGTCTTGGTTTTTTCAAACCAGTGCTGCTCCATTGCAAAAATAATCTCGGTGACTGCCAGCAGAGTTTCATAAGCGCTCAGGGAGCTTGATTGTGAATTTAGTTTTTTTGGAGCTATGGGCTTCAATGTCGCCAGTAGCTCTTGAGCCTCAGTAAACGCTTTGGTGTCTCCAAGAAATGCTGTTTTCAGTTGAGTTGATGATTTGCCTGCCCTGAGGTTTTCAATTTCCTTTTCGGGGAGCCTTCGGATTCTCTCTTCCAGCTCTCTTTTTCCAAGCATCAACTTGGCTAAGTCAAATAAGTCGGCGCAGCTGGAAGCTGCAAGCGAAAGTCCGCTGATGAGATTGGCAAGCTCCTCAACACTGAGCTGACGAAGTCGCCCAGCCAGCGGGAGGATTGAGCTCAATTACCTCTCGACTCTCGAGAGCGTCGAATGATTGCCGCCACCAGCAGAGCAATTATCAAAAGGAAGCCAACCGGAAGACCGATCAGTGGAAGTTGCGCCATAACCGCCGGCAGGTCGGTGACACCCAGGAACACCAGTAACAGGGTGGCGAGCATGGAGAGGACCGAAAGCCCGATGACGGAAACCGCCATGGCGGCCAGCACGACTTCGACTTTGGATTGCCTTGAGTTTTCGGGCATCAGACAAGCCTATTGCTTTGGGTTACACTTGCCTGCGACTTAGGAAAGTAGGAGTAATGCCAACTGGTCGGGTGAAGTTCTTTGATGATGAGAAGGGCTTTGGATTTATTGCTGGAGACGATGGCAGCGAGGTATTCCTGCACGCCTCCGCCCTGCCCGCTGGCACCGGCACCATTCGCCCTGGAACCAGGGTTGAGTATGGAATTGTCGATGGCCGAAAGGGCGCTCAGGCACTTTCCCTCAGGGTCCTAGAAGTTCCAACCCTGACCGCAGTTTCTCGCAAGCCAGCCGAAGATCTGGCTATCATCACGGAGGATCTGATTCGACTTCTGGACCAGATTGGCTCCAGCCTCAAGCGGGGAAAATATCCAGAGGCTAGTCACTCCAGGAAAGTAGCACAGCTACTTAGGCGAGTTGCCGATGAGCTTGAGGGCTAGTAAGCACCAGCAGTTTGCCAAGGATGCTTTAGCTCAATACAGCGATGGCAGCTTTGGAAAGTTCATTTCAGAAAAAGAAATCGAAAAGGGCATCTTTGATGTTCGATTCGAGGCCACTGCCAAAGGATATGCCGGTTGGCACTGGGTTGTGACGATAACGCAACCTGACAAAAGAAAGCCAGCAACAATCTCGGAAATTAATCTTCTTGCCGGTCCAGATGCGCTCCTTGCACCACCCTGGGTGCCATGGTCAGAAAGGCTCAGAGAATTTAGAGAGCAGCTCCGCAAAGAAGGCAAGGCAAAAACCGATGCTGAGGCTGACGCCCTAATTTCTCAGATGTCAGGATCTGACAATCAGGAAGGCAACTCCACCCAGCGCCACTCCGACGATGGCGGTATGGAGCCACCAAGAAAGACCCGCGTCCGCAAGCGGTTGATAAAACGCAGCGAGGATCAAAAGGGCGATGAACCAGATCAGGGTTCCGAGGGCGATAACTAGTCGAACGTTAATCTTGGCTGGCTCGAGCTCCTTGCTCACAGTCTCTCCAGAACGTAATCGATGCAGGCTGTCAGGGCTTCAAGGTCAGACTTTTCGGTCGAAACAAACGTTGCGATTCTTAGCTGATTCTTTCCCAGCTTCCGATATGGATCGGTGTCAACAATTTCGTTTTCTCTAAGAATCTGGGCTATACCCAGGGCATCGATGTGATCGGCAAAGTTTATAGTCGCAACCACTTGTGAGCGGTGCTTGGGGTCTTCGACAAAGGCATGGGTGAGTGGATTTTTTTCTGCCCAATCAAACATCACCTTGGAGTTTTCCTTGGTCTTGGCATCAGCCCAGGCAAGTCCTCCGTTGCGAAGAATCCATTGAATCTGGTCATTTAGGAAGAACAAAGTGGCAAGTGCCGGGGTGTTGAGTGTGTAGTTCTCACGTGCGTTATCCAAAGCCAACTTCAAGCTCAGAATATTTGGGATGTATCTGCCGGATTGAGCAACCCTTTCGATTCTTTCAATTGCCTTAGGGGAGACCATGGCTAGCCAAAGTCCTCCGTCAGATGAGAAGTTCTTTTGCGGAGCAAAGTAGTAGGCATCAGTTTCAGATAGATCAAAGTCAATGCCACCAGCAGCAGAGGTGGCATCGGTCAGCATCAGGGCGTCAGCATCAGCACCCTTGACTCGGATGACTTCTGCAACTACACCGGAAGAGGTTTCGTTGTGAGGATAGGCGTAGACGTCAACACCTGCCTCGGCAATCAGATCTCCACGAGTTCCTGGTTCGGCCTCGATGACCGTTGGCTTTTCCAACCAGGGGGCTCCGAGAATCTTGGCGAACTTGTTTCCAAATTCTCCGTGGACCATGGCCTGGGCTTTTTTCTCAACCAGGGAGAAGGTGGCGGCATCCCAGAAGGCAGATGCTCCGCCATTACCCAGGATCACCTCATAGCCTTGAGGTGCCCGAAAGAGTTCAAGCAATCCCTCTTTAATTTCCCCGACTAGAGCCCGAATGGGAGGTTGGCGGTGGGAGGTGCCCATGTATTTCTGAGCAAACACTTGAAAATTCTCCAGTTGCTCAGGTCGCATTCTGGATGGGCCGCAGCCGAAGCGAGCGTCTTTGGGACGAAGAGAATTCGGAATTGAGATTTGCGGCACCGACAAAGTTTATCGGCTTGACTAGTCTTACTAGGGAAGAGCTATGACAGATCTAATCGACACAACCGAGATGTATCTCAAGGCCATATTGGAACTTGAGGAAGAGGGCATCACCCCGATGCGCGCTCGCATAGCCGAGCGACTAGATCACTCTGGACCAACCGTTTCTCAAACCGTTGCCCGAATGGAGCGAGACGGATTGCTGGTGGTGGAGGACGACAGAAGACTGAGCTTCACAGACGAGGGACGCCTGACTGCCATTGAAGTCATGCGGAAGCACCGGCTCGCAGAGCTGATGCTCCTCGAGATCGTCGGTCTTGAATGGGAAAAGATTCACGATGAGGCCTGCCGCTGGGACCACGTGATGAGCGAAGAGGTCGAGAGGAAGCTGATTGAGCGACTTGAAAACCCAACCCACTCACCCTTCGGAATGCCAATTCCGGGGCTTGATCTCTTGGGGCTGTCCGAAGCCAAGGCCCAAAGTTGCCAAAGTGTCTCCGAGAGCCAGGACGGGCAGTATGTCCTCTGTCGGATTGGGGAACCGGTTCAAATTGACCCCAGCTTTCTTGGCCAAATGGCCTCTCTGGGCCTAAAACCGGGGGTTTCAGTCCTTATTTCTCGCTCTGGCAATGGCTGGCTTATGACCCCCGTGGGTGCCAATGAGGGTCTTTTATTGGACGAGCGTTACGGTCAACACCTCTTTATTAGCCCCTGATTTGCCAAAAAGTTATAATCTTGGCTTGTAAGTCCATAAGGCCTACCTCGGAGGATTCCTTTTGAGTTCAGCTACAGCTAGCCCAGCAACCAGAAGAGCGTTGCGTCAGTTAGAGCAAAGCCGTAAAGCGGGCAGGAGTTCCCTGCGCCGATTTCTAACGGTCATCTCAACCACCGGGCTTATGGCAACGGTCGCTTTGCCCTCATATGGATTCTCTCCAGAGGTCACGGCCGTCTCAGGACTGACCACCGACAATGAGCTAGTAAAGATTTCTGCTCCTTCGCAGGGACTTTCAGTAGCGACAATCAGAGCGGTTGAATTCACCCGAGGCGATTTCGAACCAGCAGATGCTTCTGAATTCCAGGTAACTAGATCTCTTCGTCGTTATGACGGACCTCTGGCCGAGGATTACTTACTCAAGCCACGCTTCACCGAGGTGACTAGTGCGAGCATCATGCGAGCCGCTGCCGAGTTAGTGGGAACTCCATATGTTGCTGGGGGCAGAACTCCGGGTGGAATCGATTGCTCCGGTTACACAATGTTCATCTACAGTCAGTTTGGAATCGATCTTCCGCACTCTGTATATCAGCAGGCCAAGCTCGGCAAGAAGATTCCTCTGGAAGAGGCACTGCCGGGAGACCTGGTTATCTTCAATGACTTCAGCCACAACGGAATCTATGCCGGAGCTGGAAACTTCTATCACGCTCCCCGAAAGGGCGACAGGGTCAAGTTGGCCCCCATCTACACGAACCGCTACCACATCGTTCGGGTAGCAGATATTCAAAACTAAGTTCACCTTTTATTAGAGCGTTTCTAACGCCATTTGCTAACTATTCCTCTTACTCTTTTCCCAAGTTTTGATTGGTAGAAAGGGGAGGAGCAAGATGCCACTAGACATGCAATCCAGGCATGGCAACTGGATCCATCTTCACCAACACCCCTGCATACCCATGCTGGAAAACTAGCGCGTCGCGATTTAGCGGCGCGTTTTTTGTTTCCCAGGTCAAGGCCGAATGCCCACAAGCCGTGTGGGCGAATTCGATAGGAGTCACATGCGCACGCTAGTGCTAAATGCAGGTTACGAACCCTTAGCGGTTGTTTCATTCAAGAGGGCTTTGGTTCTTGTTCTCAATCAGAAGGCAACTGTCCTTGCCGGTATATCGGGTGCGGTGGTGAGAAGCTCCCAGCAGGAATTTGATATGCCCTCGGTAATCCTGCTTCAGCGATATGTCCGAATTCCAAATGCTCGCAGAGTGCCAGTTTCTAGAAGAGGCGTCCTCCGACGCGACGCTCATCGCTGCGCTTACTGCAGCCGTGGAGCCAACACGATTGATCACGTAATTCCAAAATCCAGAGGAGGCAAGGACACCTGGGAGAACCTGGTTGCCTGCTGCCTACCTTGCAACAATGAAAAAGGTGATCGCACACCACAGGAGATGGGTTGGCAGCTAAAGGTCGTTCCGAAGATGCCAACCGGTTTGGTCTGGAGTGTTCGAGGAGCAGACAAACCACTGCCACAGTGGCAAGAATTCTTGGCTCTGCAAAGACAAGCTGCCTAGTCCTAATTGAGAATGCACTCCAGCTGAGTGTTGCTTCCATTCTTTACCCAACCGACAACTCCAGTGTAAGTTCTTGAGTGATCAACAACTGAGCACGCACTACCAATTGCAATGCCACCTGCAGAACCTGCAGGTCCGGCTGGGCCCGCAGGTCC
>CAYZRV010000003.1:0-33652 GCA_964480885.1 uncultured Aquiluna sp. | reverse complement strand
CCAGTCGCACCCGTTTCACCAGTAGCTCCAGTCTCGCCCTGAGGGCCTTGGCTACCGGTGGCACCAGATTCTCCAGGGGAACCTGTTTCTCCAGCGACTCCCTGCACACCTGTGGCCCCTGTGAGGCCTGGAGATCCAGTAGCACCATCGGCTCCACAGGGTCCCGCTGCACCAGTTAGCCCAGTGGCACCAGTTTCTCCAGTGTCTCCCTTTGCTCCCGTTACCACTATCTGCGGCTCAGCCCCAGCCTCGGTGTTGCTGACAACCGTTGTTAGTGCCCACAGAGCGATGATGATTGCCACAATTGCCAAAATTGTCGAAAGCATATTTCGCCACGAGGCCTTATTGCCGTTGGTTCCATTGATAGATGTCATGAATTGTCCTTAGGGTTTGAAAGATATCGACCAACAAGGGATAGGGTTACTGCGCACGTTACTTTCGGAATTGCAGAAAGTGACTCAGCCTTCTTTGATGAAAGGTCCATAGGTGGAAAGTAGTCTTTTCGTCTCAAGAACTTTTTGCCAAAAGGTCGCAGTTTCCTCACAAATAAATTGCGGCCAACATGGCATTTGAAGATTTACCAAACGCTCTTTTAATCGAAGATGACACAGATGACCGTCTAAGCATCAGACTCCAGCTTGAGTTAATGGGTTTTACGGTCTATGACACCCCAACCAAGGTTGAGGCAGAAGAGCTATTTTCACAGCGCGATTACAGCATCGTTCTGATTCACCTCGGTCACTCTCAGTTAGAAAGCATGCAAATCTGCAGATCAATTCGAGCTGAGTCAACGGTTCCGATCATCATGCTGACCAGTAGAGATGAAGTGATTGATGAGGAAATGGCTCTTGCCGCCGGGGCTGATGACTATATCACCAAGCCAATAGTCGATCGAATTCTGACTTCGAGGGTGACCCAGCAGGTGAAGCGAGGTCAGACCCAGCGAGCTCCTCGGGCGAACATTCTCACCTGGGGACCTTTGGAAATGGACCTAAGCCAACACAGCTTCAGAATCTCTGGGAAAGAGGTGATGCTTACCAACTCGGAGTTTCAGTTCCTCCAGCTACTGATGGCCAATCCGAAGCGAATATTCAGCAGAGAGCAAATTCTTCAGACAATAGGATCTTTTCGAGGTGTTGGCTCCGATCACCTGGTTGACTCACACGCTTCAAGAATCCGAAAGAAGATACGCGAGGCTGGAGGACCGGAGGTGATTGCCGTTGTCAGGAGCGTTGGCTTCCGGTTGGCTGCATCGACCGACGAGCCTGAGATCAAGTGAGTGGCCCCGATAGGAATCGAACCTACGCACACGGTTTAGGAAACCGCTGCTCTATCCACTGAGCTACGAGGCCGTGCTCGACAGATAACTTTACGCCAACCGACCAGTTGGCTGGCGGTGGGAGAGGCTACCTCACACTTCCGCTTATCACTTTTAGGCTTTGGGCGTGGATTCAGCAAAACTTCTCTGGTGGCAGCAGCAGCTGACCGAGATTGGTGGCGCTAATCCACTTATCCAATTCGAATCCTCGACCCTAGGTCACATTGATCTTCTCAGGGCCCATCCCTCCGGACTGGCTCAGCTGGCCTCGGCGAAGAGCTCAACCATTGCAAACCTGGTTCGAGAGGATGTTGCCTTCGGTCGAGCTCTAGCAGCAGCCAAAAGAATCCAACGCAAAGCCGATCGAATCGAAGACAACTTTGGCATCGATGCCTGCTTCGTGGTTGCGGGGCTGATTCGCTTTGAGGGCAAAGGGCTTCCCATTCTGCTCTGGAGAGCAAACATCCTCAATTACGGAACCGACTTTGAGATACGGCTCAGTGCTCAACCGGAGATTAACCCGGCGGTTGCCGAGCTGGTCAGAAGATTCAGACCCGACTATCGGGAGAGTGACCTATTGGCACTGTGTGCTAATCAATCCGATCTGCTTCCCGTAGCAGTCATGTCACTGCTTGCCGAGTATCTTTCGACGGCTGATGTTGAGCTAGAGAAGCTCTTGGTATTAGGGAACTTTGTTCCCGACCTGATTCGCTCACAGAAGCAAGTGGTTCAGAGTGAGGATGGTGTCCTGGGATACATCCTGGGTCAGCGAACCGAAAACATTCGTCCCGGTGTGACCCCACTGACCTTAATTCAGAATTCAGATCACTCGCAGATTGCAGTTTTGGAAAAATCTGGCACGGGAAGATCTTTTGCGGTCCACACTCTTCCTGGCTGCGGCTATCTCCAGACTGTAGTGAATCTTTTGGCCAACCTTGCACTCGACGGCAAACGGACATTGGTCATTGCCCCGAGGAAGCAGACCTTGGATGAGCTCAGTGAAAGACTGAGTCAAGCGGGGTTGGCCGGACTTGCCATCAGAGAGTCTGACAGTTGGGCCGATGCGGTCAGTGCAATCTCTCGAAATGAGAAGGCGGAGAGTGCTTCCCTGATGGAGGCGAAGAATGAGCAGCAAGCAGCAAGTCAAGAAATAAAGAAGTACTTTGCTGCCATTGGCCAGGAAGACCCGGAGCTTGGTGTCACACTGATGGACTGCTTGGTTAAGCTGGCGGAGCTTGCTGCCAGCAGCAACCCACCGACCAACTCGGCTCGGATTCGCAATGAGCTTTTGCCCAAGATTAAGGAGAGCTCAGACTCACTTCTAGCCCAGGCGCACGAGGCGCAGGTCTTTGCATTTCCCCCATCTAAGAATGCTTGGTTCGGCGCTCGCTTTGCCAATGCCAGGGAGCTCGAAGACTCGCTCAGTGCCGTTAGAGCTCTGGCGGGGGAGAACTTCCGAGTCCTCAGCTATCAAATTTCAAAATACCTAACCGACTTGGATCTAAAAAAATGCGAGAACGTCGAGCAGTGGTCGGAGCAGTTAAGACTGCTCTTGGGAATTCGTCACACTCTAGATCGCTTCCTACCAACCATTTTTGACCATCCGCTTTCCGACATGATTGCGGCCTCAGCACCCAGGGGAGAGTCCAACAATCTCTCTGGCGCACAGCGAAGAAGATTCAAAAAGCTGGCCAAGGAATTCATTCGCCCAGGAAGCGCAGTCCCAAATCTTCATGCTGCACTGGTGGCAGCGAAGGAGCAGCGGGAAGGTTGGGAGAAATACAACACCACCAATGCACCGCCTTCGGTTCCTCTAGGCCTGGCAGATGTTCAATCCAAGTTCGAGCAGGTCAGCTCTGTGCTCACCCTGCTCCAGCAACACCTTGATCCCGACCCCGATGTTCCGCTGCTGTCGAGACTGTCATTCGAGGAACTCGCCAAAAAGCTAGAGGATTTGGCAACCAACACCGAAGTCCTCGCTCGCCTGGAGGAGAGAAGATCAGTAATCGACAGGCTTCACTCGCTTGGCCTGGGAAGTTTCATCAGGCAGGTGAGTGAGAGGACACCCACTCTCGAGGAGCTTAGGCAAGAGTTTGACTTGACCTTCTGGCAATCAGCACTTGAGGCAATAGTTCAGCGCAATCCAGATCTGCTGGACTACTCGGCTGAGCGAATAGCCATGTTGGAACTTAGGTTTGAGCAGGCGGGTAATCGCCTAATTGAGCAGGGACTGCGGAGCGTTCAACACGCTCTTTCCGAGAGATGGAAACAGAGCATTGCTCGTCACCCTGCCAGCGCAGATAAATTGCGCAATCAGCTTCGCACTCGTTCGCTCTCCCTGAAGGATGGCTATTACGCAGCCGGTGAGATATGGAAGGTGCTGGCGCCAGCTATTTCAATTTCCCCATACCGAATTTCGCAGCTGGCTTCGGAGAAGTTCGACACCCTGTTGGTTTTGGATGCGGCATCCATTGGTATGGCTGAGTCACTATCAGCATTAGCTCTGTCTGACCAGGTCATTGCCTTTGGCGATCCAGTCATTGCCGCTCCAGAAAACTTTGACACTGTCGCCAGGGTCAACTCTGAGAAGGAGCTGGCTGAGCGGGATTCGGTTTTTGGTGAGGTGGCGAATCAGTTTGAGACGCTGTTGATTAATCGCAACTGGCGGGTCAGCGGTCAGGTCCTGGGTAAGTATCTCAATCAAAACTTCTATAACGATCAGCTGGTCCTGGAACCGACCCCGGCAATGCTGTTTGGCGAGCACAACTTCGAACTCTTCGAGGTGACTGAGGATGCTAAGGCTTCCAGCACCATCGATGGAGCAACTGAGTCTTTGGATTCGGAAGTCGAGCAGGCTGTCCAGTTGGTGATTTCCCATGCCCGCTGGACTCCTGATGAGTCACTGCTGGTGGTTAGTGCCTCAAAAACCCATGCCGAGAGAGTTGAGGCTCGCGTCGCAGCGGAAGTTGCCAAGCAGCCCGCCATCGCCGAGTTCTTTGATGCTCATGGCAGGGAAAAGTTCGAGTGCGTGAGCATGAGCGAGCTGACCCATCGCCTGGCTGACCGAGTGATTTTTTCAGTGGGATTTGGAAGAACCGCAGAGGGCAGAATCTCAGGAAGCCTGGGCGACTTCAATTCGAGTAATGCTCCGCGCTGGATGGTTAACCAAATCGTCTCGGCTCGAAAGCGAATGAGCGTCATCTCCTGCTATAACTTCGAGGACTTTGCGGGCGGCTCCTTACCAGAAAATCAGCGCTGGCTGAAGGACCTAATCGCGCCAGGCTTTCTGAACGAAACGCCCGATGGAAGACCCGATCCACTGCTGGCTGATTTAGCGAAGCGGCTTGAGAAGTTGGGTATGAAGGTGACATTGAACTTTGCATCCCGCATTGGATTGGCAGCTTCATATGGAAGAAGAGCAGTCGTGGTTGATGCCGACTGGTCTCTGATGGGGGAGAACTGGGATGAGCTGCTTAGGCTTCGCCCTGGTCTGCTCAGAGCGATGGGTTGGGAATATCAGAGGGTGCACGCCTTTGAAATCTTTGCCAGACCCCAGGAGGTGGCTAACCGAATTGCTCAGAAACTTGGAGTCAAACTGGAAGAAAAGGTTTCTCTCTTTGACGAGATTGCCTCGGAGGATAAGCCAGAGCACTGGGGTGATGGTGATTCATCCAATGATGATCGGCTGAGAGATGACAAGCCCCCTCACTGGGGTTAGTCGCCCGAGCTAGATTCCTTTTTAGTGTCAGCTTTCTTGGCTGAGTCTGTTTTATAGAAGCCAGAGCCTTTAAAGGTCACCCCGAGGTTTCCGAAGACCTTTCTAACTTCCCCACTGCATTTCGGGCAGGTCTTAATTGGTTCGTCACTGAATGACTGTTGGATCTCAAAGGTTTCTTCGCAGGAGCGACAGGCGTATGTGTAGGTAGGCATTTTTCCTAGAGGAGTCTAATTAGAAAGTGACCAACCTGGTTGGCGTTACATAGCCGTCAATCTTTTGGTCCCAGGGGTCGGTCGGGAGCTGGCCCAAAACCTCTTCATCAAAAACCACCGCGTAGCGCTTGGTGTCTCGACCCAGGAGGTAGCGGTCGTAGAACCCTCGGCCTCGACCAAGGCGATTACCTTTTTGATCAACCGCCAAGGCCGGAATTATCATCAGCTCAATGCCCGCGGTTTCTTCACCGGCTGGTTCCATAATTCCAAAGCGACCTTGGGTGAGAGGACCCTGGCAAAAAATTAGGTTGTCTGAAACCACCTTTGGAAAAAGAAGAAGGCGTGAGTCGGCTATCGACCGATTGAACTCGCTGACATTGGGCTCATCTTCCATCGGGGAATAACTGGCGATCGTTCTAACATCGATCAGGTCAAGCAGTTTGCTGAGCTGCTCGGTTAAGCCTTCGGATGAGCGGGGTCGATTCCGCAGAAGTTTTTCCCGAAGCATTTGCTTGTCGATTTCCATAGCGTAATCTTGCCAGCGTGCAGGCATACGGCGACCTGAGATTTGGCAAAGTGGCACTTAGGCCATTGGCAAAAAAAGATGCTAAAAAGCTTCAGCTACTGCTTGAAGCTGATCGCACCTGGCTTTCCCCCTGGGAGGCAACTACCCCGGGCATCAGGTATCCGGTTAATGCCCGATCGATGGTTTCAAATCTTCTCTACCACCAGAAAAATAAGTCGGGTCTGGCATTTGTAATTGAGTACGACGGAAAGGTGGTTGGGCAGCTAAACGTGGCCAACATCCTCCATGGATCAGTTTCTTCGGCCAGCATCGGCTACTGGATTAGCCGCGAATTTGCAGGGCGAAACATCACTCCCTATGCCGTCGCGCTGGCCATTGACTATCTTTTCGATGCCCTGCAATTGCATCGGGTGGAGATAGATATCAGGCCAGAAAACGTTGCGAGTCTTCGAGTCGTAGAGAAGCTTCAACTTCGAAAGGAAGGTTTGAAGGAGAGGTTCATCCACATCGATGGTGGATGGAGAGACCATTTGGTCTTCGCAATTACTCGTGAAGAACGTCTCGACACGATGCTAAATCGCCTAGCAAACACGCAACTCAAATAGCGGATATTGCTGCTAATTCCCAATAACTTTGTAGGCATGAACTCTCCGGTAGGCATGGGTGGGGTGCTACTAGTGGTAGCCGCCATCGTCTGGCTGATGGTATTTGTACCCGGCTATGCCAAACGTGGTGAATTAATTGCAACCGCAAAAAATATCAAGGAGCAGTTTAAGCAAGAGCGCGAGTTAGAGCAGAGCTCACCGCAATCGAGACTTGATCGACTGGTTATGACCCAGCGAATTTTTTCCATCATGTTTCTTCTCCTATTAATTGCCAGTGCAACTGCTGGCCTACTGGCTGGAGGTAACTCTGGCCTGTGGATTTTGTCGATTACCCTGGGCGTCTTTGCCCTGCTATCGCTATCGGTGAGCCGATTAGCTGCAAAGCAGGCTGCACAGATTGCTCACAACATCCATGCGGCACGGCAATCCGTGCGCTCCACGGCCTCGAAAGTGATTACGAAGGCCCGAAATAACAAGGAGTGGACGCCTAATCAGCTCCCGAATCCGTTGAGCAAGAGTGAATCCAACTCAGCTCCGGAGGTCGCAGATGTGATCGATATATCGAAGCCTAGACGAATGATGACGAGCAAAGAGATTGATGAAATTCTTGCTCGACGTAGAGCAATTTAGTTGACATTGTTCTATGCTTTTATTCGTCTGGGTGAATGGAGACAACACATATGGACACCGTAATTTCGGAAACCGCAGCAGCTGCTAAGAAGCCAACCACGGCTAAGAAGCCTGCCGCAAAGAAGGCAGCAAAGCGCAAGCCAGCTGCAAAGAAGACTGCTGCTAAGAAGCCTGCTGCCAAGAAGACTGCAGCTAAGAAGCCAGCAGCAAAGAAGACCGCAGCAAAGCGCAAGCCAGCTGCAAAGAAGACTGCTGCTAAGAAGCCAGCAGCAAAGAAGACCGCAGCAAAGCGCAAGCCAGCTGCAAAGAAGACTGCTGCTAAGAAGCCAGCTGCTAAGAAGACAGCCGCCAAGAAGCCAGCGAAGCGCAAGCCAGCTGCTAAGAAGGCTGCTCCTAAGACTGCTGCTAAGAAGCCAGCTCGCCGTCGCAAGACTGCAAAGAAGGCTGCAGCTAAGTAGTTTTTAACTAACTACGTATTCAACCACCTCACGCAATGTGGGGTGGTTGAATTTATATCCGGATGAAATTAATTTCTCCGCACTCATTTTTTGTGAACAGAGCAGTAGCTCTTCAGCCGCAATGCCAATCAGCAGCTTCATTGCCCAGCTTGGAACCCTCAAGAATGTCGGTCTGTGCAAGGCCTTGCCTAAGGCATGGATAATTTCCTCGCAGGTGGCTGGTTGAGGAGCAGTTAGGTTGTATGGACCCTGGGCGTCTTGTTTTTCAATTAGGTGAATAATCGCTCTGGCTTGATCCTCAAGGCTGATCCATGCCCACCACTGCTTGCCACTTCCCAAGGGACCGCCAACTCCTAACTTGATCAAAGGTAAGAGTTTTCCTAGAGCGCCTAGTCGCTTGCTCATCACCATCGTGGTTCTAATCAGCACCACTCGGGTATTTGCCTTTCTGGCTTCCTGCTCCCACTCAAAAGCGAGATCTGAAAGAAATCCTGAACCCTTGCCTGAATTCTCATCGAGCATCTCATCGCCACGATCGCCATAAATGCCTGACGCGGATCCTGAAACCAGTACCTTGGGTTTGGTGGTAGCGGAGTTGATGGCATCGACCAGCACACGAGTTGTCTTCAAGCGCGAGTCGATAATCTCCCGCATGTATTTTTTGGTCCATGGAATCTTGCCAGTGGTAGCGCCGGCGAGATTGACCACCGCGTCTATCGAGTTCATCACCGTGGAGTCGAAAATTCCCCGGTCGGCATCAATGAAGACTTCGTTGTCATTTCTTGGTTCGCGCCTGACCAGCGTGACTGGAGTGTGCCCAAGTGCGCTGAGCTGCTTGGCTAGCTCAGTGCCAATCAGTCCTGTCGCACCAGAAATTAGAACTCTCATAGGACGCTCCCGCTCAGATGTCTCAACCTTCTACAATTGAACCTACTTGTTTATTCCAACCATTAGGAAGCTTTGAACGTAGAACTCTGGGTCTGGGGACTCACAATTGGCTTATTGACTCTGGTTCTTTTGGTGGACTTCATAGTCCAGGCTAGAAATCCGCACGAACCGACATTTAGGGAATCCGCTGTGCAGGTTTCGATTTATGTCACCCTGGCATTGCTATTCAGTTTTGTCATCGGTGGTGTTTGGGGCCCGCAGTATGCCCAGGAGTATTTCGCTGGTTTCATCACGGAGTACTCGCTTTCCGTTGACAACATTTTCGTCTTCTTAGTCATCTTCACCCAGTTTGTTGTGCCCAGGGAGCTTCGCAGTCAGGCTCTATTAATTGGTATTGCTATAGCCCTGTTCCTTAGGTTCCTATTCATCATTTTGGGAGCGGCATTCATTGAGAACTTCAGCTGGGCGTTCTATGTCTTTGGTGCCTTCCTGCTCTTCACGGCACTAAAGATCATGAAAGACACCTACGACTCCTTGAATCGCCCCGAGGATGAGGACTATGCCGGGGGTGGTGTGATCAAGTTCCTGCAGAAGCACTTGCGAACCACCAAGGATTATCACGGCAACAAGCTCTTCATTAAAAAGGATGGGGTGCGATTTGCGACACCACTGCTCCTAGTGATGATTGCCATCGGCTTTACCGACCTGCTCTTTGCCCTGGACAGCATCCCTGCCATCTACGGGCTAACCAAGGAGCCCTACATCGTTTTCGTCGCAAATGTCTTTGCATTGCTTGGGCTTCGTCAGCTCTACTTCCTCCTCGGAGGACTGATGGAAAGACTGAAATACCTGGGTATTGGCCTTTCTCTCATTCTTGGCTGGATTGGTCTGAAGCTGGTCATTCACGCTCTTCACAAGAATGAGCTGCCATTTATCAATGGTGGCGAAAAGGTGACCTTCATCCCAGAGATTCCAACCGAACTCTCACTATTTGTGATCTTGATCACACTGCTCGTCACCACAATCTGGTCACTGGCTGCAACGGCAGGGGAGAAAAAGAAGCTAGATCCAGAACGGCAGAAATAGCTGAACTCTCCAAAACTCATAGGGAACGGGGAGTGCAGTCCAAAGGCTGAGATAAAAAAGCGCAACCAAGCCTGTCGCAATTAGCAACCGAACAATGTTTCGCTCCCGTTGCTGCCGAACCCTAAGCAGGAATCCACGCTTGTGATACTGCTGCAGCGCGAGAGTAAGCCCGAGTACAACAAATGGCGAAATCACCACTGCATAAAACTGGAAAGCAGTCCTTTCAAAGAAAATAAGCCAGGGAAGCCAGCCGGCAAAAAATCCCAATGCGACCAGCTGGGCAGACATACTTCCAAGTCGATTTCTCAATAGCCAAATCAGTGCCAGCAGACCACCAAACCAAATGACAAGGTTGGGCATTGCGGTAACGGCAACTACGCAATCAGAAAAGACTCCGCAAACTGCTCCCTCAAATTCTTCGAAGTAGAAGGCCGTTGGTCGATAGTTGATAAGCCATAGAAGGGCATTTGATTCATAAGGGTGATCCTTTGTGAGGCCGGTGTGGAATTCCAGAATCTGTCTGTGATAGCTAAATAGAGATAGCCACCAGTTGTCCTCTGCATTTCTTCCCCAAGCTTGGCTATCACCTATCCAGCCCGACCAGGTGAGAAGGTAAGTTGCCCCTGCACTCACTGCGAGCAACAAGGCATTCAACACCCCTTGGCCAATCGCACCAAAGCGAGAGAAACCAAATGCTGCCCTCGTCTTCCAATCTGAGTAGAAGGTGTAGAGGCCAAAAGCTGCCAGGAAGTAGGCAGCAGACCACTTCACCGACCCTGCCAATCCCATTGCCACACCAAGTGCCATCAACCAGGGCTGGAATCCGAGAGTGATCTTTCCTCTAGAGATTCGCTTTTTCCAATTACTTACTGCCTGGATAAGAATCCAAAAACTAAGCAAAACAAAGAAGGCCAAGATGCCATCGAGGATTGCAGTTCTCGACATGACCACCGAGTGACCTTCAATCGCCAAGAGAAAACCTGCGATGGCTGCAAAGCCGTGGGAGCGAGTTAGCTGCCTGGCTATCAAAATCAACAGTGGAACACTCAGTGTTCCAAGCAGGGCGGTTGAAAATCGCCAGCTAAAGCTACTTTCAACACCAAAGAGATTAATCCCGAGCCATATCATCCACTTACCAAAGGGTGGGTGCACGATGTAAGAACCAATGTCTTCAAAGACATTTGGATTGCCTGCTTGAAAATCGATATTGGCGTTTTCAGGCCAGACCCTCTCCGAACCAAATCTTCCTAAGGTGTAAGCGTCCTTCACGTAGTAGGTCTCATCAAAAACCAGAACGCTTGGATTGCTCAGGTTCAGAAATCGAATGGCTCCAGCCAGAAACGTAATGGCTAATGTCGAAAGCAGGGGAAAGCCCCGATGCAAAGAAACCCGCTGGAACCAGGAAGCTAGCGACGAAACCACGCTTAGATGCTAGTTTGCTTGCTGTGTTGATTCTGGCTGCAACTCCTATTGGCAATCTTGGTGATGCCACCGACAGGCTTAAGCAGGCAATTCAGAAGAGCGACTACTTAGCCTGCGAGGACACTCGCAGCTTCAAGCTTTTGGCCTCAGCCCTAGATATTCGCTTTCACGCCAAGCTCTTTAGCCTTCATGATCACAACGAAAAGAACCGTCTCGACGAGCTAGTTGAAATTGCTAGAAACCATGACCTACTGGTTGTCAGCGACGCTGGTATGCCAACCATTTCTGATCCTGGTTTCAACCTAGTCAGGCAGTGCATCGAAAACGAGGTTGAGGTGACAGTGATACCTGGTGCATCGAGCGTTCTCTCTGCACTTGCTATATCAGGACTGGCAACTGACCGTTTCACTTTTGAAGGCTTTCTTCCAAGAAAGCAAGGGGAGAGAAAATCAGTTTTTGAGTCGCTAGCTCAAGAGCCCAGAACCATGATCTTCTTTGAAGCACCACATCGCATTCAAGATGCTCTTCGAGATGCGGCCGGTGTTTTTGGTGATGAGCATCAAGGGGTTGTTGTCAGGGAATTGACCAAGAAGTTTGAGGAAGTCGTTCGTGGATCACTGAGCGAATTAATTGCGTGGTCTGAATCAGACCCCAAGGGAGAAATGGTCCTGCTTTTGGCAGGTGTCTCAAAGTCCGAGGCCAACTATTCCGAACTTGCCCAGCAGGCGCTAGAGCTTGCGCAGAGCATCGGCCTAAAGAAAGCTGTCAGTGAGATTGCAAAGCGATCGGGTGCGTCAAAGAGCGTAATTTATGAGCAGGCACTGAAGCTGAAAGCCTAGGATATCGAAGTGACCAAGTCCTTTTATGTGACAACCCCCATCTTCTATGTGAATGATGCTCCCCACATTGGTCATGCCTATACCGAAGTTGCAGCTGACGTCCTTACCCGCTGGCATAGACAGCGTGGAGAGTCTGCGTTCTTACTAACCGGAACCGATGAGCACGGCGAGAAGGTCCTCAGGACGGCCCTGGGCAATAATTCTGATCCAAAGACCTGGACTGACCGTCTTGTCGAGTCAGCCTGGCTTCCTCTTCTAAAAACTATTGACATCAACAATCAAGACTTCATTAGGACAACCGAGGATAGGCACAAACGCGCCGTTCAAAAGTTTTTGCAAAACCTGTACGACAAAGGCTTTATCTATCAAGGCTCATTTAAGGGAAACTACTGCGTTGGCTGCGAGGAGTATAAGAACGATTCTGATCTGGTTCAGGGAACTGGTGATTTCTCAAACCAAATGGTTTGTGCTATTCACTCCAAACCAGTCGAGCAGTTGAATGAAACCAACTATTTCTTCAAACTCTCTGAGTTCCAGGAGAGGCTGCTGCAGCACTACGAAGAGAATCCAACCTTTGTCCAGCCTGAATCAGCTCGCAACGAGGTCGTTTCTTTTGTGCGTTCTGGACTAAGCGACTTATCAATCTCGAGGTCCAAAGAGAGGTTTGACTGGGGCATTGATATCCCCTGGGATTCCTCACACGTCACCTATGTATGGTTTGATGCCCTTCTCAACTACATCACGGCCATCGGTTACGGATCCGATGAAATGAAATTGCAGTCTTTATGGCCTGCGGATGTTCAGGTGGTCGGCAAGGACATTCTTCGCTTTCACGCGGTAATTTGGCCGGCGATGCTGATGGCAGCTGATCTTGAACCACCTAGGCAAGTATTTGGCCATGGCTGGCTATTGGTTGGCGGCGAGAAGATGTCTAAGTCAAAGCTCACTGGAATTGCTCCAAGTGAAATTACTGATTCGTTTGGTTCTGATGCTTTTCGCTACTACTTCATGAAGGCGATTGGATTCGGATCTGATGGCTCGTTCTCTTGGGAAGATTTGTCGGCCAGATATACGGCGGAACTAGCCAATGGCTTTGGGAATCTTGCCTCGCGAACTATTGCAATGATTCACAGGTATTTCGATGGTGTTGTTCCCACTCCCGAAAGCTATCAGGCTGAAGATTTGGACATTCAGTCGGTTGCAAGAGTTGCCGCTCAGGGTGCTGATCGAGCCATGGACAAGGTCATGATTCACGAGGCCATTCAGAAAACCTGGAACTTAGTTGATGAACTAAACAACTACATCACTGTGCAGGAACCCTGGGCCCTGGCGAAAGACTTGCAAAATCGTGAACGTTTAGCGACCGTCCTCTACACAACGATTGAGGGTCTTCGGGTTCTGACCGTGCTGCTTTCTCCAATCATGCCCAAGGCAACGCACAAGCTTTGGTCTGCAATTGGCGTAGGTCTTGGGAATTTATCTGAGCAAACGATTGCTTCTGCAGCTCAGTGGGGATTGATTCCTTCGGGTTCAAAGATCACAGAGCTCGAGGCGCTCTTTCCTCGTATTGAAGATGGCAAATGAGCGACTTCATTCGCACTCGAGTTAGTTATGACGGAAATGAGACCAGGCCTCAGCATTATCCAGAGCTTCCAGAGCCACTTGAGGTTGGCACATACGATAACCACACACACCTTGAAATAGCCGATGGGGAAACACCACTCAGTGTGGCCGAGCACCTCCAGCTCATGCGTGATGTTGGAATGATTGGAGCCGTCCAGGTCGGTGTCACGCTGGAGAGTTCCAGGTGGTCGGCTGAAGTAGCGCGCGAGAATCAAATGCTGTTGGCGGCGGTCGCTCTTCACCCCAACGAAGCCCCGCTCTACGAAAACAAGCAAAAGCTGGATGAAGCTATCAATGAAATTGCTGAGCTTGCTCGGCAACCCAGGGTTAGAGCCGTCGGAGAAACCGGACTGGATTTCTTCAGGACAACGGGAGAAAAAGAACTAGCTTTGCAGCAACGCTCATTTGAGAGCCATATTGAAATCGCCAAAGAGAATGACATTGCATTGCAAATCCACGATCGTGATGCACACGATGCAGTTGTAGAAACGTTGAGACGAGTCGGATCACCTGAGAAAGTGGTGCTCCACTGCTTTTCAGGCGACGTTCAACTCGTTGAAATCGCCAAGAACAATGGCTGGTTTATATCCTTTGCGGGCAACATAACCTTCAAGAAGAATCAATACCTGCGGGATGCCCTGCTTGCGGCAGATGTCAGGCAAGTTCTCGTTGAAACCGATGCTCCTTTTCTGACGCCTGAACCACTTCGGGGAAGACCTAACGCACCATACCTCGTCCCACACACTCTTCGCTACATGGCAAAACTTCTCGAGGTCGATGTCAATCGCTTGGCCGAACAAATAAATAGAAACACCGAGTCTGCCTATGGCAGCTGGTCGGAGGGCATTTAATTGCTGGGTGCAGCTGAGATTAGACAGCTTGCCGAATCTCTGGAGTTGCGGCCCACAAAAAAGCTGGGCCAAAACTTCGTAATTGATCCGAACACGATTCGAAAGATTGTTGCGGCGGCCAATCTCTCAAAGGACGATGTTGTTGTTGAGATTGGACCTGGGCTTGGCTCACTAACTTTGGGTCTTTTGGAAGAAGTCAGTCAAGTCATAGTTGTGGAAGTGGATTCTAAACTCGCCAGACTGCTCCCTGAAACAATTGAGAGGCATGCACCAGGAAAGAGCGTCCAGGTGGTGGAGCAAGATGCTCTAAAGGTTCAATCGCTTCCTGTCCAGCCAACAGCACTGGTTGCAAATCTTCCCTACAACATTTCTGTTCCAGTCCTCCTTCACTTCTTAGAGACATTCCCTTCAATCAAGAAGGTCCTTGTCATGGTGCAGTCCGAAGTTGCTCATCGACTAGCAGCTAATCCTGGCGGCAAAGAATATGGATCTCCCAGTGCAAAGCTGGCCTGGTATGGCCATGCCAAGCTTGCAGGCGCTATTGGTCGAAATGTTTTTTGGCCGGCCCCGCAGGTTGATTCCGCCCTTGTGTATTTCGAGCGAGTGAGAACCGAAAGCAATCCTGAAGTCTTTCGAGTTATTGATGCTGCCTTTGGAATGCGAAGGAAGACCCTGCGCCAAGCCTTAGCCCAGTGGGCTGGAAGTCCAGCAAAGGCCGAAGAAATCCTTGTAAAAGCCGGAGTTGATCCAGCTGCAAGGGGAGAACAGTTGGGTATTGATGACTTTGTCAGGGTAGCCTCTAGCCAGTGATTTACGCATCAGCTCCGGGGAAGCTAAACCTATTTTTTGAGGTAGGCGCACTGCGCGCCGATGGCTACCATCCTGTCACCAGCATCTATCAAGCTCTTGCGATCAGACAGAGAGTTGGTGTTGAAAAAAGTGACACTTGGCAGGTGCAGACAACTGGCAGTTTGCCTAAGTCGCAGCTTGATCGGGTGCCAACAGGCGAAGACAATCTGTGCGTGATTGCTGCCAAAGCACTTGCGAATTACTGCGGAATCAGCAATCCCCAACCGATGAAGTTCTTTACTGAGAAGCAAGTGCCGGTCGCTGCAGGTCTTGCGGGGGGAAGTGCAGATGCCGCAGCGGCGCTACTAGCTCTAAATGAAGATTGGTCTCTGGGGCTATCAAGATCCCAGCTTTCTGAGGTTGCTGCCAAGGTCGGTTCCGATGTCCCATTCTCACTCTTGGGTGGAACAGCTCTTGGAATCGATACGGGAATCGAATTGCAGTCACTGCCGGAACTTGAAACCAAGCACGTGGTTTTACTAGTGAGCCCAATTGGTTTGAGCACCAAAGAGGTGTTTCAAGAGTTTGACAAGCTTTTTCCGGGCGGGGACATTTCCCTGTCTACCGAAGAGGCTATTGATTCTGTCCTTAGGCACGGAAGAGTTGGCAAGAACTCCCTCGAGGCAGCAGCTCTCACGATTCGGTCAGAGCTAAGTTCTTTCAAGCAGTTAATTACCAATACGTCTGGCTATCTTTCTGGCTCAGGACCTACCATCTACTTCATGACCGACTCTCAGCAAGAAGCGGAGGATTGGAATAAACAGCTCACCGCTCTAGGTCACTTTACGATTCAAACCACCACCTCTAGTCGGGGGGCTGAGCTGGAGTAATGGCTCACTTACTAGGAGCCGAAGGCATTTCACATTCCTTTCCAACTAAGAGAGTGTTTGATGGCGTGACGGTTGGAATCTCTGAGGGTGATCGCATCGGAGTTGTTGGAAGAAATGGTGATGGAAAGTCGACTCTCCTAAAAATTCTTACCAAGCAGTTGACGCCTGATTCAGGTCGAGTCACTTGGCGTGGTGGACTTAGAGTCGGTTTTCTAAAACAGCAGGATAATTTTTCCCCCGAGCTAACTGTTGCCACGGCCGTTGTCGGAAATCGGCCTGATTACGAATGGGCCTCTGATGCCAAAGTCAGGGATGTGTTATCAGGTTTGGTATCAGATTTGGATTGGAACCAGTCTGTTACGACTCTCTCCGGAGGCCAGCTGCGCAGGGTTGCTCTAGCTCAGCTTTTAGCAGGGGAGCACGACGTGATAATGCTGGATGAGCCAACCAACCACCTCGATATTGATGGTGTCAATTGGCTAGCCGAGCATCTCAAGGCACGCTGGTCGAAGAACAGTGGGGGATTGTTGGTAATCACTCACGATCGATGGTTTCTAGATGCTGTTTCAAATTACACATGGGAGGTTGTCGCTGGACGAATAGAGCCTTTCGTCGGTGGATACGCTGCCTACATTCAGCAGCGCACAGAGCGATCTAGACAGCAGGCTGCAATAGAGACGAGACGGCAGAACCTACTGAGGAAAGAGTTGGCTTGGCTGGGAAGAGGTGCCCCAGCAAGAACAACCAAGCCAAAGTTCCGAATGGACGCAGCGCTCGAGATGATTGGTAATGAACCACCTCCGAGAGACCCAATAGAACTTGCCAGGTTGGCGACCACGCGTCTCGGCAAGGATGTTGTAGACATCGAAGACGTTAGCTATCAGGTCGACGGCAAGGAAATTCTGAAGAACGTGACCCTGCGCCTAGGTCCAGGTGATCGTATTGGTCTCCTCGGGAGAAACGGAGCTGGAAAGACAACCCTTCTGCAGTTGATGACGGGTGAGCTAGCTCCAACTAAAGGCAGAGTAAAAATAGGCAAGACCGTCAAATTCGCGAAGCTCTCCCAAGACGTTCGAGAACTAGATCCATTTGCTGACGAGAGAATCTTCACGATGATTCGTCGGGAAAAAACCACGTTTACTGTGGGCAAGAAAGAAATACCTACCGGCCAGCTTGTGGAGCAACTTGGATTTGACTCGCCTGAGCTTCAAACTCCCATAAAAGATCTATCCGGGGGACAGAGAAGAAGATTCCAATTGCTGAGATTGTTGTTTACCGAACCAAATGTGTTGATTTTGGATGAGCCCACCAATGATCTCGATACAGACATGTTGGCAGCCATGGAGGATTTACTGGATGGTTGGCCTGGAACACTTATTGTTGTTTCCCACGATAGATATTTGCTCGAAAGAGTGACAGATAACCAGTATGGAATTTTCCATGACGGCACCCTCAGACACCTGCCTGGAGGGGTTGATCAGTATCTCGTGCATAATCACCCAAAACCCACCGCGAAGGTTGAGAAAGTTAGATCAGATGAACTCAGTGGTGCCGAGAGAAGAGCTCTCGAAAAAGAGTCATCCAGACTCGAAAGATTAATTGCAAAGCATCAAGAAGAACTTCTCGAGCATCAGTTGCTTCTGGGAAGGGCTGACCCCACCGACTACCAGAAGTTGACAGAACTGTCCGAAATAATCCGAAAACTGGAGGAGACTATCCAAGGCCTTGAGGAAAGCTGGCTAGAGACCGCCCAGAAACTCCAGGGCTAGCAAACTTCTGGCAGACTAATCGCGGGGTTTGACCCCGGTCCGCTCTGGTGTAATGGCAGCACGGCGCCCTTTGGAGGCGTCCGGTCTAGGTTCGAATCCTAGGGGCGGAGCCAGCAGTAATAAGGAGGCATATTGCGCCAACTGGCTGTTGTTGTCCTTGCCGCGGGCGAGGGAACCAGGATGAAGAGTTCTCTGCCCAAGGTTTTGCACCAAATTGCTGGACTGCCTCTCATTGGACACGTCCTCGCCACCGCTCACTCTCTCTCAGCCCAGCACGTGGTTGCTGTTCTGAGGCATGAGAAAGAGCAGATTGAAAGCTACATCGCGCAACATTTCCCAAGCACTCAAATTGCTATCCAAGATGAGGTTCCAGGAACAGGCAGGGCTGTAGAGGTTGCGCTAGAGAATCTCCCTGCCAACTTCGCGGGTGATGTCCTAGTGCTCTCTGGAGACGTGCCGCTGATTGATGTGCAGAGCATTTCCCAGTTGATTGATCGACACCGTGAATCAGGTTCACTCGGCACTTTAGTTAGTTGCCACTTGGAAGAACCTTACGGTTACGGTCGAATCTTGCGATCACGCGGCGAGCTGGTTGGAATTGTCGAGCAGAAGGATGCGACAGACGAGCAGCGTGAAATTACAGAGGTAAACGCCGGGGTCTATGTCTTCGACTTTGCTCAGCTGAAATCAGCTCTGGCAAAAGTAACTACCCAAAATGCATCTGCCGAAAAATATCTCACAGACGTGGCAGCGCTAATGATTGAAAAAGGTTCCGTTCAGGCTCACCAAATCATGGATCACTGGTTGGTGGCAGGAATTAATGACCGTGCTCAATTGAGTGAAGTTGCTAGAGAACTTAATTCTCGAATCGTCAGAGCTTGGCAGCTTGCTGGGGTAACAATAGATGAGCCAGGTTCGACCTGGATTGATGTCACCGTTCAGATTGGTCAAGACGCTCACATACTGCCATCTACGAGACTAGAGGGATTGACTCGAATTGCACCCATGTCAACTATTGGTCCTGATACCAGCCTGAGGGACTGTGAGGTGGGGGAAGGGGCGTCCATCACCCGCGCCGTCGCTGACTCAGTGAAGATTGCCAAGGGGGCGAAGGTCGGTCCCTTCTCATTCTTGCGACCTGGAACAGAACTGGGTGAAGCGGGCAAGATCGGCGCGTTCGTTGAAACCAAGAATGCCAAGATTGGAGCCGGGGCAAAGGTTCCTCACCTCAGTTATGTCGGCGATGCCGAAATTGGCGAGGGTTCTAACATCGGTGCGGGAACTATTTTTGCCAATTATGACGGTGAAAAGAAGCATCACACAAAGGTTGGAAAGCATGCTCGCACTGGTAGTGGCAACGTCTTTGTTGCCCCGGTGACTATCGGCGACGGAGCCTACACCGCAGCCGGATCGACAATCAGACGCGATGTAGAACCAGGTGCTTTGGCTATGAATCCCATGCCCCAGAAGAATCTGGCAGACTGGGTCTTGGACAAGCGGCCAGGATCAGATTCAGCCAAAGCCGCTGAGGGGACGGAGTAGTCATTGGCAATTGAGAAGACCGCCAGCAAGCAGCTGGTAATAGCATCGGGAAGAGCCCATCAAGGTCTTGCTCAAGAGGTCGCCGATATCCTGCAAACCGATCTGGTCCCTATGACCGTTTATGACTTCGCCAATGGAGAAACTTTCGTTCGGTACGAACGAAGTGTTCGCGGTGTCGACGCCTTCATCATCCAATCGCATCCAAACCCCGTCAATCACTGGTTGATGGAGCAGCTGCTCATGGTCGATGCAATGAAGCGAGCCAGCGCTAAGCGCATCACTGTCGTCTCCCCATTTTTTCCATACGCGCGTCAAGACAAAAAGCACAAAGGACGCGAGCCAATCTCTGCCCGCCTGGTGACAGACCTGTTCCGGGTGGCTGGTGCAACCAGATTGATGTCGGTTGATCTTCACACGCCTCAAATCCAAGGATTCTTTGATGGACCAGTTGATCACCTCTGGGCACTGCCACTGCTGGCGGATCACGTTGCGGAAACTTTTGGAACAGAAAATCTAACCGTGGTCTCACCAGATTCCGGTCGTGTCCGGGTGGCTGACATCTGGGCCGATCGCCTTGGAACACCCCTGGCAATTGTCCACAAGCGCCGCGACCCAGATAAGCCAAACCAGGTTCAGGTGAATGAAATTGTTGGAAAGGTTCGTGGCCGAGACTGTCTAATTGTCGACGACATGATTGACACAGGAGGAACAATCCTGGCTGCGGCACAGGCGCTCAAAGAGAACGGCGCTACCAAGGTAATAGTGGCAGCAACGCACCCCGTCTTCTCTCACCCGGCAAAAGAGCGACTCTCTGATCCTGCGGTTGATGCTGTCGTGGTCACAAACACCTTGCCGATTACTCCGGACAAGGAATTTGATTCGTTGACTGTGCTATCCATAGCGCCTCTAATTGCCAAGGCAATTGCCGCTGTCTTCTACGACGATTCGGTTAATTCGCTGTTTCCTGGTCACGCTTAGAATCCAGGAGTGCGAAAACTCTCACTGACTGATGCTGTTTTCATCGGTCTTGCTTCCATGCTCGGCGCTGGAGTATTCGTAGTCTTTGGGTTCGCAGCCAATCTAGCTGGCAATCTTTTGCCAATTTCAATATTCATTGCAGGAGTGGTTGCGTATCTCAATGCCGGAAGTGTCGCGCAATTAGCAGCCCAAGTTTCTCGTTCGGGTGGTGGCTACGCATATGGGAGGGAGTATCTATCGAATACTTGGGGCTTCCTCGCCGGTATTTCTTTTTTGATTGGAAAGATCGGCTCCTCTGCGGTCATTGCCATAACGGTTGCTCTTTATCTTTTTCCGCCCCTGGGTCTCTTTGGAGCTCTAGGGGCTGTCATGTTAATGACAATAATCAATCTCTTTGGAATCACTAGAACGGCATTGGGTTCAAAGATCCTCGCTCTAATCACAATTGGATTTCTACTGGCAGCCGCTGTCAGCGCGTGGCAACTTCCAAATTCGAGCGTCTCGCTTCCAGAAGGCAGTCCGTTAGGCATGCTGTCAGCAGCTGCGCTTTTCTTCTTCGCATTTGCTGGGTATGCCAGGGTCGCAACACTTGGCGGGGAGGTTAGGGATTCTGAGAAGAATGTCCCGCTAGCCATCTGGTTGTCGCTAGCCATTGTGCTCCTGGTGTATCTAGTTTTAGGGCTGACTTTGATGAGCAAACTGGGAGGAGATCTTGCAAAGACCTTCACACCAATTGCCCAATTGACTTCAATCACCTGGTCAGGATTTGAGTTTGTTGGAGTGTTTGCGGCAATTGCTGGTCTCGGATCATTGTTGGCTCTGCTGGCTGGTATGAGTAGGACAGCATCTGAAATGGCAATGGATTCGGAACTGCCCAAGCTTTTTGCCAAACGACTACCGAACGGGGTGCCATTTGTGGCTGAGCTCGTTATTTCGCTTTTGGTAATGCTTCTAGTCGTGAGTGGTTCGACCTATATGGCACTCGGTATCTCATCATTCTCTGTTCTGTTTTATTACGCCATAACCAATTGGGCAGGGTATGTGCAGCCAAAGACACTTACCAATCGACCGAAGTACCTAAATCTTTTAGGCCTTGCACTCTGCTTACTGCTTGCCCTAAGTGTCCCTCCGGTTGGTCTAGTCACCGGGGCGTCTTTGGTTCTGATAGCGATGGGTCTTCGCTGGGGGTTGAGGTCTCGTAGGTAAATCCGCTATTGTTTTCTAGTTCAGCGGCGAGGGGCACACTTGGTGTCCGTTATCGACGGAGTTTCCTCGCCCAACTATGCGAGGGAAACATGTCAGAGACAAAGATTGAAGCCGAAGTAAGAGCCAATTTTGGTAAGGGTGCTGCGCGAAAGCTAAGGGCTTCGGGAAGAACTCCAGCTGTTATTTACGGCCACGGAAATGCCACCCGCCACATCCATGTCCCCGCCCACCAAGTAGCACTTGCACTCAGGACTAAGAATGCCCTGCTGGAACTCAACATTGCTGGCAAGGAAGAGCTAGTCCTCGTTAAGAGCGCTTCCAAGGACCCAGTAACTCAGATCATCGAGCACATCGACCTGGTTGAGGTGCGCAAGGGTGAGAAGGTTCACGTCGAGGTCCCAGTTCACATCGTTGGTGAAGTTGTTGGTGGAGCTGTCTTGGATCTTGAGCACAAGACAGTAAAGGTTGAAGCCGAGGCAACACACATTCCTCAGTTCATCGAACTAAAGATTTCTAAGGACCATCCAGTTGGTCACCACTACACAGTTGCTGACCTAGACATTCCAAGCGGCGTGACAATGGATCTCCCAGCCGATGAACTAGTGGCATCAGTAGTAGAGACCAAGGCAGGTGTCTCCGAGGAGCCAGCAGCTGAGGTCGCTCAGCCCGTTGTAACAGCACAAAAGTCTGAAGAAGCTGAAAAGTAATTTAACCTGGCTAATCTTCGGCCTTGGCAATCCAGGGCCGGAGTATGAGGCTAATCGCCACAACATCGGACAGATTGTTGTGGAGGAGATTGCCGCCAAGTACTCGGCGTCATTTAAGAATCACAAGGGCATTGCGTCAATTGCTGAGTATCGGACTCCAGGGGGTCCGAAGGTCATTCTCGCGAAGAGTCTTGGATACATGAATGAAAGCGGCGGTCCTGCTCAGCAGCTTCTGAAGTTTTACTCAATTGATCCAAGCTCCATGATTGTTATCCATGACGAACTTGATTTGGAGTTTGGCGATATCAGAGCCAAGTTTGATGGTGGTCATGCAGGCCACAATGGCCTTCGGGACATTACCGAGAAGTGCGGCAGCGGCTATCACCGAGTCCGGTTTGGCATCGGCAGACCCCCAGGTCAGATGGATGTCGCTGCTTTTGTGCTCAAGAACTTCAATTCTGAAGAGCGAGCCAAACTTAGGGAACTGGTTGATCGAACAATGGAAAAAGTCGAAGGCTTAGTTTTAGCCCCCTAAACTTCCTGTGTGACCATCCGCTCACTGGTTTTTGCGGCCGCGCAAGCACGCTCGCTGCGCCCTACCCGCGAGATCCAGTCCGGATCCTTCTTCTCACCGACAAAAACCCAGGCAATAGCTATCGCGAGCATACTTACCGCAAGCTCTAAACCTGTTCTCGTCATCACCGCTACATCTCGGCAGAGCGAAGAGCTGGCAAGCACTTTAAACGAGCTGGTTGCAGATCTTCAGGTGATTGAATTTCCAGCTTGGGAGACTCTTCCTCACGAACGATTATCACCATCGCCTGAGATTGTCGGAAAAAGAATTAGTGCTCTTCACAAAATTCATAATCTTCCAGGAGAGACTTCCAATCCTGTAGTGGTTTTGGTTTCACTCAGAGCAGCACTGCAACCGATCATTGCTGGGCTTGAAAAGTTTCAACCCCTGCAAATCGTGCAAGGAAATGAATACCTGCTACCCGAGCTAACTCTCAAGTTGATTGAGTTTGCATATGAAAGAGTCGACTTGGTGACCAAGCGGGGAGAGTTTTCGGTTAGAGGTGGAATCCTAGATATCTTCCCTACGACTTCGGACTACGCAGTCAGGCTTGAATTTTTTGGCGATTTGCTGGAAGAAATGCGTCAATTCCATGTGTCAGATCAAAGATCATTTGATTCACCGATTTCAGAAGTTCAAGTATTCCCAGCTCGTGAACTCTTGATTACGCCTGCCGTTGCCAGTAAAGCCCGGGAAATGGCGCAGGAATTTCCAAACCTCAGTGAGATTCTGGAAAAGATTGCGAATGCCATGCCGGCAGCAGGGATGGAGTCGCTAGCTCCAGTTCTGGCAGAAAAGATGCTTCCAATCACTGAGTATCTGAAGCTGGACAGAGTGGTTCTAATGGAACCTGAAAAACTGGCACTGAGAGCTGAAAGCCTTATCAAGACTAATCAGGAGTTCTTGCATGCCGCATGGGATGTTGCTATCAGTGGAGCGCAGGCCCCAATCGATCTTTCGGGAGGGAGTTTTCTTGAGCTTGCTGACTTACGCAAGCAATTGGCTCAGTCAAAACAATTAATTGAGCTCACCTCTCTATTCACAGAAGACTCAATCGATTTAGGGCTAAAGGAAGCTCCTAGCTTTGCCCCTGGCGAGAGCCTGGAGTGGCTGGCAGATCAAGTCGAAAATAGGCAGAAAGTTCTTCTTCTTGCCAGAGGCCATGGAACCGCTGAGCGAATGCTAGAACTGATTTCTGCTCAGCAGATTCCAGCAGTTCTCAGAGAGTCCTTCACAGAGCTCAGTGAAAAGGAACTGACTATTGCTCTAGGTGATCTCAGTCACGGCTTTGTTCTATCGGATGCGAACCTTGTGGTTTTGACGGAAGAAGAGTTCTTCGGCGTTGAGCCCACCTATGTCGCACCCAAGCAAAGAAAATTGGCTCGTCGCAGGGGAGCGGAGGTGGATCCCCTGGAACTCAAGTCTGGTGATTACGTGGTTCATGAGATTCACGGCGTCGGTCGATTCAAAGAGCTAGTTCAGAGAACGAACCGCGCTCAATCACGTGAGTATCTGCTGGTGGAATATGCCCCACCCAAGCGTGGCTATCCACCGGACACACTTTTTGTGCCAACGGATCAGCTCGATCTTCTATCTCGGTATGTGGGTGGAGAGGCTCCTGTTCTTTCCAAAATGGGCGGTGCAGACTGGGCTCGAGCTAAGAGCAATGCCAGAAAAGCGGTCAGAAAGATTGCGATTGATTTAGTTAAGCTCTATGCCGCTCGAGTCAAATCTCAGGGCTATCCATTCTCACCAGACGGCGATTGGCAGAGAGAGCTCGAAGATGCCTTCCCATTTCAAGAGACTCCCGACCAGCTGACAACCATTGATGAAGTAAAGAGGGACATGGAAAAACCAATACCGATGGATCGCCTACTAGCAGGTGATGTCGGTTATGGGAAAACTGAGGTAGCTCTCCGAGCTGCTTTCAAAGCCATCCAAGATCACAAGCAAGTTGCCATGCTGGTTCCAACCACCCTGCTGGTGAAACAGCACTACGAGACATTCCACTCAAGATTCTCAGGCTTTCCAATCAACCTCGCAGCGCTTTCGCGATTTCAAACAGATGCCGAGGCCAGAAAGATTCTGGAGGGTTTGAAGACAGGCGCTGTGGATATGGTGATTGGAACCCATCGTTTGCTCTCGGCCAGCACCTATTTCAAAGACTTAGGTCTGTTAATCATTGATGAGGAACAGCGCTTTGGAGTTGAGCACAAGGAGAAGATAAAGGATTTTCGCAAAAACGTTGATGTGTTGTCGATGAGCGCGACACCAATTCCTAGAACCCTTGAGATGGCCGTAACTGGAATCCGAGAGATGTCCACTCTTGCCACCCCACCCGAAGACAGACACCCAATCCTTACCTATGTCGGCGGCTATAACGAGGGCACCGTTGCTGCCGCTATTCGCCGAGAGCTTATCCGAGAGGGACAGGTGTTCTTCATCCATAATCGAGTCGCAACCATTGACGTGACAGCATCCAATCTTGCGAAGTTGGTCCCTGAGGCTCGAATTGCTGTTGCTCACGGACAAATGCCTGAGCATCAGCTAGAGCAGGTGGTGGTGGACTTTTGGGAGAAGAAGTTTGACGTGTTGGTTTCAACCACAATCATCGAAACAGGAATAGACATTCCAAATGCAAACACACTGATAGTTGACCGAGCAGAAAACTTTGGCCTAAGTCAGCTGCATCAAATTCGTGGTCGAGTAGGAAGATCGAGAGAGCGTGCCTATGCATACTTCTTCTACGATCCAAGTAAGCCACTCGGTGAAACTGCTTTTGATCGCCTCTCCACAATTGCCACCCATAACGAGCTGGGCAGTGGAATGCAGGTGGCAATGAAAGATCTTGAGATTCGGGGTGCTGGCAATTTGCTCGGGGGCGAGCAATCTGGCCACATCGCAGGGGTCGGCTTTGATCTTTACCTGCGCATGATTGCAGAGGCTGTCAGCGAATTTCGTGGGGAGAAGATCGCCACCCCTTCTGAGCTAAAGCTTGAGCTGCCAGTGGATGCTCGGATTCCTATTGAATACGTGGATTCAGATCGGCTGCGCCTGGAGATCTACCACAAACTTGCCGCCTCGTCTGGGGCAACGGCGACCAGGGATCAATTAATTGAAATCCAAGGTGAGGTATCTGATCGGTTTGGGAACCTACCTGAGTCGGTTCGGCAATTGATTGAAGTTACTGAATTGCGTCAAATGGCCAACCGCCTTGATTTGCTTGAGGTGAATCTCCTGGGAGCAGTGGCCAGGCTGCAACCAGTTGAGCTTTCAGAATCTGAGCTGGTAAAACTGAGCCACTCATATCCGTCAGTCAAGTACCTAAAGAGTGCCAGTCTGCTCACCCTTTCTGTTCCAAAAGGCGAGGATGGAGAGAGTATTCATGACCAAGAGGTGATTGACTGGGTGCGACAAGTCCTTGAATTCCTGCGGGAGCTAAACCATGAAAAAACTCGAAAGCCTGATTCAAACAGCTCACCAGCTTAGGGCCCCAGGTGGCTGTGCCTGGGATGCAGAACAGACTCACGAGTCGTTAGTTCAATACCTTCTAGAAGAAACCTTTGAGCTCATCGAGGCCTTGGAGTCAGGCAATCGAGACGAGGTTCTAGAGGAACTGGGCGATGTCCTCTATCAGGTGATTTTTCATTCGGATCTAGCTTCGACTGGCACCCTTGGGCAACCATTTGACATTGAGGATGTTGCCCAGTTCATGGAACAGAAAATGAGATCACGTCACCCACATGTTTTTGGCTCAGACAAAGAGCGCTCGGAGTATGCCGCTGACAGTGGTGAGGCAGTGATGCGCAACTGGGATCAACACAAGAAAAGAGAGAAGCCCCTTAGAACATCAATCATGGATGGAATCCCTGGGGATATGCCCGCCCTAGCCAGAGCGAACAAAATCATCGGCAAGGCTGAGAAAGCTGGAATACTCAATCCCCTTTCTAGCCCTGCAATACCCATGGGCAACGAAAAGGAACTTGGTCAATTGCTGTTGGCCATCGTTGCTAGTGCTAGGTCCCTAAAGCTAGACCCTGAGCGATCCTTGCGTTCAGCCGTTAGGCAGCTAGAGAAAGAGATTAGAGAGCAAGAAATTGATAGCGCCGCGGATGCCGGAGTGATTGGTCGCGTCTCAGAGGATTAGACAAACAGTTTCTCGAAGTCCTTGAATCCCTGGTCTAAAACTTCAGAGGGAGTTCGCGGGTCATTGTTCTCTGCCCACCAGAGCAGAATTGCCATTGAGGCTGAAATCAATGCGGATGAAACAATCTTCGGGTGCATGGTGTCCTTGCTGAACTTTCTCACTGCTCTTTCAATCACCTGACGAGCTTCTTCCATTTGACCGTGGCCCCAACCATATATCTCTGGAGAGCTGGCAATAAGCTTCAGTCTCAGTCGAACCGTTTCCAATGAATCATCCAGTAAGTGCATAGCTTGAACCCAGGAAGTGTGCAGGAGCTTCACTACATTGGTCTCCGGGTTTTCCGAGATCCTTCTCTCCAGCTCGACATTGAACTCATGCATTCCTCCCCAGACCACAGCGGCCTTGGAGGGAAAAATGCGAAAGAGATTTGATCTGGAAATGTGAGCGGCCTCTGCCACATCATCCATGGTTACTTTGTCGATACCTCGCTGGCTAAAGAGTCTGAGTGCGGTTAGCCCTACGGCGTTTGGGTCTGTGGTTACTGGTCGACCCCGCTTTGGCTTATCTTCGCCAGTCATGGTCGCAAGATTAGCAACGGGCAGTAGCAAAGTTAACTCCCCTTTAACAGGACTAAGTCCAAGATTACTGGTCTAGCTGGCAAACCAGTAGTTTCGGGGTTGCTGTGACAAACTGGAGCGGTGCCAGTGAATCCTCCCCGCGGAATGCGCGATCTTCTCCCTCTGGAAAAGGGCCGCAGAGAGCAAATTCTCACCGTCATAAGAGGCATTTACTCCTCTAGGGGATTCCAAGAGATTGAGGCTCCGGTTCTCGAGGAGCTCGACAGACTGACGGCTGGGCAAGGGGGCGAAAATGAGAAGCTGGTCTTTCAGGTTCTCAAACGGGGAGAGGATCTCGAAAAGGCCCAGCGTGAAGGACAGGCTCTAGCCGATTTAGGTTTGCGGTTCGACCTAACGGTTCCCCTGACCAGATACTTTGCAACCAACCACGCAAAGTTGCCCAGAGTTCTAAAGGCCATTCAAATTGGCCCTGTCTTTCGAGCCGAACGTCCCCAGAAGGGTCGCTACCGGCAGTTTCTGCAATGTGACATAGACATTCTCGGAGATAGCAGTGAGCTTGCTGAACTTGAACTGCTATCCGCATCCCTAGCTGCTCTCGATGCGATTGGTGTTGCGGGAGCAACAATCAGGGTAAATGATCGTCAATACCTCGCTAGAGAACTTGCTGAGCTTGGAATTGAAAATCAAGAGCGAGCCATGATTGCTATCGACAAGTTAGACAAGATTGGTGTTGCAGGAGTAGTCGAGGAAATAACTGAAAACTACTCCACTGAAGTTGCAGGTCGAGTTTCTGATTGGCTTGGGGATATTCGAGATGCCGTGATACCAGATGAATTGTCTTGGATTAGTAAATTGCCTGATTCGTCGAGGCTTAGATTTGATCCAACTCTGGTTCGCGGCATGGGTTACTACACCGGTGCGATATTCGAAATCGAACATCCTGACTATGACTCGTCGATCGGAGGCGGTGGGCGATACGACAACATGGTTGGCAAGTGGTCTGGATTATCGACGCCTGCCGTTGGTATCTCCTTAGGCATTGAACGAATACTCGACCTATTGGGCGAGTCAAAAGCAAATGCCAAGTCCTTGATTTTGCTTGTCGAGGGCGATTTTTCTGAGGCTCTAGAAATGCAGAACAAACTGATTTCCCAAGGCTGGAGTGTTCGTCTTGATGTTTCCGCAAAGAATCAAAAAGCTCAACTCTCTGAGCTAAAAGAGCAGGGCTTCACTCACTTCGCCCAGTTCAACAAGGGCGGAATGCCCGATATTCGCGAACTTGCCTAGCCGCTAGACTTAGCCCGAAGCCAGTGTTGTTTTCATTCAATCCAAAGTAGGAGACATCCCTTGTCCATCATTTCTGCCATTGGCGCTCGCGAAATTCTTGATTCCAGAGGAAACCCAACCGTTGAGGTTGAGGTCCTGCTAACAGACGACTCATTTGGTCGGGCTGCAGTGCCTTCAGGCGCGTCAACCGGTGCATTTGAGGCTCATGAATCTCGGGATGGTGACAAGTCTCGCTATCTAGGAAAAGGTGTCAGGACTGCTGTCGCCGTAGTTGTCGAGCGCATTGATGATGCTTTGGCTGACATGGATTCAACCGACCAGCGTCTAGTTGATGCCACATTGATTTCACTCGATGGAACTGACAACAAAAAGAAGCTTGGCGCTAACGCAATACTCGGTGTTTCACTGGCCAATGCTCGAGCAGCAGCAGATTATTCAGATATGCCCCTCTATAAGTACCTCGGGGGACCAAATGCACACGTGCTGCCAGTTCCTCTGATGAACATCATCAATGGAGGCGCTCACGCGGACAATGGAGTGGACATTCAGGAGTTCATGATTGTTCCGCTGGGTGCCGAGTCATTCTCAGAGGCACTGCGCTGGGGTGCCGAGGTCTATCACCACCTAAAAAAGCTGCTCTCAGAAAAGGGATTAGCAACAGGTCTAGGAGACGAAGGTGGATTTGCTCCTGATCTTCCAAACAATCGAGCCGCGCTTGACTTGATTTCAGAGGCTATCAAATTAGCTGGCTATGAGCTGGGCAAAGAAATAGCCCTTGCACTTGATGTTGCATCCACTGAGTTCTATAACGAGTCGACAGGCAAATATTCATTTGAAGGCCAAGAGAGATCCGCGGCAGAAATGATCTCTTACTACTCAGACTTAATTGCCAACTATCCACTGGTATCAATCGAAGACCCACTAGCTGAAGATGATTGGGCTGGTTGGACTGCCATCACCGCTCAGCTAGGTCAGAAGGTTCAGCTGGTCGGTGATGACCTATACGTAACCAACCCGGCAAGACTGCAAAAAGGAATCGACCAGGCCGCTGGAAACGCGATTTTGGTGAAGGTGAACCAGATTGGCACTCTGACCGAGACGATGGATGCGGTTTCTCTCGCTCAGCGCCATGGAATGAAAGCCATTATTTCTCACCGAAGTGGAGAAACAGAAGACACCTTTATCGCCGATTTGGCTGTGGCAACAAATGCGGGACAGATTAAGACCGGAGCTCCAGCGCGAAGCGAAAGAGTTGCCAAGTACAACCAGCTGCTGAGAATTGAAGAGGAACTGGCCGAGGCTGCTAAGTATGCAGGTCGGGAAGCGTTCCCTCGTTTCCAGGTGCATTAAATATCGAATCATTTAGGGTCATCCTTCTAGACTCCTAGCCATGGCTCGCAAATCCGATCCGAAGGTGCCAGTTGCTCTGAATCAGGGCAAGCTGATGCTCCGCACC
The DNA here is from genome assembly GCA_964480885.1 of uncultured Aquiluna sp. Taxonomy (GTDB): domain Bacteria; phylum Actinomycetota; class Actinomycetes; order Actinomycetales; family Microbacteriaceae; genus Aquiluna. Next base: position 3,553 of record CAYZRV010000003.1, on the reverse strand, counting down.
CTGCGCCTCAATAGCAGCTGGGTGAGCGTGATTTTGATTGTGGTCCTAGGGGCCTTCGTGATTTCTCCTGATGTCGAGGCATTTCTTAATCAACGAAGACAGATTGTTGAGATGGAAGAAAGCATTCGCCTTGCCAAAGAGCAAGTCGAGCAAATGGAAGCTGAGCGCGATCGCTGGCAGGACCCCGTCTACATTCGCTCCCAAGCTAGAGATCGTCTCTACTACGTTCTCCCAGGAGAAGTCTCATACCTAGTGATGGATGCGGAGGGCATGGACTTCTCCGACACCTCGGGAACAGTGGGTGCGCTACTTGCGGATCGAAGAAGCGCTGATGAAATTAGCACCGAGATTGCCGCTGCGGATGACAACTGGGTTGATTCACTGCTCGAATCCTTCATGCGAGCAGCCACGGATAAGCCGGATGGCGAATGATCTCGGGTGAAGATCTAGCAGAGGTTAGCCGTCAGCTCGGAAGACCAGCAAGAGACATTGTCGAGGTTTCAGCTAGGTGTATCTGCGGAAGAGTCCTGGTGGTAAAAACAAAGCCAAAGCTTGCCGATGGCACGCCTTTTCCCACGCTTTACTACCTGACACAAAAATCAGCCACAGCTGCAGTCTCGGCTCTAGAAGCTTCAGGTTTTATGGCAGAGCTCCAGCAGATCTTGTTAGAAGATGAGCAAATTGCCAGCGCCTACCAGCAAGCTCACATTCAATATCTTGCTGAGCGCGAAGCAATAGAGCATGTCGAGGAGATTAAGGATTTCTCAGCAGGGGGAATGCCCAACCGAGTGAAGTGTCTCCATGCGCTTGTTGCCCACTCGCTTGCGAAGGGAGCAGGTGTTAATCCAATCGGGGATCTGGCATTAGAAAAACTCTCCTGGTCTCCTGGGGTTTGCACATGCGTCTGATTGGCATCGGCGGTCTAATTGTCCTTACTACCATCACACCAAGCAGTCAGTGGTGGTTGGAAGATTTTTCGGAGGTTAGGCAACTAACTGGCAAGGATGTCGTCATTGCTGTGATTGACACTGGGATTGATTCTTCTCACCCAGACTTAGTTGGAACGGTGACTGGTGGCGCTGATTTTTCAGGCGCAGGAACTCCAACCGGCACCTCACCCGTTGGACCAAATGGATATCACGGAACCATGGTCGCCTCCTTGATTGTCGGTCAGGGGCGCACTACCGGGGGAGTAATCGGCATTGCACCGGATGCCAAAATTCTTTCCTTATCGATTGGTCTAGGAATTGCGGGAGCTGATACGGATCGTCAGATGGCCGCCGCTGTCCGTTGGGCAGTCGAAAACGGGGCAGACATAATCAATCTTTCGGTCTCTAGAGATTCACAGAGTTGGCCGAAGATTTGGGATAGCGCTTTTCTATATGCAATGCAAAACGATGTCGTCATCGTCGCCGCAAGCGGAAATAGGGAAGGCAGTAATTCAACAGCCACTGCACCAGCAACAATTCCAGGCGTGGTGTCTGTGACAGCGCTAGACAGAGACAACAAGGCGATTGCGAACGTGGGCGCTGAAGGAATTGGAGTCACTGTCGCAGCTCCAGGGGTGGAGATGCTCGGTTCCTACCCTGGCAATGAAATTAGAGGATGGGCCGGATCCTCTGCGGCAGCGCCGATAGTCAGCGGGCTTCTTGCACTGATGCTAGAGGCAGACCCAACGGCAACAGCCAATGACTTAATCCAGAGACTCATCGTCACTTCGTCTGATCTCGGGTTCGAAGGCTTTGATGCAACCTATGGCTTTGGTCTAATAAACCCTCAGTTGGCAACTGTTGCCAAAGATCGCGCTGAGGCTAACCCGCTTGGCTCCTTGGAGCAGTGGATTGAGCTCTACAGGCCATCCGCTGCCGAAGAGGAAGCACCCTTGGTTCTTCCACCTTTAGCCGAGCAAACTGCCCCCATAAATCAACTAATTGACGGTGCTGAAGAAGCCGACCCTTGGTCAAATCCGCTACTCTATCTTCTGTTAGTTCCCCTAGCTCTGTTGCTGTGGCTGAGTATGCGCAATCGATTTGGGCGGGATGGAAAGAAAAACCAGAAGGTAACTAAATCTCATGACGGTCGCGACCAGTAAGTCAAAGACGCCTAAAGCAGTTCTAGAGCAGGTGATTAAGCCTGCGCAGCCTCAGCGCATCCTGATCATTGGTGGTGGTTACGCGGGCTTCTACACCGCCTGGAAGCTCGAGAAGCTTCTAAAAAAAGGTGAGGCCGAAGTCACTCTGGTTGATCCACTTCCATATATGACCTACCAGCCATTTTTACCAGAGGTGGCAGCAGGCTCGATTGAAGCCCGTCACGTCATCGTCTCTCACAGGCAGCACCTGAGAAGCACCAAACTCCTCAGTGGTCGGATGCTCAAAGTCACTCACAAGACCAAGAAGGCAACGATTTTGGTCGAGGGCGGCAAAGAGGTGACTGTTTCCTACGATCAAATCGTGATGACCGCTGGTGCCGTTACTAGAACCTTCCCGATCGATGGAATTGCCGAAAATGCAATCGGTATGAAAACAATTGAGGAGGCCGTTGAGGTCAGAAACAGGCTCTTCGGAAACTTTGAAAAAGCTGCCGCACTACCTAAGTCAAGCCCCCTTCGTCAGAGACTTTTGACACTGGTAGTTGTTGGTGGAGGTTTTGCTGGCATTGAAGCTTTTGCTGAGCTACGCAGCACAGCGACAGCTCTGCTGAAGTATTACCCCGAGATTGATTTTGATGAGGTTCGCTTCCACCTGATTGAAGCCATGGGAAGAATCATGCCTGAGGTTTCAGAGAAGACCGCTCAGCAAGTGGTTGAAAACCTAAATAGGCGCGCAGGCTACATCCACCTCAACACTCAGGTTGTCTCAGCGCTGGATGGAGTGGTGAAGCTCTCGACAGGTGAAAAGTTTGATGCGGACATCATTATCTGGACCGCTGGTGTTGCCGCTGCTCCTGTTGCTAAGCACTGCGATTTCCCACTCGATCAAAAACTAAGAATCACAGCAAACGCAAAGTTGCAAATTGTTGATGGAGACAAGCCATACAAGGGTGCATGGACTGCCGGTGACGTGTCAGCAGTTCCAGACTTGACGGGTCTTGGTGTGGGTGGTTATTGCGTTCCTAATGCCCAGCACGCAGTTAGACAAGCAAAGCTGCTTGCCAAGAACATCGTTGCCAATCTGCGTGGAGAAGAGATCAGGGAGTATCGCTGGAAGACCATCGGAGCGGTTGCTGGTTTGGGAATTGGAATTGGGGCCATGAAGGTAGGCAATTTCGGCATGATTGGATTTTTGCCTTGGCTTGCCCACCGCGGTTACCACGGCCTAGCGATGCCTACCTGGGAGCGAAAAATCAGAGTTATTTCAGGTTGGGTTTTGAACTTCTTGCTCGGCAGAGACTTGGTCAGTATCGAGGGCCTTAAGAATCCTCGATTATTTTTCCAAACCTGGGCGACCAAACCTGGCAAGTAACCAGTTAGATTGGGCCCAGCGGTGCTGGGCCTTATTTATTGCCCCGATAGCCCAATGGCAGAGGCAGACGACTTAAAATCGTCACAGTG
>CAYZRV010000002.1:0-119166 GCA_964480885.1 uncultured Aquiluna sp. | reverse complement strand
GCTGGCTTAGCTGTGAGCTTTCCTCCACGATGGCGAGTTTATCGCTCCAATTCCTTGATGATTTGTACAGCGAGATTTCTAAGTGTTTGCTGAGCCTTCGATGACTTTCCCTGCAAGCACAGCGGACGGGTGGTTTGAAGCAGGTGATCAAATCCCTGGTCCTCCCAGATCTCACCCCGCAAAGTCAATCCTGCCGTCTTGGCTAAAACCGACTGAAGCTGCCCTACCGGATTTCTGCCAAGAACCGACTGGCGAACCCGATTAGCTATCGGCCAGACTTTTCCACCAACCTCGCGCATATCAAATAGAAACCTGTTTACCCCAACCGGGTCGGCAAGGAAGCTCGCGAGGATTATGTCCGAATTTGAAAGTATGTGATTCGACGCTTGGTTTCGATCTTTTCCGGTTACAGAGTCAATCAGGCCAGTTTGAAGAAAGCTCGCCATGTCCCAAACAAGAAAATCGAAGCTTCCAGACAGATACTTAGTGAGAAGTTCCAGCCCTTCTGGATCAACCTCAGCCCAACGTCCCGGTGCTGTCAATCCCGAGACAACACTCAGATTGCCGCCGGAGAACTCAACCCTGTGGCTGAGCCGATCAAACTCCTCACGACTTAGACGATCTTGCCTAGCCAATCGAAGCAAGGCCGTGATCCCCCCGGTGGGTGATGTTATTCCTAGGAGAGCGGCCAACGAAGGATGGTAGGTGTCTGCATCAACAAGACAGACACGAAAACCCGCTGCCGCTATTTCAAAAGCCAGATTGAGAGCAATCACCGACTTACCAGAGCCTGCCGATCCCCAACAGGCAATTGAACGAGATGAGTAGGTTCTTTCGGTTGCAACCAGAGAATCAAACTCCCTTCGAAGATCTATGGCAGTCATGAAATTGGTAAAACAAAAACATCGAGCTTTGCGGCAAGTGCCGTCATCAACAAAGTTGCCTGCTCTACCCCAAGCAGAACTTCTACTTCTGGAACATCCTGTGCAATCAACCCCTCGGCCTCGATCACGGCAGAAACTTCAGCCCGCACCACCAGCAACTCCGCCTGGTACTCTTCGTCCTCTTCCGAAACTCGCCAGATTGAAACAAAGCTTCCTGGCATGATGTTTGCCGCTGGCTTGGTGCTCGGAACAATGCGAATGCTTGTTTGATTGGGGAGCAGCTTTTTTCCTAATCGACTAAGCGGAACTAGCTCTCCCGCTGGAATTTGTGACACCACCGCGCTCTGCGAGTCAATGACAGACAGGTATCGGCTCGCCAAGGGTCCAAGGTTCAGATTTAGCGCTTCAAAGTCTGAGGACACAAGAGTCTGTCCAGGTAGCAAATCACGAGTGGCCACCAGGTATGTGGGCAGGGGTTTATTTGCTGACAAGACAAGAAATCCTGCTACTAGTCCAGCAGCCACCAGAAGAGAAATGCTCCAAACGCTTGGCCTGCGACGGATTCTGATACTCAAGCGAATCGTTCCCGGTTAAGAGCTGATACCTGAATCCTTGCGAAATCAAGATTCTTAAGTGGCACGCTTACAACCCCCTGGGGATGCGCAAGTCTGAGCCAAGGAGGATTGATGCTTAGAAGCCATGATGAACACCTCTGCCCTAGCGCTCGATAGTGAATGCGGACAGGTGCCTTCTGCGCAGCTAAAACTTCAGCTAGCGAGACTTCAGAAACATTGGCTGAATCAAGGCCGAAAAGCTCGCGAATGGACGCTATAGGAATTATTGAAACTCCCATTTCATCGCGACCCATCAAGAAGTCTTTGCCCTGTCGTAAATCAACCAGGGAGTGTTTCTCAAATTCAGACACAACTTCAACCACAGGCCTTGATTCAGCTTCTGTGATTCCCTGAAGCTCATCTTCAATTTCACGCAAAATATCCATGCCGTGATAAGAGCACAGATTTTCGTATCGGATTTTTAGTTATCCACAGCTGGGCCTGACCCTCTTCCCTAGTTCCAAATGGCTGAGCATACTTTTCCCACCTGAAATGAAGGAGGGGGAAATGTCAATCACCAATCAGGTAACGGCAGATCAAACAGACCCAGCAAAGTTCTTTGCACAAATTTGTGCAGCGTATGTGGAAGTCCTTGCAGGATTAAGGAGACCTGAGCAGCTTGCTCGATGGCTTAGTGATGGGGCCTATTACGACGTCTGTCAAAGATATAGAAGAGGTGCAATTCAAAGGCAGGTTACGGGGGTAAACCAAAGACCAGAAATTGTCCTTAGGAAAACAAAAACATTCCTGACAAGCGAAAACGCCTATCAGGGAGTAGTTGTGCTTCAGGTTTCTGGTGCTACTAAGGCTGTTTCAGTTAGAGCCGAACTAATCCATGACCGATATCGCATTACTGAAATGGTCTTGATCTAGTTTCTGAAGAACGCCGATCCCTGGCCGCCCTGCTTTGGAGGGTTTTGGTTACCCTCCGGCTTTTGCACGCCTTGTCTTTGAACCTCAACATCTCCCTGCTCGCTGGGGGCTGAGTAGGTCAGTTGCTGGGGTTGCTGCTGCGTCACATCAGGGACATTCTGTTTGATTTCAATGTTAAACATCAGCTGAACTGCCTCTTCACGAATTCCCGCCATCATTTCCTGGAACATGGCAAATCCCTCACGCTGATACTCAACAAGAGGATCACGCTGAGCCATTGCCCTTAGGCCAATTCCCTCCTTGAGGTAATCCATCTCGTAGAGGTGGTCTCGCCACTTTCTGTCGATAACGGAGAGCATTACACGACGCTCAAGCTCTCGCATCAGTGCCTCACCGATTTCACTGGTGCGCTTACCGTAGGCAATGCGAGCATCACTGATGATTTCCTCGATTAGGAACTTGCTGGTCAGCTTGGCTCTAGAACCAGCCTCAGCGATCACTTCCGCGATCTCTAAACTGATTGGATAGATTGCTCGCAACTGATTCCACAGTGAATCCAGATCCCAGTCACTGGCATTTGATTCAATCAAATTGCGCTGAATATTGTCAGTTATCACCTCGGCCAAAAACGCATCGAAAGTCTTCGAAATATCTTCACCCTCGAGAATCTGACGTCGGTCGGCGTAAATGGCCTCACGCTGACGGTTCATGACATCGTCATATTTCAAGATGTTCTTACGAATCTCTGCGTTTCGAGCTTCAACCTGGGACTGGGCAGAGGCAATGGCTCTGGAAACAACCTTTGACTCGATTGCCTGCTCATCAGGAACCGACGAGCGGTTCATTAGTGATGCGGCAGCTTGAGAATTGAATAGTCGCATTAGGTCATCGGTCAGCGAGAGATAGAAACGCGACTCACCAGGATCTCCCTGACGTCCAGAACGACCACGAAGCTGGTTATCGATGCGTCGAGACTCGTGTCTTTCTGTGCCTAGAACATACAGACCGCCAACCGCGAGAACCTTTTCGGCTTCCTGGGAGACTTCGGATTTAATTTTTTCAAAGACGCCGTCCCACTTAGCCTCGTACTCTTCTGGCTTTTCGGCAGGATCGAGTCCTAGTTTGCTCATCTCCTGCACGGCCATGAACTCAGCATTTCCACCAAGCATGATGTCTGTTCCACGGCCGGCCATGTTGGTCGCAACAGTAACGGAACCAAATCGACCAGCCTGAGCGACAATAACTGCCTCACGGGCATTGTTCTTGGCGTTTAGGACCTCGTGCCTGACACCAGCTTTGGCCAGCAATTTGGATAAATACTCGCTCTTCTCAACCGACGTGGTTCCAACTAAGACTGGCTGTCCCCTCTTGTGGCGCTCCATGATGTCAACAACGACCATCTTGAACTTAGCCTCTTCGTTTTTGTAGATCAGATCGGACTGATCTTTACGAATCATGGGCTTGTTGGTCGGAATTGGAACAACGCCTAGCTTGTAGGTGGACATGAATTCAGCAGCTTCGGTCTCTGCAGTACCCGTCATACCACTGAGCTTGTTGTAGAGGCGGAAATAGTTCTGCAAAGTTATAGAGGCCAGGGTCTGATTTTCTGCCTTGATGGCAACGTTTTCCTTAGCCTCAATCGCCTGGTGTAATCCTTCATTGTAACGACGTCCAGCGAGTATGCGGCCAGTGTGCTCATCAACGATTAGAACTTCTCCATCAACAACGACATAGTCTCTGTCGCGGCGGAAAAGCTCCTTGGCACGAATTGCGTTGTTAAGGAAAGAAATCAGTGGGGTGTTGGCGGTCTCGTAGAGGTTATTAATACCTAGATAATCTTCGACCTTGTCAATGCCGCTTTCTAGAACGGCAACAGTGCGCTTCTTCTCGTCAACCTCATAGTCCTCATCATTTTTTAGATTTAGAACTAGCTTGGCAAAGACTCCAAACCAGCGATTAACATCAGCGCTAGAAGGGCCTGAAATAATTAGCGGCGTTCTTGCTTCGTCAATCAGAATGGAGTCAACCTCATCCACTATCGCGAAGTAGTGACCTCTCTGGACAAGATCCTGCTTAGTGAGAGCCATGTTGTCGCGCAGATAGTCAAAACCAAACTCGTTGTTGGTTCCATAGGTAATGTCACAGGCATATTGAGCACGGCGAACCTCCGGCTCTTGCCCCGTCAGGATGCAACCAATCGTCATACCCAAGGCGCGATAGATGCGGCCCATCAGTTCAGACTGGTATCCCGCAAGGTAGTCGTTGACTGTCACGACATGCACACCGCGACCTGGGATGGCATTTAGGTAGGCGGCGAGAGTGGCAACCAGTGTCTTTCCCTCACCAGTTTTCATTTCGGCAATGTTGCCAAGGTGCAAGGCTGCTCCACCCATCAGCTGGACATCAAAGTGCCTTAGGCCAAGAGTTCTTACTGAAGCTTCTCTAACAGCAGCAAAAGCCTCTGGCAGAAGGTCATCCAGAGTCTCACCCGAGGCAAACCTCTCCCTGAGACCCTTGGTCTCCCCCTTCAGCTCTTCCTCGCTGAGCTGTTGATAGTGAGGTTCTAGTGCATTGACCTCTTTTGATATTGATTCCAGCTTGCGAAGGATTCGCCCTTCACCCGCACGCAACAGACGATCGAGAACTGAGGCCAATGGAGCTCCTTAATAACTTGGTAATTCTAGTCGCGACTTTGCTAGTCGCTAAGGCTGATAACCCCGTAGCTATAGCCCTTTCGGCGATAAACAACGGAAGGGCGGTTGGTTTCCGAGTCGAAGAAGAGATAGAAATCATGACCAACCAGCTCCATCTGATCCACAGCATCCTGGCGGCTCATGGGCTTTTTGGTGAAAAGTTTCTCTCTAATTACTAAGCCAACCTCCTCAGTAACAATCGGGATCTCACCGGTCAATACGTCATGGTCGACCGGGGTGATGTCCAGTCTTGCGAAAGATTCCGCGGTTAGTTCACTCACGCCAATCCTTTGATGATTACCACCGCGGTGAACTTTGTGGCGATCGGCATACCTGCGCAGTCGTTCAACTAGTTTTTGAAAAGCAACATCAAAGGCGGCAAATTTGTCGCTTGCTCTTGCCTCAGCCCTGACAATGTGGCCAGGTTCAAAAACAGTCAACTCGACAGAGTCTTCTTGACCTGAGTTTCGATTGTGCTCATACCTTGTCACCTTGATATTGAGTTCTTGAGGTCGGTGAGCATACTGCTCGACTTTGGTTGCCTTTTCAGAGACATATGCCTTGAAGCGATCAGAAACAATGAGGTTTTTTGCCGTGTAACGAATTTCCATTATGACCTCCAGTTTGTGAGCTGAATTCAACTCCAAGCTACGCCTATTTGTCAGACTGTCAAAATGGTCTGGGCAATCTCCTAGCAACTACACAGATTCCTACTGGACAATAACCAGCCGCCCTGGCCGATCGGATTAGTTCGGTGACCGTAGCACCAGTAGTCATGACATCATCGACCAGCAGGATTCTGCCACTTCCCTTCTGCATCAAATAGGCACCCGCAAGGTTTTCACTTCTGCCAGCAAAATCCAAAGACCGTTGATCGCTTAGCTGACGAATTGGACTGGTATTGACGAGTGGATACTTACCCAGAATTGAAGAAGAAACCAAACGACTAATTGGATGAAAACCGCGCTTTCTAAAGTTGAGCCTGTTCTTTGGAGGAATCGAAATAGCATCGAAAGGAAGAATTCTTTCGGCCTCTTGGGCTATTTGGTTCAAGTGTGAAACAAGGTGTTTTTCAAGTGACATCCTCTGCTTATCCTTGTAGTGAGTAATCAGCTTTTCTAGATTGCCATCCAAGGCACTTGAGTAATACAAAGGCAGACCTTGGAATTTCGTTTGCAGAGACTTGGGTGCAGGTGTGCACTTTGAACACACTGGCTTAGGAAGCCGGCCACAAATCACGCACTCTGCTGGAAGAAAAAAGTCAAGAAGCATGCCAAGAAAGCTGCCAGTAATTTCTTGGCCTTCACCGAGCAAAGGTCTCTGCGGTGAAGAACTGAGTGTCTAACGTCCTGTGGAAATATCGCGCACTTGAGTCTGAATGCGTCGCCAGGAGTTGTTAGTAAGCTGCCAAACATCCCTGGCCTCTGAGAGCATGTAGCTGTCAATCAAGGCAAAGCCAGTTTCCAATACCAGTCCTGGAACTGGCGGAGCCAGTCTCTGTAACCTGGGACCACTCACCGGATATTCACTTATTGCCCCGAGCCCGGATGCGGTTTTTTCCAGAACTCTTAGAAAACTTGGCTGATACCAGCTGAGTGAAACAGCCCTGCCTGCTGATGGCTCCAGCTCGATACTCGAGGCAAGTCTCAGGGGTAATCCATCCTGGTTTCTGACCACTCCATAAATTTTGATTGATTGGTTTCCGTCGGACGACAAAACGGCAAGCCTTGCCCCCTCTGGTGAGACAGCAGCGCTCACCACCCTGCTGCCAATGGGAAGTGTGAGGAATTCAGCATTTCCTGATGAGTCAATGACTTCTATCTGATTCTCTTCGCTGTCTCTGAAGATCCAAACATTTCCAAAGCCATCGATCTGCAAATCCACAACCTGGCCAATTTCACTAATCTGTTCAGCTTCAAATCCAGCTTCTCCCCCGACCAAACGGAAAACTCCATTGGAGTTTGAAATCACCAATGATTGACCTGAGGAACCAACCGCTAGGTGTCGAGGATTGAGTTGCCGAACGATTTCCTCTGAACCAATTAGCAGTCCCGCCTCAGATCCACTGAGACGAACAATGCCGTCGTCCGTCAAAGCGAACGAAGATGCTGGAGGGAAGGGCAGGATTGAAGCCGGTTCGATGTCTTGCCTTGCTCCTGCAATTGATACCACCACATCCAAAACTCCAGACAGCTGTAAGAGGGTGGATCGAAGCTGGGCAAGAAGAAGTCCCCTTTGTCGATTGTCCGCAGAGATTGCATTGGCATCCAGGTCAACCACCGCGACCCCGTCTTGAACCAAAACAGCATTAACCTGCAGCTGAGTTCCCGCTGGTATCGCGGAAAGGACAGAATCGTTCAACCAAGGTTGTGGTCCCTCAAGAAGCGATGAGACAAGCTGAGTGGCGATTGATGCGCGATTTGGAAACCACCTAAGGTCAGCAACCAGCTGCGTGGAGGTCGAATCTAGAAAGTAAATCGGAAACTGAGAGAAGACAACTCCGAAGACCGGCACCGTCACAACGGTTAGATTGGGGGCACTGGTGATGCGCCATTCCCCATCCTCCATCGCCAATCTAAATCTGAGATTTGACACATTTGGAGTCACCGCTTCAAAGCGACCAAACTCATCAACTCTGGCACCGATGGTCAAAGTCGCAACCTGCAAGGACTCTCCAGCTGCCTGGAGCTGATAACCGCCGACTCGAATCAGTGTCTGTCCTCCCGGACGCCACCTTGGTGCAAATGCGTCCGAGAGAAATTCCCGAGCAATTGCGTAGTCATTCTGGGGACCAGTTCCAGCTGCTAGAAAGCCGTTCACTATTTCTGCTGGCGATGCTCCACTAGCTGGACCAGATGGAGAGAAATATGCGATCTCCTGCTGCTCGGGCGAAGTAAGTTCAGGGCCTGTCTGAATACTTACCGAAGTCGGCAAACTGGCACACCCGCTGAGCAACAAGACGACTGTGAGCGCAACCAACCTCTTCATCACGCCTCCAACAACCTGGGTGGAAGCGGCAGGGGGGAATTCGCAATGACTGCATCTTTGTTCTTTGGAAGAGTCAATCGGAAACTTGTTCCCACCCGCGGCTTGGACCAAACCTGAAGCCAGCCTCTGTGAAGAGCAGAATCCTCTTTAGAAATCGCCAATCCCAACCCAGTTCCACCCACCGATCGCTGGCGGGAAGGGTCTGCTCGCCAGAATCTGTCAAAGACTCTTTCCAGCTGACTACGAGTCATTCCAACTCCTCGATCCGTCACACATATTGCAACGGCCTGTGAGTTTTGACCAACCTCAACGACGATTGGTTTTCCTTCACCATGCTCAACGGCATTGGAGAGAAGATTTCTCAGTAATCTCTCGATTCGTCTGGCATCTATATCAGCCCTAATTGTTTCTTCAGGAGCAACAAGTTCAACAGATGAGCCACTGTTTTTGGATAGTGGCTCGATGGATTTGATGGCGGCGGCAGCGACGGATTTGATGTCGTGAGATTCAAATTCAGGAACAACTGCACCGGCGTCATAGCGAGAGATTTCTAACAGGTCACTGAGCAAGCGATCAAACCTCTCAATTTGATCCTGCAATAACTCCGCTGATCTGGTGAGTGAGGGTTCTAACTTGGAACGGTTGGAAAACAAAACCTCGCCAGCTAACTTAATGGTGGTCAGCGGTGTTCTTAGCTCGTGGGAAACATCTGAGACGAATCGACGCTGCATTCTGGATAGTGCATCCAGTCTTTCAATCTGCGTCTGAAGGCTGGTGGCCATCTTGTTAAAGGATTTAGCAAGGACTGCAATGATGTCCTCCCCCTGCTCCGGGAGGCGCTGATCAAGATTTCCCTCGGAAATTTGCTGGGCAGCCTCGGCTGCCTGCTCGACTGGGGAAACCAGTCTTCGAGTAACCAAGTAGCTGGCAGCTCCAATCATTGCCAGAAGAAACAGACCACCGATCAGCAGAGCATTCTGGACAAGAGCAAGTGCTTGTTTTTCGGCCTCGAGGCTGTAGATGAGATAGAGCTCAAAGTCCCCCGCGATGGGAATAGCGAGAGGAATACCGACTGTGATTCCTGGAATCGGATCATCCTGTCTTCCAAGTGAGACAGGCGTATAAGTCAGTCTGCCTGCAGATGCCCGAACGCCTTCCCGCAACTGATCAGGAATAGCCTGCAGATCTAGATTCTGAGAAATGGGTGATTGAAACAGTTGCAACTGCCCTTGTCCAGGTGTGCGAAGCAGGGCAACCTGACGGGGAGCCGATCCACCGGTTATTTCCAAAGAAGGTACGAACGAGTTGAGCAGTGTTTGAAGGGCAGTTTCATCATTCAGTGAGCTTGCGGCAATTGTCGTCTGCACCGAGTCGACAGCGCGCTCACTCTCCAACAACACCTGGCTTAGTCGGTTTTGATAAAAGCTATTGGCCAAGGAGTACGAGAGGAAGCTCCCGATGATTGTGACGGAAAGACCACCGAGAATAATTGTCGTTAGTACTGCTCTAGCGGTTAGTGAGCGACGAAATAACTTAATCACAGATTGTCGGAGCCAGCACGGTAACCGTGACCGCGCACTGTCATCACGATTCTTGGATTCTCAGGATCGTCCTCCACCTTCGAACGAAGACGTTGAACGTGAACATTCACCAATCGGGTATCTGCCTTGTACTGATACCCCCAAACCTGTTCTAAAAGCATCTCTCGACTAAATACCTGCTGAGGTTTAGAGGCAAGGGTGTGTAGGAGTTTAAATTCCAGAGGCGTTAGCGAAAGCAAACTGCTTCCTCTTCTAACCTCGAATGTTTTGGGATCCAAACTAAGTGGCCCCAGCTGAACAACAGCCGAGTCATCAGAAATTGGTCTCAGCCTTGCGCGGATACGAGCAATCAGTTCAGCTCCGTTGTGTGGCTTCACCACATAGTCATCAGCCCCAGCCTCCAAACCAGCGACGACATCATCGGTATCACCCTTGGCCGTGAGCATGACAATCGGCACCCCGGATAAGTTTCTGATTGATCTACAAACCTCAATGCCGCTTTGTCCAGGAAGCATGATGTCCAACAAAACTAGATCAGGGTTTTGTGACTTAAAAGTCTCAACTGCGCTGATGCCATCAGCTGCAAACACAGGAGAGTACCCGTTAGCAGAGAGGACTAGACCCACCATCTCACGCAGGGCATCGTCGTCATCAACGACCAAAATCCTGTGCGACATGGCACCTCCAACTAGTAGCGGTAGTGGTCCACCTTATATGGGCCAGCTACATCAACTCCAATGTAGCGGGCTTGAGCATCAGTCAGCGGGGTCAGCTCAACACCGAGTGCATCCAGGTGCAATCTGGCCACCTTTTCATCCAGTGACTTAGGCATTATGTGGACACCCAATGGGTATTCTCCCGGCTTGGTGAAGAGCTCGATTTGGGCGAGAACCTGGTTGGAGAACGAGGTGGACATAACAAAGCTGGGGTGGCCGGTGGCATTACCCAGGTTCATCAGCCTTCCCTCGGACAGGATTAGCACGGATCTGCCGTTCGGCAGTCGATACTCATGCACCTGCGGCTTAATCTCAATCTTCTCGATACCTGGCATCTTCTCGATTCCAGCCATGTCAATTTCATTGTCGAAGTGACCAACATTGGCAAGAATTGCCAGATTCTTCATCTGCAATAGGTGTTCAGGCCTAATGATGTTCTCGTTACCAGTTGATGTCACAAAGATGTCAACTTGATCAATGACACTCTCGAGTCGTGCAACCTGGTAACCATCCATTGCCGCCTGCAGCGCACAGATTGGATCGACTTCACTGATAATCACTCTGGCACCCTGACCGCGAAGTGCCTCGGCCGAGCCCTTGCCGACATCGCCGTAGCCAGCAACAAATGCAACCTTTCCTCCGATTAGAACATCGGTTGCACGATTAATGCCGTCTGGAAGCGAGTGTCTGATTCCATACTTGTTATCAAACTTGCTCTTGGTTACTGCATCGTTGACATTGATGGCAGGAAACAGAAGTTTGCCGTTTTTGTGGAAGTCATAAAGTCTGTGAACGCCAGTGGTTGTCTCCTCCGACACTCCCTTAATTTCTTTAGCAATACGGGTGAAGTAAGAGCCATCTCTTTCAATCATGCTTCTAAGGAGCTGAAGCACTACTTTGTATTCGGTCGAATCATTCGGTGAATCCTCAGGCACGCTGCCCGCTGCCTCAAACTCGACACCCTTGTGAACCAGCAGGGTTGCGTCTCCGCCATCATCCAAGATCATGTTGGGACCATCGAAACCCTCATCAGAGAAATCTAGGATGCGCTCTGTGCACCACCAGTACTCCTCCAAAGTCTCACCCTTCCAGGCAAATACTGGAGTTCCGTTTGGGTTTTCAACCGTGCCATCACCAACCACAACAGCCGCCGCAGCTTCATCCTGGGTGGAGAAAATATTGCAGCTTGCCCAACGCACGGAGGCTCCAAGTGAAACCAAAGTTTCGATCAGCACCGCGGTCTGAATGGTCATGTGCAAGGAGCCAGCGATTCTGGCACCACGCAGTGGTTGGTGAGGACCGAACTCTTCTCTCAGTGCCATTAGCCCTGGCATTTCTGCCTCAGCCAGACGAATCTGATGACGTCCGTATTCGGCTAGGGATAGATCTTTTACGCGGAAGTCGGCCTTGGTCAAGGTCTTAGTCATTTGCTGCCTCTCTGGGATCGAAACTAGCTGTTTCTGATTGCTCGGATTGCTTTGTCTCGAATCTCAACCATCAAGGCCTCGTGGTTGGACTCTACGTTTAGTCTAAGCAATGGTTCGGTGTTTGAGGGACGGATATTGCACCACCACCAAAAATCTCCCCGATTGCCAAAGAATGTGTGGCCATCAAAGACCTCCTCTTCGTTGAAGTCCAAGGATTCACGAACCCTGGCCAGGGCCGATTCCCTATCCTGGACCGTTGAGTTAATCTCGCCAGATGCAAAATATGGAGTGGTCTCCTGTGCCAACTGAGACATGGTCTTGTTACCGGAGCCCAACTCGCTGATGACATGCATGGCTGCCAGCATCCCGTTATCTGCTCCCCAGAAGTCTCGGAAGTAATAGTGTGCAGAGTGCTCTCCCCCGAAAACCGCATTGGTCTCAGCCATCTTGTCCTTAATCAGCGAGTGTCCAACTTTGGTTCTAACTGGTTTGGCTCCACTTCTTTCAATCTCTTCACTAACAAAGCGAGAGGTGAGGAGATTATGAAGAACGACAACTTCTGATTCACCGAGTCCTCTGACCCTTTGTATCTCCCGGCGGGAAACTATTGCCGCCACCGAGGAAGGGTTAACCGCCTGACCTTTTTCATCAACGACGAAGCACCTGTCTGCATCACCATCAAACGCCAGACCCATATCGGCATTCACGGCCAAAACTTTTTGCTGAAGATCCACCAGGTTCTTTGGATCAAGTGGATTTGCCTCATGGTTAGGAAAAGTCCCATCCAGCTCAAAGTAGAGCTCCACTATCTCCAAGTTTGGATTTGCGCCAAGTACCGCAGGAACCGTCAGTCCTCCCATGCCATTGGCTGCGTCAACCACAATCTTTAGTTTTCTAATCTTCGAAAGATCCACCAGCTGATTCAGATAGTTGGTGTATCCGCTCATGACATCCAGCTGTTTGGTATTCCCAACCTGAGCCACCTCGGAAATACCCTTGCTGAGAAACTCTTTGGCGCGATCCCGAATTGCAGCAAGCCCTGTGTCAAGACTGATCCCGCGAGCGCCAGCTCTGGAAAACTTGATTCCGTTGTAGCTGGCTGGATTGTGAGATGCGGTAAACATTGCAGCAGGCAGATTTTTACTTCCCGATGCGAAGTAGCTCATGTCGGTTGAGCACAAACCAATCATGGCTACATGCGCACCGCGTCTATTTGCACCGGCGGCAAAAGCAGTTGCAAAACTGGGAGATGAGTCACGCATGTCATGGCCAACGACCAGCTCTTTGCCCTGCAGGCCTAGCTCGTCAGCAAACGCAGCTCCAAAGCAGGCGACAATCTCTTCGGTTAGTTCACTGCCTACCAAACCTCGGACATCGTAGGTTTTTACAAAGTTATTGAAGTCGACCAAAACACCCTTTTCGACTGGACACCCAAGAATACAATGCCCTCATGGCAACCCGAATATCCAGAGATCGACATGGTCGGGGCATGCGCAGGCCCCTTCCCTCCAAGCTCTTCAAGCACGGGACTAGAACTCAGTTTTTCAACCTCGTAGTTGAACAGACTGTCAGCTATCTAAAGTCAAGCTTCCCAGAACTCAGCGAGCTGAATTGGCGCATCGAGGAAGTCCCGGACCTAGGAATCGGAGAGAGCCTTTCTCGCTATTCGATAAGGAAATCAACGATGACCATTGTGCTCTACCGAATTCCAATCGAAAGACTGGCAAGCAGGGGCGCTGACTCAAGGGCTCAGATTGAGCAGACCGTTCTATCCGCGGCCGCCGAACTAATTGATCGAGATCCCTGGGAACTCATTCATCCCGACTAGCGAACAGCTATCTCTAGGGAACGTCCTGGATTCGAATTCTCACTTGGGTTGATTACTTCGTATCCAACAGAATCCAGGATGCGAAGGGAAGCCATAAATTCAGATTCAGAGTTGATGCGGATTGACTCTCCCGCTACTGGAAGCATTAGCAATTCCGTTGGTCTAAGTTGCAGTGAAGTTCGCTCTATTCGACCTTCGCTTTCAACTTCTACATCGACCATCACCTGCTCAGCTGAAGGGTTTAGCAGTGCCAGTTCACTAGCGAAATTTGAAAGCGGGAGGGAAAGAGAGCTAAAGGAAACAAGAGTTGATAGCCACGAGTAATCCAACGGTGAAAGGGAAGGATTCAGTACCTGGGCTAAGACGGGCTCTGTGCTTTCAATCCTCAGGGCGTATACCCCCTTCTCCAGATTCAGGGAGGTTTCAATAAGTTCACCAGAGCCAACAGATACTTTGACTTCTGCAGAGTTAGTAACACCAAAAGCCTCAATGGTGACCTCTGCTGAATCTTGCGGGGCAAAGATTCTCAGCCGAGGTGCTTCATAGCCTTCCGCCAAAATCTCCAGAGGTGCAATCCACTGCGTCGTCTCAGCCTGCCTTATGGCTGTAGTCAGTGAGATGCCCAGTGGCGTTAGCCCATCGCTATAGCGATGCTGAATGGCAACTAACAGCGGTGATCCAGAAGATTGGAAGTAGATGGCATAGGCAGGTTCAACGCCAACGAGCGCAGCTAGAGAAATCAGTCTTTCTGATTGTGCCGCTAGAACTATCCTCTCGGTCAGCACTTTTCCTCCGTAATGGAATTCAATTAGCAGCTGCGTGTCGACAGGATTTGGGTTGCCGACCATTAGGACACTCTCTCGACCAACACCTCCATCCCCCGAAACAAACCATCCTGATCTTGCCGGTTGCTCGCAGTAGCCGGCCATAAGACCAGAGGCTCGAGGGCGATCTACAGCCTGGGTCTGAATAGCGCTGAGCAGGTCTGTTGATTGCTCATTTCCAGAAACCGAAATTGGATAGGACTGCGCACTTCTTTCCTCTGCCTCAATCTTCGAAGACCCCTGTGACCAAATTCTGGCTGTTCCGATTCTTTCAATCAGACCAACTTCAACACCACTTTCACCGGCGACCTGAACCAGAGCACCAGGGCAGACGATCTGAAGAGGAAGTGGGTCAACGTCTACCGAAAAAATTCGAGCTTTTTCAGAATTGTCAGGGTTGGCTGCAGGGAGAAAGACGGCTGCAGCCAAGACGCCACCGGATAACAACCCAACTAACAATCGAATGATTATCTTCATCGCTTAGTCCTTCGGCGATATCCGCGAACTGTGGCCGGGGTGGGAATCGCAAGCAATCCATAGGCAGCCAGGGTCAGAAGCTCCAGAGAGCGATCAGGGTCCTCCTGCATATCTGGCTTAGGGATATCTAGGTTCACTCTGAAAAGTGAGCCGAACCTACTCTCACCTGAGTTTTGGAAGTACGGCATCGAGCTGAGTGCAGCCTTCGTCGAAAGTGCCCTGGCATCGTTCCCTTCGACAATTACGAAGCTGACTGAAGCTTGTCTCAAAAGTTCCTCAACTCCCTGAGGATTGGCAGCAATTAGAAGGGCGGTCAGGGTTGCCAAGGGCTGTGCCAACCGAGACTGAGGGAGATCGGCAAGGTATAGAACGCTTTGCTCATCCACGCTCCTACCATCCCCCCAGATAAGGTCGGCAACAGCCTGCTCCTCAAAGCTGATTCTTAGCGTCCTAGTTCCAGGGTCAACGTCAGCTTGCGCGACAACCAGTGCTGGAGCTACAAAGTCATCAATCTGCCTGGGTCTTTCAACCTGAACCGCGAAGAGAAAGATTGATGCAACTAGCCCGCCGATGGTTGCAAAACTTACTAAGGCGTTTAGTGAACGAGCCTTGGTCGCATTCATGGAAGCTGCCAGTAGCAAAGTCGCCAGCATCACCAGCAGCGTGCTTTCCTCGCCAAAGCTAAGCCCAAGATATCGAGTCGTTGCAATCATGGACGCGGCAAAAAATGAGGTAACCAGTGCCAGGGCTGGCTTGCCGCTGATTGCAGCTAACAAAAGAGCCAGAGCCATCACGATTATTGGCCAATACCAAAAATCAATCGCGCTAACTCGGGCTGTTGTAGTTGTGAGCAGCACGCTTAGATTCAATGCATTGGCGATTATCCAATCCAGAAGAAAAATAACCCCAGGAACAAATCCAGCTCCAAGCGGTAACAATCTGGAAGGCCTGGTTCCAACTAGGCCCAAAACAAAAACAAATAGAAGTCCAAATATCAGCGGATTACTCACAGCCAGCAAAACACCCACCAAGCCAGCGAGCGCCGACCATCTCCAGCTTCGAGCTGAGTTAAATGCCTTGGCAGACTGAACAAACAAGTAAATAGCCAACGGAAGTGATGTTGCAACTACCAGCTCCACGACCGCAGCCGTCGACTGCAGTGACAACAGCGGAGGACTTAGCACATAGCCAAGGGCAAAAAGATTTCTCAGCCAGGCCTTATCTGTCACCAAACCAATCAGCAGCCACATACTCACAAAGGCGAGGCTCAGTGCTAGAAAAACAAACCAGGCAAGCGCAGTCGAAGGGGCGAGTGGGAAAAGGGCTATCAGAGAAAAGAACCAGTTGAATGGATCACTTGGATAGTTGAACCCTTCCAGATACTGCGCCCTCGTCGCACCCGTATTGGCCCAGATGCTTTCAAAGCTCCTACCGATAGGAAATGCCTTCGACTCAAGAGCACCGGTTGGAAACTGATTGATTGCAATTAGGGGCAGGAGCAGGGTGATGTAAAAGGCGCCCGATGCGAAAAAGCCCTTGCGGCTCTCATTCCGCTCCGGCGCATACTCGAACTGCTTAGCTTTCTTTGCTCTAACCTGCGACCAGGACGCGTAGAGGGAAGCTAGTGAACTGAGAGAGCCAAAAGATCTGACTTTCTTTCTCTGCAACAACCTGACTGGAAATGTCGACCAGGCCCAGATCCAACCCGTGAACTGACCAACTATCCGACCTGGTCTTTTGGCCAGCAAGTTGAAAGGTATGAGGACGGTTGCAATTACAGGGAGCGACAGATATAAAAGTGCGACAAGTGGTGATGGAAGCAGTGTGGTCGCTAGTTGAATGTGTGCTTTTGAAATAGCTTGGCGATAGGTTCCCCTCAGCCACGAACGCTTTCGCTTTCCCAGCATTGAAAGACCAGCGTGCAGGACTCTTGCCGATGCCTCGACAACGACTCGATACCCAGCTGCTCGGGCCTTGATTGAAAACTCAATGTCCTGCGCCAAGGCGGGCGAAGAATCATCCAGTCCTCCGAGCTGCTGCCAAACACTTCTACTAACGAGCATCCCGGCAGTGGAGACAGCGAGGGTGTCAGAAGTGATATCAAACTGACCCTGGTCATATTCACTTTCGACCAGCAGGAAAGGTCTGCCAGTTTTAGTTACCGTGAGTCCCATCTGCTGAATCTCGATTGGAAAATCCCAACGCAGAAGCTTCGGTCCGATAACTGCGACCGAAGGTGAAATTTCTGCTGCTCGGGCAAGCTGAGAAAGTGCTGATGGTTCAGGAGCAGAATCATCATGCAGAATCCACAACCAATCACTCTGATGTGCCAGGGCTGATACCCCGGCGTCAACAGCAGCACCCAGTCGAAGATCACCAGGTTGAATTAGGGAAAAACCAAACTTGGAAACTAATTTCTCGGTTTCCTCAGAGCCAGCTGTATCAACCACCATCACCTGTTGGATGCGATGGGTTTGCTTAGCGAGTTGGCTGAGAGTTTCGGATAGGTAATCGTCGGCCGAGTTTGCTACAACGATTGTCGCTACCGACAGAGACACGATTTGTTAGGCGCGACGACGCAGACGACGACGCTCGCGCTCGGATAGTCCGCCCCAAATTCCAAATCGCTCGTCGTTCTTAAGCGCGTACTCTAGGCACTCGGCACGGACTGTGCATTGAGCACAAATTCTTTTTGCATCACGAGTAGAGCCTCCTTTTTCTGGGAAGAAAGCTTCGGGATCGGTTTGCGCACAAAGAGCATCTTCCTGCCAGGCAAGAGGGTCTGAATCCAGATCGCTTCCATAAGCATTGGCCACCCCCAGTTTTAAAACATCGACGAACCAGCTAGCAGGCACTTGGTTTCTCTCCATGCCGCTCCCCTCCAGAGAATCACGCTCATGTAATTACAGCGGTGTAAGTATGCTCCTGTCAAGTTGGATTATTGCCGCCAGTTACCAAAGTGTGAAGAAAGCCTCAAGGTAACCTTGATGTGTGAAACTCCTCGTGACCGGCGGCGCCGGCTACATCGGCTCCCACATAGTCGATCGGGCTCAGGCTGCTGGCCACGAATGCACCGTCGTCGACGATCTTTCAACCGGCCTCAGGGAGCGGATTAGCTGCCCTTTAGTTGAGCTGGATTTAGCCCAGGAGTCCGCCGTGTTGGACCTAGAGAGGCTGCTCTCTGGGGGCTTCGATGCCGTAATTCACCTGGCAGCCAAGAAGCAGGTTGGGGAATCTGTTGAGAAGCCAGAGCTCTACTACCGAGAAAACATCGGGGGGCTTTCCAATCTCCTTCTGGCAATGAGAAATACGAATACCAAGTCTTTAGTTTTTTCTTCTTCGGCCGCCACATACGGCATGCCCGATGTCGAATCAGTCGATGAGAATTACCCTGCCAAGCCCATCAATCCATACGGTCAGACCAAACTCATTGGTGAGTGGATGGTTGCAAACGCTGCTTACTGGGGATTGAGAGGTGTCAGTCTCAGGTATTTCAACGTGGCTGGAACTGGAAGAAGAGGTCTCGCGGACACCGCTGCCTTGAATCTAATTCCAATTGCTATGGGTCAGCTCAGGCGATCAGAAACTCCAGTCGTCTTTGGCAACGACTACCCCACCCCCGATGGCAGTTGCATCCGAGACTACGTGCATGTGACTGACCTGGCTGATGCCCACCTTTCAGCGGTTGACTATCTAAAGCAAGAAAATCGAGAATTCGATGTCTTTAACATTGGCACAGGCCAAGGCGCATCGGTTATTGAGGTATTGGATGAAATCAAGAAGGTCAGTGGTATTGATTTCCAATATCAGGTGGGTGATCGCAGAGCCGGAGATCCTCCGAGACTGGTGGCGAATGTGTCGCGCATGGAGAAGGTGCTGGGCCTGAAGATGAAGTTTGGGCTAAGAGAAATAGTTGAATCAGCCTGGAATCTTTAGAGTCTGACCAATTTTTATCAAGTTGGCATTGGTGATTCCATTTAGCTTTGCTAAAGCATCAGCACTGACATTAAATTTTCGAGCTATCCCCCACAGGGTGTCACCGGCTTGAACCTTGTAGGTTCTGACCGAAGGTGAGGTGGATGGCGACTGGGTGGCAGGTGACTGAGTAGCGGGTGATTCGGTTGCTGGTGAAGTAGTCGATGATTGATTCCTGCTCGGAATCTTCAGCACCTGGCCGATGCGAATCTGGTTGGCGTTTGTAATGCCATTTAGGGCCTGCAGATCTGAAACCCTCACTGAAAATCTTGCGGCAATTCCATTTAGGGTGTCGCCAGCCTTCACTCTGTACTCAGTCACGGTTGGAGACTCAGTGGCAGGAGCAGAGGGTTTTGGAGTAGGTGATGGAGACGGTTTGGGCGTTGGCGAAGGTGATGGCGAAGGCGTAGGTGTAGGTGATGGCGAAGGAGTTGGAGTTGGCAAAGTTCCACCAAAAGTGATTTCACCAAACTCTCCAGATGGGACTGTGCCACCGGAGGTTAGCTCTACAGTCTGCGGTGCTCTATCGCCGAGAGGAATTTTTCCAGCAAAGTATGCGGAGGCCTCAATGTGTCCCGGACCATCGCCTCGCAGATTTGCCAGGTGAGTCCAGTTGCTAATCCTTCGCTTTTTGCCATCTTGAATGAGGAACAGCTGACCGCGGTTATCACGAATGAATTGACCCACTACCCGCTGAGAAACATCCAGGGCACTGCAGGTGCTGTTGGCAAGCGGATAGGGATTGCCAGGAAAGTGGTTAACGGCCTTCTGATCAATTGGATAGAGGGTTCCCTTATCTAGAAGATAAGTGTCCGCACCGCACTGCACTTTGATGCTGCTCATGCGAGATCGAATTGTGAATCCGGCTAGATCACTTGAGTTATAAGTGAATATTTTTGATTTTGAAACGCTCTGCGCCTGAGTTTGGGACTCGAGACGAACCAGTGAGTTGAGTCCGTCGACAAGAAAGAAACTATTGCCCTGCTTCACCAGAGAACCAGGTGAGAGTGCAATTCCGGAGCTGGAGACGGTGTTGATGGCCGATTGCGGCAAGATCACAACTCTCGGCTGATTGATCAAACTTAAAAATCTCGTCGTCATGTCAGCCTGGGTTGAGGTTCTGCGCGTCTTGGAATCGACAAAGTAAGAGAGCCTGTTGCCCTGAGATGTCACAACCGCTGGAGTTGCAAGGCGGGCATCCACGGTTGGGATTGCTGCCAAAAGTGATTCTGGAAGAGTAACCACCTGGGTTGTCCAATTCTCAGGATCCGTGACCAACACCTTCCCGTCGGCAGTGATGGCAAAGGTGCTGCCGGATGGTGAGGCAACAAATCCGCGAATAGTTTCAGGATGAAGCGATGCCTGGATTGCACTTAGATCAACCACGGAACTGGTGGAAGTGAACCAGCGCTGCAGGTTCGTTGCACTAACCAGTGAGGCTACAAACCGGTAAGTCTTTCCGCCACTGGCAACCAGCAAATCATTCGAGCCTCGCAGTGAGAACAGTGTCAACTCAGAGGCTAGAGCAGGGCCAGGAGTGAGGGTGGCCACCTTCTCGGCATTGAGTCGAATTTCAGCGGTGTCTTGACCTCCGACTGTGGCTAGGGCTAGCGGGTCAACCACTATTCGATAAGTCTGATTTTCGATCCAGAACTTAGATCCAGAACTGCTCTGAACAAACCTGGAAAGGACACCGCCGTTGGTGAAATTGTTTATCTGCAAAGTCGTTAGTGGGACAGCAAGGTTGCAGTCATAACCATATTGAGCGGCAATCGAGCAATCGGTAATTTCATATCTAGATGAATCGACAAGCAGATATCTGGTGTTAGTCACACTGTCAAACACAATCGGCGACATAACCCCGGCATCTTGGAAACTATCTAGATAGGCCTGGGAAATCTCACCCAGCGGCCCAAGCGGTTTTAGCGTTTCAAGTAGGGCTGGATCGTTGACCTGATAGCGCAGGTTGTTGACGATCAGATAGTTCCCGCTGGAGGCAGACTTCAACAGATAACCACCGCCGATGGGAGAGCCAAACCAGTCGTGATAGAAGCGCCAGAAGTTTCTGTTGCCATAGGCGGAACAGCTATCCCCTGTCCCATAGAGATTATTTAGCGCAGCATCATTGGGGGTGTAGGGGGTGTAGTAGTAGAGGTTGGCGGTTGCCTGATTCTTCAGCTCAAAGCTCTTGCTGCCGCAGGATGACTTGGGGTTATAGCGCATGCTGATCACTCGGCCAGGCTTCCAATAGGTGAAAGAGCCGGCTGGATTTCCATACCAGCGGAACTGACGGGCAGCTCGATAAACCTGATTGAAAAGACCTACGAATACTTTCCCACAAATAGCTGGATCAGAGTCTGGACATCCAAATCCCATCGCCGCTCTATACATATAAGAGGTGGGCTTGGTGGAAGTCACTAGGCCCTGCTCTTTCTGCAAAGTGACAATCAAAACCCTTGGATTAATTCCGCAGGCATTAGCAATTGCATGAATGACTTCAGCGGCTGAGGCCTGAGACTTTGCAGGAATTGCAGCACACGGACCAACATCATCTGGTCCAGTGGCAGGTGTCTCCGGAATATCAATCTTCACATTCTTCAGACAGTCGATTGCGGGATCTTCTGCACGACAGTCGGCAACCCTGGATTCAAGAAACTGTTGAATCTGCTCAACCGTCATGGAGCCAAAGTCAAAGAAAACGCTGTCGCTAATGATTAGCCCAGGATCAAAGGCACTTCCAGGAGGTGCAGCAACTGCGGGAGCGGGATTGTAGACAGCAGTCAATCCGGAGACAATAAGTGCTCCCATCGCGGCGAAGCTAGCGAGCTTCTTCATTATGGAATCACCACCGAGGTCGCAGCTGAAACTCCGCTGTGGCGTTCGGATTCGTAAGTTACGGTCACCACCCCATTACCCTTTGGTAACTCGGCTAATGGAAACTCAATCGGGAAGCACTGGGTGTAATCGGAAGAGGGCTCCGCTTTGACTTCCAAAATCTTTTCGACATTATTACCCAGGAAGCGCATGGTGCATTTCCCGCCGCTTTCGCTGAGGTTTGGCACCTGCGCCACAACCGTTAGAACTCCGTAATCTGGCTCAGCCACCGCCATCAGGACAATCACTTCGGCGGGGAGTTTTTGCTTGGCAGTTTCAGTCTCTGAGGGTGTTGGTTCTGGTTCGGCTGCCTCAGTATCAGTCTCGCTCGGCTCTGGTTCTGCTGTCGCGGAAGCTGAAGTTGTTACGGGTTCTTCTGGAAGTCCCGTGGCGCCCCAATTTGGATAGAAGAGGCTGCAGCCGGATAGCAGGAGTGAGCTCAGTGTTGCGATCAAAAGAATGCGAAATCTAGGCATGGCTCACCTCCAGCTACCTTCAACCCTAAGTTGAGATTCTTAGAAATGGCTGATGAAAAGCCTGAAATAGAGCGATTTGAGGACTATAGGGAGGACTTTAGGTTCTTGTTTTTCTCTTCAACTAGTTTCTGTAAGTCGCCTCGATACTGGTCGAGTTTTTTCTGAATTTCAGAATCAGAAACCCCAAGAATTTTCAGAGCCAATAGACCTGCATTTTTTGCTCCATCAATCGAAACAGTTGCGACAGGAACCCCAGCAGGCATCTGAACAATCGAAAGCAGAGAATCCATTCCATCCAGCCTGCCTAGCGAAACGGGAACGCCGATTACGGGTAGAGAACTAACTGATGCAAGCATGCCCGGGAGGTGTGCAGCACCACCTGCACCAGCAATAATCACCTTCACACCTTGATCCGCAGCGAGCTTGCCCCACTGCAACATCTTCTCCGGGGTGCGGTGGGCACTAAGGACTTCGACTTCACTCTCAACACCAAACTCTTGGAGGATTTCCTGAGCTTGCTGCATAACCTTCCAGTCGGAATCCGACCCCATCACTATTGCAACCCTAGCCATTGAGAAAGTCTATTGTCCTTTGCCATAGAGGACGTCTCGGGCTGCATTGCCTCGCTCCAAAAGAGATTGCCAGTCTGATCCAATCAGGGTTAGGTGCCCCATTTTTCGGCTCAACCTTGCTCCTTTGTCATAGGAGTGGAACTTTACCTCTGGATAAAGCGCCATTGCTCGAGGGTAATGCTCTACGAAGGTATTGCTGTCATCTACTCCCAGAAGGTTAAGCATCACTGCAGTCTCCTGTTTCATCGCAGTATCACCTAGTGGGAGATTTAGTACTGCTCGGAGATGCTGCTCAAACTGAGATGTGATTGAACCCTCAATAGTGAAGTGACCCGAGTTGTGAGGGCGCATTGCCAATTCATTTATCAACAAGTTCCCGGATTGATCTTCAAATAGTTCAACCGCCAGAACGCCAGTTACATTGAGGCCCGTTGCAACGGCTCTGGCAATTTCCTCGGCATCCTTTGCTTTGCTTGGTGGGGGTGCTGGCGCTATTACCTCGGAGCAAACTCCATTTCTCTGAATAGTCTGCACGAGCGGCCAGTGGGCAAATTCACCACTCTCACTTCTGGCCGATAGCTGAGACAGCTCACGAGCGAAGGAAATCTTCTGCTCTGCTAAGAGTGAGCCACCAAAGCGATTAAGATTTGTCAGCCAATCGGAAACTTCCTGAACATCGGAAACAACCCTGACCCCTTTGCCGTCGTATCCGCCAATTGGCGTCTTCACAACCGCCTCTTTGTGAATGGCAAGAAAGGCCTTGAGGTCTTCTGGAGACTTAATTTCCTGCCAGATTGGTTGTGGAAGACCCAAGTTCTGCATGGCTTTGCGCATGAGCAGTTTGTTTTGAGCGTGAACCAAAGCGTTTGGGTTTGGATTCACCTTCACACCTGCTCGCTGCAATTTCTCGAGATGAGTAACAGGAACATGCTCATGATCAAAGGTGATCACATCAACGGTTTTTGAGAAAGCTTCCAGCACTTCATATTTGTTGTAATCACCGACCATTGTGGTCGCCTGATGAGCTGAAGAGTTCTCAGTCTCAGCTAGGACACTAAGTTTAATGCCCAGGGCAATGGCGGCAGGTTGCATCATTCGGGCTAGTTGCCCACCACCAATCACGCCTACGGTATACATCTATCCCCTAGCTATTTCTCAGGTGCCAAACATCTGCGGCGGAAACCACGTGCTGCTCATCCGCATCAATTACTAGCCTGCCATCATCCTGAATTGCCACTGCATCACCAACAATGCTTTCACCATTTGCTAAATCGGCCCTAACCCTCGAACCGATTGTTGAGCAGTTCCCTCTGATGTATTCAAGCAGGGTCTGTCTATCACTAGATTGCAACTTCGACCAGTTTTCTCTAATGCGAAGCAAACACTCTGAAAGAATTAGGTCAAAATCAGGCTCGGCAAAGTCACTAATTGCCGCGACGTTTTCAATTGGACTATTTGGAAGACGAAGGTTTACTCCAAACCCGACCACAACGCTGCCGTCAGGATTTAGTTGCGCGAGTATTCCCGACAACTTCCGATCTTCAACCAAGATGTCATTAGGCCACTTAATGGATAATCCAACCGATGGAAAAAGGTGAGCCAGGGCAGCGTGCAGACTCGCTGCAACCATCAGAGTTATCAAGCCTGCCTGTTCAGGATTTTTTGGACGAAGCAGTATTGAGGTCGACAGTGAAGCTTCAGGCTCAGACACCCACTGCCTTCCGGATCGGCCTTGTCCTTGCGTTTGTTCGGCAGCAACCAGCGTGGAAAAGTCCTCAAGATCCGAATAGTTCTCTGCCAGTAGCTGATTGGTTGAGGTGACCTGAGGCTCAAACCGCAACCCAGGAACAATGGCAAGGGACCTGGGTAGTTTCATGACAAAACCCTATTGCACGGGCAATTCTTGTAGGTATCCGCAATGATTTCTTTATCTCTTTGTCCAAAGTCTGCAATTACTGGCCCAGAAACGGCAATAAAGTAGTCACTCGAACGAGGAGCCCATGAGCGAAAAACCTGACTTGAGCACGACTCAAGGCAAATTAGACGACCTCAAGCATCGCTATCACGAGGCTGTTCATGCCGCTGGCGAAGCAGCCGTTCAGAAACAGCACGCGAAGGGAAAGAAGACAGCTCGCGAGAGAATCGCCATGCTGCTTGATGCAGGCTCATTTGTTGAAATGGATGAGTTTGTCCGCCATCGTGCAAATTCCTTCGGAATGGATGCCAAGCGTCCTTATGGTGATTCTGTAGTCACAGGATTTGGAACTATTCACGGTCGGCAGGTTGCCGTCTACTCTCAAGACTTCACAATCTTTGGCGGTTCTCTGGGTGAAGCTGCTGGAAACAAGATTATTAAAGTCATGGAGCACGCCATCAAGACAGGCGTTCCCCTAATTGGAATTCTTGATTCCGGCGGCGCACGTATTCAAGAGGGAGTGATAGCTCTTGGGAAATACGGTGAGATTTTTAGACTGAACACTCATGCATCAGGAGTGATACCACAAATATCTATAATCATGGGTCCAGCTGCGGGAGGTGCTGTTTATTCACCCGCACTCACGGACTTCGTGATCATGGTGGATAAGACTTCAAATATGTTCGTCACTGGTCCTGACGTAATCAAGACTGTTACCGGCGAAGACGTCGGAATGGAAGATCTCGGCGGAGCAAGAACTCATAATGAAACCTCCGGTGTTGCCCACTACCTAGCAACGGACGAAGAGGATGCGATTGACTTTGTGCAGGCGCTGGTTGGATATCTGCCCGAGAACAATCTTTCCGAAAGCCTCAAATTTCAAACCGACGCTGAATTGGAAATCACCGAGTCAGATCGCAAGCTAAACACTCTTATTCCAGACAGCCCCAACCAGCCATACGACATGCACACTGTTATTGAAACAGTGGTCGATGACGGTGAGTTTTTAGAAATCCAGCCTCTCTTTGCTCCAAACATAATTGTTGGGTTTGCTCGAGTCGACGGACAGTCTGTTGGAATCGTTGCAAGCCAACCGTTGCAGATGGCTGGAACACTAAACATCGATGCTGGTGAGAAGGCCGCTAGATTCGTCAGGTTCTGTGACGCTTTCTCGATTCCCATTCTGACCCTTGTCGATGTTCCTGGTTACTTACCTGGCACCGATCAGGAGTGGGCGGGAGTTATACGAAGAGGTGCCAAGCTTCTCTACGCCTATGCCGAGGCCACAGTTCCACTGGTGACTGTGATAACCCGTAAGGCATATGGTGGCGCATACATCGTCATGGGCTCCAAGCAACTTGGCGCTGACATAAACCTTGCCTGGCCAACGGCGGAAATTGCCGTCATGGGTGGACAAGGAGCAGTCAACATTCTCTTCCGAGATCAAATCAAACAGGCCGAAGAAAAAGGCCAAGACATTAGCCAGGTGAGAGACCAACTCGCCAAGGAATACACCTACAACGTTGCTAGTCCATTCCTAGCAGCAGAGCGGGGAGAGCTAGATGGAATCATCGAACCGGCCGCAACCAGGTCTGCCATCATTCGCTCCCTTCGGGCACTGAAGACCAAACGAGCATCACTGCCCCCCAAAAAACACGGAAACATACCGCTGTAATGACAAAGAACTCCAACGAAGAAATCTCCAAGCTGCTAAAGGTGACCGGGGGCACGGACGAGGAGCAAGCAGCAGCACTCGCGGTAATTAGCGCCCTTTTGGCCCAAACCCATAGTTCAGTTGGTCAGCAGACCTCTGATTGGAAGAGTCGGATGGCCCTGAGAGAAGGCTTGAGAGGCCCTTGGAGAAGTCAGATAACAATCTGACGAAATCTTTACAAAAGACTGGCTGGCAACCGATTTGTATATTTATCCTGCTCATAGGGTCGTGACGCAAAGAAGGGTTGCGGACCAAACGGGGAAAGAACCTAGGGACGATTAGTCGTCCCTTTTCTTTTGTCAAAATCTAATCAATCTCTCGGGAAAACCTGTTGACGTATTGGTAGTCGCAAGAGATACCCGATAGCTTTCGTGTTTTGCAAGACGAATCAATACTCGACAGTTTGATAGTTGATCTATCTGTCTTGCGAGCTTTTGAAAGATAAGTTCAACTTCTTGTGATGTAGCGCCATCAAATCCACCCTCATCGATAAAACTGATTGATACAGAACGACTCGATGCTCGTTCAATACAAACTAAAAACTCTCGTGCACCGTTGCCGAGTGGAGCTCCAAAGTCTGATGGTATCGCCACTAGATCATCCTTTGAAATGACACCACCGTCTCGAAGTGATGCGTGTGAGGGAAAAGATCAAACGATGAGATATTTGTTACCTCATAACCGAGTTCAGCTAGCTGGGATATGTCTCTTGCCGCCGCAACAGGATCACATGCAACATAAATAATGTTCTTTGCTTGAAGCCTGGCTATGTGGCCGAGCACTTTGTTGTTTGCCCCGGACCTAGGCGGATCTAAGACAACTAGTGATATAGGTTGGGTTCTAGAGCGAAGATAGACAAGTACATCTGAAACTTCAAACTTCAGATTCTTTAGATCTTTTGCACTCTTTTTCCCATCCTTGACCGCCTGCTTGTTTAGTTCAACGGCAGTAACTTTTGCGTCGGGATACATCTGGGCAATGCTGGCTGCAAAGAGCCCAACACCGGAGTAAAGATCGAGAACGTCATCCACGACCAATTCTTCAAGTCGCTCGGACACCTTTCCCCAGAGGACCTCAGGTGCATGGCGGTGAGCTTGCCAGAAGGTGCCCGGGGAGAGTTCAAAGAGTCTCTCGCCCACAATCTGCGCCAGGACAGTTCCCGGAGACGCCTCTGAGTCAATCACGTTCTTAAATGAATCTATGGCGAAAGAAACTCGCTTTCCTGAGTACTTCTTTGGGTTTTTGATTGCCTGGTCAGCCAGCACTTCATCGACTAGCGGAAGTGATCGCACTTGAATAAGTTCCTCTGACCTGGCCCTCATCACCGCAGCATTTGCTCTGTTGTCATAGTGAACCTGGGCTCGAGTTCGATAGTGAAGGCCGTCGGTGTTGTCTAAGGCCTGAACCTCAAGCAGATATTCAAGTTTGGCAAATCGAACTAGCGCTTCCTGCAGGACTTCGGTTTTAAGTTTCCTTTGATAGTCAAGCTGAATATGTCCAAAGTCAGCTCCCCCTGCGCCTTTTTGAGCGTCTTGCCAAATGTGCTCCTGCCGGTAGGGACTTGCTTGCAAAATCTTGGTGGGCACTGCCCTGAGATAGCTTGATTTCTCCTCAACTATTTCGGCCTCAATCACCTCGCCTGGAAGAACCGATTCGACAAATACAACCTTGCCTTCAGGTCGAGCGACAAACACTCCCCCGTGAGCGACCTTCTCGATTTTCAGTTCAACTGTCACCCGCCTAGTGTTTCACAGCTAACCTAGTTTCGTGCCCAAACTGATGCTTGCCTCTACATCTCCCGCAAGAAAAAAACTGCTGACTGACGCAAATCTATTGTTTGAGACGTTTTCGCCAGGAGTGGACGAGGATGCGATGGTCACGGAACACTCGCCGCAAACAGCAGAAGAACTAACTATTTTGTTGGCAGAGGCCAAGGCAAAGGCGGTAGTGGGAAAAACGGATGCAGAGCTAATTCTTGGGTGTGATAGCGCACTTGAATTTGGTGGCGAAATCCTCGGCAAACCACTAATTCCACAATTAGCAATAGATCGCTGGAAGGAAATGCGTGGTGAGTGGGGGACTTTGGTATCTGGCCATCACCTCATCTCTCCAACGGCAAGTGCATCTTTGGCTACGAAAACCAGGGTTAAGTTTGCTGAAATCAGCGATCAGGAAATTGAGAAATATGTGGCAACCGGCGAGCCCCTTGGGGTAGCCGGGGCCTTCACGATTGACTCCATTGGCGGCAGCTACATTGAAAAGATTGAGGGCGACTACCACACTGTCGTCGGCCTTTCTCTGGTGGGACTGCGCAATCTGATGTCCAAACTGGGATATAACTACCAGGACTTCTGGCGATAATCTCAACAAAACCTTTGTTTTTTTGTTGAATCCTTATAAATTCCCAGGCTTTTAGCCCAATAAGCTATCCGATTATGGCCGAGCGAAAAATCAACAAGCTTCTAATTGC
Organism: uncultured Aquiluna sp.; assembly: GCA_964480885.1. Lineage (GTDB taxonomy): Bacteria > Actinomycetota > Actinomycetes > Actinomycetales > Microbacteriaceae > Aquiluna. Next base: position 90,306 of record CAYZRV010000002.1, on the reverse strand, counting down.
TAATCGCGGTGAGATTGCCATTCGAATCATCAGGGCCGCCAAAGACAGTGGCATCCAGACAGTCGCTGTTTACGCGAACAGTGACCGCGATGCCCAGCACGTCAGAGCGGCCGATGAGGCTTACTCGCTGGGAGGCGAAACCGCGGCGGAAACCTATCTGGTCATCGAAAAACTTATTTCCATCGCCAAGAGATCTGGGGCCAACGCTGTTCACCCGGGATATGGATTCCTGTCCGAAAATGCTGCGTTCGCAACTGCGGTTACTGAGGCTGGCTTGATTTGGGTTGGTCCGTCAGCACAAGCCATTGAAAAACTCGGAGACAAGTTATCCGCCAGAAAAATAGCGGAGAAAGTCGGAGCACCATTGGCCCCTGGAACTAAGGATCCGGTAGCTGATGTGAAAGAAGTTGAAGAATTTGTTGCGAAAAATGGATTACCCGTAGCAATCAAGGCAGCCTATGGAGGCGGTGGTCGTGGTATCAAGGTTGTTCGAGAACAAAGTGAAATCAAAGAACTTTTTGAATCAGCAACACGTGAGGCCGTAACTGCTTTTGGTAGAGGTGAATGCTTCATAGAGAAGTACTTGGAGAAGCCTCGACATGTTGAGACTCAATGTCTGGCCGACGAGTTCGGCAATGTTGTTGTGGTTTCCACCAGAGATTGTTCGCTCCAGCGCAGACATCAGAAGCTAGTCGAGGAAGCTCCAGCGCCTTTTCTTTCCGATTCACAGGTAAAAGAACTTTATGAAGCCTCCAAGAAGATTTTGAAGGAAGTTGGATATGTCGGGGCAGGAACCTGTGAGTTCCTGGTCGCCAAGGATGGAACAATTTCGTTCCTGGAGGTAAACACAAGACTGCAGGTTGAGCATCCAGTCTCTGAAGAAGTTACAGGGATTGACCTTGTCAGGGAGCAGTTCAGAATTGCCGAGGGCGGCAAGCTCGACTACCCAGACCCTAAAGTCTCAGGTCACTCATTTGAATTCAGAATAAATGGTGAAGATCCGGGACGAAACTTTCTTCCCTCCCCCGGCCCCATTCATCAGTTTGTTGCCCCCTCAGGACCCGGAATACGACTTGATTCCGGAGTGGTTTCCGGGGACTCAATTTCAGGAAACTTTGACTCGATGATGGCCAAGCTGATTGTGACGGGGAGCGATAGAAGCCAGGCCTTGCAACGAGCTAGGCGAGCTCTAGGTGAAATGCAAGTGCACGGTCTGCCAACTGTCCTACCGTTTCACAGACTGATTGTGAATGATCCTGCCTTTGCTGCTGATGATGGCCAATTCTTGGTTCACACTCGCTGGATTGAGACGGATTGGACCAACCCAATTGAGCCTTGGACGGGACAGCAGGAGGACGTTGCCGCTTCGCCTGCGTTGAAGGAAATTGTGGTTGAGGTAGAGGGTAAAAGACTTTCAGTTAACGTTCCCCGCTTTTTGGTGACAGGCGAATCCTCGGCACTGCCAAACATGCACAAGAGAAGAAAAACTCAACATGCGACAACTCACACCGGAGCTCGGGGAAACTCACTCCTTGCTCCAATGCAGGCAACTGTTGTGAAGCTTTCAGTCTCTGAAGGAACCATGGTTCAAGAGGGTGACCTGGTGGTGGTTCTTGAAGCAATGAAAATGGAGCAGCCGCTAACTGCCCACCGCGCAGGAAAGATTAGCAACATCGGTGTTCAAGTTGGTGCGACGATATCTGCCGGTACCAGGCTCTTAGATATCCTCGACTAGTCGATAGACGGATGCAAAGCGCTGGAAGCTTCGGCAATTGCACCAGATAGCGATGGATAGACGGTGTATGTCTTGGCAAGCTGATCAACAGTCAGTCTGTTTTCAACCGCTACAGCAATTGGATAGATCAACTCAGATGCCTTAGGGGAGACAACCACCCCGCCTAAAACTGTTCCCGAAACTGTCGAAGCAAACAGCTTGATAAATCCATCCTCAAGTCCCTGCATCTTGGCCCTTGGATTTGTTCCTAAGTTGACCTGATGTATTTGACCTCGAACCAAGCCATCTTTTATGTCCTGCTGGGACCAACCAACCTGGGCTATCTCAGGACTGGTAAAGACGTTTGATGCGACGTTCCTCAACCTGGTAGGTGATGCAACATCACCGAGGGTGTGATACACGGCTGTGCGTCCCATCATTGCCGAAACTGAAGCTAGCGGAATTGAGGTGGAGCAATCCCCCACCGCATAGACATTTGCTCTGGAGGTTCGGGCAACCTTGTTGACTATTACCCTGCCGTCTTCTGCTAGCTGTATACCCGCCTCTTCAAGCCCAAGACCTTTGGTGTTTGGTGTTGCACCAACGGCCATAAGACAGTGGGAGCCATTAATCTTCTCGCCATTGGATAGCTCAACCTCGACACCCGAACCTGTGTTTGTGACACGCTTGGCGCGCGTCGACTTCAGCAGGTTCATTCCCGCATTTTCAAATACTTGCTCGATTAACGCAGCAGCATCCTCATCATTACCGGGTAAAACTTTTTCTCTTGAAGAAACGAGGGTTACCTTTGAACCAAGTTGAAGATAGGCAGAGGCAAACTCAGCGCCTGTCACACCTGAACCAACAACAATTAGGTGTTCTGGGATTTCGGACAGATTGTAGAGCTGCTTCCAGTTGAGGATTCTCTCTCCATCAGTCTTTGCATCCGGTAACTCTCTGGGTGATGCACCAACAGCGACGATGATTGTCTTGGCTTCGAGCTTGGTCTCTTTTCCATCTTGTTGGTAGACCACGTGGTGATTTCCTTCAAGTCTGGCCCTGGCGTGAATAACTTCGACCCCTTCTCGAGAGAGGATTGAGGTCATCTCTTCAGACTGACTCTTTGCCAAAGATAGAAGGCGCTGGTTCATCGCGGGGATATCAACTTCAACGTGAGGTTTTATTTTCTTACCTTCAAAACTGAATGTGATGCCAAGATGCTTTGCCAGTTCGATCTCTTGCGCTGCCTCGGCGGTAGCAATGAGTGTCTTGGAAGGAACAACATCCGTAAGGACAGCGTTGCCGCCGATTCCATTTTCTTCGATCAGGACGACTTCAGCACCCAACTGCCTGGCAGTTCTGGCAGCCTCATAGCCCCCTGGGCCACCGCCAATAATGACTATTCGTCCAGGGATTGAGTTTTGAGCCACCGGATAATTGTGGCGTAAATCGAGCATTTTCGTTTAGAACTACACTTGAAAACATGGCTCACCCTCTAAATGAAGAAGGCGTTAATCCCTTCGAGTTTGCCGAAAAGGCAGCAAAAGTAATCGCTGAAAAGTCCGGTGTTCCCCGTCACGACCTAGCCCTCACATTGGGTTCTGGCTGGTCCAAGGCGGCCGATTTGATTGGTGAGACGGTTAGTGAAATCCCCGCCAATGAAGTTCCAGGCTTTCACAAACCAGCGGTAGTGGGCCATGTGGGAACCATCAGATCAATCAGATTGCCGAATGGAAAACACGCATTGGTGATTGGGGCTCGTACCCACTTCTACGAAAACCATGGTGTTCGTGCTGTGGTTCACTCGGTTAGAACTGCTGCCAAAACCGGTGCCAAGATAATGGTTTTGACAAATGGTGCTGGAGGAATAAAACCTGAGTGGCAGGGTGGGGTGGCCGTGCTAATTTCGGATCACATTAACCTCACCGCATCTTCACCTCTCGAGGGGGCTAATTTCGTTGACCTCACTGATCTCTACTCAAAGCGACTGAGAGCTGTTGCCCGGGAAGTTGATCCAAGTTTGGACGAGGGTGTCTATGTTCAATTCCGCGGTCCACACTACGAGACCCCCGCTGAAGTTCAAATGGCCAAACACATGGGCGGTCACATCGTAGGAATGTCCACTGCGCTCGAGGCAATTGCCGCCCGAGAAAGCGGCATGGAGGTAATTGGAATGTCTCTCATTACGAATTTGGCAGCTGGAATTCAAACGACCCCGCTTAGCCACGAGGAAGTTATCGCTGCAGGAAAAGCAGCGGAATCAAAGATCTCCAAGTTACTTGCGGAGATAGTCGCAAGGTTCTAAATGACTCTGATTGATAGAGCTAAGTCTTGGGTCGAGCACGACCCGGATCCAGTAACGAAAGCTGAACTAGACGCACTGATTTCCTCAGGCAACACCACTGAACTAGAGGATCGATTCATGGGCCTACTGCAATTCGGGACGGCTGGCCTGCGAGGTGAATTGGGAGCGGGGCCCAACCGCATGAACCGCGTGGTTGTGGGCTACGCCGCGCTAGCCATTGCTCAGTTTCTAAAGGCCAACAGAGCCGAATACCTCGATTCTGATGGAGATCTCAGCGTCGTAATTGGGTATGACGGTCGAGAGAACTCCGACATTTTTGCTCGAGACACCGCACAAATTCTGGCTGGAAATGGCGTCAAGGCACTTATTTTTGAAACCAGAGTTCCAACTCCCGTGGCAGCCTTTACTGGCCGGAGGCTTGGATCTTCGGCAACCATAGTTGTTACCGCCAGTCACAATCCACCCAGAGATAACGGCTACAAGGTTTACCTGGGAGGCCGCTTTGGTGGATCACAACTGATTTCTCCTCAAGATAGAGAAATTGCAGAACTCATATCCAACAACTACCAAACTTTGAAATTCTCAGAGATTGCAAAATCTGAGGACTTCTCTCCGCTTTCGATGTCAGACATAGAACTCTACGTCGAGAGGGCAATTTCTCTGATTGAAGAAAATAATCCAAGTCGAAACTCTCTCAGAATCACCCACACATCTCTGCACGGGGTTGGATGGCCAGTCGTAAAAGAAATTTTCGAAAGGACTGGTTATTCAATAAGTCCAGTTGAAAGCCAAATGATTCCGGATTCTAATTTTCCAACAGTTAGCTTTCCAAATCCAGAAGAGCCAGGGGCTATGGATCTGGCATACGAGGTTGCCACAAAGAATCAATCAGACTTGATTCTGGCCAATGATCCAGATGCTGATCGACTGGCCGTGGCAATCCCAGTTAGCGGCAAATGGCGCATGCTAACGGGAGACGAAGTCGGACTGATACTGGCTGATTACTGCGCAGCTAGAGCAAGCGATGGTGCGCTCGCAAACTCCATTGTGTCGGCAGACATCTCTAAAGTCGCATCAAACTATTCCCTGAATTACCAACAGACTTTGACTGGGTTCAAGTGGATTTCTAAGGTTCCCAACCTGGTGTTTGGCTACGAAGAGGCTCTTGGCTACTGCGTAGACCCTTCTCACACGCCGGATAAGGACGGCATCACTGCTGCATTGTTGATTGCCGAGATAGCTACCAATCTCAAACGAGAGGGCAAGAACTTGGCAGATCATCTTCTCGATCTTTTTACTAAATATGGAGAAGTATCAACTGGGCAGGTTTCAATCAGAGTTAGTGATCTGTCTGTTATCGGAAAAGTGATGGCGAAAGTTAGGGACAATCCGCCAAAGGAGTTTGAGGGTGAGCTGGAGGTAACTGACCTACTCAAGTCTGATTCCATGCGAACCGATGCAGTAATTCTCCAAAACCAAAAAGTCAGGATGATTTTTAGGCCCAGCGGTACAGAGCCCAAGCTCAAGTGCTACCTGCAGTACCAGGGAAACACAGACGGTCTAAGTCGACTAAAGAGCTTTGCTACTGCATTTCTGAATAGCGCTCAATGAGTCTTCGCACGCTCTCAGGCACCGGCAGCTTACTTGACTCGTCATCCGCTGGAATTGGCTCAAGCGCAACTGTCTTGAGCGGCAATATGCCAGCCCAATAACCAAGATTCATATCCTCTTCAGGATCATCGACCTCGTTTGTTGAAATCTTCACGGATGTCTCATTTAGTTCGAGCCAGATGATGATTGTTGCAGCCAGTTCTTTCTTCGTCGTTGGTCTTGCCTCTTTCACGCGCCCGGGAATTAGTGAATCACTAAGGGTGTCGAGGGCGGCTAACTTATCCTCATCGGAAACTAGGTTCGCTTTTCCAAAAATCACTGCCGATCGATAATGCATTCCAGTATTGAAAGTTGAACGAGCAATCTTCAGAGCATTCAGCTCGGTGATGCTCACGCAGACATCGGGATTTGCTGCCAGGAGCCTCATTAGACGTGATCCAGTTGAGCCATGTAGGTAGAGTCTGTTTCCACTTCGTCCATGTGCCATGGGAATTACAAGGGGAAGGCCATTCTCGACAACGCCAACATGGGCGACAAAGGTGTCATCAAGGATTGAATAGAGATCCTCTTGGCTATCAGAGGCTTTGTGAGAAAGACGTTTTAGTTCGGTTCTGTCTGTGCTTCCAGGCTTCATCCCAAGATGCTAGCCGAGGGCAGAGGAAAGCGCTTCTCGAATCTCAGCCATATCACCGATGCCCTTGATAACCACTAGCTGACTATTGCCAACAATGAGATCTTTTGCCGCATCCGCTGTAGCAAGGATTAGTTGTGCTGCTGGTTCTAGAGAAATTTCAGATTCAGCTACGGCTCTAACCTCTGCATCTAGCCCAAGTTCTAGAAGAACTTGCTGAACATTTTTTGCCAGAATGGTGCTGCTACCGAGACCCTGACCGCAGACGCAATATATACGCACGCCTAAGTAAAACATTCATTCGATTACCAAACTCCATAAACACTAAGTGTTCAGAGAGAGTTTGCAGACTACTGCTGCGCTCTGGCGAATCCGATTTCAATCATGTCCATCAACTCTTCCCTCTCGGGAAGGCCCTGGAAAGCGCTTGATGCTGCATTCAGCTGGAACTGCTCCAAGTCAGCAAGCGTGTAGCCAAATGTCTCCGTGAGAATCTCTAGTTCCTTGGTTAGCGATGTCCCGCTCATCAACCTGTTATCGGTATTGACGGTGACCTTGAAACCCAGATCGTAAAGAATGTCAATTGGGTGATCGGCCATAGAGTCACCCATCATTGCAAATGCACCCGTCTGCAAGTTTGACGAAGGAGAGGTTTCCAGAGCGATTTCTCTATCGTGCACCCATTGAGCAACTGGACCTAAAACCACTAGGTCAGTATCCCCCTCGGTTCTTGAAAACATAATGTCCTCAATCAACCTAACCCCGTGACCCAGTCGCAAAGCCCGCCCAGAGACAATCGCATCCTTAATTGACTCAATTCCGTCTGCCTCACCAGCGTGAACAGTAACTGGGAATAGTTCAGAAGCAAGATAGTCAAACGCTACCTTGTGCCTGGAGGGTAGAAAACCCTTTTCAGCACCAGCAATGTCAAATCCAACCACCCCGTTGTTTCTGTGGCGGACTGCTAACTCAGCAATTTCCAGTCCGCGATCGGCATGACGCATAGCCGTAACCAGCTGTCCGGTTCGGATAAAGCCACCCTTTGAGGCAACCTCTTCCACTCCCCTCTCCAGACCATCCTGAACAGCTTCGACTGTCTGGTCCAGGGTGAGACCCCTGGCTAAGTGCTGCTCGGGTGCCCACCGCAGTTCGGCATAAATCACACCATCATTAGCAAGATCGATAACCGCTTCGTATGCGACTCGCTCCAGTCCCTCATAGGTTTGCATAACAGCAACTGTGTGATCAAAGGCTTCAAGATATTTGACTAGCGAACCCGAATTACAGACCTCTGAGAACCACGCTGCAAGCTCGAGTGCATTTTCCCTTGGAAGCTTGTGTCCTATCTCACTGGACAACTCAACAATTGTCTGAGGTCTTAGACCACCATCAAGGTGATCATGCAGAGATATTTTGGGGAGAGACTGAATATCCAATTGTTTCCTAACTTACTTTTCCAAGAATAATTTGTCTTGGTTCTGGCGCATTCTCAGAGTACTCCACGGCACCCTGTAGAGCTTCCAGTGCTCTGTCAAACCTCTCAGGAGTTTCAGTGAAAAGAGTTAGCAGTGGCTGACCCTTCTGAATCTCTTCTCCCTGTTGGACATGCAGTTCAACACCAGCACCAAACTGCACAGCATCTTCTTTTCTTTCGCGTCCCGCACCCAATCTCCAAGAGGCGACACCTACGGATAGCGCGTCAATCTTGCTGACAAATCCACTTTCTTCCGCAATGACCTGATGTGAATTCTTTGCCTTCTGTAACTTGGCATCCGGATCTCCGCCCTGTGCAGAAATCATCTCTCGCCACTTGTCCATGGCCTTGCCGTTTCTAAGATTTTCCACTGGGTCAACACCACTGATTCCGCAGTGAGAGAGCATTTCGGAAGCAAGCTTCACCGTGATCTCAACCACATCGGATGGTCCCCCACCGGCTAAAACCTCTATGGACTCTTCCACCTCAAGGGCATTCCCAATCTTTTTCCCAAGTGGCGTAGACATGTCAGTTAGTAAGGCTGATGTCTTCACCCCGGCGTCCTTGCCAATCTGCACCAGTACTTGCGCCAACTCATTGGCCCTTTCAAAAGTCTTCATGAATGCTCCGCTGCCAACTTTGACATCCAGAACCAATGCCGATGTTCCCTCGGCAATCTTTTTGCTCATAATCGAGGATGCGATGAGTGGAATGGCTTCAACGGTTCCCGTGACATCCCTGAGCGCATAGAGTTTTCTATCTGCGGGAGCCAGTCCACTACCCGCCGCACAAACCACCGCCCCGACTCGAGTCAGTTGCTCATGCAACTCGGCATTAGAAAGGGATGCCCGCCATCCAGGGATGGCCTCCAGCTTGTCTAGGGTGCCCCCGGTATGACCAAGCCCTCTTCCACTGAGCTGAGGAACAGCAATTCCATAGGAGGCAACCAGTGGAGCAAGGGGGAGGGTTATTTTGTCCCCCACACCACCAGTCGAATGCTTGTCCGCAGTCATCTTCCCTAATGCGGAAAAGTCCAGTCTCTCTCCAGAAGCAATCATTGCCATAGTCAGATCAAGGATTTCTCTTCTGCTCATGCCGTTGAGCAAAATAGCCATCGCCATGGCAGACATTTGCTCATCTGCCACTATCCCTGAGGTGTAGGAGGCAATCAGCCAGTTGATTTCATCCGTGGAGAGCTCATGCTTCTCACGCTTCTTAATGATCAGCTCTACAGCTGAAAAACTCATTTATTCAAATCCTTAGGTCCGAATGCATCAGGCAAGACTTCATCGATTGTCTTAATTCCGCTTACCGTCTGAAGCAGCATGCCATCGGCAGCGTGTTCGTAAAGCAGCTGTCGACATCTGCCGCAAGGCATCAGCGCTTCTCCATTGCCATCGACACAGGCAAATGCCACCAGCTTTCCCCCGCCTGTTCGAAAGAGTTCGCTCACCAGAGAGCACTCAGCACAAAGACCCAGCCCATATGAAGCATTTTCAACATTGCATCCAGAGATCACCCTGCCGTCCTCTGTCAGAGCAGCAACCCCAACCGGAAAATTGGAATACGGTGCATATGCCTTGTGCATCGCTGAAGTTGCGACGGCTGTCAGCTGCTTCCAGTCGATTTCCATGCCTAACCCTTCGTGTAAGGAATTGCCAAGGCCTTTGGTGGCCTAGATTGCCCAACGAAACCAACAACGGCAATGATGGTGACGATGTAGGGAACCATTGTGATGAAGTCCGTCGGAATTCCAGGGCTAACCTGATTGGCCCAAACGCGAAGAATGATTGAAAAACCAAACAGCAAGGCAGCCAATGCTGCTGAGATTGGGTGCCAGCGTCCCAAAATAACCACTGCTAGCGCGATGAATCCAAAGCCACCGGCCATTTCCCTGCCGAAGGCTCCAGCATTTCCAATTGTCAGTGCCGCTCCTCCCAAGCCAGCAGACATTCCTCCAATCGTTACCCACCAGAATCTGGTTCTACCGACGTTGATTCCAACGGTGTCGGCAGCCAGTGGATGCTCCCCCACTGCTCTTGCTCTCAGTCCCAACTTGGTTTTAAAAAGTACAAAGTAAAGGGTCGGCACGATTATCAGGGCAGCAAATACGGTCAATCTGTTTTCAAATAGCACCGGGCCGATGATCGGAATGTCACTCAAAAATGGAATCTTGATAACTTCCAAAGTTCCTGGGAAGTTGACATTCTCGCCGTCCTCTGTCAGCCACTGCTGATAGAGGAAGTTGGTGATTCCAATCATCAGAACATTTAGAACCACACCAACAATGATCTGCTGGGCTAGATACTTGATAGCAAAGACCGCAAGGACCATTGAAACTAAAGCCGCGCCAATCATCGCCGAGAATAGTCCAAAGAAAAAGTTGTCCGTGATTGAAGATACGACTGCTGCCATAAAAGCTCCAGTCAGAAGCTGGGCTTCAATAGCAATGTTGGTAACTCCAACCCGTTCACACATAATTCCGCCCATGGCTCCGAGCATGATTGGAACTGCCAGAACAAGAGCTGTTCCAGCTATGAAAGCGACCGGAACTGTGTTATCGGCTGCTAGCCATCCCAGTAGAGCCACAACACCGATTAATCCGTAAATGGCTGTCAGCCATAGCGGGGTCTTCTTGTTCTTCAAAGAAAAAGAGAGTGAAATGGCTGCGATAAGCAGCATCAATATTCCAGAAATCAATCCCAGGGTTGAAGAGTCGGCAGGAATAGAAGGAAGCTGAATGACATCGGTTCTTCGAGAAATCTCAAAAGCAACTTCTCCTTCGCGACCCAGCACGCCGAAAAACATCAACACAACCAGTGCGATTGATCCCATGACCGCAGGTGACTTGAAGCCAACCCGCTCTTCTTTTGCTATCTGCGTGATAGTCACTTCCGTCCTCCCCTTCTAAACAGTCGATCTCTCATTGCCCCGAGAACATTGGTTGTCTGCGGCTTTGGGAGCCTAAAGATTGCTCGAATAAGCGGCGGGGCAGCAATGAAGAGCACGATTGCTCCTTGAACTATGCCCAACACCTCGGGTGAAACACCGAGCACCTGCATCGATGGCGAGCCAGCCTTGAATGCACCGAATAAAAGCCCTGCTAGCAAAATTCCTGGCGCATTTGATCCACCCAGAAGTGCCACGGTAATGGCATCAAACCCGATGTTTGCGTGAGCTGAGGGTGTGACACCAATCGCTGTTCCCAGCGATTGGTTGGCGGCTGCCACACCAACAAAGGCAGCCGACAATCCCATGGCAAGGATGTAGGTTCGCTCAACACTGATGCCTGCCGTTCTAGCTGCATCAGGGTTATAACCGACCATTCTGAGTCTGAATCCTGTTGTGGATCTCTCCATCAACCACCAGTAAACAATCACTGCAACTAACGCCAGAATCACTCCCCAGTGAAGCGAATAGGCATCGCCCAATATCTTTGGTAGCAATGCCGTCTCGGCTGCAGGATCAGCCTTCGGATTTCCTGTCGCTCTTTCCTCGCCAAGTAGTAACGGATCGCGCAGCAAGAAAGTAAAGAAGTAAAGCATGATGTAGTTGAACATGATGGTGAGAATCACCTCATGCGCACCTGTTCTAGCTCTGAGGAAGCCGACAAATGCTCCCAGTAGCGTTGAACCAATAATTGCTGCGATTGCCGCGACAATTGCGTGAATAACCAATGGAAGCTCAAGCCTGGTTGCAACAAACGTTGCGAAGATCATTCCAGTGATGATCTGTCCTGTTCCACCAATGTTGAACATGCCCACTCGGAAGGTAAGTCCCAACCCAAGCCCCGCAAGGATGAGTGGAGCTCCAAGTCTGAGTGTTTCCGTAAGAGGTCGAATTGCCTTTTCAAATGTGTCAGCTTCGGCATTGAAAATCGCTCCACGAATCAATGCTCCGTAGCCCTCGGCGACTACATTCCAAGCAGCTGCTAGTGCATCGCCTGGCCTTGCAAAAAGATATCCGAGCGATTCAATGAATTCGCGATTCGATGCGACCATGAAGAGTGCGCCAATAAGGAAACCAAGGATGATTGCGAGAACTGTCCTGGTGAAGCTGCCCGAGAGAATTTCCTTCAGGGCCTGGGAGAAACGGTTTTCTTCGCTCATGCCACAACCCCAGCCATCATCTTTCCTAACTGCTCCCTCGGTGTTTTAGGATCAACAATCCCAACAATCTTTCCTCTATACATGACCGCTATTCGATCGGCGAGTGAAAGAACTTCATCCAACTCGGTCGAAATCAGGATTACTGCCTTGCCTGAATCTCTTTCAGCAACTATTCGCTCGTGAATGAATTCAATGGATCCAACATCCACACCACGGGTTGGCTGTGAGGCAACCAAAAGGTCAACTTCTCGGGAGAGCTCTCTGGCGACCACGACCTTCTGCTGATTACCTCCAGAAAGCTTGCCCGCTGGGGTTTCAGCCGAGGGGGTTCGAACATCGAAGTCCTTGACCAACTGGTTCGCGACCTCCCTGCGGGTGGAGAAATTAATGTTTGGCCCCTTGGTGAATTTTGACCTGTAAGAGGAATTAATCATCAGGTTCTCAGCAATAGTGAATTCTGAAACCAACCCATCGGTTTTTCTATCCTCCGGTATGTAGGCAATTCCCGAGTCAAGTCTTTTCCTTACGGATGAGGAGGTAACGTCCTGCCCCTTGAGCGTGATCTTTCCCATGCCGCTGAGTGTCGAACGAAGTCCAAGCAGAGCCTCGGCTAGTTCGGTCTGACCATTGCCCTGAACTCCAGCGAAGGCAAGGATTTCGCCAGCTCTAACCTCGAACGAAAGCCCATCGACAGCTCGCTGACCACGATCATCCAAGACCGAAATGTTCTCGACACTGAGAACGACATCGCCAAGTTGCTGGGGGTTTTTTGTGACCGAGAGCTCAACCTCTCGACCAACCATCATCGAAGCGAGTTCTGAAGTGGAAGCATCCGGCTTAGCATCACCAACGACTTTGCCTAGACGAATAACGGTGATGATGTCGGCAACTTCCTTCACCTCACGCAGCTTGTGGGTGATGAAGACAATTGAGGTTCCGGACTGAGCGAGTTGGCGCATAATCGCCATTAGCTCATCGGTTTCCTGCGGGGTAAGCACGGCAGTGGGTTCGTCAAGAACCAAAACTTTGGCATCTCTGGAAAGGGCCTTTATGATTTCAACTCGCTGCTGAACGCCCACTGGAAGATCCTCGACCAGGGCGTCTGGATCAACATTGAAACCAAACTTCTCAGAGATTTCAATCACCAGCTGTCTGGCTTTTTCGGTGTCGAGTGCACCTAGCGCCTTAGTTGGTTCATGTCCCAGTGCAACATTCTCGGCAACCGTGAAAACAGGAATCAGCATGAAGTGCTGGTGAACCATTCCAATGCCTGCAGCCATGGCATCACCGGGGCCAGCAAACTTCTGGGTCACACCGTCAAGCAATACCTCACCGGCATCAGCCTGATAGAGACCGTAGAGAACATTCATCAGTGTTGATTTACCAGCACCATTTTCTCCCAGCAGCGCATGTATCTGTCCTGGTTCAACGACCAGATCAATCGAATCATTTGCCACCAGCGTTCCGAAACGCTTGGTAATTCCGCGCAGTTCAAGTTTCAACTGGCACTCCTTCGTGCAATCACTCTATCTTCGCAAAAGAAAAGGGCCGCGGGGAAATCCGCGACCCTTTTCCTAATTGCTATTTGCCTAAATTAGGCCTTTGGGTTGATCTCACCTGCGATGATTCCAACCTCAAGCTCTGCTAGGCGAGCCTTTACGTCGTCGCTGATCTTGTCCTCGAATGCATACAGAGGGCTTAGGCCAGTTCCGCCATTAGCTAGGGTGCCGACGTATGCGTCACCAGAGAATGCTCCACCTGCTGAAAGCTCAGCAACGATGTCGTAAACAGCGTTGGTCATTCTCTTCTCAGCTGAGGTCAGAACCATGTCTGCATACTCAGGGCTGGTGAGAGCAATGTCCTTGTCAACACCGATCATTACACCGGCTACGCCAGCTTCCTTGATTGCCTCGGAAACTGCACCGAACTGGTCACCACCAACTGGGAAGATCACGTCAGCACCAGCGTTAACCTGAGCTGCTGCGATTGCCTTTGAGGTTCCGGAGTTTGGCGTGAAGTCACCGATGAAGTCACCAGACTGAGCAGCTGGGTCCCAACCAATAACCTTGACCGAAGTTCCAGTGTCAGCGGCGTATGCCATTGCACCGAAGTAGTAGCCGTCCATGAAGTCGGTCACAGCTGGAATCTGAACTCCACCATAGGTACCAATGACCTTGGTTGTGGAGTAAGCAGCAGCTAGGTAACCAGCTAGGTAGCTGGACTCAGCCATGTTGTAAACAACTGGCTTTAGGTTTGCGTTGCCTTCTGACCAACCATCAATGGTCACAAACTGAACCTCTGGGTTAGCGGCAGCTGCAGCGTTTACGTCAGCTACAAGGTTGAAACCAACTGCGAAAGTGATGTCGCAGCCCTGGTCAACCATGGCCTGTAGGTTTGGTGCGAAGTCTTCTGCGGAGTTTGACTCTGCGTCAGCAATCTGAACACCGAGCTGGCTCTGAGCCTGCAGTAGTCCGTCGTATACAGACTCGTTGAAGCTCTTGTCGTTCCAGCTTCCCTCGTCTGATACTGCACAGGCTAGGTAATCGATAGTTTCAGCTGCGGTCTCTTCTGTAGCGGACTCGGTCGGCTCTGCCTCTGGGGCTGCGGCGCAACCCGATAGAACTAGAGCTGAAGCACCCAATAGAGCGAATGCTGCTGATGCATTCTTTAGCTTCAAGGTTTCCTCCTGAATGAATTTAGATGGCACTTAGGTGCCGGATTGCTCTCACTCTACCTTGCAAACAAAGGGGAAACTGCGGGGAAACTCGGATTTATCAATCCGAGATACTTCTAGAGAAGTTCAGAGTGGCCAGACTGCCTTAAAGATTCAACTAGAGACTTAACCTTTTGAGCATGCTCCTTGGAGGTGACCAGCAGGGCATCCGCGGTGTCGACAACTATGACATCGTCCAAACCAATCAGGGCCACCAGGCGCCCAGTGTCGCTGACCAGGATTCCACTCGAAGAATCCGACAGTACTCTGGCTGAACCCAAAACTGCCAAATGACCTCTTCTGCCCTGGGACTGAAGTTCGGCAATGGCCGCAAAGTCACCAACGTCATGCCACTCAAACTCCGCTGGCACGACCGCAACCTTGCCGGATCTGGCTGCCGGCTCAGCAACTGAGTAGTCAATGGCAATCTTGGTCAAGGTTGGCCAGAGCTTGTCCATAATCTGCTTTCGGGCCGGGGTGTCCCAGGATTTAGCAATCTCAACGACCCCTTGATAAAGAGTCGGTTGGGTTTTTTCGAGAGTCTCGAGGATTAATGCAGCTGGGGCAATGAACATACCGGCATTCCAGAAATACTCACTGCTGTCAACGTACTTTCTGGCGGTGGCGATGTCTGGTTTTTCAACAAACTCCAGAACCTCGCATGCGCGCTCAGCTATGCGCTGACCCTTCCTTATATATCCAAATGCCACCGAGGGCTCCGAGGGTCTGATGCCAATGGTGACAATCTTCCCGGTCCTGGCAACCTCAACCGCCTCCAGGACGGCCTCTTCAAACTTCGCCTGATTCAAGATGACGTGATCGGCAGCGAAGGATCCAATGATGACACCGGGCCTTCTCCTATCAAGGATGGCTGCGGCAAGGGCAATGGCAGCAGTTGAGTCCCTGGGTGATGGCTCTAATACCACCGCATCATCCTGAAGATTAGGAAGCTGCTCGGTCACAGCATCGGCGTGGATATCGCCTGTGACCACCATGATCTGGTTGCCAGCAATGGGGAGAAGTCTGTCCCAGGTGTCTTGCAGCAAAGTTTGACCACTACCAGTTAGGTCATGCAGGAACTTAGGTGCTGCTGCCCGAGATAGGGGCCAAAGTCTGGAACCAATTCCACCTGCGGGGATTACCGCATAGAAATCTTGAGGGTTAGAGGCCATCGCTCTTCCTGGCTGTCAATTGCCGTTTACTCAAGGTTACCCTGCGGGCAGTTACACTAGTAAAAACTTTTGAAGCCCCCTCGGAGGACAAATTGGCCGTGAGACCAGCAGGCACCTTATATAGAGGTCGGGTTGGGATGTGGTCGTGGGTTCTGCACCGCATTACCGGCGTTGGCATCTTCTTCTTTCTTCTGGTCCATATTCTGGACACGGCACTTGTTAGGGTCAGCCCCGAGGCCTACAACGTCGTCATCGAGTCTTACAAGACACCAATTATTGGAGTTGCCGAGTTGGGTCTGGTCGGCGCCATTCTCTTTCACGGCCTAAACGGTCTGAGAGTAATCGCCGTTGACTTCTGGTCGAGGGGAACCAAATACCAGGCAGTAATGTTCTGGGCCGTGCTGGTGATCAGCATTGGTTTGGTTGCTGCCTTTACTCCACTTCATCTATCGAGAGTGTTTGGTGAATGATGGCAGTTGTAATCGAAACCCCCAACTCCCCTAGAACTAAGCAGCAGGCCAACTGGGAAAAGTATGGCTGGCTGTTCATGCGACTTTCAGGTCCACTACTAATTGTTTTGATTTTCACTCACCTGATTTCAAACCTGGTAGTTGGTGAGGGAATCAAAGCCATTGACTTTGCATTTGTTGCGGGTAAGTGGGCAGATCCCTTCTGGCAGGTTTGGGACTTAGCCATGCTTTGGCTTGCGATGATTCATGGAACAAATGGAATGCGCACCATTGTTAATGACTACGCGGAGAAAGAAAAAGTTCGCAAGTCACTCGTGATGATTCTTTGGGTGGTCTGCGGTCTGCTGATTCTTCTGGGGTCGCTTGTGATTTTCACCTTCGATCCCTGCCCAGCAGGTGCTGCCGCTGAACTTCTACCATCGTTCTGCCCAGTCAACTAGGAAAGAGAAAAGTGTCTTCTGACTCAGTGATCTATCACTCTCACGACGTCGTGATTGTTGGTGCCGGAGGCGCAGGAATGCGCGCTGCCATTGAAGCTGGACCAAAGGCCAATGTTGCTGTGATTTCCAAGCTCTTCCCAACCCGCAGCCATACCGGAGCGGCACAGGGTGGCATGGCAGCAGCCCTTGCGAACGTTGAGGAAGACAGCTGGGAGTGGCACACCTTCGACACCGTCAAGGGTGGTGACTACCTGGTTGATCAGGATGCGGCAGAGATATTGGCTAAGGAGTCAGTCGATGCGGTGATTGACCTAGAGAACATGGGTCTGCCATTCAACAGGACTCCTGATGGAAAGATCGACCAGAGAAGATTTGGTGGCCACACCCGTGACCACGGAAAAGCACCTGTGAGAAGGAGCTGCTACGCAGCCGACCGAACCGGTCACATGATTCTTCAGACCCTCTACCAAACCTGCGTCAAGCTGGGAATTGAGTTCTACAACGAGTTCTACGTTTTAGATCTAGTGATGAATGATGGGAAGCCAGCTGGAGTGGTTGCCTATGAGTTAGCAAGCGGAGACATACACGTCTTTGCTGGTAAGTCAATCGTCTTTGCCACCGGTGGTTTTGGAAAAATCTATAAGACAACCTCCAATGCCCACACCTTGACGGGTGATGGCGTTGCCATTGCATATCGTCGCGGCATTCCACTTGAGGACATGGAGTTTTACCAGTTCCACCCAACCGGTCTTGCTGGTCTTGGAATTTTGCTCAGCGAAGCTGCCAGAGGCGAAGGTGGCATCCTTCGCAACGCTTCTGGTGAGCGATTCATGGAGCGCTATGCACCAACCATTAAGGATCTTGCTCCGCGCGACATGGTTGCCCGAGCCATGGCCAACGAGGTTCGTGAGGGAAGGGGTGCGGGTCCGAACAAGGACTATGTTCTGCTGGACCTAACTCACCTTGAGCCAGCGGTGATTGATGCGAAGCTCCCAGATATCACAGAGTTTGCTCGCACCTACCTCGGTGTTGAGCCTTACACCGAACCGGTTCCAGTGTTTCCAACTGCCCACTACGCAATGGGTGGTATTCCAACCAACATCAGGGCCGAGGTGCTGAGCGATAACGACACCGTTATTCCTGGTCTCTATGCAGCTGGTGAGTGCGCCTGTGTCTCTGTCCACGGAGCTAATCGTCTGGGAACCAATTCACTTCTCGACATAAATGTTTTTGGTAAGAGAGCTGGAAGATACGCGGTCGAATTCGCGACCAAGGCAAAGCAGGTTCCGATGCCAGAGAATGCTGCTCAGGATGTGATTGACATGCTTGCCAAAGTTCGCTCTGCAAATGGCAAGGAAAAAGTTGCCCAGCTTCGCAAGGAGCTTCAGGAGACCATGGACAAAAATGCCCAGGTTTTCAGAACTGAAGAGTCGCTAAACGAGGCACTCGACAAGATCAATGAGCTTCGTGCAAGGTACGAGAACATCTCGATTCAGGACCAGGGCAAGAGATTCAACACAGATCTGCTCGAGGCAGTTGAACTTGGATTCCTACTAGACCTGGCAGAAGTCACTGTTGTTGCCTGCCGTGAGAGAAGAGAGAGTCGCGGTGCTCACCTGCGTGAGGATTACCCTGAGCGCAATGACAAGAAATTTATGGTTCACTCCATGGCATACCTGCAGAAGAAAACTGATCGCAAGACTGGCACACCAATCAAGATTGATTGGAAGCCCGTGGTAATTACCAACTACCAGCCGATGGAGCGCAAGTACTAATGGCAAACAAGGCAATTGCAGAGGTCGCATCACTCAAGGTGACGCTAATGATTCGTCGCTTTGATCCAGAAGTAGATTCAGAACCAAAGTGGGTCGACTACGACATCGATATGTACGGCACCGACCGTGTGCTGGATGCTCTGCACAAAGTTAAGTGGGAAATTGACGGGTCACTAACCTTCCGCAGATCCTGTGCTCACGGTGTTTGCGGTTCCGATGCAATGAGAATTAATGGTCGCAACCGTCTCGCCTGCAAAACTCTGATCAAAGACCTCGACCTTTCCCAGCCGATTTATATAGAACCAATCAAGGGTCTGCCGGTTGAAAAGGATCTGATTGTCGATATGAATCCGTTCTATCAGGCCTATAGAGACATAAACCCCTTCCTGATGGCTAGCGATAAGCCAAAGCGAGAGAGACTGCAGTCTCCCGAAGATCGCGAGCGCTACGACGACACAACTAAGTGCATTTTGTGTGCTGCCTGCACAACCTCTTGCCCAGTCTTCTGGACTGACGGCCAGTACTTTGGTCCGGCTGCCATTGTGAACGCTCATCGATTCATCTTCGATTCACGCGACGAGGGCGCTGAGGTTCGCCTTGAGATTCTCAACGATAAGGAGGGTGTCTGGCGCTGCCGCACCACCTTCAACTGCACCGAGGCTTGCCCCAGGGGCATCGAGGTGACCAAGGCTATTGCCGAGGTGAAGCAAGCGATTTTGAGGGGAAGAGCATAGGCAGCTTTGCTGTTTAGCTCCGCATGAGTATTGATCGAAGAGTAGTTCTCACTGGCACACTCGCAACCACATCTGCATTTGCGCTGGCCGCTTGCGCCGCAGATGCCCCTGTCGCTGAAACCACACCGCCATCAGCAAGCGTTGATGACATGGAAATCATTGAAGGTGGTGAAGTCCTGGTTGGAAACATCGATGACATACCAGTGGGCACTGGCACAAAAGTTAAGGTCAATGAGCAACTAACTATCTTGGTCACTCATCCATCCGAAGCAAAGTTTCGAGCTTTTTCGGCGACCTGCACCCATGCCGGCTGCATTGTCAGCGGGGTTCAAGAAGGTCAGATCGCTTGCGCTTGTCACGGAGCACGTTTCAATGCCGAATCGGGTGAGCCTGAGGAGGGTCCTGCTCCCAGTGCTTTGAAAAAAATAGATCTTGAAGTCCGTGGCAAGGAACTCTGGGCCCTGTTTACCTTCTAGGTTTATAGAGTGCTGAAAATTGCAACTGTAAATGTCAATGGAATTCGTGCCGCCGCCCGCAATGGAATGGCCGATTGGGTAAAGAAGGCGAAACCGGATATTCTCTGCCTGCAGGAGATAAGGGCTCCAGTTGGTGAGCTAGAAAAGATTGCAAGTGATGATGGTCCACTGGGTGGTGGATGGTTTATCGCAGAGCAGGAAGCTTCCGCAAAGGGTCGAGCAGGTGTTGCAGTTCTGAGCAGATTTCCCATCAAAACTTTTCGCTGTGACATAGGTCCCAAGGAATTCGACTCGGCTGGCAGGTGGCTCGAGGCAGACTTTGAAACAAAAAAAGGAAAGCTGACCGTCGTCTCCTGCTACGTTCACTCAGGCGAAGCTGAAACCCCAAAGCAGGTTGAGAAGTATAAATTTCTTGATGCCATGAAGAAGAGAATGGCCAAGCTAATTCAATCCACCGACTACGCGCTAGTCGTTGGTGATCTAAATGTTGGCCACACTGAATTAGATATCAAGAATTGGAAAGGGAATCTGAAGTCTGCCGGCTTCCTCCCTGAAGAGAGGGCATATTTCGACGAGTTTGCTCGCCAAGGCTGGGTTGATATCGGCCGCAGGGAGCATCCCGGAAAACCAGGCCCCTACACCTGGTGGTCGTTTCGGGGCAAAGCTTTCGATAATGACGCGGGTTGGCGAATCGACTACCAGCTAGCCTCCCCAAAGCTTGCCAACCTCGGGCAGAATTATCGAATTGATCGTGCAAAGAGCTATGACGAGCGTTGGACAGACCACTCGCCTGTTTTAGTTGATTACAAACTCGAGGTGAAGTAGTGGCAAAACCAAATCTGCTAAGCGGCATGCAACCATCGGCCGCAAGTCTCCACCTCGGCAACTACCTGGGCGCACTGAAGCAGTGGGTTGCGATGCAGGATGAGTATCAGGCCTTCTATGTCATCGTGGATCTACACGCGATAACGGTTCCCCAAGACCCGAAAGAGCTTGCTGAGAACACACGCAGAACTGCAGCACAGTATCTTGCTGCCGGCTTAGACCCTGCCAAGTCAGCACTTTTTGTTCAATCACATGTTCCAGCGCATGCTCAGCTCGCCTGGGTTCTCAATTGCATCACTGGTTTTGGTGAGGCATCACGAATGACTCAGTTTAAGGACAAGAGTCAAAAAGGTGGAGCTGATAGCAGCTCAGTTGGATTGTTCACCTATCCAATTCTGCAAGCAGCAGACATTCTTCTGTATCAACCAAAGAGTGTTCCTGTTGGCGAGGACCAGAGACAGCACTTGGAGCTGACCAGAGATTTGGCAATGAGATTCAATTCTCGATTTGGTGAAACCTTCGTCGTTCCCGAGGCTCACATTCTCAAAGAGACAGCGAAGATTTATGATCTTCAGGAACCGACTGCGAAAATGTCAAAGTCAGCCGAAGATCCAAAGGGGACTCTAAATCTGCTAGATGATGCCACCTCCATCACCAAGAAAATTAAGGGTGCTGTCACAGATACCGATGGTGAAATTAGATTTGACAGAGAAAACAAGCCAGGGATTTCAAATCTGCTGGGCATCTATTCTGCAATTACTGGTGAGAGCATCAAACACCTCGAGAACAAGTACTCAGGAAGTGGCTACGGGGCATTGAAATCAGACTTGGCCGAAGTTGTTGCTACTTCCCTAGAGCCCATTCGCCTGAAGGCCCAAGAGCTATTGTCTGATAAGGCTGAACTGGATCGACTCCTGGCCCAGGGGGCAGAAAAGGCTAATCAGTTGGCTGAGCAAACCCTTGCCAAAGTCCACGAAAGAGTTGGATTCATCCCACCAAAACCCTAGGGCGGAATTTATTACCCCCGAAGAGTATTGTTACTTCTGCACAGTTCTTCGGGGTCAGTGAAAATCTGAACCGGCGGTTAAAGTCCGCGACCCGACTGGAAACGCAGCCCCCAGCTGCGCAGCTCTAGGCGGTTGATTCGGTGAAATTCCGAAACCGACGGTAATAGTCCGGATGGGAGAAGAACCTAGGGATGCTTTGGCGTCCCTGTTTTCTGCTTGCCCGCGGGGTCTGTGCCGCAAAGGATGAGGGCAAGATGCAATTAGGTCACCTAGAGAGCGCAATGCAACGCGCACTCGAGCTTGCCCTTCACGGACCTGCCCACGGAGTCAATCCGCAAGTCGGGGCTGTCATTCTTGATCCTTCGGGACAGATTGTTGCCGAGGGTTTTCATCGAGGCTCAGGCACTCCCCACGCTGAGGTTGTCGCTATTGATGACTTGAGGTCAAAAGTCTCATACCCATTTCCTCCTGGTTACACCGCAGTGGTTACCCTCGAGCCTTGCAATCACTTTGGTAAAACTGGACCTTGTGCTCAGGCTTTGATTGATGCAGGAATCAGCAGAGTTGTATATCCAATCAAGGATCCTGGGGAAGAGTCGGCTGGTGGGTCACAGCGGCTAAGAGATCATGGGGTCGAAGTTATTGAAGGTGTTCTTCGAGACAAAGCTAGAGAGCAGGCCCGAGTTTGGCTCACATCCAAGCAACTTGGGCGTCCATTCGTAACCTTGAAGTGGGCGAGCAGTCTTGATGGTCGAATTGCCGCTCAGGATGGCAGCAGCAAGTGGATATCCGGCGTTGAGTCTCGAGCTCATGCGCACAGAATTCGCAGTGAAGTCGATGCGATCTTGGTTGGCACTGGAACGGCAATAGCTGATGACCCGGAACTGACCGCAAGAAAAGAAGACGGCAGCTACTTCGATAACCAACCGCTGCGCGTAATCATGGGTGAGCGTGAAATTCCACACGGCGGAAGGATTTTCAACGAGAAAGCAAGAACCATTCAGATTCGAACTCGAAATGCTGAAGGTGTTCTCCGCGAGCTCTCCTCACTTGGTCACAAACATCTCTTGGTTGAAGGAGGAGCAAGTGTCGCTGGCCAATTTATCCGTAGCAACCTGGTTGATGAATTCATCATCTATCTGGCACCAATCCTGATTGGCGGGCCGAAATTAGCCCTGGGAGACATCGGTGTCCCTGGTATCTCAGATGCCATAAACCTAAGAATTACCGAGCAAAAGATGCTCGGTTCTGACATTTTCATCAGAGCAAGGAGATAAATGTTCACTGGAATTATTGAGGAACTTGGAAAAGTGGCCGCGATTGAAAAACAACCCGATGCCATCAGGTTGACCATCTCCTGCGGTGAGGTTCTGAGTGATCTAAAGCGAGGAGACTCTATTTCTTGCTCAGGAACCTGCCTAACCGCAATCGAAATTGATGACAAGAGCTTCACAGCCGATGTCATGATGGAGACCATTCGCAGATCCTCTCTGGATGGAGTAAAAGTAGGAGATCCCATCAATCTTGAAAGGGCGATGACTGCAGCTACAAGGTTTGGTGGTCACGTCGTTCAGGGACATGTCGATGGCGTTGGTGAAATAGTTTCTCGAGAAAAAAGCGACAACTGGGACTGGGTGAAGATTCGTCTGCCAAAAGAATTGATGAAATACGTTGTCCACAAAGGCTCTATTACTCTTGACGGTATTTCTCTGACAGTGAATGACATTGACGGAGATGTGATTGCGGTCTCACTGATTCCAGAAACTCTAAGGGTTACAACGCTCGGATATAAAAATCCTGGAGACAAAGTGAATGTGGAAGCTGATGTGATGGCTAAGCACATCGAAAGGCTAATGGAAAGCAAGTGAACATCGAATACAGCAGCATAGAAGACGTCATTAGAGCTCTTCGCGAGGGTAAGCCAGTGATCATCACTGACGATGAGAATCGCGAAAATGAAGGTGATGCCATCATCGCTGCTCAGTTCGCAACCAGCGAGTGGGTTGCCTGGATGGTCAGACATACCTCGGGTTTTCTCTGCGCACCAATGACGGATCAAAGAGCCAACCAGCTGGACCTACCTCTGATGTGGGTAAATAATCAAGATCCACACCACACCGCCTACACCGTCAGCGTGGATGCCGCCAACAGGACCTCAACGGGCATTTCAGCCGCAGAGAGAGCAAATACCGCTAGGGTCCTTGCCGATCCCCATGCCCAGCCCCAGGCACTGATCCGCCCAGGTCACGTAATTCCGCTCAGGGCCAAGGCCGGAGGCGTCTTGGAAAGGCCTGGACATACCGAAGCAGCCGTTGATTTGCTGGAATTGGCTGGTTTAGAGCCGGTTGGCCTGATGGCTGAGCTGGTGAACGATGATGGAACAATGATGCAATCTGGGGAATTATTTGCCCTGGCTCAGAGGTTTGAACTACCTATGAGTACAATTTCCCACCTTCGGGACCACCTGGAGAAGCGCTCCCCTGAGCGGAAATACAGCCAAAATCGCATCCGATTTGAGGCTGAGGCCAAGCTTCCTACCACCCACGGGGAATTCAAGGTTCGCGGCTACTACGACGTTCAGACAACGGCTGACCATGTGGCCATTATCGCCGGTAACCCAGGACCGAAAAACGCCCTAATCAGAATGCACTCGGAGTGCATCACTGGCGAAGCCTTTGGCTCTCTAAAGTGTGAATGCGGCCCGCAGCTGGATGCTGCTCTGGAGGCAATCGCCAACAACCCTGAGGGTGGAGTGGTGATTTACCTTCGTGGCCAAGAAGGCCGTGGAATCGGACTGTTGAACAAGCTGAAGGCCTACTCCCTTCAGGAGCAGGGTCTTGACACCGTTGATGCCAATTTGGCCCTGGGTCTTCCAAGTGAGGCCCGTGAGTACGGTGCTGCTGTTGCGATTTTGCGCGATCTCGGAATCGAGAGTGTTCGCCTTTTGACCAATAACCCAGCCAAGCGACGCTTCTTGGACGATGCTGGAATTCAGGTCGTTGAGACGGTTCCTCTGATCGTGGGCTTGGCGGAGCAGAACAAGGGTTACCTTGAGGCCAAGCGCGCTCGCATGGGCCACACCATTCCAGCTAATCTGAAGTAGTGAGCGGAAAAGGTGCTCCTGAACTCAAGGTAAATGGTTCAGGACTAAGAATCTTTATAGTTGCTTCTTCTTGGCACACCCAGATCATGGATGGCCTCATTGCGGGAGCAGAAAAAGAACTTAGGGCAGCTGGCGCTACCGACATAAATCTGTGGAGGGTGCCGGGTGCTTTTGAACTGCCACTGGGTGCTGCGCTAGCGATCGAAGAAGGTGCAGACGTCGTCATCGCACTGGGCGTTGTTATTCGAGGCGAGACTCCTCACTTTGACTATGTCTGTGATGCTGCCACCTCCGGACTTGTCAAAGTTCAACTTGATCACAAGGTTCCGATCGGATTTGGCTTACTAACTGTCAATAGCGAGGCTGAGGCTTTAGTCCGAGCGGGTCTTGCTGGCTCAAAGGAAGATAAAGGTGCTGAGGCTGTTCAGGCAGCATTGACCATGGCTTCCTTAGGAAACTAAGTCCCTGACTTAGGCTTTAGGCCTGGAGGAATTTATGGACTTAGTAGATATCGCGCGTAACTCACTCATTGTTCTTCACTTCGTAGGACTTGCTTCACTGCTTGGTGGGTTCATGACACAAATCAAAGCAATGGGACAGGGGGCGGCAAAGATTGTTTCCGCGATGGTCCATGGAGCCTGGACAGCCTTTGTAACTGGCCTTCTTCTGGTTGGACTCGCGGAATGGCGAATCGCAATGGGCGCTAACTTTGAGATTGATCACATGAAGATAGGTGTCAAGTCATTAGTTGCGCTAGTCATCCTCCTGCTCGTGATGCTCAATCGCAAGAAGTCATCAGTGTCAAAACCAATCTTCGGAGTGATTGGCGCCTTGACACTAACTAATGTCGTTTTGGCTGTCTTCTGGTAACTAGTACCGGAAGGTAACCGTTCTTTCGACCTCACCACTGGGGTTAGAAATCGACACTCGATAGACGTAGGTGCCTCTTGCTGATGGCAGCGGCAAGCTGAAGCTCGAGCTGCCGCGTGGCCTCACAAGGACGTACTCATCGCTCGACTGCCAGGCCAATGTTCCCTGCTGTTCAATTCGAATGGCCAACTCCGAGTAGCCACCGAAGTCGGACGGTGCCGAGATTCTGAAGACTACATTGCTACCGGATCTCGATGCGGAGGCTGAGAAGTTAGAACTTGGTGCAGTCAACGGGTTATAGAAGCTCACCGCCTCTGAAGGAAGTGATTCTCCAGCCGCATTACGAACTATCACCCGATAGCTGATGTTCCTTCCCTTTAGCGGCATTGAAACTAGAGCGGATTCTGCGTAGCGAATGAAGGTTGCCCTGCGCCAGTTGGTTCCATCTTCGCTGACTTGAATGTCTGCATAGCTAGGGTTTGAGCCACCTAAAAACTCGGGGGTGGACCAACTCAGCCTAAGCCTGGTGCCCTCTTCCCTAAGGGAAAGATTCGTGGCTTGGGACGTGACAGCGAATGCGTGGCGGAGAGTTGTGACTCTTGAATTTGCTGACTCACCAACCTCATTGGTGATTCGCAACACATACCTCTGAGTCGTGCCATAAAGATCGTTGGCAAATGAGAGAGTGTCTGCTTTGGCATCGGCCTGTGCGATCTCTACCCAGTTCCCGTTTTCCTCTCGGTAGAGAACTGCCTTATCTACGGTTCCTCCACCGGCGTTGATGCTGGAGGATCTCCAGGTGATTGTATTAGTGGCTGCCGATGACCTCATGCTGACTAGTGACGGCGTGCTAGGCACAACCTTTGCAGTTGCATATTCAATCTCCGAAGAGAATGCTCCGACTCCTGCGTTCGTAAAGGCAGCAACCCTGAACACCTTGCTCTGGCCTGGGCCAGGGATTGTGGTCCTTAAAGTAGTTGTGGAAGATATTGCCAGTCGCTTGAACGCCCCACCATCAAGGTGCTGAATCTCGTAGTAGGAGAATCTTCCACCCATGACTTCTGGCGCAATCCAAGTAATAACCAAACGACCGCTCACCACGCTGGCACTCAGTGACTGTGGAGCAGTTGCAGGTGCGATACCCATCTGGGTTGTAACTGTTCTTAACCCAAGTGAGTTACCGGCAGCATTGGTTGCCAAGACTCGGTGAACCAGAGACTCTCCAGCACTGCCAAATGGTGCCACGAAGCTCAATTCTGCACTTTCTCCAACCAGCGACCAGGTGCTTCCGCGTCTAACTTCAATGCGATATCCAGTTACTTCCGCCCCGCCATCGCTATTTGGTTTGGTCCAAGTAAGGACTATGCCCTCGCCCTGAACTACCTTTGCAGTGAGCAATGCGGGATCTTCGGGTGCGATGGCAGGAAGCAATACTCCGAGTGCGTCGGAAGGAGTTCCATTACCAAAGTGTTGTGTCACAGCATTAATTCGGTAGAGCCGTGCCTGGCCTCGAACTGGTCGAGTGTCATACGCAGCAGTCTCAGTTGCACGGACTGTGCTTACAGGACGATACGTCACCCCGTCATCTGAAACACTTATCACGTAGAAGGTGGTGACGCTTCCACCAGATGACTCGGCGCGGTCCCAGTTGAACTTGATTCGATTGCCTTCAACCTGGTAATTGAAGTTCTGGGGAGCTGAAGCTGGCAGATAGGGGGTGGTGATTATTCTTTCATTGCCACTCGCGGACTGTCCCACTTCATTATTTGCCAGGACTCGATATGTGAAAGTTAGACCTGGTCCAGAAATTTCAATCTGTGCACTCAGTGATGATGTGTTGGTAATCACGTCAACCCAAGTTGATCCAGTTCGTTGCTGGAGGGTGTAGCCGGAGATCGTTCCCCCACCTGTATCCGAAACAGTTCCCCAGCTGAGGTTGATGTAGCCGTCCTTGATCGCTGCGGTGAGATTGCTGATATTTCCAGGGACTGTTTTTTCTCTGGAAAGTTCAACGGTGTTTGATGGAAGTGAGCTTCCAGCGCGGTTCACCGCAGTTACTCTGAAGCTGGCCTGGGTTCCCTTTGCTAGAGATGAGTACGTGTAGGTCAGTTGCGAAGCACTGCCGAGCATTGACCAGACGCCGTTGCGAAGAATTTCAATCCTGTATTGAGTAACAGGCGCTCCACCGTCATCAGTGGGTGCTAGCCAATTTAGCTGCACCCTTCCGTCTGCCTGCAGCACCGCAGAGAGAGATTGAGGTGATGAAGCAACATCAGCTGGCGTTGAGACGCGCAGAGTCGAGCTTGCAGGCGACTCCCCAACTGCATTGACAGCAATGAGTCGATACTCACTGGTCTGCCCTCTGGCAGGATCTGCCACTGAGAACTCAAGACTCAATGACTCTTGGACCTTTGTCCAAATTCCACCGACGAGTTGCTCAAGACGATAAGTGGTGATGGCCGAACCACCATTGTCCGATGGTTGGGCGAACCTAAGCAGGTAACCAGAGCTCTGCTTTGGTGCACTGATTGCTCTTGGTGCTTCGGGAGCAGTTGCACCAGTTTCAAATGTTGCAGTCTGACCGAATCCTCTAATCTCAGCAAGTGGGATAATGCTCACTCGGTAGCTGGTCATGCGAGATAGATTTTCAAATCGAACCGAATTGGTTGAAACAGTTTGGGTTCGCTCAGGTGACGTTGAACCGACTCTTGTAAGACTTACCTCATGTGCGGTGCCCTCTGGTGCATCAGACACCCAAATAACATCAGCAGTTCTGCCGCTGACTGTTGAGCTAATAGAGGAAACAACATAGACCTTGGCAGGATCAAAGACGACCTCAACCGAAGATTCTGATGCGCCACCCTCATGGAAGGCAAGAACTCGGAAGCTGTGGGCAAACTGCAGGTCTGAGATTGAAATTGAAGTTGCTGGGCCAGAGTTGATTTGCATCCAGTCACCAGTGGTCTTCATTTGAACTCGATACTGCACGCTGAGTGCTCCACCAAGTGATGTTGGCGGTTGCCAGCTAAGGCGCATGGCAGTCTTCGATGTGGCATCAACCCTTAGTTCTCGTGGTGCTGAAGGCGGCTGAACCTGAGACTTACCACTTACCAAAGCACTGAATTTCGTTGTCCCAAGATCGGTGACAGCGCGCACTCTTAGGTAAGCAAGCTCACCTCCTGAGAGTCCAGAAACTCTAAAGTCAGCGGTGCTGGATGTTGCGAGAGTAAATACGTTCTGACTTCCCTTACGGAATTCAACCTCGTATGAGCTTGCTCCTGAAACTACGTTCCAAGAGAAGTCAACAAATCCACTACCAGTTTCCGAGACTCGAAGACCGGAAGGTGCTCCAGGCAGTGTTGGAATTGGCTTGAAATTTTGTGGAGGAGATACCGCCATCCGATTGCCGCGAACAGTATTGGCATTCTTCACGACGCCGGGTTGGGACAGAGCATAGATCTGAGCCTCGACCTGCTCAGTGCTGGCAGCTGGACTTTCACCCAGTATTAGGGCCGCGACTCCGGCAACGTGCGGAGATGCCATTGAGGTTCCCGAGAGAGAAATTGGAGCTGCGTAGTTTCTAGCGTTGGCCGAAGGAATGGAGACTCCAGGAGCAAAGACATCGACGCAGTCTCCGAAGTTTGAGAACGCTGCCTTGCTGTCGAATCTGTCGGTGGCACCCACAGTTATCGCTTCGGGTGCAGAAGCTGGTGAATATTTGCAGGCATCTGCATATGAATTACCGGCTGCAACAACTGTTGTGATTCCCCGGTCAACCATCGAGGCGATTGCCGCGTTAAACGAAAGATTTCTAGATCCGCCCAAACTTAGGTTTGCAACACCTGGAGTGGAGGCGGGGTGATTTGCAATTGTCCAGTTGATTGCTCGAAGAATTCCAGTCGTGCTTCCGGATCCGGTGCAGCCGAGAACTCGAATTGGAACAATCTCCGCATTCTTGGCAAGGCCAAATGTGGAACCAGCAATAGTTCCTGCGACGTGAGTTCCGTGATAGTGGCAGTCAGTGTTTGCCTGGTTACTACCGATGACGTCAAAACCTTGTGAAACCCTGCCAGCTAAATCTGGGTGGTCGCCAGCGACTCCAGTGTCAAATACATAAACCTTTACCCCTTCACCAGACTTGCTGGGATAGCTGAATGCATTGTCGAAGTAACCATCGATCCGATCAAGTCCCCAGGAGGGAGTTGGAGTCTGACTGTCGGTAATCGAAACAATAGAGTCAGCCTCTATGAAAGCTACCAGCGCACTCTCAGCTAACTTGATGGCGTCTTCAGGCAGAAGGTCAACAATAAAGAGGTCATCAATCAGATTTAGTTGATCTTCCGGATATTCGCCAAGGCTAGATATGGCACTTCTTAGTTCAGCTGCTGCACCCTCTGCCGGCATCACTATATAGGTCGTGCGATTTGACTCTGCGAAGGCTGCAAGAGGTGAAACTAAAGCAACGACGCTAGTAATGACAAAAACAAGAACAGCTCGGACAAGCTTGATCAATTGGCCCCCAAGGACGTGATGCTAAAAGTCTAGGAGCGGCTACCGACATTGAATAGAGGCCGCTCCCCTAGCGCATAAATAGGGCTCTGAGCCTGATGGTGGTGAACCACATTCCGACCACAATCATGACCAGGAAGTAGGCGACGTGAGACAGAAGGCCCCAGTGGACTATTCCCAAGGTCAGGGAGCGGACCAGCTCAACGCCCTGCCAAAGAGGCAGTGCCTGAACAATCACCTGCACCCACTGTGGATAAACGCTAATTGGGAAGAAGGTGCCTGAGAAGAGGAACATTGGCAGGAGGAAAAAGTTAACCCAGTTCATTTGCTGGAATGACTTCATATAAGAAGTAATTGCCATCCCAAATGCAGAAAATCCAAAAGCAATCAAAGTTGCAGCTGGAATTGCCAGCAATCCCCACGCATCAGTTATTAGACCAAGGGGAGTAACGATTGCCAGGAAGCCAACCGAATACATAACTCCCCTCAGAAGCGCCCATGAAATCTCTCCAAGCGCAACATCCAGTGGTCCGAGAGAACTAGAGAGCATGACCTGATAAATCTTGCCGAAGTGCATCTTAAAAAAGACATTCCAGGTTGAGTCGTAAATCGCACCATTCATAGCTGATGTTGCTAGCAGCGCTGGTGCAATAAATGCTGCATAGGTAACTGCGTTTCCCTGGCCATCTGTCACGTTTCCAATCAGCTGACCAATGCCAAAACCAAAAGCAAGCAGATAGAGAACCGGCTCGAAGAATCCAGAAAATATGACCAACCAGTTTGAACTCTTTGCAGCGTAGACCGCTCGTTCGATAAGAATTCGAGCCCGGCCCGAGTAGATGGCAGCGGTTGGATTGTTGCGACGCTTTTCCTGAATTGCAACAGCTTGAGTCAAAAGTGCTTGAGTAATCATCGACCCAACCTCTGCACAAACTTTGGATAGGTCAGAGCCATTCCGACAACTCCCATTACCGCGAGGTAACCCAGGTGAATTAGTAGCATGCTGGGTTCCATCTCAGCTCCATAGCTGAGTGTTCGACCCAACTGGGTCGAGTGCCAGAGCGGTGAAATCCATCCGAGGGGTTGAAGATAGATGGGCATTAGCTCCAGTGGGTAAAAGGTGCCTGAAAAAAGAAACATCGGGGCTATGACAAAGCGACCAATTATTGCGAAGTAGCCCTCATCCTTTTCAAGCCTGGCTGTGATAGCCAACATGAGCGCAGCCCAACCCCAAGCCGCCAGCATTGAGGTGAGGATTAGCGGAAGGACACTCGTCAGTGGAATGGCCCCAAACAGCAGCAGCACCGCAATGTACATAGAGACTGTGAATAGTCCCCTACCGAGTGCAACGATCATGACACCGTTGGCAATCTGTACTGCGGAGACGGAAGTTGCATTGATTGCGTAGAAGAGCTTGTCCCAGACAAAACCGTCCATCGTAGGGAAGGTAACTTCGTCCATCACGCCTTGGATCGCAGCTGACGCCAGCAGTGCTGGGGCAACAAACTGAAGGTAGCTGACCCCCAGGATTCCCTGCCCACCAGTATTGGCATCCACCAGAGCACCAATTCCCAAGCCCACAGAAATCAAATAAAGAATTGGGTTTCCTAGTCCATAAGCAACAACTGCTCCCAGCCACTTGGACATGGAAAAGAATCGATATTCAGCAACCCTCAGAGCTCCCCAGCGAATTGCTTTCTGCGGGTCAACTACCGAACCTGGCTTGAACTTGAGATCAGACACTAGTCGACCAGTGTCCTTCCCGTTAGTCGGAGGAATACATCCTCTAGCGAGCTTCTTCTAACTAAAGAAGTAACCGGATGCATGCCAGCTTCGATAATCTTGCTCAAGAGCTCCTCGCCCTTTTCGGTGTAGAGCAAAATTCGATCAGGCAGAACTTCAATTCGGTCTGACATTCCGGATAATTTGTCGGCCATCTTTTCGTTCTTGTCAGTTCCGAATCGAACCTCGACAACTTCCTTTGACGAAAACTTCTTGATGAGCTCCGCGGGAGATCCCTCAGCCATGATCTTGCCCTTGTCCATAACGAGAAGCCGATCACAGAGTTGCTCGGCTTCATCCATGTAGTGGGTGGTGATAACGAGTGTCACACCCTGCTCTTTTAGTCTGAACAGCCGATCCCAGAGGACGTGACGTGCCTGAGGATCCAAGCCTGTGGTTGGTTCATCAAGCATCAAGATCTCTGGTTCATTGACTAATCCCCTGGCGATTGCCAATCTTCGCTGCATTCCACCGGAGAGATCATCGGCTTTTGAGTTGCGCTTTTCTGTGAGTTGGGCAAACTCCAGCAGTTCTGTGACCTTGTCCTTTAGCCACTTTCTTGGAAGGCCAAAGTAGCGACCGTAGGTAAAGATGTTTTCCCAGACCTTGAGCTCTCGATCGAGCAGGTCTTTTTGCGGAACAACACCTAAGTGAGCACGAATCTCTGGCCCGTGAGTATTGGGCTCTTTGCCTAGGATTTGCAAGTCACCACTGGTTCGTTGCGACACAGAGGAGATCATCTTCATGGTGGTGGACTTACCGGCACCGTTTGGACCAAGGAGTCCGAATGATTCTCCCCGCTTAACCTCAAAGTCAATACCGTCTACAGCTACGAAATCTTTGTACTTTTTTGTTAAGTCTTTTGCCCGAATGACAATGTCATTTGTTGGTGCATTCGCCAATTAGTGCTTCTCCATCTCAGCCCACTGGGCAGCAGACCAGAATACTACTTTTGACTCCGTTGGATGTGTTGATATGGTGATGGGGTGTCTAAGCCACTGGGCAACCGTCGAGTCACGGGAACTGAACAGTTCTACACCCCAATTCAATTGGCTGAGGAGCTGGTTGCACTTACTCAGCAGAACATACCTGACTTCTCCAGGAGGAAGTTTCTAGAACCAGCTGGTGGTAACGGCAGCTTTATTACCGCTCTTCAACAAGCAGGGGTGAAGGAAATCCTAAGCGTTGATCTTTTTCCGAAACATAAGGACGTAATAAAAAAGGATTTCTTGGTTTACCGACCCGAAAGTCTTGGATTTGTGACTATTTCTAATCCACCGTTTGGCCGAAACAATGCCCTTTCTATTCCCTTTTTTAACCACGCCTCGGATTTCAGCGACTACATCGCATTCCTTATTCCCAGGTCTTGGAGAAAGTGGAGCGTGGAGAATCGCCTAGATCTAAGGTTTGAAAAAATTGCAGACAAAGATGTCTTCGTCTCCTACGAGGATGACCAAGGGCGGGCTATCCGGGAAAAAAACGGGCTCAGGACTTGCTTTCAGATTTGGAAGAAAACTGATGGTCAAAGGGGAAAGATCCGCGTTCCCAACAATGGACTCATAGAAAAAACGACACCAAGAAAAGCAGACTTAGCCCTTCGAGTTTTCGGTTACGGCTGCGGGAAAGTGCTTACCGATTTTCCTCGCAAACCAAACACAACACTGATGTTTCTCAAAGTAAGAGACAGGGGTATCGCCGCTGCATTGAAGAATTTGGACTATCAGAGATTTTCTAAAAATACCGCCTACACTGAGGCCCTGGCGTTCACCGAAATCAACTACCTGCTCAATGAGGAGATTTTTGGGAACGGACTTCACCAAGAGAAGGTTGATAACTAAGTGAGCGAATACTATTCAGACCCAACTCAAAACCCAAGGTCAAGAGAATATAAGGGTCCTAGAGCTCAGCTAAAGGACCTATTCCCCTACCTTCGGCCCTATCGAAGAGTCCTCACCTTTGCGATTGTGCTTTCGATGTTCGGTTCACTACTTGCTTTGGCGCAACCTCTGTTAATAGGCCAACTGATTAGCGCCGTTGAACAGAACTTGGAGATACAGACACTAGCGCTCGCGATTGTCGCGCTGATTGTTTCGTCCGCTCTGGTAAACGCCTTCCAGTTCTACCTTCTATATAAGACAGGTGAGGGAGTTGTTCTCAGCACCAGGAAATCTCTGGTTGCAAGACTTTTGAGGCTTCCGATTTGGCAATACGACCGGAGAAGAATTGGTGACCTAGTTTCACGTGTCGGCTCCGACTCGACGCTATTGAAAGCTGTGCTCACCCAGGGTCTGGTTGATGCGCTAGGTGGAATGCTCCAGTTCTTTGGCGCGATCATCGTAATGGCCTTCATTGACCCTCTGCTCCTTGGGTCAACACTCCTGGTTGTCTTTGTGGCAGTGGGTGCCATTGCCTTCACCGGGCGAAAGATAAGAAGTGCGACTACGAAGGCTCAGCAAAAGGTCGGACAGATGTCGGCCAGCGTTGAGCGTGCGCTCAGTGCTATTCGCACAATCAGAGCGTCTAGGGCCGAAGAGAGAGAATCGCAAGAAATCTACAAGGATGCAGAGGCTGCCTACGACCAAGGGCTTTCCATTGCAAGGCTCTCAGCTGCTGTAGCACCCATAGCCCAGGTGGCTTTCAACACTGCGTTCATAGTGGTGTTGGGTCTTGGTGGCCTGCGAGTCGCTACAGGTGCGACAACAATCTCTTCGCTTGTGACCTTTGTGATCCTCCTTTTCTTCATGATTGGCCCCCTGATTTCTGCCTTTGGTGCATACACATCGGTAATGGGAGCCCTCGGCGCACTTGCCAGAATCCAAGAAATCATGGTCCTGGATGAAGAGGAAACTGGTGAAGAATCTTCGACGAGAACAG
Organism: uncultured Aquiluna sp.; assembly: GCA_964480885.1. Taxonomy (GTDB): domain Bacteria; phylum Actinomycetota; class Actinomycetes; order Actinomycetales; family Microbacteriaceae; genus Aquiluna. The sequence goes on along the minus strand of CAYZRV010000002.1, from coordinate 55,712 downwards.
CGAAGTCAACTGCTGCAATTGAATTTAGAAAAGTGGAATTCCACTACCCCGCTGAAGATGTAGAGACAAAGCAGATTCTCTCCTCGGTGAGTTTTCAGATTGAACGTGGAAGTCGTGTTGCTCTGGTTGGGCCATCGGGAGCAGGTAAGTCAACCATCTTCTCCCTTATCGAAAGGTTCTACGAACCAACCGCTGGTCAAATTCTCTTAGATGGGCAAGACGTTACGGAATTTTCACGCCAGACCCTTAGGGAGCAGCTGGGATATGTTGAACAAGACGCTCCAGTGCTAGCCGGTAGCATTCGCGACAACCTGCTGCTCGGCAAGGCAGATGCCACCGAGGACGAGCTGGTTGATGTGCTTCGCCAGGTAAATCTGATGGATGTCCTGAATCGAGACACCAAGGGATTAGAAGCTGAGGTTGGAGAGAGCGGAATCATGCTCTCGGGTGGTGAAAGACAGCGATTGGCGATTGCTAGAGCGCTACTTGCAAAACCACCAATCCTTTTACTTGACGAATCGACCAGTGCTCTCGATGGACCAAATGAGCAAAGAATGAGGGAAGCAATCGACGCAGTTGCTCAAAACCGAACCCTGGTTGTGATTGCTCACCGCTTATCGACAGTCGTGGATTCAGATCAAATCATCGTTCTGGAGGCTGGACGGATTGTGGGTATCGGATCCCACTCTGAGCTTGTGAAGTCCACTCCCCTCTATGCAGAGCTAGCGAAGCACCAGCTTCTGGTCTGAGTAAAGTGGAGGCATGAGCGATGATGCCCACTGGACTCGAGAGAAAGTTCTCGAGCTCGATCAAAACGATCCTCTAAGAGCATTTCGAGATGAATTCTTCATCTCCAATCCAGATATTTGCTACCTGGATGGCAATTCTTTAGGACGCCTTCCAAAAAAGACCATTGAACAGGTCAACTCCTTCCTCACCGAGGAGTGGGGCAGCGAACTGGTTGACGGTTGGTCGCATTGGATTGATCAAGCACAAACAGCGGGAGATCTGTTAGCTAGAGCAGCGCTGGGTGCAAACCCGGGTCAAACTCTTGTCTGCGACACAACCAGTGTCAACTTCTATCAACTCTGCGTTGCAGCCATCAAGGCGAATCCAGGTCGAAAGAAAGTAATTATTGACTCAGCAAACTTCCCTACCGACCGCTACATCCTGCAGGGAATTGCCAATCAGTTTGGGTTAGAGCTCGTAACGCTAAACAGTGATGGAATGGGTGGACCGGGTGCTGTCGATATCGAAAGTGAAAATGAGGAGATCTCAACAGCAGCCCTTCGACCACTGCTAAACGCTGATGTTGCTCTGTTGAGCCTCCAGGCAATCAACTATCGCTCCGGTGTGAGACAGGACATTAGGGGCATAACCGCTCTTGCGAAGCAATTTGGTATCTATGTTGTTTGGGATTGTTCTCACGCCATAGGTTCAATCGAACTCGACTTTGAAGCCAACGGCGTTGAGCTGGCTGTTGGCTGCACTTATAAATATGGCAATTCCGGACCTGGATCTCCTGCCTGGTTGTTTGTGAAAAAGTCCTTGCAGGAGAAACTGCAAGTTCCAATTCAAGGCTGGTTTGCCCAAGACAAACAGTTTGAAATGGGCCCCTACTTTGAGCCAAATCAGCAAATCCGTGGTTTTCAAATAGCCAGCCCTTCAATAATTGGAATTCGGGCCGTCGAGGTTGCCTTCGAGATGATTGGCAGAGCAACAATTCAAGCCATCCAGCTCAAGGCCGCCCAGGGCACAGGTCTAATGATTGACCTCTACGACCAGTGGTTGACCCAATTGGGCTTTGAGCTTGCGACTCCAAGAGATCCAATGAAGCGTGGTGGCCATATCATTTTGAGGCACTCGGATGCTAAGCAAATTGCTTTTGCTCTTAGAAAACTAAAAAATGTTATTCCCGACTATCGGGAACCAAATGCAATTCGACTTGGAATTTCACCGCTGCCCACCTCATTCATGGAGGTATATGACGGTTTTGATCGACTAAGAGATCTGGTCGAAAGCGGCGATTACAAAAACATCACCCCTAGTGGAAGCAGAGTTACCTAGAACATGGAGCATCAAAAACACATCACCTACATCTCATATCTGAAAGTGGATGAGTTATTAGAACTTCAGCAACCGCTCAGTGATGGTCCTGAGCATGATGAACTGTTATTTATCACAATCCATCAGGTCTATGAGCTTTGGTTCAAGCAGCTGCTGCATGAGGCCCAAGCACTCCAAAAGTCACTCGAAGCTGGAAATACTCATCGCTCTCTCGCTCTATTGGGGAGAATGCGGAACATCATGAAGACCTGTGTTGCTCAACTCGACATACTCGAGACTATGACACCGCTGCAGTTCAACTCCTTTCGCTCCAGGCTCAGTTCTGCGTCTGGTTTTCAATCAGCCCAGTTCAGAGAGTTGGAGGCCGTCCTGGGTCGCCGAGACCAAGCTGGTAAAGATGCAGATAAGAGCACTGGAATGGGAATGGCGGAACATCTGGTGCCTGGTTCTAAGGCAAGAGACCGAGTTGAAGCTGCTATGAAAAGACCATCACTCTGGGATTCAGCACTGCACTATTTCAACCACCGACTTGCAATGCCGAAAAGAGTGTTGGAAAGAGATGTCACTCAGTCCTGGGAAGAAGATTCCGAAGTCCAAGAGTTACTGATCACAATTCATCGGCAAGATCCAGAGGCATCACTAATTGGCGAGGCTTTGGTTGATCTCGATGAAGGCTTACAGGAGTGGCGTTATCGCCACGTGAAGATGGTTGAGCGAACAATTGGCAGGAAGATGGGGACCGGAGGATCCAGCGGCGTAGGTTACCTTTCCAGCACACTGTTTCACCCCGTATTTCCTGATCTTTGGGCCATCAGAAGCAAGTTCTAGGGCAGGTGCTTTGGGACTAACCTTGTCCCGTGGCAAAGATAGCTGTCTATCCGGGATCATTTGACCCGATTACCCTCGGTCACCTGTCCGTGATTCGCAGGGCAATGACTTTTTGTGATGAGCTCCATGTTCTAGTAGCAAACAATCCTCAAAAGAAAAATCTCTTCTCCCCTTCCGAGAGAGTGAAGTTGATTGAAGAATCCTGCATAGAGCTTGGAATCTCTGGGGTGAATGTAAAGGAAATAGAATCTGGCCTGCTGGCTGATGCCGCAGAAAAACTAAATGCGCAAATAATCATCAAGGGCCTGAGAACCTCTGCGGATCTTGACTACGAGCTTCAATTTGCAAGCATGAATCGAGATCTCACGGGCATCGAAACAATATTTCTTCCGACAGAGCCTCAATTTAGCCAAACATCTTCATCGCTAATTAGAGAGGTTGCCTCACTTGGAGGAGATGTTTCAAAGCATGTGCCGAAGGCAGTTCTTAGTGCCCTTAGGACAAGGTCTTAGCGATGAGTCTGATAATTCAGGTCAAAGACCTGATGCTAAAGCCTGGGTCCATGAAAGAAATAAACCTCAAGCACACTTTGCAATCCGAAATGGGAACCGAGATTATCGCGGTCAAGCCTGGAGAAGAAATCGAACTTGCGGTTCGCCTCGAGTCTGTTCACGAGGGAATTCTCGTCACCGCTGAGGGAAAAACCGAGGCTGAATCTGAATGCTCTCGCTGCCTAGATGCCATCAAGGTCGCAATTCCAATCAATTTCCAAGAGCTTTACCACTACCAACCAGAGACCGAAGAAGACTTCTTCATCGAACAGGACAGGGTTGACCTGGAGCAACCACTGATCGATGCAGTTGTCTTGGAGCTACCAATAAAGCCCCTCTGCCGAGAAGATTGCCCTGGGATTTGTGCCGACTGCGGTGAGAAATTAGATCAGGGAAGTCATGATCATCAGAGACCAATTGACCCCAGATTCGATGCGCTAAAGGACTTTGGAAGCTAGCTTCACCACGTTTGCCAGCAGCATTGCTCGAGTCATCGGACCAACACCACCTGGGTTTGGCGAAAAGTATCCAGCCACTTCCTTGGCAGCTGGGTCTACATCGCCTAGCAATTGACCATTGACTCGAGATATTCCAACATCCAAGACAGCTGCCCCTGGCTTGATCCATTCCTTCTTTACAAAACCAGGCTTTCCAATTGCTGCGACAACAATGTCGGATGCAGAGATAGTTTTTTCAATCTCAATGCTGGCACTGTGAAGTAGTGTCGGCGTTGCATCGACCGCTTTGCTGGATAGCAAAAGTCCCAAAGGTCGCCCAACTGTTAGTCCCCTACCTAGGACAGCCACCTTGGCCCCGCGGAGTGGGACATGATGCCGCCTAAGAAGTTCGACTATTCCTGCTGGTGTACAAGGAAGTGGCGAGGAAAATTCTCCAGTTGTATTCATCACTAGCCTGCCGAGATTTATTGGATGCAAACCATCGGCGTCCTTATCAGGATCAATCTGTTCCAAAAGGGCATTTGCATCCAGGCTGGCAGGCAGAGGCAGCTGAATAATGTAGCCAGTTACTTCCTTAGATGAATTCAGCTCGTTAATTGCAGCTGCAACGTCTTGGCTAGAGGCAGTTGCAGGAAGGTCAATCCTGATTGAGTTGATTCCTACTTCAGCACAATCTCTATGCTTCCCCGCAACATAGGCTACGGATCCAGGGTCTTCGCCAACCAGAAGAGTTCCCAGCCCCGGTGTTCTTCCCGCAGCTGTTAGCTTCGCAACCTGTTCGGATAGCTCCCGCTTGATTTCATTCGCGGTTTTTCTACCATCCAGAATTAGTGCGCTCAAAGAATTACCAGTTCTCGAGACCCTCATAAAGAGGGAACGCTTCGGTGAGTGCAGCCACTCGCTTCTTCAGGGCACTAAGGTCTGCGCCAGGTAGGAGTGCAAGTGCGATGATGTCCGCCACCTCGGTAAATTCCTTTGCCCCAAACCCACGAGTAGCGAGCGCCGCTGTTCCGATTCGAATACCTGAGGTGACCATCGGTGGCCTTGGATCGTTCGGAACCGAATTCTTGTTAACTGTTACACCAGCCTCATGCAAAATGTTCTCAGCAGTTTGGCCATCGATTGCTGCATTTCGCAGATCAACGAGGACAAGGTGAACGTCTGTGCCTCCGGTTAGAACCGAGATGCCAGCCTTCACAACATCAGGCTGAATCAACCTGTCAGCCAGAATCTTTGCGCCGTCGATTGTTCTTTGCTGCTGGTCTTTAAATTCGCTTGTCATGGCGGCCTTGAAGGCAACTGCCTTGCCGGCAATGACATGCATCAGAGGTCCACCCTGCTGACCTGGGAAGACTGCGGTGTCTATCTTCTTTCCCCACTCCTCCTTGCAAAGAATCATGCCAGAGCGAGGACCTGCGAGCGTCTTGTGGACAGTTGAAGAAACAACATCTGCGTATGGGACAGGCGATGGATGAACACCTGCGGCCACCAAACCTGAGAAGTGAGCCATATCAACCCAAAGCTTTGCCCCCACCTCATCTGCGATTGATCGGAAGGCGGCGAAATCGAGGTGCCTTGAATAGGCAGACCATCCGGCAATCAGGACTGCAGGTTTAGTTTCCAAAGCACGCGCCCTAACAATGTCCATGTCAATCAGGTAGGTGTCAGGGTGAAGCTCATAGGCGTGTGCCTCATACATTCTTCCTGAAAAGTTCAGCTTCATTCCGTGAGTGAGGTGACCTCCATGAGCAAGGCTCAATCCAAGAATTCGATCTCCAGGATTAGCTAGAGCCATCATCACCGCTGCGTTGGCGGTTGCTCCTGAGTGTGGCTGGACATTGGCATACTCGGCTCCGTAGAGCTGCTTTGCCCGATCGCGCGCAAGATTTTCCGCAACATCAACAGCCTCACAGCCGCCGTAGTAGCGCTTGCCTGGATACCCCTCTGCATACTTGTTGGTCAGAACTGACCCCTGAGCCTGCAGGATTGCTCTGGATACGAAATTCTCGCTGGCGATCATCTCCAGTGTGCCTCGCTGCCGATCCAGCTCTTGCTGAAGGACCTGGGCAATCTCGGGATCTACCTGGGAGAGGGGTGCTGAATGAAGGGGATTTATCGGCATGGGCGTCAGTTTACTAGCCGTGAAGTCCGCTCCTGCCTGGCTCGCTGAATAGGATGGTGCGGGTGATGACTAAGGAACACTGGGTTCTTACTTTTGTCTGCCCTGACCGACCCGGCATTGTCCATGCCATTTCTGGCGCGGTTGTAGAGGCCGGCGGTAACATCACGGAAAGTCAGCAGTTCACCTCGGATGACACTGGGCGATTCTTTATGCGGCTGCAGATTGAGGCCGATATTTCCAAGGCTGACTTTGAGCGACAGATCGAAACCATAATCGGTCAATACAAGCTTGAGTATGTGCTCGATTTTGTTGGTAGGCCAATGAAGACAGTTTTATTGGTCTCCAAGGCAAGCCACTGTTTGAATGACATTCTTTATCGACAACGAGCTGGTCAATTACCCATTGAAATCAGTCGAGTATTTTCGAACCATGCTGACCTTGAAGAGATGGCCAGCTTCTATGGCATTGGATTTGAATCAATGCCAATTGAAAGTGGGGTAGACAAAGCTCTATTTGAAAAGCGACTGCGTGAATATGTCAAAGCCGAAAATATTGAGCTGATTGTTCTTGCTAGATTCATGCAAATTCTCTCCCCTGAATTCTGCAGAGAATTTGCAGGGCGAATCATCAATATTCATCACTCCTTTTTGCCAGGATTCAAGGGTGCTAACCCCTACGCCCAGGCCCACGCCAGAGGTGTAAAGCTGATAGGTGCAACGGCTCACTTCGTCACCGAAGATCTCGACGAGGGACCAATCATTGAGCAGAATGTCACCCGCGTCGATCACGCAGCCTCTAAGAATGCTCTTGTCCAAATTGGTCAGGACGCGGAGTCGAAAACTCTGACTCAAGCAATCAGGTGGTTTGCCGAACACCGCGTCCTTTTGGATGGACAAAGAACCATCATCTTCCGCTAAGTCGAATCGCAATGGCTGCTAGCACTAGCAGTCCGATGGTGGCAAGACCCAGGGGCAAGAGAGGAAACTCAGTTTCTGATTGCCTTTCGGCAATCGGATTGGCAATGGGTTCAGCCTCTAAACCAGCAGAGATGTCATCCAAGCCTGGGCTCTCTGACTGTGCTGTGACCGTGCCTTCATCAAATTCAACAGGTTGCTCCTCAATCTGAGTAATAACTGGCTGTGGTTTAGCTTCGATAACTTTTATTGGCAAAGTGCTTTCATCATCCACCACCTCCTCAACGAAAACCTCTGGTGAGGTTGAGGCGGGTTCTGCTACGCCTGTTTCTGTCTCGGGGACTGTAACTGGATCAAGATTCTCGATGACTTCGACTGCATCGGAATTGGTTTCTGGTTCCTCCACGACAACTGGATCAGCGGCGCTCTGCTCGGGAGTGACTGGCTCACTTGGAGTTGTTTCTGGTGCTGGCACTGGGGTTGGAGTAGGTGATGGCGTCGGTTCCGGTGCTGGTGTTGGCTCTACCGGAGTAGTTGGTTGACTCTCAGTTGAGCTTGGGTTTTCGACAACCTGCGATTCAGAGCTAACTACTTGCTCGTCCTCAAGCTCTGGTTCCCTTACTGGCTCGAGGTTTTCAAACGAGACGCTGGTTTCACTGGCTGGACCAAAGTTACCAAGTGAATCGCTGATGGCTAGGGCTGGAAGTGTCCAGCCACCGGATGCATATCCGCACTCGGCCCAGAAGATCCAGCCAAACTCGGCTATCGAGTGTCCAGTGTTACAGAGAGAAGCAGAACTGAAAGAAATCAGCTCAGGTGAGAAACTCACGCTCTCAGAGAAGTTGAGCACCGCCGAGTAGGTGAAGGTTTCAGTACCCACCACTTCCACATTTGACCAGATTGCAGTAGGTGCGGTTGTGTCCATCAAAAATGAAATTGCAATTGCTTCGGTTGGGCCAACATTTCCCCACTGATCAGCAAGTGAAAAAGGAACCAATTGAATGGTGTTTTCTCCCTCTGGACAGCCTGTCAGGGAAAGTGATTGATCAACTAGTTCTCCTGAGCAACCTCCCAGATCAAACTGTTCGATTGAGCTGACAGCGAGATCAGTCACGCTAAAGGCGAGAAGCACGGGCGAAGTTGAGTATTCCCCCTCTCCACTTGACCAACTGAAGCTTGGCGGCAAAGAGTCAAAAGAAACCTCAGTTGTGACATCTGCGGGCGGACCATTCTCCAAAGAACCAATTGTGTTCGCTTTTAAGGTCAGTGAAATCGCGTCACCTGTGCAACTGCTCAGATAAATCGTCGCTGTTGCTGAAACCATAGAAAGGTTAATTGTTTGGCATCCCGAAACAATGAAGTCAGAGTTACTAAGGCCAACAATGTCCTCACTAACCTCAAGTTGAAAAACAGCTGAGACTGAACTTGCCTGAGCACCAGTTAGGGATAGGACCACGGGTACCAAGGTGAAATGGATTTCAATTCGACCGTGACCGGAATTTACACCCACGGCATGAGTGACATTTGTTGTGTGATTTGTGCTGGCATAGGAGGAACCTCCCCCGCCACCGCCGCCATCCGCGCAGCAGTCGTTGTCATCGCCGCCACCGCCACCACCGCCATACCAACCACCGCCACCACCGCCGCCGCCAGCATTCCAGCTAGAGCCGCCAGTACCACCTTGACCAAAGGTTCCAGCAGTTGCAGGGGATCCTCCGTTGGAGTAGCCAGCACCACCACCGGCTATTTGGGTTCCTCCGCCGCCACCGCCTCCTTGTCCAGAGCCGCCGGTGGGTGCCTCTAGGCCTCCACCCGCAGCTCCTGCAGCACCGGAGTAACCACCGCCGCCTCCTCCACCGCCAGCAACAACAATGCGAGCAGAAAGATCTAGTGATGTTCTGATGTCGCTTGCACCACCACCTGATCCTTCATTTCCGCGATTACCACCAGCGGTTCCACCACCGTTGAACCCGCCCGATGCGTTTCGCCCCTGACTGCCCTGCCCGCCAACAAAGATGTAGAGAGTGTCGGGTGTGGTTGTAAATTGGCCAGTCACGGATCCACCAGCACCTCCCCTTGCCCCTGATGCCCCATAGACAAAGAAGCGAATGTTGGACGCACCTTGCGGAACAGTCCACTGCTGGTAATTTCCAGAGTATTCAAACGTGACGACACACTCAGCGCCATTACAAACGTTTGCGGCACTGGCTGAAACCGGAGTGAGAAAGCTAAGTGATAGAAGAGCAAGAAGACTTAGAACATGTTTTTTCATGGGTGAAAAGTAAAACTCCCCGCAGTTTCCTGCAGGGAGTTTTCCACAACCCTCAACGAGGCTGAGTTACTAAGCCATTCTGGTTTTCATGTTGCTGGCCAAGGTAGCCATGAACTCTTCGGTTGTCTGCCACTTCTGAGATGGACCAACCAGAGCTGCTAGATCCTTGGTCATGTGCCCGGCCTCAACGGTCTTGATGACGACATCCTCCAGGGTCTTGGCAAAAGTATCGACCTCTGGGGTTCCATCAAGTTTGGCCCTGTGCATCAGTCCCCTGGTCCAAGCAAAGATTGAGGCGATCGGGTTGGTCGAAGTCTTCTCGCCCTTTTGCCACTGGCGATAGTGACGAGTGACAGTTCCGTGAGCAGCCTCAGCTAGAGCAGTTTGACCATCCGGAGTGCTGAGAACCGATGTCATAAGACCGAGAGAACCAAAGCCTTGAGCAACAGTGTCTGACTGAACATCGCCATCGTAGTTCTTGCAGGCCCAGACGTATCCGCCCTCCCACTTCAAGGCAGATGCCACCATGTCATCAATGAGTCTGTGCTCATATGTGAGGCCAGCTGCTTCAAACTTTGTTTTGTATTCGGCATCAAAAACTTCCTGGAAGGTGTCCTTGAATGCTCCGTCATATGCCTTGAGAATCGTGTTCTTGGTTGACATGTAGACCGGGAATCCTCGCGATAGTCCATAGTTGAATGAGGAGCGGGCAAAGTCTTTGATTGAGTCAATGTAGTTATACATACCCATGGCTACACCGCCAGTTTCTGGATATTCAGCAACCTGCATGGTTTGTGGGGCTGAGCCATCCGCGGGTGTGTAGGTAATGGTTACCGTTCCAGCGCCTGGCACCTTAAAGTCAGTGGCCTTGTATTGATCTCCGTGAGCATGACGGCCTATAACGATTGGCTTCGTCCAACCTGGAACCAATCTTGGGATGTTGGAGATGATGATTGGCTCACGGAAAACCACGCCGCCAAGGATGTTTCGGATGGTTCCATTAGGACTCTTCCACATCTTCTTCAAGCCGAATTCGGAGACTCTTGCTTCGTCAGGAGTGATGGTTGCACACTTAACACCAACACCATGCAACTTGATGGCCTTTGCTGCATCAATCGTCACCTGGTCGTCAGTGGCATCGCGGTTTTGTATTGATAGGTCGTAATAGTCAATCTCAACATCGAGGAAGGGGAGAATCAAAGTGTCCTTGATTTCCTGCCAGATGATTCGGGTCATTTCATCGCCGTCTAGGTCAACTACTTTTCCAACCACTTTAATTTTGCTCATGATGCTCCTGAGATTTACTTGCGCGAAGCGCTAAAGATGCTTCTAGCCTATCGGTTAGCATGGTCAGATGCGATTGCTCCGAATTCTCACCCTGGCAACCCTTACAACCACCACGTTAGTGGCCTGCTCTGCAGATTCTGAGAGTGAAAGATTTGAATCTCAGGTCGGAGTTCAACTATTTATGTGGCCATGGAATTCAATTGCAAAGGAGTGTGAATTCTTAGGAGATTCTGGCATCGACTGGGTCCTCACCTCACCTCCCCAAGAGCACATCACGGGGGCTGCGTGGTGGACAACTTATCAACCAGTTAGCTACAAGATAGAGTCCCGGCTGGGAACCAGGGACGAATTCAAGAGCATGGTCGATGCCTGCAAGCGAGCAGGGGTCGATGTCATCGCCGATGCTGTGATCAATCACATGACTGCCCAGTCATCTGGAACTGGTTATGCGGGAACTGAATTCACCAAGTATGAATACCCCGGCATATACACCAGGGAAGATTTTCACAACTGCAATCTGACTCCAAATGACCAGATTTCCAACTACCGCGATCTAGGACAGGTGCAAACCTGTGAGCTGCTTGGTCTTAGCGATCTGAACCAGAAGAATGAAAATGTTCAAAAGCAGATACTCATCTATCTAAATGACCTGCTCTCCCTGGGAGTCGCTGGCTTTCGCATCGACGCGGCCAAGCACATTTATGCTCCAGACCTAAAGGTGATAATTGACCAGCTTCCTGAGGGCACGAGAATCATTCATGAAGTAATTCGGGGAGGTGGCGAACCAGTCCAGCCCGAGCAGTACCTCTCCTCCGGTGATGTCTGGGAATTCGACTATGCCAGAGCAATGAAGAGCTACTTCAAGAGTGAGGTGATTACGCCCGCCGGTAGTGCAGTTAGGTTCCAGAACTACACTCCGAGCAACCAGACCATTTCTTTTATCTCAAATCATGACACCGAGAGAAATGGTCAAACACTCAGCTATAAAGACTCTCGATACTTTGAACTAGCCACAGCAATGATGCTGGCCGAAGACTATGGGCAACCCATGCTCTACTCCTCCTACGCTTTCAACAGCTATGACGCAGGGCCCTATGAAACAACCAAGGGTGTTGGCGAAGCCAATTGCGAGGGCGTGAGTGAACCAAAGAAAACCTACAAGGCCGACGAATGGATCTGTCAGCACCGCTGGGCTTCAACTGTGAACATGATTAAGTTCAGAGACTCAGTAAATCATGCTGAAGTAACTGAGAAATTTAGAGTCAGAGGAGTCTATGGATTTGCTCGGGCTGGCAAGGGCTACTTCATCACAAACGTTTTCGACAACAAGGAAATGCCTGTTGAGGTAGCCACAACCCTCCCCGATGGTGAATACACCGACCTAATCGATGGTGGAAAATATCAAATAACTGACGGCATCCTAAGAACAACCTTGGCCCCAATGAGTGCTATTGCACTTCTCGCGAGCAACTAAACCAGGGAGTCCCGCCAAGCTTTGTAGAGCTTTGCAAACTTACCGTCCCCTGCAGTCAGCTGCTGAGGCGAACCGTCCTCAATGATTTGCCCGTGCTCCATCACCAGCACCCGATCTGCAATCGCCACGGTCGAGAGCCGGTGAGCGATGATAACCGCAGTTCTTCCTGCAAGCAGTGTCTTCAATCCCTTTTGAACCATTCGCTCAGATGGAATATCAAGCGATGAAGTTGCCTCATCCAAAATCAAGACAGCAGGATTTGCCAAGAATGCTCTGGCGAAGGAAATCAACTGCCTCTGTCCAGCAGAGACTCTTCCACCACGCTTATTAACGTCGGTGTCATATCCTTCAGGCAGCGAGGTTATGAACTCATGCGCACCTACCGCTGTTGCAGCTGACATGACCTCATCCATTGAGGCCCCAGGCTTGCCCAGCTGAATGTTTTCCGCGACAGTTCCCGAGAAGAGGTAGGCCTCCTGGGTAACCATTACAACTTCACGGCGCAAATCCTTATTTGCGACATCTCTGAGATCCTGCTGGTCGATTGTCACAACGCCCTCGGAGGGATCATAGAAACGAGCAATGAGCTTGGCAAGTGTCGACTTACCTGCGCCAGTAGTTCCAACCAGGGCGATGGTCTGGCCAGCGGGGATATGCAAATCAAATTTCTTCAAAACCACAGGCCCAGATGAATACTTAAACTCAACTCCGTTGAAGCGAATTTCACCCTTGGCATCGCTCATTGGAACAGGATTCTCAGCCTCCGGCACTGAAGGCTCTTCTTCCAAGACTCCAGAAATCTTTTCGAGTGCCGATGCTGCCGACTGATAAGAGTTATAGAAAATCGCAATCTCTTCCATTGGATCAAAGAACCTTCTGGCGTAAAGAATTGCTGCGGTGAGAACACCAATACCTAAAGAACCCTCAAGTACCCTGAATCCACCCGAGAGCAAGATAGCCGCAACGGTTAGATTTCCAATCATGATCAAACCAGGGTCGTAGATTCCAAAGAGCTGAATAAGGTGAGCGTTGTGGCCGCGGTAGTCCTCAACTAAACCACCGAAGTGTTTCTCATTACGACCCTCTTTGCGGAAGGCCTTCACAGCGCGAATTCCAGTCATGGTTTCGACGAAGTATTGAATCATTCGGCTGGAAGCAACCTTTTGCTTGCGATAGCCACGATTGGTCTTGACTTGGAACCACCTGGTGAGAATTCCTAGAGGAAGAAGCGCCCCGAAGAGAATTAGAAACGAGGTTGGGTCTAATAGGAAAAGAGCGATGGCGGTGAATGTCATGAAAAGACCACCGATTACCAGCTCATTCAGTCCGCCCGAGAGAAGCTCTGCGATTGACTCGAGATCTGAGGTCTGTCGAGCAATGACGCGACCTGCCGTATAGCGCTCGTGGAACTCAACGGAGAGCTTTTGGGTGTGCACGAACATTCTGTTGCGAAGGTCGAAGAGCATCGCCTGTGAAAGTCGAGCCGAGAGCATTAGGAAGAGGTAGGTGAGAATTGAAGTCGAAATCGCCGCTGATAGATAGGCAATGACAACAATCCAAAGTTCGTCATATTCTCTGAGAATCGCCTTCGGCAAAGCCCAGTCAATTCCGAGAGCAATTAGTGCTGGACCAGCCACTCGTAGGGCTGTTGAAATAATTCCTAAGAAAACCGCCAGAAGAATCTTCACCCTCATGGGAAGGATTAATGAACCCAGCAGCTTGCGAGAGCGCTGTCTGACATAGCGGGACTCTTCTTTAGTTAACTCGGTTCTCTCTTCATCGTTGGTTCCAAACATGCTCATAGGTTCACCTCTCTTTCCTTTTGTTCAATGTCCAGTGAGGTGATGACATACCTGTAGTGCTCAGAAGTTTTGAGTAGCTCCTGATGTGTGCCAAAGGCAGAAATCTTGCCATCTTCCAGTAGCGCAACCTTGTCAGCCAGCATCACGGTGGAGGGTCTGTGAGCAACAATTAGCGCAGTGGTTTCCTTCAAGACATGACGAAGTGCATCCTCAACCATTGCCTCTGTGTCAACATCCAGAGCAGAGAGCGGGTCATCCAGAACCAGGATTCTAGGCTCAGCCGCCACCGCTCTTGCTAGAGCAATGCGTTGCCTTTGTCCTCCAGAAAGGGAAAGCCCCTCTTCACCAATAGTCGTGTCAATCCCATTGGGAAGGTCATAGGCAAACTGGGCCTGAGCAATCTCGATTGCCTGCTTCAGTTCAGCCTCAGTCGCATCGGGATTTCCAAGCAGAACGTTTTCTCTAACCGATGAGGAGAACAAAGTTGCGTCTTCGAAGGCCATGGCGATCAGCGTTCGCAACTCCATTCGCGAAATATCACGAATGTCTACCCCGTCAATCTTGATGGAACCGGATGTAACGTCATAGAGCCTGGTGCTGAGGGCTGTGAGTGTCGTCTTTCCGCAGCCAGTCAGTCCAATCAGAGCAACCGACTCACCAGGCTCCAGCCTAAGATTTACACCCCTCAGCAGTGGTTCAGCATCCGCTGGGGAATCTGGGTAGCTGAAGTAGACGTTCTGGAACTCAAGTAATCCCTTCGGATTAGCAATAGTGGAAGGTGATTCCTTGTCAACTATCTTGTTTTCACTATCCATTACTTCGAAGAAACGCTCTGCCGCTGTCTTTGCCTCAAGAGTGAATCCCAGCAGGAATCCCAAGGATTCCGTTGGCCAACGAAGCACCATTGCCGTTGCAAAAAAAGCGACCAGGCTGCCAACACTCATTTGGTCTTCCGCCACTAGCCAAATACCCGCGAGCATGGAGAGACCGATTGCCAGCTCTGGAATCAGAATTAGGTAAAGCCAAATGTTCGCTACTGCTCTCGCCTTCTTGAGTTCTGTAGATCTAAGTTCAGACGCTTGAGTCGAGAACTGTCCAGCAGCAAATGCCCCTCTTCCAAAAGATTTCAGCACCCTTACGCCATGCACTGATTCCTCGACCTTGGTGGCAAGATCACCTGACTGATCTTGACTTAGGCGTGCCACCACTTTGTACTTCTCCTCGAACATGAATCCAGCGATCCAAATTGGAATGGTGGTGACAAAGAAAATTAGTCCGAGCCAAACGCTAAATGTAAAGAGGATTACCAGCCCCACGATGATCGTGATTAGGTTGGCCGTAAAAAGCACAAATCCGAAACTAAGCCAACGCCTAATTAAGTTAAGGTCTGAAATAGCTCTGGAGAGAAGCTGACCGGAAGGCCATCGGTCATGAAAGGAAACCGGTAAATCTTGCAGTTTGGCATAGAGAGTATTTCTCATGCCAGCTTCCATGTGGGTTCCTGGAGTTAGGACCAACCAGCGTCTCAAAAGGACAAAGACTGCCTCCATGAAACCCAGTAGAACTATCAGTCCCACCGCTGGCAGTAAGGCGTCCAGTCCGCCATCAACCAGCGAATTGATTAGCCCCTGGAGAAACTGAGGAATCGCGAGTGCAAACATGTGTGCGGCAATAGCAACCACAACACCCATGAGAATTCTGGGTAGGGCTTTTTTGGCGTACGGCACAAGCCGCCAAAGAACCTTGATGGTTCCCTTTTCGGAATCTGACATTTACCACCCGCTGGCTTAGCCAGCCCTACAGACTAACAGTTAATTACCAGACGTAATTCCTAGTGGAAGAAGTGTCGCTCCGAGGTGAAGTACATCGTGATTCCAGCATCCTTAGCGACTGCAATTACCTCTTCATCGCGAACGCTTCCACCCGGTTGCACGACCGCCTTGATTCCCCCATCAATCAAAACCTGTAATCCATCAGCAAAAGGGAAGAATGCGTCCGATGCTGCAACAGAGTCTTTCGCTCGATCGGCTGCTCTTGCAATTGCCAGTCGGCAGGAATCCAAACGATTCACCTGTCCCATGCCAATTCCAACCGCCGCACCATTTGAAGCCAACAGAATCGCATTTGACTTCACAGATCTCACCGCACGCCAAGCAAACTCCAAGTCGCGCAAAGTCTGGGCATCAGCGGGCTTGCCGCTAACTAAAGTCCAGTTTCCAGAAGAGAAATTTCTAAAGGAATCAGGCTCCTGCACCAAAACACCACCGGATATCTGACGAACTTCAGAGTTGCCCAATTCAAAGTCAGCTGAAAGCTTCAGAATTCGCAAGTTCTTCTTTTTCCGAAGAATTTCTAACGCTTCAGGCTCATAACCCCTGCTGACAATAACCTCGGTGAAAACCTCGGCGACAGCTTCGGCCATCTTCTTGGTCACAATTCGATTTGCGGCAATTACTCCCCCGTAAGCGGAGACTGAATCGGTCGCATGCGCCTTCTTATAGGCGGAAAAGATTGAATCGTCTGAATCGGAATCGGCGATTGCAACACCACAGGGGTTGGCATGCTTGATGATTGCAACCGCAGGCTCATCAAAGTCGTAAGCGGCACGAAGAGCAGCATCAACGTCCACAAAGTTGTTGAAGGACATTTCCTTTCCACCCAGCTGAGCGGCATGAGCGATGCCAATTGCTCCTTGATCCGCATAGAGAGCGGCCTTCTGATGCGAATTTTCCCCATATCTCAAATCAGATACCTTGCTAAATCGGAGACTTAGCTCTTCGGCACCCCCAGCCATCCAGGTTGCTATTGCTGAGTCATACCGAGCGGTGTGTGCAAATGCCTCTTGCGCCAGGGTCTTTCTCAATTCGAAAGATGTCCCTCCGCCTTCGATTGCACTAATGACTTCTGAGTATCGATCTGGCGAAACCACAATTGCAACATTTGCATGGTTTTTAGCAGCAGCTCTAACCATTGCCGGGCCACCGATGTCAATTTGCTCAACAGATTCCTCATATCCCGCACCCGATGAAATGGTCTCTTCGAATGGGTAGAGATTCACGACTACCAGTTGGAAGGGAGAGATCCCAAGCTTTTCTAATTCAGATTTGTGAGACTCAAGACGAAGATCGGCAAGAATGCCTCCGTGAATGCTTGGGTGAAGTGTCTTGACTCTTCCGTCAAGGGACTCTGGAAAGCCAGTCACCTTACTGACCTCAGTCACGGCAATTCCAGCAGTCGCAATCTGCTTGGCGGTTGAGCCCGTCGAAACTATTTCAACCCCGTGCCTTGCTAGGGCTGATGCCAGCTCAATTAAACCGGTCTTATCGGAGACGGAAACTAGAGCTCTCTTGATTTGAATCATTTGACCTCCGAAAGTATCAGTTTTCCATTTGCAATATTCCTTATAACTTCAACGAGATGAGTTTGCTCAACCTGCTTGATCTGCTCATGCAGTTCAGCCTCTGAAATACCTTCGGATACTGCAACTTCTCGCTGCGAGATGATTGGTCCTGTGTCCACCCCAGCATCAACAACATGAATTGTCGATCCAGTTACCTTCGCCCCAGCCGCCAGGGCATCTCGAACTGCGTGCGCTCCAGGAAATGCTGGCAGAAGAGAAGGGTGGAGGTTGATGATCTTTGGACTGAGTGCTTCCACCACATTTGGTGGCAGGATTCTCATGAACCCTGCCAGAACAACAACATCTGGCTTGTGAAACAGAATCGAGTGAAGCAACAAATCCGCCCACTGATTCTTATCGCTGAATTTCTCTGGCTCCAGGACAAATGTTGGAACCGAAAACTGCTCAGCGTGTTCTAGGCCTGCGGCTGGTCTGTCTGACCCGACGGCCCTGACCCTTGCAGGAAAGAGCGGGCTATCGCAAGCTTCCAGTAGTGCTCGAAGATTTGAACCCGAACCCGAGATTAGACAGACGATGGTGAGCACAGCCCGAGTCTACTTTCGCTCCGCGCCTGCGTGCGGCCTGACAACTGCCAGCGAAACCAAGAACACGGGTATCAAGACCTCGACAAAGACAACCCCGGCAAAACTAACCGGATTTATCCCAACCTCGAAGAATCTTCCTGGCCCTAATGAGCCGCTGGCCAGCACCGCCAAGATAAAAGACAGGGACGCTGCAACTAGAGCAGACAGGAGAGATAAAACAGATGCAGCTGAAAACGCAGTGGCAAATTCCCAGCGCATTCGATCTGTGGATTTGCGGACCACCAAAGTTGCTATCAGTGCGCTAATTACTGGTATCAAAGCCAGCAGAATCCCCCGGTCAAAACCTGCGGTTGGCAAAGCGGCGAAAATTGGTAGTGCCGGAAGTGGTCCCAGCTGTGAGGCAAGGGGAGAAACATAGGATCCAACGCCAATTGAGAAACCAGCACCGGAAATCCAAGCAGCCCCATAGACGATGAGATTTGGCAGCAATGCCAGCTGACCTATGGTGACCATCAGGCCACCGAGCAGGCTAAGACTAAGTGCTTGATAGAGCCTTAGGACCTCAACCCATCCGAATGCCAAGGCTGATGCGATGAAAATCGATGAAAATAAAATCAAGGCTACGACTACAGAAGTTCCAATTTTCATTGCTGGAATCGCAGATGTAGAGATGCTCCAGTGAATATTTGAAAGCAGGTTCTTCACCTTCTCCCTGACCCAAATTCGCTCTGGGGCTTCTTCTGGATTAGATCCACTAACTAACTCAAAGCGTTTCCCCGAAACTGAAGACACAAAAAGCAGTCCTGCAAAAAATACTGCTGGAAAGAACAGTGGGTCCCATTCACCCACCAGGACAGCCTCGTTAGAAACCAAGAGACTTAGGAGGTAGCTGGCTCCCCCAAATGCGAAACCCCCTCCCAACCAAGCAGGCCAGAGTGAAGATGAAGAGGAGAGCCTGTGACCAATCCGAATAATCATTAAGGCCATCATGAGTGTCAGACCCAGGGGAAGAAAACTCAGCGTGAATCCATCGTGAGCGATGCCTACAATTTCTCCCGCGGTGACCTGCACAGGAACACCGACTGAGAGAAAAAACGCATACGCAGCAACCTGAACGGTTGCGATCCATGGGACAGAGCCATCGCCTTCAACAAACCATGCAATGGTTAGTGGTGCAACTACCAGGCCGAGCACGGAGGCCATAATGATCAGCGCTTGAAGCGCTGCAATAGCGAAGCTGAGAGCACGGTTCACGTATTAAAGCTTGCTAATGATTTCTCGCATTAGCTGGGCAGTCTCGGAGGGTGTCTTACCAACTTTTACTCCAACTGCCTCAAAAGCCTCTTTTTTAGCCTGTGCTGTTCCAGCGGAACCCGAGACTATTGCTCCGGCGTGACCCATTGTCTTGCCTTCTGGAGCGGTGAAGCCCGCAACATAGGCGACTACTGGTTTGGTGACATTCTTGGAAATATAGGCAGCAGCCTTTTCCTCCGAGTCTCCACCAATCTCACCAATCAAAACAATAGCTTTCGTCTCCGGATCGTTTTGGAAAGCCTCTAGGGCGTCTATGTGTGTCGTTCCGATAACTGGATCTCCACCGATACCAATTGCAGTTGAAAATCCAATATCTCTAAGTTCAAACATCATTTGGTAGGTCAAGGTTCCAGACTTTGAAACAAGACCAATTGGTCCGCGACCTGTGATGTTGGATGGTGTGATTCCAGCATTGGACTGTCCCGGAGAGATGATTCCTGGACAGTTAGGTCCAATTAGTCGGGTCTTCTTTCCCTTTTCAACGTTGTAGGCCCAGGCTGTCGCTGAGTCGTGAACGGGAATTCCCTCTGTAATAGCTACAGCCAGAGGTATCTCAGCATCGATTGCCTCGATGATTGCCGATTTAGCAAAAGCTGGCGGAACGAAAATCACGCTAACGTTCGCACCGGTTTTCTCCATTGCTTCTTTGACAGAACCAAATACCGGAAGACTCTTGCCGCCAACCTCTACGGTCTCACCAGCCTTCTTTGGATTTACTCCACCAACAATGTTGCTGCCACCAACGAGCATTCGTTGGGTATGCTTCATACCCTCAGCGCCTGTCATACCTTGAACAATGATTTTCGAATTAGCGTCTAAGTAAATTGCCATTGTTTTCTCCCCTAGCTCGCTAGCTTCGCAGCCTGGTCGGCACCATCATCCATCGTTTCAGCAAGTGAAACCAGCGGGTGGTTGAATTCCTTGAGGATTCTGCGTCCCTCGTCGACGTTGTTACCATCTAGCCTTACCACCAGTGGCTTAGTTGCCTTAGGTCCGAGAGTATTCAGTGCACCAACAATTCCATTGGCCACTGCATCACATGCTGTGATGCCACCGAAAACATTTACAAAAACACTTTTGACCTGTGGGTCATTGAGGATGACATCCAATCCTGCGGCCATCACTTCGGCTGATGCGCCACCACCGATATCTAAGAAGTTAGCTGGCTTGACGCCTCCGTGGCGAGCACCTGCGTAAGCGACAACATCCAGCGTTGACATCACCAGTCCCGCTCCGTTGCCAATGATTCCCACCTCACCGTCAAGCTTGACGTAGTTGAGATCCATCTCTTTTGCCTTGGCTTCGAGTGGATCAAGCTGGTCTCTTTCCATCTCTTCGCGCTGGTGGCGGAACTCGGCATTGTCATCCAAAGAAACTTTCCCATCCAGAGCAAGAATCTTTCCGTCCTTAGTTCTAACCAAAGGATTAACTTCAACCAACGTTGCATCTTCCTTACGGAAAACTTCGTAGAGCTTCACGAAGACATCAGCTACCTGATCAATTAGGTCCTCGGGGAATCGAGCGGCTTTGGCAATTTCAACAGCCTTAGCCTTGTCAATCCCAGAAACCGCAGATACCTCAATGCGAGCGAGAGCATCTGGTCGCTCGTGAGCAAGTTGTTCAATTTCCATGCCGCCCTCAACGCTGCAAAGCGATAGGAAAGTTCTATTGGAGCGGTCTAGCAAAACTGAGAAATAGTATTCGGTGTCAATGTCAGCACCCTGGGCAACCATGACTCGCTTAACGACGTGGCCCTTGATGTCGAGCCCTAGAATTCCGGCTGCCTTTTCCTTGGCCTCTTCGGGTGAATGTGCAACCTTTACGCCACCAGCCTTGCCACGACCACCAATCTTTACCTGGGCCTTCACTACGACGGTTCCGCCAATTTCTCTGGCTGCGGCTTCGGCCTGCTCGGGGGTGTCAGCGATTTTGCCAGCTAGAACTGGAACGCCGTACTTTTCGAATAAATCGCGCGCTTGATATTCAAATAAATCCACAGTGAGTTTCGTTTCTTGAGGGAAGAACTGGGCAAGTCTATCGAAACTTGGAGGGTCAAATTCCCCTCTAGAGCTTGGTAATTGGTGCCATTTTGGTCAGAAGGCGCTTGGTTGTCCCGCTATCAAATCGCACCTCCGCCACCTGCTTAGGGCCCTGTCCCGAGACTGAGAAAACCACACCGTCTCCAAAAGATTCGTGATTAATTCGGTCTCCGACCTCAAGCTGCAGATCTTTGTTGTCCCGGATAGTGGAAGCGGTAATGGCTCCCTGCCACTTTCTGGTGGTTGCTGGAATCGACTCTCTCTGCTGACCGACGGCGTCGATTAACTCAGCGGGTATGTCATTTAGAAATGAAGAAGGTAAGAAGCTCGAGGTGTTACCGAAAAGAGTTCTCTGCAGGGCATGAGACAGAGAGAGTCGTCTGCGAGCTCTGGTCATTCCGACATACATCAGTCTTCGCTCCTCTTGTAGACCGCCGGGCTCATCAAAGGCTCGGATGTGCGGGAGGGTTCCCTGCTCACAGCCGATTATGAAAACCGAATCGAATTCAAGGCCTTTGGCGGTGTGAAGGGTCATCAGCGAAAGATTGCCAGATTCATCGTCAATTTGATCTTGATCTGAAGCAAGTGTGATTTCTGCTAGGTAGTCCGCAACGCTGCCAGTTGGAAACTCCCTCTGCCAGTCGTAGAGCTGACCAAGCAGCGCATCAAGGTTTTCAATTCTGGCCTCGTCTTGTGGATCACGACTTAGCTCAAGTTCGGTCCGATAGCCACTGCGAATCAGTGCCTGCTTCAAAACATCTGCCGGGCCCTCGGTTGCACTCAGGGCATCCAAGTCATTTAGCAGCTGCCCGAACTGTTCAACCGCGGCTGTTACCTTCGGACCAAGCCCTAGCTCACCTGCCCGAAGAAGTGCCTGGCGCAAAGAAATTTCATTCTTTCTAGCGAACTGAGCAATCTTGGTTTCAGTCTTATCACCTATACCCCTGGCTGGAGTGTTAATGATTCGCCTGATTGCCTCATCATCATTGGCATTGGCGATTGCGCCGAGATAAGAGAGAGCATCCTTGATTTCTTTGCGTTCGAAGAACTTGAGGCCGCCAACCACGATGTAGGGAACGCGCTGAGCTTTCAGCTCATTTTCCAGAGATAGCGTGAGCGCGTTGGTTCGATACAGCACGGCCATGTCTCGGAAATTTTCTCCCT
Source organism: uncultured Aquiluna sp. (assembly GCA_964480885.1). Lineage (GTDB taxonomy): Bacteria > Actinomycetota > Actinomycetes > Actinomycetales > Microbacteriaceae > Aquiluna. The sequence goes on along the minus strand of CAYZRV010000002.1, from coordinate 33,475 downwards.
GCTCATGCATAGACCTAACTGCATCCACAACAAAAGCCGCCTCATTCCTCTCATCAAAGGCGGTAAACAGGGTGATCTTGTCTCCATCTCCGCTATCGGTCCACAGGTTCTTGGCCGGTCGGTATGGGTTTTGGGAAATGACGGCGTTAGCCGCAGAGAGAATATTCTGAGTTGAGCGATAGTTCTGCTCCAGGAGAATTGTCTCAGCGCCAACAAAGTCGCGTTCAAACTCTGTGATGTTTCGAATGTCTGCTCCGCGAAAAGCGTAGATGGACTGGTCGGAGTCTCCCACCACCGTCAGGTCAGCAGGTGGTAATTGTTCACCGGTTTTATCATCAAAGATTGCATACTCCGCCGGTAGTGGCTTGGTCAGTTCTCTAATCAGTGCGTATTGAGCATGATTGGTGTCTTGATATTCATCAATCAGAACATGCCTGAACTTCTTCTGATAGCGAGCTCTGACCTCTGGAAAATTCCTAAACAGGTTCACCGTTTCAACAATCAGATCATCAAAGTCGAAGGCGTTGTTTCGAAACAGCTCAGCCTGGTAAGCCTGATAGACCTCGGCAATGATTCGCTCTCTGGGATTAGAGCGATCAGCGTTTCGAGCAAAGTCATCAGCATCCTTCAGCTCGTTTTTTGCATTTGAAATAACTGAAGCGGCGACCTGAGGCTTCACATCGCCGTCGTCAGCCCCTGCCTCGCGCAGCAACCGCTTAAGCAGGGCCCTGGTATCACCTGTGTCATAGACGGTGAAGCTTGAGCTGTGACCAAGTCGCTCGGCCTCTCTGCGCAGAATCTGCAAGCAGGCTGAGTGGAAAGTTCTAATCCACATCCCCTCGCTGACCTGGCCAAGCAGCTCCTCGACTCTCTCGCGCATTTCGTTAGCTGCCTTGTTGGTGAAGGTGATTGCCAGCACCTGTGATGGCCAAAGTTCGCCTGTGGCAAGCAGGTGTGCGATGCGATGGGTAAGAACCCTGGTCTTACCTGAGCCGGCACCAGCCACAATCAGCAGTGCGTGGCCTCTATATAGGACAGCTTTGCGCTGCTGGGGATTTAGTTTTTCCAGCAGATCATCTGGATTGCTCAGGGTCCTTGGCACCAGAAGAGCCTAGGTCTTGGAACGGACGACATCGATCATGATGTCGGGCTGATCACAGAAAATTCCATCGACCCCGGTGCTAGCAAGTCTTTTGAACCAGTCTCTAACCTCGCCCTCCGCAGTCTCGATTCGAGCGGTGTAGGTGAACATAATTAGCCCTCGAGCCTTTGACCGCTCAACGAGGTCACTTCCCAAAACCATGGAGTAATGGACCGAAAGACCATCGAAGTTATCCGCTATCTCACCCAGCAGGTCATCTTCTAATTCTTTGTATCCATCGGGCAGCATGTCTGGAGCGGATAGAAAGACAAATTCCGCTCGCTTTCCAAGTCTGTCCCTGGCTTCTCGCAAGATTCCAAACTCAAAGCACTCAACTGTGATTTTGATGCCTCTTTCTTGGAGCTCTGATTTATCCATGGCATCAAGAACTGCACCGATCAGGTCAAAGCCGTGCTCTTTGAAGTGCTTTCCATACTTCAACTCAACAATCAGATGCTTGCCGTTGAATTTTGGATTCTGAAAGACCGTTTCGAGGGTTGGGATTGAATATTTCCCGTTATGCGCTGCAGACTCCTGCCTAGTGTCCGGATAGCGCTCAGTTGCGCGAACACCTTCTATTTGAGAAAGAAAAAGCTGATCGACATTATTGGAATGCAGAGAATGTTTGGTGATGTCTGTCGTGAGCGAAAAGTCAAGATCATGTCTAATAACCGGTACCGAATCCTTGGTCAGTACAACGTCGAATTCAATAGCCTCACACCCTAGTTCAAACGCAAGCTCAAAAGACTCGATTGTGTTTTCAGGAAGGTAGCCGCAGGCACCTCTGTGACCAAAGACTTGCACCACTACTCCCACTCGATGGTGCCAGGTGGTTTAGAGGTTATGTCCAACACAACTCTGTTCACACCCTCAACCTCGTTAGTAATCCGATTTGAAATCTTTGCCAGAAGCTCATGGTCCAATCTGGACCAGTCTGCCGTCATTGCATCTTCCGAGGAAACGGGGCGAAGAACTATCGGATGACCATAACTTCTGCCATCCCCCTGCACGCCAACAGATCTAACATCGGCAAGCAAGACCACTGGGCACTGCCAGATATTTCTATCCTGACCTGCAGATGTGAGCTCCTCTCGGACGATTGCATCAGCTTTTCGCAACAGGTCAAGTCTTTCCTTGGTGACTTCTCCGACAATTCGGATCCCAAGCCCAGGTCCTGGAAATGGCTGCCTGTTTACAATCTCCGCTGGTAGCCCCAGCTCAGCGCCAATGGCTCTTACCTCATCCTTGAAGAGGGTTCGGAGAGGCTCAACCAGTTCAAACTGGAGGTCATCAGGAAGTCCACCCACGTTGTGGTGACTCTTGATTCCCGCTGTCACCCCACCACCGGATTCAACAACATCCGGATACAGGGTCCCCTGAACCAAAAACTTGATGGGCTCGTTGTCCTTCGCTGCCTCGGCAATTAGCTTTCGCTCAGCCTCTTCAAAGGTGCGAATGAACTCTCGACCAATAATCTTGCGCTTTTCTTCGGGATCCGTCACTCCGCTGAGGGCATCGAGAAATTTCTTTTCAGCATCAACCACAACCAGCCTGATGCCAGTAGCTGCAACATAATCTCTCTCAACCTGCTCAGCCTCACCCTGACGAAGTAGTCCGTGGTCAACAAAGACAGCGGTCAGCTGATCACCAACGGCTTTGTGAACCAGAGCAGCAGCCACCGCCGAGTCCACACCACCAGAGAGTCCGCAAATCACTCGGGAGGAACCAACCTGCTCTCTGATCTTTTCAACCTGTTCAGCTATCACATTTCCTGATGTCCAGGTTGGGGATAGTCCGGCTCCCAAATAGAGAAAGTTTTCTAGAACTCTTTGACCTTGCTCCGAGTGCTTGACCTCTGGGTGCCATTGGACCCCAAAAATCTTTTTCTCTTTAGATTCAAAAGCTGCAACTGGCGTTGTTTTTGTCGACGCGAGAACATCAAAACCCTTTGGGGCTTCCATAACCTGATCGCCGTGGCTCATCCAGCAAACCTGGAGTTGTGGTTGGTTTGCCAGAAGTGTTCCCCCGGAAGATATTTCTAAATTCGTTGCGCCGTATTCTCTTTTGCCAGTGCGATCTACACGTCCACCAAGACTTTGAGCAAGTATTTGAAATCCGTAGCAGATGCCCAGCACGGGTATCCCCAACTCCAAGATTTTTGCATCAAGCTTGGGAGATGCATCCTCATAGACGCTCGAAGGGCCTCCCGAAAGAATGATTGCCACAGGATTCTTCTGTTGCACTTCAGCAGCAGTGATGCTGTGGGGAACAATTTCGGAGTAGACCTTGGCCTCGCGCACTCTCCTAGCGATGAGCTGTGCGTACTGAGCACCAAAGTCAACAACCAGCACTGGTCTCATTTTTCTAATGCCTCCAGCTCCGCATTCGCCAACTTGGCAAACCTAGCCTCGGTGTAGAAACTCAGAAAAGGCACGATGCCTCCGAGGGCAATAAAAAGGAACCTGGTAACGGGCCAGCGCATCAGTGTCCAAACCCTGAAGTCAGCGATCAAATAAACCACATACAACCAACCGTGAATAATCAATATCCAAACCGTCAGGTTCAGGCCAACCGTGGGCAACCCTTCTCCCTCAACCCCATAGCTTTCAAAGGTTATGAACCCGTTGGGACCTAGCAGCCACAGGTCATAGCCAAGAAATGGCAGCCTTCTGATGCCCCAGGTAACCATTAGTAGTAGGAGGAAGACGCCTGTTATGTAAGAGGAAACTCGGTAGAACTTCAGGACCTTACGTATTTGCGGAATTTGAGAGGGTAAAGGTCCTGGCATAGAGCAAAGTCTAGCCAGCGATGAGGCTGAGCTTTGCCAGTGCTACGGCCTTGGCTTCATCCGCAGTCTTGGCCTCCAAAACGGCTGCATAGATCTCTTGCGCCTCGCTCTTTGTGACCGATGACAGGGCTGTCCTCACCGCACCCACCTGGGAACGAGAGGACGAAACCGAATCAAATCCCATCCCCGCCAAGACAACAGCGAAAGCTGGATCCGAGGCACTCTCCCCACAAACCCCCGAGTAAATTCCAACGCCTTCCGACTCCTTTGCAATCTCGCTGAGTGCTCTAATCAGTGCTGGCTGCCAAGGATTGAGCAGTGAGCCTAAGGAGGGGTGGAGTCTGTCGGAAGCAAATAGGTATTGAGATAAGTCATTGGTGCCGACAGAAATAAAGTCAACAACCCCTTTGAGATTTCTAATCTCATAAACAATCGATGGCGTTTCAACCATGATTCCTACCTTGAAACTTCCCGCTGCTCTTGCCAGCTCAGCAAACTCCTTAGCCTCGGAAGCAAGGGAAACCATCGGTGCCATCACCCAAACTTCTCGACCAGATGCAATCCGTGCAGCCTCGAGTGACTGAAGTTGATCAATTATGAATTCACGATGAGGAACAACCAACCTAAAGCCTCTGACACCAAGAGCTGGGTTTTCTTCTTTCGGCATATCCAAAAAAGGAACAGGCTTATCACTGCCAGCATCAATTGTTCTGACCACAATTGGACCGTCGGGTGCGGCAGAGAGTATCTCGGTATATGAGGCAATCTGCTTTTCTTTGCTGGGTTTAACACTGCTGTCCAAATACAAAAGCTCTGTTCTGAATAATCCGACGCCTTCTGCCGCTGTCGCAGCCGCAGCAACTGCGTCTTCCAGAGAGCCGATATTGGCTCGAACTGGAATGATTGGCTCCTGCGACTTGGCGACAAAGCTAATTGCCTGAGTGGCGTCGCTTTGTTTACCGCCAACCACAACCCTGTCCCCCACTGGGTCAACCAGGACCTGCATGCCGTCAACGAGGTCCTTGGCTTGAGCGCAGGAAACCACAGCTGGGATTGATCTAGAACGACAGATGATTGCGGTGTGGGAAGTTGGCCCACCCTGAATAGTGATTACTCCGACAACAGCTTTGGTGAACTGAGCGGTATCAGCGGGTGAGAAATCTTCCCCAACTATGACAAATTTGCCCTCGTCAGGAAGATTCAAACCCATCGAGATGCCATGAATGTTTGCAGCAACTCGCTTGCCAAGATCCCTAATGTCAGCGAGTCTTTCTTCAAAGGTTGGATCACCGCTCAAGAGCTCCGCGAAAGACTCAATTGCATTCACAAATGCAGAAGCTGCTTCCCACCCTTCTGCAACCTGACTGATTGCGGCATCCAACAAACTTTCATCTTGCAAAATCATTTCAAGAGCTTCAAAGATTTCTGCCGATGTCTCCCCAGCCTTCGCTGCCAAACCTTTGAGTTCTTCTGAGACGTGCTGAATTGAGTCCTTTATCTTTTGGACTTCAGCTTCTTGATTTCCCTGGTGCTTAGCTGGAATCGGAAGTGGCTGGTGCGGCTTTACGCGAAAAACCTCCGCAGAAACTGGTTCCAGTCCCACGCCTAGTCCCGATAGAACGCTCCCGTTAGCCAGCACGCTAGCCCTTTAGAAACTCTTGGATGGAACTAATTACCTGATCGGCTTTTGCTTGGTCATCGGTGTCAACTTCAACAACGAGCTGCTCACCCTGCTTGCCCTTTAGTGACATGAGGCTTAGGGGGCTGCTGGCCTTGACGGGCGTCGCGTCAGATCTTCCAATTCGAACCTCAAAGCCCAAATCCTTGACCAACTTGACTATTTGACCGGCAGGTCGAGCGTGAAAACCAAGTGCGTCTTCAATGGTGACTTTCCCTGTGATCACTTTGCACTCCCTCGCTAAATCAGTGAATAGTAAAGCACGAAGTTGCAATTCACTGAACTGGATGTAGGGGGCAAAGCTTGTATCTGCAACTTTTCCCAGCTTTCACTAATTGACTTCGTTTGCGTCGCGTTCCCGAATCACCTGATCCTGAACCAATCGCCACCACAAATAGAAGGCAGCGAAGACAAAGAACAGCCACTCAGCGGCATAGAAAGCAGTAAGCCAGTTGATTTCGACCTGCTCTGATCGAATGCCAATAACGATTGGCTCAAATTCTCCCGCTATCCCCTCTTGAACAATCAGGTAAATGGGATAGCTGGGTGTTGGCTCTGCAGAGTAGAGATTAATTAGTTGCCCAAGGGCGACACTTCCGAGGTAGCCATCGCTCTCAACCACCGGATCACTAGGTTGAATGTAGCCAGTCACCTCTAGCTCTCCCCCGGGAAGCTCAAGCTGTTCTAGCTCAACTGGCTCCTGAGAAAAGGCAATCGCCAGCGTGAGACTTGCACCTGTTTCCTTCACCGTTGAATTGGAAATTAACCAGAAGCCTGCAACCTGTTCATCACCTCTTAGTTGGAGACGCTTGGAAACTACGTATCGATTCATCTGATCGAGTTCAACTTTTACAGTTGCCAACCGGTCATAGGAATCAGGAAACACCTCTCCAGGAATTGCAAACTCCGAAAGTGGTTTTGGTTGAAGTTCTTCTTCAGATATTCCGACTGTCACGAAGGTTCGACTCAGCTGCCACTGCATCAGCCCGGCAAAGATTGCCGCAACCAGCATGACTAAAAGAAGAGCTGCAATCCACTTAGGCCTCTTGGCAACCTTGAAGAAAGTAACTTGCATCTAGCGATATGGATTCACAACAACATCGACCCGTTGGAACTCCTTCAGGTCGGAATATCCGGTGGTTGCCATCGATCGCTTAAGTGCACCAATCAGATTGGCAGTTCCGCTGGCAGCGTCGGCAGGACCGAGCAGAATATTTTCCAGTGGTGCTTCTGATCCAACCCAAACTCGTTGGCCTCTGGGTAGTTTGGCATTTACAGCCTCCGGCCCCCAGTGCCAACCTCGACCAGGTGCCTCAGCTGCTCGAGCTAGAACAGTTCCTAGCATCACCGCATCGGCTCCACAGGCAATAGCCTTCACAATATCCCCACTGGTTCCCAAGCCGCCATCTGCGATGACGTGTACATAACGTCCACCCGACTCATCCAGATAGTCACGTCTTGCAGCGGCAACATCAGAGACAGCGGTGGCCATCGGAGCGTGAATTCCCAAAACCTTCTGGGTTGCACTGGCTGCTCCGCCACCAAATCCAACCAATACGCCAGCGGCTCCAGTGCGCATCAGGTGAAGGGCTGCGGTGTAGGTTGCTGCTCCACCAACAATCACAGGAACGTCGAGCTTGTAGATGAACTCCTTCAAGTTCAAAGGCTCGACCGTCTTTGAGACATGCTCGGCTGAAACTGTATTTCCACGGATGACAAACATGTCAACGCCGGCCTTGATAACTACCTCTGCGAATTCCGCTGTGCGCTGTGGCGAGAGTGCGCCTGCAACTGTCACACCAGCATCTCTGATTTCCTTGAGCCTCGCTGTAATAAGTTCAGCCTGAATTGGCTTTGAGTAGACCCTTTGCAAAACTGCAGTGGCATCCTCATCCTTGGCCGATGCTATCTCAGACAGCTGCTGGGATGGATCTTCATACCGAGTCCACAATCCCTCAAGATCCAAGACTCCTAAACCACCAAGTTTCCCAAGCTGAATGGCAGTCTTAGGTGACATGGCTGAGTCAGCGGGAGCTGCAACCACTGGAAGGTTGAAGCGAAAAGCATCAATGCCCCACGATGTTGAGACATCCTCCGGATCACGGGTTCGACGAGTGGGAATGACAGCTATGTCATCAAAGGCATAAGCCTCACGGCCAGTCTTCGACTTGCCAATTTCAACTTCCGACATTTAGGCCTCCTTAGCGAGTGCCGTAATTAGGGGCTTCAATGGTCATCTGGATATCGTGCGGGTGTGACTCTCTCAATCCCGCAGCAGTGATCCTGACAAACTTCCCCTTCTCTTTAAGCTCGACGATGTTTGCAGCTCCGACATATCCCATCGACGCTCTCAGCCCGCCAATCAACTGGTGAACAACCGAGGCAACGGTTCCGCGGTAAGGAACCTTGCCCTCAACACCTTCTGGAACAAGCTTGTCTTCTCTGAGGACATCGTCTTGGAAGTAGCGATCTTTGGAATAGGAGCGGGCCTGTCCCCTGGACTGCATTGCCCCTAGGGAACCCATACCTCTATATGTCTTGTATTGCTTACCACCGACGTAGGTGATGTCGCCAGGAGCCTCATCGGTTCCAGCAAGCAGAGAGCCCAGCATCACCGCGCTTGCACCAGCAACCAGTGCCTTTGGAATGTCTCCTGAGTATTGCAATCCGCCATCCGCAATTACAGGAACGCCTGCTTCTCTAGCTGCCAGGGAGGCAAGGTGAACAGCTGTAATTTGTGGAACTCCAACACCAGCTACAACACGAGTTGTGCAAATGGATCCTGGACCAACACCAACCTTCACTCCATCAGCACCAGCATCGATGATTGCCTGTGCGCCTTCCCGGGTTGCTATGTTTCCGCCAATGATGTCGACATTCTTTGCAAACGGTTCGCTCTTTAGTTTCTTGATCATTTCTAAAACCGCAGAGTTGTGTCCGTGTGCGGTGTCAACAACTAGGAGGTCTGCCCCAGCTTCGACAAGTGCCATTGCTCTTTCCCAAGCGTCGTTGCCAACTCCAACGGCAGCACCGACCAAAAGTCTTCCGGAACCATCTTTTGCAGCGTTCGGATACTTCTCACTCTTGTCAAAGTCCTTCACTGTAATCAGTCCCTTGAGTCTTCCCTCGTTATCTACCAGCGGCAGCTTCTCGATTCTGTGTTGAGCAAGCAGTGCCATGGCTTCATCAGGGTTGATACCCACTTTGCCTACTATCAGTGGCATTGAGGTCATTACGTCTTTGACCAATGTGGTGGTGCGCTGCACCTCCAGGACAAATCTCATATCTCGATTGGTGACGATTCCAACCAGCTTTCCGTCATCATCGATAACTGGTAGACCTGAAACTCGATACTTACCACACAGATCATCCACCTCCTGAATGGTGGCGTATGGGGTGGTGGTAACTGGGTGAGAGACCATGCCCGCCTCGCTTCTCTTAACGAGGTCAACCTGAGAGGTCTGGTCTTCGATCGAAAGGTTTCGGTGGATGATTCCAAGCCCACCCTGCCTGGCCATCGCAATGGCCATCCTGGCCTCGGTGACGGTATCCATGGCCGAAGAGATCAGAGGGATATTGATAGTGATGTTGCGGCTCAGTCTGGTTGCCGTATTCACGCTGGAGGGCAGGACATCGGACTGTCCTGGCAGGAGCAGGACGTCATCGTATGTGAGCCCGACTAATGAGAATGGGTCCGAATACTCCACGCTGGCCTCGCTTTTGGGGGGAACCGAGACTCCATCCTACCCAGAGCATCGATTGGGCGGCAGGGGCAGATTGGCTTTATTTAGCCTTTTCGGAGCTACTAACGCTGTTAGAGTTTTGTAATCCCCGAGGTGGGGAGGGCAAAGCTGCCCCCAAAGTCTGGAGGAATATGAGAATCCTCTCTTCCACAAACCAGCGATTTGCACGCGCACTGGCAATAGGTTTCCTCGCGCTGATCGCAGGCTTAGGAATAGCAATGCCGGCGAGCGCCGACACCGTCGGTGAGGAATACTCAGCCGCCATCCTTGGAAATGTTCGCATCGATGGTGAACCAGTTCAGGGCGTAAGGATTGTCGTTGACGGCAATGGCTATACCGCCGAGACCGTCACTGACGAAAAGGGTCGCTGGCTAATCGGGGTTCCCGAGGTTGGTAAATACAACGTCACACTCGATGAATCAACACTCCCTGAGGGAATTGCGGTTTTGGAAGGTGGCGCAACCCAAGAGGTTGAATTTGGTAGAACAGACCGGGTAACCAAGAACTTCTTCATTGGTGAGGGCCAGAGAAACACCACCTCGCTATTTGATCAGATAGTTGCCAGGGTCATCTACGGAATCAACTTTGGACTCATGCTTGGGCTAGCTGCCGTTGGGCTTTCCCTGGTTTATGGAACAACTGGACTTTCGAACTTTGCTCACGGTGAGATGGTTACCTTTGGTGCTGTCTTTGCACTGCTATTTGCCGTTGTTTTGCAGTGGCCTATCTGGCTGGCTATTCCTCTAGCGGTATCAATCTCCGCTGCAACCGGCTGGCTGATGGACGTTGGATTATGGCGACCGGTGAGAAAACGTGGCCTGGGCCTGGTGCAGCTAATGATTGTTTCCATCGGTTTGTCACTGGCTCTTCGCTACATCATTCAGTTCTTCATCGGTGGTGGCACTGAGCAGCTGCCGGGCTTTGATGCCCCCAAGATGCAGCTTTTTGGAGCGGTATCGCTGAGCACGACAGATTTGATGTCGATGGGCCTTTCAATTGTTGTGATTGGGGCCTTTGCCTTTTGGCTGCTTAAAACCAAGACTGGAAAGGCAACCAGGGCCATCTCTGATAATTCAGACTTGGCGGCGGCATCGGGTATCGATGTTGACGGTGTAATTCGAATTGTCTGGGTGATGGCGGCTGGACTTGCCGGTCTGGCTGGAGTGCTCTGGGCTTACTTCCGCCCTGGCATCAAATGGGACATGGGAACTCAGATCCTTCTGTTGATATTCGCAGCGGTTGTGCTCGGTGGTCTTGGAACAGCATTCGGAGCATTGGTTGGAGCTTTGGTGGTTGGAATTCTGATTGAGACTTCCAGCTTGCTGATACCAGCAGACCTGAAGTATGTGGGAGCTCTGGTGGTGCTCATCGTTGTTCTGCTGGTGAGACCCCAGGGTCTTCTTGGTAAAAAGCAGAGAGTTGGTTAGGAGGAAATCATGGACTGGGGATCAATTCTCAACAACACCCTGCAGGGTCTTCTGACACCAACTACCCTCGCCTTTTCATTGGCAGCGCTAGGTCTTGCGATGCACTTTGGTTTCGCAGGACTTTTAAACTTTGGTATCGCGGGCTTCATGGCAATCGGCGGTTACAGCTATGCGATTGGAGTTCTAACCTTCGGTCTTCCCTGGTGGGGTGGGATGCTGTTGGGAATCGTGGGGGCAGTCATCTTTGCCCTGATTCTCGGCATTCCGACTTTGAGGCTTAGGGGTGACTATCTCGCCATCGTCACGATTGCCGCTGCAGAAATTGCAAGACTTCTTTTCTTGACCACCGCCTTCACCGATGTCACCGGTTCCGCCGATGGTCTGTTTGGATTCAACACACGTGAGGATGGCTCGGGCTTCCAGAACTCAAACCCAATCCCTGCTGGCTCCTATGGTTTTGGACCATGGACCTACAACGAGCAGACGCTCTGGGTATTAATCTTTGGAATTGCAATGCTGGTAGTTGCAGTATTCCTGCTCTGGGGCCTTATGAGATCACCTTGGGGAAGAGTCATCAAAGGCATTCGTGAAGATGAGGATGCCGTAAGGGCGCTTGGTAAGAATGTTTTTGCCTACAAGATGCAAGCCTTGGTTATCGGTGGAGTCTTTGGTGCCATGGGTGGCATCGTATATGCCGCATTCGCCAACGTCTCCCCTGGAGTCTTTGTGACCTCCCTGACCTTCTTCATCTGGACGTCACTGCTACTCGGTGGTGCGGCAACCATATTTGGTCCAGTGATCGGCTCGATTATTTTCTGGACACTGCAGGCGTTCCTCTCGAACTTCCTTTCCGAGGTTTCGATTTCAGGATTGCTACCAGTCACCACCACCCAGGCCTCAACCCTGAGGTTCGTGCTGGTTGGTGTTGGTCTAATGCTGCTGGTGATTTACAGACCGCAGGGTATTTTCGGAGATAAGAGGGAGTTGACCTTTGTTAAGTAACGAACCTCAGAAATCAACCGATCTGCACATCGGTCAGGCTGCTCCTGGCTGCCAGAAGAAAGATCCGATTCTTGTTGCCGACCACATCAAGAAGTCATTCGGCGGTCTCACGGCTGTTGATGTTGAACACCTTGAGATACCTAAGAATGCAATCACCGCACTAATTGGTCCCAACGGTGCAGGAAAGACAACACTGTTTAACCTTCTAACCGGCTTTGACACCCCTGACACCGGTTCCTGGACTCTGATGGGAAGCTCCCTCTCGGGTGTTCCCTCATTCAAAGTAGCGAAGCTGGGACAGGTGAGAACTTTCCAGCTCACCAAGGCCCTTGGACTTCTGACCGTGATGGAGAACATGAAGCTTGGCGCTAAAGATCAGCGCGGGGAGAGCTTGCTGAGCGCCCTAATCCCGAGCCTGTGGCGGAAGCAGGACCAAGAGATTGAGGTCAAAGCTATGGAGCTCTTGACTCGCTTCAAACTTGATGCCAAGAAGGACGACTTCGCTGCGTCGCTTTCGGGTGGCCAGAGAAAACTGCTGGAAATGGCAAGAGCGCTGATGACCGATCCGGTCTTGGTAATGCTCGATGAACCAATGGCAGGAGTCAACCCAGCTCTAACCCAGTCGCTTTTGGATCACGTGCTGAACCTCAAGCAGGACGGCATGACCGTCTTGTTTGTCGAACACGACATGCACATGGTTCGTCACATCGCCGACTGGGTGGTCGTGATGGCGGAAGGAAAGATTGTTGCGGAGGGTCCTCCGGACTCAGTCATGAGGGAAAAGGCAGTCATCGATGCCTACCTCGGTGCTCACCAGGAAACCGACCTGGGTGAGGTTACCGGCCGAATCAAGATAGTTTCGGAAGGAGACCAGAAGTGAGCGAACGCGTAGTCGAAGTAAAGAATCTGGTCGCTGGCTACCTCCCCGGAGTCAACATCCTCAACGGAGTCAACTTCCACGCCGACAAGGGCGAGCTGATTGGAATCATCGGTCCCAATGGAGCTGGTAAGTCAACTCTGCTTAAAGCAATCTTTGGACTTGTCAAGGTTCGTGAAGGCTCAATCACGCTAAATGGAGAAAGCATCGTCGGCCTTAAGCCAAACAAGCTTGTGACCAAGGGTGTTGGATTTATCCCCCAGACCAACAATGTTTTCCCATCACTAACCATCGAAGAGAACTTGCAGATGGGTGTCTTCCAAAGACCAGCCCAGTATGCAGACCGGTTGGACTTTGTAGTTGGCATCTTCCCTGAACTTGGAAAGCGATTGAAGCAGCGCGCTGGATCACTTTCCGGTGGTGAGAGGCAAATGGTGGCCATGAGCCGAGCCCTAATGATGGATCCTGCCGTGCTGCTGCTCGATGAGCCTTCGGCAGGTCTCTCTCCAGTGAGACAGGATGAGGCATTCCTCAGGGTAAGTGAGATTAACAAGGCAGGCGTGACCTGCATCATGGTTGAGCAGAACGCCAGGCGCTGCCTTCAGATTTCTGACCGCGGCTATGTGCTTGACCAGGGCAAGGATGCAGTGGTCGGTAAGGGTAGAGAGCTCCTCAATGACCCCCAGGTCATCGGCCTTTATCTTGGAACTTTAGGCACCTAACCCCCGTACAGTTGGCGCATAAGAAAATCCCCCCGAATTTCTTCGGGGGGATTTCTTTTGGAACTAGTTCTTAGCCACGGATGGTGACTGGAACGTTGTTTGCATCGAACTGCTGAATCAGGATGTTACCGTCGGTTGGGTCTCCCAAGTCGTTGAAGGTAACGTTGCCGGAAGGACCGTCATAGTCTGCGGTTCCGCCGCCGTTGATGATGTCAGCGCACTCTGCAAAGGTGGTGCACTTGGTGCCATTTCCAGAGCCACCGGATACTTCCTGCAGCTTCATGGACATGTTGGCACCCTGGGTGCTACGAGCCTCAAGAGCTGCAAGTGCAAGTAGAACAACTGCGTCGTATGACTCAGGTCCGTATGCGTTTAGCTCAAGAGCTGCGTTTCCGCGAGCAACCCATGCGTCGTTCATACGAGTGATGAAGTCGCCGATCTTGCTCTCGTTAACACCTGGGTAAGTTCCCTTTGATCCCTCAAGGAGACCAGCGGCAAATACCGTTGAGTAGTTGGTCAGGTTACCGTCTACGAAGTAGAGCTTGTCACCTGGGAACTGGCTGGTTAGCTCAGGCACGATGGTCTTAACCTCGTCGAAGGTGATCAGAACGATAGCGTCTGGTCCACCTGCTAGAGCTTCAGCAATCTGGCTTGTGAAGTTAGTGTCACCTGTGTTGTAAGTAGGTGCAGCTAGAACCTCACCACCAGCAGCCTCAAAGGCCTCGGTTACGAACTGTGCTAGACCGGTTCCGTAGGAGTCGTTCAGAACGATCATGGAGATCTTCTGGTGTCCGTCCTCGGCGATCAGGTTTCCTAGAACCTCACCCTGAAGTACGTCAGATGGAGCAGTACGGAAGTACAGGCCACGGTCTGGGTAGTCCGTTAGAGCTGCAGAGGTGTTAGCTGGTGAGAACTGAATTACACACTCAGCGGTAACACGGTCGATGAACTGCAGCGAAGTTCCAGAGGATGCGGCACCAACGATGGCCTGCACACCTGCGTTAAGCAGACGTGGGATCTCGGTGTCGTATGCCTTGTTGTCGGTGTCACCCGAGTCACCAGGGGTGAAGTCGATGGTGATTCCCTTACCGGCTGAGTTGATGTCATCAACGGCCAGGTAAACGCCCGCCTCTTCTGGTGGGCCAAGGAACGCTAGGTTTCCAGTTAGAGGTAGCGCTGTACCTAGCTTCAAAACTAGGTCACCGTCCTCCTCTGGACCCAGCTCACAACCACCAGGGGTGGTTGTTGGGGTCTCTTCAGCAGCAGACTCAGTCTCTGCTGGGGTCTCTTCTTCAGCTGCAGCGCAGCCGGTGAGGGCCAGTGCAACGACTCCCGCCGCTGCCAGTGCCTTCACGAAAGGTGACCCATTCTCCAATACGGTCATTGTTTCTCCTTGCAATTGCAATTTATAAGTGCGAATGCGGGCTGGAGGGCCCGCATTGCTAGGTAAAGCATAATTTGCAGGCATTGTAATCCCCTAGAAATATTGGGCATGAGGGGGTATTCCGCCTAGGGATTGGCAATTTTTGTGCCCTAATTCTGCGAAATCCGAAGTATTTGCTACTTAATACAGCGGTTTTAGTCAGATAAAAGTGTTTTTCACAACTAAATAACAATTAGATTTCTAATTTAGCTTTGCTCAACAATCGGCAAATCAGGACGTTTTCTCTTAAGGGCATCGATTGTCAAGATGGCAAGCGAAATCCAGACCAGGCCGAAACCGATCCATCGAACTAGTGGCATTGGCTCACCGAATATAAAAAAGCCCACTGAGAACTGAATGGTCGGTGTCAGATATTGAATAAAGCCGATAGTGGAAAGTGGAACTCTCGAAGCCGCAGCTCCGAAGAGAATCAGCGGAATGGCAGTCAGAATTCCAAAACCAACCAGGATTGTGGTTTCCACCGGCCCACTGAAGAGCATGATCGGTGCAAACTGAGCCACAATCCACAGCTGCACTAGCGCGAAGGGCAGGACTAGACCAGATTCAATAGTGAAGCTCTGAAGCGCAGGAATCTTTTTCCCAACCTTATTTTTGGCCAGTGAATAGGTTCCGAAACTAATTGCAAGAGCTAGAGCAATCCAGGGAAGTCTTCCATAATCAAAGGTGAGGACTAAAACAGCAACAGCACCAATACCGAGTGCAACCCACTGCGTCTTTCTGAGTCTTTCTTTAAGTAGCAATACCGCAAACAGAACGGTCACCAGTGGGTTGATGAAATAGCCCAGAGAAGTTTCAATGACGTTGCCAGTAGCAACGGCTACAACATAAACAGTCCAATTAATAAAGATGAAAAGGGCGGCAACTGAAACCCATTTCATTTTTTTAGGAGATTGCACCAGCTGGAGTATTCCTTTCCAACCACCAACAATGCTGACCAAGACCGCTGCAAACAAAAATCCAAAAACTATTCGCCAAACAACAACTTCAAATGGATTAGCGAACGATGCGGCGACGATGATGAGTGGAAAAGATCCCCAGATTAGATACGCGGATAACCCATAGAGCAAACCGACAGAAGAGTCGGATCTTTGCTTCACCGAAGTAGCTTAGGAGAAAAAGCGAAACGGCCCGGGGTTACCGGGCCGTTCAATTGTCTTTGGTTATCGCTCAATGATTGCTAACACATCGCGAGCAGACAGAACCAGGAATTCCTGTCCGTCATACTTCAGCTCAGTGCCACCATACTTCGAGAAGACAACACGGTCGCCGACCTTGACATCCATCGGGATGCGGTCACCCTCTTCGCTAAAGCGACCAGGACCAACTGCTACAACCTCAGCCTCCTGAGGCTTCTCCTTGGCGGTGTCAGGAATGACCAGGCCGGACGCAGTTACCTGCTCGGCCTCGACTGGGCGGACAACAATTCGATCTTCGAGTGGCTTGATAGAAACCGACACTTTGACCTCTTCTTTACTAAAGATTGGGGTTTAGCAGACTCGATTGCCGAGTGCTAGGAAAACTTTAGGGGGAAATTAGCACTCAGTCAAGGCGAGTGCTAGAGGGTCGAAAACCCCGGAATTGGTAGGGCGCTGCCCTCCTGGATAATTCGACAGAGGGGCAGCGCCCGTAAAAAGCACTTGTCTAGGCCGGTTTGCTAGATGGCTCTTCTAGCTTTGGCTAACGACCTCGATGCTCCATGAAGCCGTCATATTCCCAGGGGGAATCGATCCACCCCCACCTATCCGTCTGGAGTCCAGATAAGTCGGAGAAGACTAGTGCAGTTGATACAACTGCCCCAATCACAAAAATAATCCCCAGGAAAATACCTATATATCCAAGAACCAGGCCGATCAGGGCCATGGACCGACCGGACTCCCCTGAGCTCTTAATCTGGGCCAGGGAAATATGACCTGTAATTACCGCCATCAAAGCTCCGACTCCCGAGACTGCCGATGCCAAGGACACCACCGCCAAGGTGTTTAAGGACTTGAAGTCAAACTTTGCCCTTTCGGACTTGACTGGTTCCGCTGCACTGCTATCTGACATTTAATACCTTTCGCTTTCTATGCTTTGCCAGCTAAGCACCGCAAGCTGTGGGCAGTAAGGGAGAAGGCTGGGAAAAGCTAGAGAGTCTGAACCGTTGTGACTGGAAGGGTGGAGTCTGCACCAAAACCTAGACCACTGGCTGGTCTTCCAGACATTATTAGCTGGGCTCCAAGGGCTGCAATCATTGCACCGTTATCGGTGCAAAGACTAAATCTTGGGATGCGCAACTCAATCCCAAGAGCATCGCATCTTCGCTTGGCCTCTTCCCTAAGCCTTGCGTTGGCAACAACACCACCACCAAGAAGAAGCCTAGGAATTTGGAACTCCTCGCAGGCCCATAGTGCTTTAGTGAGCAGAACATCAATTACTGCCTCTCGAAAACTTGCAGCAACGTCAGGAACAGAAATCTCCGTCCCGTCTGCTTCTGCCTTCTCGACGTGGCGAGCAACTGCTGTCTTCAATCCCGAGAAAGAGAAGTTGTATTTGTGTTTTTCCAAATCCTTGGGAAGCATCAAACCCCTGGGGAAACGAATCGCTGTTGGATTTCCAGTTATAGCCTGCTTATCAATCTGCGGACCACCGGGATAGGGAAGACCCAAAACTCGAGCAACCTTATCGAAGGCCTCCCCCGCTGCATCATCAATTGTTTCTCCAAGGAGCTCAACATCTTCGAGAAGATCCCTAACGAGTAGCAGAGATGTGTGACCACCGGAGACTAGGAGTGCAATGGTCGGAAGCTCTACGGCACCCCGCTCTAGAACATCTGCCCCGACGTGACCAACTAGATGGTTAACCGCATAAATCGGCTTGCCGCTGGCCACTGCCAAACCCTTGGCGGCCCCAATCCCAACCATCAGTGCTCCAGCCAATCCCGGCCCGTTGGCAACTGCAATGGCATCGACCTGATCCATTGAGATTCCCGCTTCAGCCAGAGCCTTATCGAGGGTTGGCGAGAGAGCCTCGAGGTGAGCTCTCGCTGCAACCTCTGGCACCACTCCTCCATACTTGGAATGCTCATCCATTGATGAGTGAAGCGCATTAGCAAGCAGACGATTGCCACGCACTATTCCAACCCCTGTTTCATCGCAGGAGCTCTCAATTCCCAACACAACTGGCTGACTAATCTCAAGCTGCATGACAATCGCATCCTCACCAGATGGCTGGTAGTAGTTCTTGCGAATGTCAATCTGCTCAAAGCCAAATCTCTTGTAGAGCTCAATTGCCTTTTCGTTTGACCTTTTCACTTCGAGAAATATCTTTTCCGCTCCCTGTCTTTTTGCGTGGGAGACAAGCGCATTAACCAGAGTTCTTCCATGGCCCAGTCCCTGGTGCTCGGGGTTCACACCAATTGTTGTGATGTCGGCTGAATAATCTGATGGCAAAAGCCTCAGGCCCGCGTAACCAACCAGAGAGGTATCAAACAACCCTATGTAGTGAGAGTGCGGAGCAGAGAATTCAGAAAGCATAGTCTTCTTGCTCCAGGCTTCTTTTTCAAAAAGAGCCCTCTCCAGCTGCATGACCTCTTCGATATCCGCATCGGTTAGTTTCCTCAACTCCATTAGCCGCTCACCTTCTTTCCAGGTGAGGGCGTGACATCAGGTGAGCGAAGATAGATGGGTGTTACGTCTTTGAGGTCTAGTCCATCGTTGAGGGCACTCAGCGCAAAGTTCCCGACCTGCTTTGCGTCACAACTGCTCTGAACCACCTTGAACTCTGAAAAGCCAGGTAATTCATCCGGAACAAGAAGCATCGGTCCTGACGTTCGGATTCCATTGAGGTAGGTGGCAGCAAACAGCTCACGCCTCTTGGCGTCTGTAACCACGAGCAAAGGGCCCGGTCCTTGGCTATGAGCAATGGCATCCAGGGTCATGACTCCATATAGAGGTATTCCAAGAGCTTTGGCTAATGAGGTGGCAGCAGCCATACCAACCCTGAGCCCGGTGTAGGGAGCAGGCCCTCGCCCCACAGCAATCGCAGTTAGATCCTTGACCGTTGCTTGAGCGTCGGCGAGGGCTTGAGTGATTGCGGTTCCGACATTCTCCGCATGTCCGAATGGGTCATCAAAAGCGACAAAGAACGAGTCGCTGCTAGTAGAAACTGCTGCCGACGTTCCAGCTGAGGTATCAATTGATAGAAGCAAGAGACACCCCCTCCCACCTTGGCCCAGAAAAAGTAATGTCGACTGACCTAGCATCATCTGCACTACTTCGATCAATCGCGACGGTGAGGTAGTTGTCAAAAAAGCCATCGAGGTAATCTCTCGCCCACTCAACAATCACAATTGAGTTCTCGAAGTCGATGTCTAGGTCGTCCAGTTCTAGTGCTGATGAGAGTCGGTAGGCGTCGACGTGAACAAGCTTTCCCTTCGAAGTCTTGTGGGTCCTGGCTAAAACAAAAGTGGGTGATTGAATGGTCCCTTCGGCTGCTAGCCCTTTGCCTATCCCCCGAGTCAAAGTGGTTTTTCCAGCACCCAATGGACCTGCAAGCAGCACCAAATCTCCCGGCAGTAGCAGCCTGGCCAGTTTTTCTCCGAGCTCTTCCATTTCATCGGAGGAGCGAATTGTCAAAATCATCGATTTACATAAACCCGATTGGCTCTTCCGCCAATCCTGGTGACTATTTCGTAGTTGATGGTCTGAGCCGAAGAGCCTAGCTCCTCCGCTGAAGGCTCTCCAGAAGAGCCAAAAATAACGACCTCTTCACCGGCAGGGTAGACATCCCCGCCCAGATCAACTACAAACTGATCCATCGCGACTCTGCCGACCACCGGATAGCGCTTTCCTGAGATTAGAACTTTGTGACCAACTGAAATCCGAGGCATTCCCTCGGCGTAGCCAAACGGAACAAGACCCAGCGTTGTTGCTCTCTCTGTCCTGTGTTTATAACCGTAAGAAACTCCATGGCCTGCTGGAACCTGCTTGCAATTGACCAGCTCGGCAGTCACCCGCATTGCTGGGCGCAAAGCTAGGCCGGAATTTCGATCCTCAAAAGGATTGAGGCCATAGACAGCAATTCCACACCTGACCATCTCGTATCGCATGGTGGGATAACTGAGTGCTCCGGCAGAGGCTGCCAAATGTCTTTCGGAAAAGGTGATGCCCTCGCTCTGAGCCATTTTCAAGAATTGTTCAAATCTCTCATGCTGCTTTTTATCTTCAAACTCTGAGGTATTAGACAGATGTGAAAAAACACCAGTCAAATTATCTTTGCCCTTGAGCTGCGCGATTAGTTCTTCCCAATCAGCCTCTGCAAAGCCATTTCTGCCAAGCCCGGTGTCAACTTTTATGTGAAGGATATTTTTTGCAGTTGCTTTCTTCAATTGACCAAATGTCGAGATGCCGACCTCAATTCCAAAGTCTCCCGCAATATCAAGATCTTCTGGCTGCACAATCCAGGCAAGCACTCGAGACTTGATGCCTTCTCTTCTGAGGGTTAGTGCTTCGTGCATGTCGGCAACACCAAGGGCGTCGACTCCAGCTGCTTCCAGAGCTTTAGCAACCTCTAGCATCCCGTGGCCATAGGCATTTGCTTTGACAACCGCCATTACTTTGCTTGGGGCAACGGTTTGCTTCAGAAGCTGATAGTTGTGGCGAATAGCGGCAAGATCAACCTGGATGATTCTCATCTATCTGCTCTCCACCACAACCGTTGCCATCGCCACCCCAGCATCGTGAGCCAGAGAGATGTGGAAGGTTAGATCTCCATAGCCTTGAATTCTTTCTTTGGTGCCGAGATGAAATTCAACAGAGGGTTTCCCAAGGGCATCCTTGGTTATCTCAACCTCGTTGAAAGTTAGAACCTTTGGGTCACCGATTGCCTTGGTAATTGCTTCCTTCGCAGCAAACCTTGCGGCAAGTGACTGATGTGAAAGACCTATCTCATTGGGATGAAACAATCGTTCATTGAGTCTTGGGGTGCGGGAGAGTGATTGCTCCAATCTAGAGATTGAGCAAACATCACTTCCAATCCCAAAGATCATCTATTCAACCGTCACACTCTTGGCAAGGTTTCTTGGTTGGTCAACATCCAACCCTTTGGCTGAAGATAACTCAGCAGCGAAAACCTGGAGCGGTATTACTGAGAGCTGAGCAGCTAGATACTGATGGGTCTGAGGAATGAAGAAGACCTCATTTGCATATTGACCGACCTGGCTGTCACCCTCTTCGGCGACAGCAATCACCCTGGCGCCCCGGGCCTTGATTTCTTGAATGTTTGAAATGACCTTTGGGTGCAGTGAATCACTTCCCCTTGGAGATGGGACGATAACAATCACTGGCTGACCCTGTTCAATCAGGGCAATAGGTCCGTGCTTGAGCTCCCCTGCTGCGAAGCCCTCAGCGTGGATGTAGGCAAGCTCCTTTAGCTTCAATGCCCCTTCCATAGCAATCGGAAACCCAACATTTCTTCCGAGGAAGAGAATTGACTTGGCGTCCTTTAGTTCTCTTGCTAGCTTCTTCACAGATTCGGTCCGAGCTAATACTTCTTCCACCTGCCTTGGCAGCTTTAGAAGTTCTTGGCCCAACTCACGAAGCTCACCCTCAGGCAGAGAGCTTCTCTGCCAGGCAAGCGAGAGAGCAACCAGCTGTCCGGCTGTGATTTGAGCGGTAAAGGCCTTGGTGGAAGCAACCGCGACTTCAGGACCGGCATGGGTGTACAAAGTTGCATCCGACTCTCTGGCTAAGGTTGCCCCCTGAGTGTTACAGATGGCTAGAACCTTCGCGCCTTTTTCCTTGGCATATCTGACCGCCATGAGTGTGTCCATGGTCTCCCCAGATTGAGAGATTGCAACCACAAGTGTTTTTTCATCAAGAATCGGATCGCGATAACGAAACTCGTGAGCGAGTTCAACGCTGGTTGGAATCTTGGCCCACTTCTCAATTGCATACTTGGAAACTTCTCCCGCATAGGCAGCTGTCCCACAGGCGATGATGATTATTCGTTCGACCTCAGCTAAGCGATCAAGACCAGCAAATTCCTTAAGCTTGACCGATCCATCGGAAGAAAGCCTGCCCATCAGTGTGTCACCAACAGCCTGAGGTTGATCGGCGATTTCTTTTGCCATGAATGATGGCCAACCGCCCTTTGAAGCAGCCGAAGCATCCCAGTCAACCGTGAATTCATTTAGCGGAACATCTTTACCGTCGAAACTGGTTACGCGAACCGAATCTCTTCTTAGTTCGACAATCTCATCTTGACCAACCGAGACAGCACGTTTGGTATGAGCAACAAACGCTGCCACGTCACTACCCAGGAAGTTTTCCCCATCACCAAGACCGATTACCAGTGGGGAATTTCGGCGAGCAGCCAGGATCAGGTCCTTCTGGTCCTCGTGAATACATAGAAGGGTGAAAGCTCCCTCGAGTCTGTTCACTACATTTCTGAATGCCGAAGCCAGATTCTTGGTCTTCTCAAACTCCCTTGCAACCAGGTGAGCTGCAACCTCACTGTCAGTCTCTGATGAGAATTTCACCCCCTCGGATAAGAGTTCAGCCTTCAGCTCAGCAAAGTTTTCGATGATTCCGTTGTGAATTAGAGAGAGCTTGAGGTGATCTCCACCCAGGTGGGGATGAGCATTGCTGTCAGTCGGAGCCCCGTGTGTGGCCCAGCGGGTGTGGCCAATTCCAATGTGGGCATCCTTAATCGGGTGCTGCTCCAGCTCCTCAACCAGGACGCTCAGCTTGCCAGCTCGCTTTCGAGTCTGAAGTCCAACTCCCCCATCAATTACTGAAACCCCCGCCGAGTCATAGCCTCGGTATTCCAGTCTCTTGAGGCCTCCGAGCAAGACATCTAGCGTCGAGCCAGGGCCAACGTAACCGACGATTCCACACATGACAGCTAATCTACGGCAGAATAGGCCCTCGTGAGTGCAGCCCAAGAGCTATCAAGCCGCTCCCCCTATGTCGCAATTGAGCGTGCCGACTGGGCCGAATTAGCTACTAACTCAACCGCCCCGCTGACTGAAGCCGAACTTAAGAACATAAGAGGTCTTGGAGATTTTCTAGATTTACAAGAAGTCCAAGAGGTCTATCTTCCGGTCAGCAAACTCCTCAGCATCTACGCCCAGGGAACACAGGCCCTGCACACATCAACCGCTGAATATTTTGGTGATCGAGCCGAGCGCACACCTTTCATTATTGCCGTTGCCGGTTCTGTCGCCGTTGGAAAGTCAACCGTTTCAAGATTGCTCATGGAGTTGATGAAGCGCTGGGATGGTATTCCAAATGTTGAGCTGATCACCACTGATGGTTTCCTCTATCCAAATGCTGAGCTCGAAAAACGTGGGCTGATGAATCGCAAGGGTTTCCCTGAAAGTTATGACCGAAAAAGACTTCTGCAGTTTGTGGCGGATGTTAAGAGCGGTAAGGAGGAAGTAGTTGCTCCCGTCTACTCTCACCTCAGCTATGACATCATTCCTGGTGAAAAGAAGATCATAAAGAATCCAGACGTGCTAATCGTTGAGGGCCTCAACGTTCTCCAGCCTCCATCAATTGGCCAGGAGGTTGCCCTCAGTGACTACTTCGATTTCAGTATTTATATCGATGCGGAACCGACAGACATTGAGCAGTGGTACATGGAGAGATTCAAAACCCTCTGGGAGACAGCATTCACCAACCCCAAGTCCTACTTCCATCCTCTAACCAAGGAACTAACCGAAGAGCAAGCGATGCAGCGAGCAACTGGATTTTGGAACGATATCAATTTGGTTAACCTCAAGGAAAACATCGAACCAACTAGATCAAGAGCAAGACTTGTGATGCAAAAGGGAAAGCAGCATCGAGTTGAAAAAGTATTGCTCAGGAAAATCTAGAGCTTTAGTCGCTGCTCGACCTTGATGGCAATTCTTTCGGCCCAACCCTGAGCATCTCCCATCTCGCGAGCTTCAACCATTACTCGAACCAGGGATTCTGTGCCTGAGGCTCTCATTAGAACGCGGCCATTTTCGCCCAGCTCAATCTCTGCAGCCGAAACAATTTCCCGCAGCTCATCGTCGGAGTCAACACGGGACTTGTCCACCCCAGAGACATTGATCAAGACCTGGGGGTACGTATCCATGACTGAGGCTAATTCACTCAGTTTTTTACCAGACGCGGCAACCTCGCTTGCCAACTGAAGTCCTGTGAGGATGCCATCCCCCGTAGTTGCGAACTGAGAAAAGATGATGTGGCCAGATTGTTCGCCCCCGAGCGTGTAGCCACCCTCGCGCATCTTCTCGAGAACATACCTGTCACCCACACCGGTCTCGAGCATTTCAATTCCAGCTCGCTTCATTGCAAGTCTCAATCCGAGATTTGACATCACAGTTGCAACCAAGGTGTTGCGAGCAAGTTCACCCCTGGATTTAAGTGCAATAGCAAGTATCGCCATTATCTTGTCACCATCGATTACTCGACCAGCCTCATCAACTGCGAGACAGCGATCCGCATCACCATCGTGAGCGATTCCCAAATTGGCTTTGTGTTCAACTACAGCAGCCTGCAAAGCACTTAGGTGTGTGGAGCCATAACCAGAGTTGATGTTGTTGCCATCCGGGTCAGCACCAATAACAATGACCTTGGCACCAGCATCGGAAAATGCCTGAGGAGAGATGGCACTGGCGGCACCGTGTGCACAATCAACCACGACAGTAAGACCATCAAGTTTGTGGCGAAGGGATCCGAGCAGGTGAATCAGGTATCTGTCTTCGGCATCTGAGAATCTTGAAATCTTTCCGACGGCTGAACCAAGTGGCAACATAGCCTGACCAAATTCAGCTTCAATTTGATCTTCAATCTCATCTGCCAGCTTGTTTCCACCTCTGGCAAAGAACTTGATTCCGTTGTCAGTTGCAGGGTTGTGGCTGGCAGAAATCATGACGCCAAAGTCAGCATCCAGGTCCGCTGTCAGATAGGCGCACGCTGGTGTTGGTAAGACCCCAGCATCAAAGACATCGACTCCAGAAGCTGCCAATCCTGCAGCAACAGATGAAGCTATGAAGTCAGAAGAGACTCTGGGATCTTTAGCAATGACCGCCCTGGGTCTTTCACCACGGTCACGGGACGTCTTACCCAAAACAATTGCAGCAGCTTGGGCAAGCTTGAGAGCAAAGTCAGCAGAGATTTCCTGATTCGCAACTCCGCGAACGCCATCGGTGCCAAACAACCTGGCCATGGCGAAAGACTAACGCTTGGAGAACTGCGAGGCTTTACGAGCCTTCTTGAGTCCGGCCTTCTTACGCTCAACCACACGGGAATCGCGACTCAGATAGCCAGCCTTCTTCAGGCTTGCGCGGTTGTTGTCCGCATCAATCTCGTTGAGTGCACGAGAGATTCCTAGACGAAGCGCTCCGGCCTGACCTGCGATTCCTCCGCCGTCAATCCTGGCAACTACGTCATATGCTCCCTGCAGCTCAAGAACCTTGAAAGGGTCAGTGATTAGCTGCTGGTGAAGCTTGTTTGGGAAGTAGTCTTCAAACTTTCTGTCATTGACAGTGATCTTTCCTGTTCCGGGTAGCAGTCGAACACGAGCCACTGCTTCCTTGCGACGACCAGTGCCGTTACCATTCTGGGTAAGTGCTCCGCGAGAACGAACCTTCTTCTGTGGCGCACTCTCAGTGCTGAAGGTCTCTTCAGTCATTACTTCTTTTTCAGCCAAGATGTTTTCCTTACTGGGCAATCTGGTCAATTACAAAAGTCTTAGGCTGCTGAGCAACGTGTGGGTGCTCGCTTCCTGCGTAAACCTTTAGCTTGCGAAGCTGTGCATCGCCAAGGGAGTTCTTAGGCAGCATTCCGCGAATGGCCTTTTCGACAGCACGAACTGGGTTCTTGTCCAGAAGTTCTGCGTAGCTGGTTGCGGTCAAGCCACCTGGATAACCTGAGTGGCGGTAAGCCATCTTCTTGGTTAACTTCGATCCGGTCAATGCAACTTTGTCAGCATTGATGATGATTACGAAGTCACCGTTGTCCATGTGAGCGGCAAAGGTTGGCTTGTGCTTTCCGCGCAGTAAAGCGGCAGCCTGACTAGCAAGCCTGCCCAGCACTACGTCGGTGGCATCGATGATGAACCACTCGTGAGTGAGCTCACTGGCCTTGGGCGAATAAGTACGCACGCTAAATTACCTCTTAGTTTCTTTGTGTGATTCCGCGATGGCGGTTTCAAACTGGCCGGCAACCCGAGCCAAGCAGCAAGTCTAGGGGGTTTTCAGCCCCCTGGTCAAACGGATATTTCCTCCAAAGTCCTGATATTTCGGGCTTTTTCAGCCTGTTTGGCCAATAACTTGGCGGAGGGGTAGTGGATGCCCGTCAAGGTAAGCCCCTGGGGTCCGACGACCTTAAATCCACTGGTTCTTTGAGCCTGTTTCTGGATCTGAGATAGCTCCTGGACAGAGATTCGACCCTCCCCGACAGCTATCAGCGAACCCACCAGCGCCCTAACCATGTTGTGGCAGAAAGCATCCGCAGCAACTTCAATCAAGATTCTGCCGTCTCTAGTTCTCCTAGCCTGCAGCTTTCTTAGCTCTCGGATTGTGGTTGCCCCTGGCCTTGGTTTACAAAAAGCACCAAAGTCCTTGAGGCCTATGAGTTTTTTAGCTGCGGCATTCATCTTCTCAACGTCGAGTGATTTGGGATAGGAGAGGGTGTAGCGGGTTTGTTTCGGATTCGGAGCAGTCTCTGCATCGCTGATTGAATACTCATAGCTCCTGCCAATGGCAGAGAATCTCGCATCAAAACCCTGTGGTGGCTTTGAGACTTTCAGAACCGCCATGTCGTCAGGCAGCAGCGAGTTCAATCTTTTTGGAGAGAGTGGATTTCTTCCGAGTCTCTTGAGCTGAAGCTGCGAGATGTCAATGTGGCAGACCTGGTGATCGGCGTGAACGCCAGCATCGGTCCTTCCACCAACTCTCATGCCAAAGTCATCATCTGTCTTTCCAAAGATTTGAATAAGCGCACTCAGCAATTCACCCTGGACAGTTCTCAGATTTGGTTGTTTGGCCCAGCCTGCAAAATCAGTACCGTCATAGGCAAGATCAATCCGAAAACGAGTAAGCCCGCCGGAAGATCCAGCGGGCATGCTCATTGAATATTTTCCTATTCGGACTTCTCTTCAGCTGCTGGCGCTTCTTCAGCAACAGCCTCTGCGGTCGCCTCTTCAGCCACAGGTGCTTCCTCGGCAACCACTGTCTCTTCAACAGTAGTTTCTTCAACCGCTGGCGCTTCAGCTACTGCCTCCTCGACAGGTGCCTCGGCTGCAGTCTCTGCCGCAGTTGCGCCAGCTGCAGTTGCAACATTGTTGGTCAACTTGACCTTGTTGTTGCGTGGCTTTGGATTGACTGGCTCTAGAACCAACTCAATTAGTGCCATCGGTGCATTGTCACCCTTGCGGTAGCCGAGCTTTACGATTCTGGTGTAGCCGCCCTGGCGATCATTCACCAGCGGAGCAATCTCGGTGAATAGGGTGTGGACTACGGACTTGTCCAGAACCTGCTGCATAACGCGACGGCGAGAAGCTAGATCACCGCGCTTTGCGAAGGTGATTAGACGCTCAGCCACAGGACGCAAGCGCTTGGCTCTGGTCTCGGTGGTCTGGATCTTGCCGTGCTTGAACAGCGAAGTCGCCATGTTGTTGAGCATTAGTCGCTCGTGGGCTGGTCCGCCTCCGAGACGTGGTCCCTTTGTTGGGGTAGGCATTAGTTTCTCCTCACCTACTAGATCTGGTCGTCGTCGTATCCGCCACCGAAGTAAGCGGAGTCAAATCCTGGAACTGCATCCTTGAATCTAAGTCCAAGGCTGGCAAGCTTGTCGCGGACCTCGTCAACAGACTTAGAACCAAAGTTGCGAATGTTCATCAACTGGTCTTCGCTTAGAGCAATTAGCTCGGCAACAGTGTTGATGCCTTCACGCTTTAGGCAGTTGTAAGAGCGAACTGTTAGGTCAAGGTCCTCAATCGGAGTTGATAGCTCGTTGGAAGCTGCCATCTCAACTGGAGCAGGGCCAATCTCAATACCCTCAGCCTCAACGTTTAGCTCCTTGGCCAGTCCGAAGAGCTCAACCAGAGTTGCACCAGCCGAAGCAACAGCGTCTCTAGGCTTCGTTGATGGCTTGGTCTCAACATCAATAATCAGCTTGTCGAAGTTGGTGAACTCACCGGCACGAGTTGCCTCAACTCGGTAGGCAACGCGAAGAACTGGAGAGTAGATGGAGTCAACAGGAATCACGCCAGCTTCTGCATCAGGGTTACGGTTCTGGCTTGCCTGCACATAACCACGACCACGCTCAATGATGAACTCAATCTCCAGCTTTCCGTTGGAGGTGATGTGAGCGAGCACTAAGTCTGGGTTGTGAACCTCAACACCGGCAGGAACCTGAATGTCAGCAGCGGTCACAGGACCAGCGGTTGACTTGGAAAGGTGAGCTACCACAGGAGCATCGTGCTCTGAGGAAACAACCAGTTCCTTGATGTTCAGGATCAGCTCAACCACGTCTTCCTTGACACCTTCGACGGTGGAGAACTCGTGGCTTACACCCGCAACGCGAATGTTGGTGACCGCTGCACCTGGGATGGATGACAGCAGGGTTCGGCGAAGCGAGTTGCCGAGGGTGTAACCAAATCCTGGTTCCAGTGGATCCAAAATGAAACGGGAACGGGTTTCGCTGACTACTTCTTCGTGCAGGGTTGGGCGCTGTGCAATTAGCACTATTTATTTCCTTTCGTCTGAGTACCCGCTATTTGATACTCGTCGGGTTGGCCCCTAGGGGCTAGTTGCTTTTAAGTTTTAGTTAGACACGGCGACGCTTGGGAGGGCGGCAACCGTTGTGGGCTTGTGGTGTGACATCTGCAATTGAACCGACCTCCAGGCCAGCAGCCTGCAGTGAACGAATGGCTGTCTCACGACCAGAGCCTGGGCCCTTGACAAAAACATCGACCTTCTTGAGGCCGTGCTCCTGAGCCTTGCGAGCTGCGTTCTCAGCAGCAAGCTGTGCGGCGAATGGGGTGGACTTTCTCGATCCCTTGAATCCAACATCGCCAGCTGATGACCAGGAGATAACTGCTCCAGTTGGGTCTGTGATGGTGATGATGGTGTTGTTAAAGGTCGAGCGGATGTGTGCCTGACCAGTTGGGACGTTCTTCTTCTCTTTACGTCTTGGCTTCTTCGCGGCCGCTGTTGTTGCTTTTGCCGCAGTTGCTTTAGGGGCTGCCATATCTCTATCTCCTAATCAATCCGCGGCTAGCGGGTTGCTACTTTCTTGCCGGCTACTGTTCGCTTTGGACCCTTGCGAGTGCGAGCGTTGGTCTTGGTGCGCTGACCGCGGACTGGAAGTCCCTTGCGGTGGCGAATTCCTTGGTAGGAACCGATTTCAACCTTGCGGCGAATGTCGGCTGCAACCTCACGACGAAGATCTCCTTCGACCTTGAAGTTCTTTTCAATCGAGTCACGGAGTGCGACCAGCTGGTCGTCAGTTAGGTCCTTGACTCTGATGTTTTCGGAAATCGAGGTGCTCTTAAGAATCTCGCTGGAGCGAGTGCGTCCGATTCCGTAGATGTAAGTGAGTGCAATAACCACTCGCTTTTCGCGAGGGATATCAACTCCTGCTATACGTGCCATAAGGAATTCTCCTTGTGTAATAAGAAGGTCTTCAGCAATTCATTCCTCATCTGGCGGATGAGGCCTCGGCCTTCTACCGAGGGTTAGCTTTCGCTTTGAATTGCCCTGGTTTGTTTAGTTGTGTTAGCCCTGACGAGCCTTGAACTTTGGGTTCTTCTTGTTGATCACGTAGGTCTTACCCTTACGACGAACTACCACTGAACCCGGCTTGTCCTTCAGTGACTTGAGAGATGCTCTTACCTTCATGTCCCTATCCTTTTTATTTGTAGCGGTAAATGATTCGGCCGCGAGTCAGGTCGTAAGTGGAGAGCTCTACAATCACACGATCCTCTGGGAGGATGCGGATGTAGTGCTGTCGCATTTTTCCCGAGATGTGGGCAAGGACAAGATGTCCATTGGTCAATTCCACTCTGAACATTGCGTTCGGAAGAGCCTCTTTGACCGTACCTTCGATCTCGATTACGCCGTCTTTGTTGGCCATACTCACTTCACTACTAGCGGTGTCCCAAACATGAAAAAACCTCAGAATTTAGCTAAGGGTTTTCACGTCAGAAACGCCAAGGGTCAATCCTAGGGGTTTTTAGGCCCCAATGCTAGCCCCCACTAGTCCAGGGGAACGGGCTCTATCCCGAACGGGGCCAGGCCTGCTTTTCCGCCATCTTCGGCGGTCAAAACCCAGATGCCGGAGCTGTGGCGGGCGACGGTGTGCTCCCAGTGAGCCCCGTCTGAGCCGTCCATCGTCTCAACAGTCCAGTCGTCATCCTGAATAAAAGTCGCCTGGTCTCCTGCTGTAATCATGGGCTCAATCGCAATACACAGTCCAGCTTCAATTCTTGGACCTGGGTCTTTGGTTTTGTAGTTGAAAACAGCTGGATCCTCGTGCATTGACCGACCGACTCCGTGGCCAATGTATTCTCGCAGGATGCCGTAGGGTCCTTGAGATTTGATGTATTTCTCGACAGCTATTCCAACATCATTGAGTCTGCTACCGGTAGCGAAAGCTGCGATCCCAGCCCACAGAGAGCTTTCGCAAACATCAGATTGTTTTTGCCTCTGCTTTGCTAGATCTGATACATCCCCTGGAACAACGATTGAAAATGCACTGTCGCCATTCCAACCATCAACCTCGGCACCGCAGTCAATCGAGAGAAGATCACCAGCTTTGAGTTCTCGATTGCTGGGGATTCCGTGGACCACTTCAGTGTTTATTGATGCGCAGATTGTGTGATAGTAACCAGGCACCAGTTGGAAGTTGGGAATACCTCCGCCATCACGAATTGTTTTTTCAGCAATCGCATCTAGCTGCAAAGTTGTGATCCCTGGTCTGACTGCTTCTTTTACCGCCTTGAGTGCTTTGGACGTCAGCAAACCCGCGATTCGCATTTTGCGAATGTCATCGTCAGATTTTAGTTTTAGGTTTTTTCTCATCTAGTAAATCCACGAGCATCAAGAGCTTCGATGATGCGTGAGGTTACCTCTGCAATATCTCCAAGGCCATCAATTTTTGCAACGAGACCTCGTGATGCATAGACATCAATCAGTGGAGCGGTTTGCTCCTCATAGACATTGAGTCTGCGCTTAATTACCTCTGGTGTGTCATCACTTCGGCCCTGCTCAATTGCTCTTCCAGAGAGTCTTCTAAGTAGTTCTTCTCCATCAGCAGTGAGCTGAACGACTACATCCAGCTTCTTACCGCTCTCATCCAGAATGTAATCCAGCTCGGTGACCTGATCAATTGTTCTCGGGAAGCCATCTAACAGAAACCCAATGATTGCATCCTGCTGGTTCAGTCTGTCTCTCACTAGAGCATTGGTCAGTGAATCGGGAACATATTCACCGCGGTCCATGAAGGCTTTGGCCTCAAGTCCCAGGGGGGTTTCGTTTCTTACGTTCTCTCTGAAGATGTCGCCGGTGGAAATGGCTGGAATCTCAAAGTGCTGAGCAAGTTGAGCTGCCTGGGTTCCCTTCCCGGCACCAGGTGGGCCGATCAGGAGTAGCCGAATCACCGCAGTAGACCCTCGTAATTACGCTGTTCCATCTGAGCGTTGATCTGCTTCACAGTCTGAAGACCAACACCCACGATGATCAGAATCGAAGTTCCACCGAATGGGAAGTTCTGGTTGGTTCCAATTGCACTAAAGGCAACCAGTGGAATCAGAGCGATAAGACCCAGGTAGATTGCACCAGGGGCAGTGATTCTTGAGATCACATACTCGAGATACTCGGTGGTTGGACGACCGGCACGAATACCAGGAATGAAGCCCCCGTATTTCTTCATGTTGTCGCTGATTTCCTCAGGGTTCAAGGTGATTGCAACATAGAAGTAGGTGAATCCAACGATCAAAGCAAAGTAAAGCGCCATGTAAACCGGGTGATCACCATTGGTCAGATAGGTCGAGATGAATGTCACCCAAGGTGCAACCTGACCGGTGGTTGGATCCGGCTGGTTGAACTGCGCTAGCAGGGCTGGAAGATAAAGCATTGAGGAAGCGAAGATCACTGGGATAACACCAGCTGTGTTTACCTTCACCGGAATGTAGGTCGACTGACCACCATATGCCTTGCGGCCAACCATTCTCTTTGCATACTGCACAGGAATTCTTCGCTGGGACTCTTCTACCAAAACAACCAGTGCCACTACTAGGAAACCAACGGCCATCACGATGACGAAAATTTCAATTGTTCTCGTCTGCAGAATCTGCAGCAGTGAGGCTGGGAAAGTTGAGGCGATAGAGGTGAAGATTAGAAGTGACATTCCATTACCAACACCGCGCTCAGTGATTAGCTCACCTAGCCACATAATCAAACCAGTTCCGGCAGTCATGGTCATCACCATCAGGGTGATTGCGAGCGGGTCAGTGTTGACCAGGATTGGCAGGGTGCAGTCCGCACCAAACAAAGCACCCTGTCGAGCGACAGTCACCAAGGTGGTGGACTGCAGCAGCGCAAGAGCAATGGTTAGGTAACGGGTGTACTGGGTTAGCTTGCCCTGTCCTGAAGCACCTTCCTTATACAAAGTCTCAAAGCGAGGGATAACCACTCTCAAAAGCTGAGTGATGATCGACGCGGTGATGTAGGGCATGATGCCCAGGGCAAAGATCGAAAGTTGCAGTAGCGCTCCACCGGAGAACAGGTTTACCAGCTCATACAGACCTGATGTCGTTTGAGTCTGAGCCAAACACTGCTGGACATTGGTGTAGTCCACGTTTGGGGCAGGGATGAACGAGCCCAGTCGGAAAACCGCAATCAAGCCCAGCGTGAAAGCTAGCTTCCTGCGAAGATCTGGCGTCCTAAACGCCCTAACTATTGCCTGAAACACCCTGCACCTCCCTTGCGGCTAGCTAGCCGTTGACGCTGCCGCCGGCAGCTTCAATCTTGGTCTTGGCCGACTCGGATACCTTGTCGACAACGACCTCCAGCTTAACGGAGACGTCTCCATTGCCCAGGACCTTGACAGGCTGGCCCTTGCGGACAGCACCCTTAGTCACTAGGTCAGGAACGGTGACCTTGCCACCGCTTGGGTAGAGCTCTCCGAGCTTGCTGAGGTTTACCACCTGGTATTCAACCTTGAAGGGGTTCTTGAATCCGTGCAGCTTAGGAGTTCTCATCACTAGGTTCACGCCGCCACCTTGGAATCCAACGCGGGTGGTGGTGCGAGCGCCGGTTCCCTTGGTACCGCGACCGGCAGTCTTACCCTTAGATCCCTCACCGAGACCCTTTCTGGTCTTCTCCTTCTTCGCACCCTTTGCAGGACGAAGGTGGTGAAGACGCAGGATTGCCGACTTCTCCTTGACAGGCTTGGCCTTCTTTGCAGCTGGCTTGGCTTTTGCCTTAGCAGCTGGCTTTTCGGCCGGAGCTTCAACAGCAGCATCGACAGCAGGCTTAGCCGCTGGTTTCTTGGCTGGTGCCTTGGCCGCTGGTGTCTTAGCAGCAGCCGGCTTTTTGGCAGCAGGTTTTGCAGCAGGCTTCTTAGCAGCAGGCTTCTTAGCAGCTGGCTTTTTTTCTTCAGCCATTAGTCAATCTCCTC
>CAYZRV010000001.1:0-301154 GCA_964480885.1 uncultured Aquiluna sp. | reverse complement strand
CACCGCCCTCTAGACTTTAGCTTTGCCCTTCTCAATTTAAGAAATTTCCCATGGCCTCAAACGAAGAACTTAGAAACGTCGCGATTGTTGCGCACGTCGACCACGGCAAGACCACTCTGGTCGATGCCATGCTCCGCCAGACGGGTGCCTTTTCCGCACACGCCGCAGTAGCGGAAAGAGTCTTGGATTCTGGGGATCTGGAGAAGGAAAAGGGCATCACTATCCTGGCCAAGAACACAACTGTGACCTACTCGGGACCCGCAGCAGGTGGCAAAACAATCACAATCAATGTCATTGATACTCCAGGTCACGCTGACTTTGGTGGTGAAGTAGAGCGCGGACTCTCGATGGTTGACGGCGTCGTGCTGCTGGTGGATGCCTCTGAGGGACCGCTTCCGCAGACGCGATTTGTTTTGCGTAAGGCATTGGAGGCTAAGCTGCCGGTGATTCTGGTCGTGAACAAAACCGACCGACCAGATGCTCGAATCGATGAGGTCGTTGAGGAAAGTCACGACCTACTTCTAGGACTTGCATCTGATCTTCATGACACTGTTCCCGACCTGGATGTTGATTCCATATTGGAACTTCCAGTCATCTACGCATCCGGTCGAGCTGGCAGAGCTTCACTGAATAAGCCTGCTGATGGCACACTCCCTGATGCCGACAATCTTGAGGCGCTTTTTGAGACTATTTTGAAGTATGTGCCAGCACCATCTTTCGAAGAAGGTGCTCCGCTCCAAGCACATGTGACAAATCTCGACGCATCGCCATTTCTTGGTCGACTCGCACTCATCAGAATTTTCAACGGTGAAATCAAAAAGGGTCAGCAGGTTGCCTGGGTTCGTCAGGATGGAACAACTCAGCAGGTAAAGGTCACCGAGCTTCTAGGAACCAAGGCTTTGGATCGTCATCCAATTGAAAAGGCTGGGCCAGGTGACATTGTTGCCGTTGCGGGAATTGAAGAGATCACAATCGGTGAATCACTTTGCGATCCAAATGATGTTCGGCCCCTGCCGCTGATTAAAGTTGACGAACCTGCCATCTCGATGACCATTGGAATCAACACTTCCCCGATGGCTGGTCGAGTTAAAGGGGCTAAGGTAACCGCTCGTCTTGTAAAAGAAAGACTTGATCGAGAGCTGGTTGGAAATGTTTCAATCAAAGTTCTCCCAACGGGCAGGCCCGATGCCTGGGAAGTTCAAGGAAGAGGTGAACTCGCTCTTGCCATCTTGGTCGAACAGATGCGCCGCGAAGGATATGAGCTAACTGTTGGTAAGCCACAGGTTGTGACAAAGACAATTGACGGCAAGACACACGAACCCTTCGAGGATTTGACAATCGATACTCCAGAGGAATTTCTTGGCGCCGTGACTCAGCTGCTAGCAGCCCGCAAGGGAAGAATGGTCAATCTGATTAACCATGGAACTGGCTGGGTTCGCATGGAATTCAAGGTTCCATCGAGAGGATTGATTGGCTTTAGAACCGAGTTCCTGACCACGACCAAGGGAAGTGGAATTGCTAATGCTCTTGCCGCGGGTTACGAACCATGGGCTGGAGACATAGTCAGCAGACAAAATGGATCTCTGGTTGCAGACCGAGCTGGCGTGGCAACACCCTTTGCCATGATTGCGCTGCAGGAGCGTGGGTCATTCTTTGTCGAACCGACCAGCGAGGTCTATGCAGGGATGGTCGTGGGCGAAAACTCAAGACCTGAGGATATGGATATCAACATCACCAAGGAGAAGCAGCTGACGAACATGCGAGCTGCGTCTGCTGACAGCTTTGTTGGACTTACCCCACCGAAGAAACTATCTCTTGAGGAAAGTCTGGAATTTGCCAGGGAAGACGAGTGTGTTGAGGTTACTCCAGAGGCAATTCGAATCCGCAAGGTTGAACTCGATGCCAATGTCCGGGCTAGGCAAGCTTCCGCAAAGAAGAGAATTTCGGCAGAAAGCTAGTTTCCGCCCGAGTTTCCATAGAGCCGATCACCTGCATCGCCAAGACCTGGAATGATATAGCCAATCTCATTGAGCTTTTCATCTAGAGCAGCTAGGTGGATTGCAACACTCTTGTTGGGCCATTTATTTTCGAGATGTTCCTTCACTGCGGCAATGCCCTCAGGCGCTCCGAGTAGACATATGCATGTGGCGGCGGTTGCACCTCGATCAAATGCGTAGTCCAAGGAATCAATCAGCGTTCCGCCAGTAGCAAGCATTGGATCGATTAGAAAGACTTCTCGTCCATCAAGTCGGTCAGGGAGCCTGTTCGCATAGGTAACGGGCTGAAGTGTTTCCTCATTGCGTTTGATGCCCAAGAAGCCAACCTCAGCATCGGGAAGAAGCTTGGTTATTCCACCGAGCATTCCCAGCCCTGCGCGAAGAATAGGAATAATCAGGGGAGTCGGCTTAGCCAAGTGATGACCCTGCGTCTTTGTCAGGGGTGTTTCAACCTCCACGGATTCAGTCTTTAGATTTTTCGTTGCCTCAAAGGTGAGAAGAGTCACTAGTTCTTCCACCAGCTGGCGGAATTGTGCACTCGGGGTTGATTTGTCTCGCAGGAGTGTGACTTTGTGTGAAATGAGTGGATGATTGGCAACGATTAGCTCCATGCCAATACTGTAGCGGGCTGGCTATTATTGTGTTGCTAACGCCAAGACCGGGGCCCCGAAAGGCGAAGAAACGGAAGGTAGTTGGCGTGAAGGTCTCATTCGAGGTTTATCCCCCCAGGGATCCTTCCGATTCCAGCGCTCTAGAAAATGCAATCATCAAACTTTCCGAACTTGATCCAGAGTTCATCTCTGTGACATTCGGAGCGGGGGGTTCCAGCACTAAAAACTCACTTCAAGTGTTGAAGTTCATTCGTGGTAACTCCAGCGCTAAACCTCTTGCCCATCTAACGTGCGTTGGAACTAAGAGAAGTGAAGCTAAAGAACTCATCGAGGAGTTTCTAAGTGAGGGCATCCGGGATTTCCTAGCTCTACGAGGTGATTTGCCGCCAGGACATAGGCCTCAATCTGACGAGCTCTATCAAGCGGATCAATTAGTGGATCTAATCCGCTCCCTCGGCGGAGCACAAAGTGTTGCGGTCGCAGCATTTCCAAACGGCCATCCAGAATCTGGGACTGAACGACAAGACCTTGATGCACTCTTGTCGAAGCAGGAAAAAGGTGCTGACTTTGCAATCAGCCAGCTGTTCTTCTATTCCGAGGACTATTTGGAATTTTTGGATCTTGCGAGGGCAAAGGGCATAAGAATTCCAGTTATTCCTGGACTTATGCCAATCGTCTCTCTCCCAAGGCTCCGCAGAGTTCTTGAGCTGACTGGAGAACGAGAGCCAGCGGAGTTGGTAGAGCTACTATCAAGTGCCGATAGTGCTGAGCAGCGCCGAGAAATTGGGATTGACTGGTCTGCCAATCAGATTCGCTCACTGGTTGCGGCTGGTGTGGACCACGTTCACCTCTACGCGTTCAATGAATATAAGAATGTGACCGAGGTACTAAAGCGCTCTGGAGTCAGGTAAGTAGAATTTGGCCATGGGTCTAAGCCAGGAGCTAAAGAGCATCCCCAACATGCTCAGCATCCTGAGGCTGCTACTGGTCCCAGTCTTTCTAATTCTCCTGATCAACGACCTATTTCTCTGGGCGCTAATAGTTTTGGCTTTTGCCAGTTTTACTGACTGGCTGGATGGGCAAATTGCCAGAAGATTCAATCAGGAGACTGCACTTGGTCGAATGCTGGATCCAGCAGCTGACAGGCTGTTCATCTTCTCCACACTTATTGGACTGACTCTCAATGGAAATATTCCAGCCTGGTTTGCCCTGGTTGTGGTGCTGCGTGATGTTCTGATTCTCTTTGGACTGCCAGCGCTGAGAAAGCTCGGTTACAAGGCACTGCCAGTGCACTTTCTGGGTAAGGCTGGCACCTTTGCTCTTCTATATGCGCTACCTCTTATGCTGCTTTCAGATGTCTGGCCGCAGGCCGAGTTCTTTGTTTTGCCGCTGGCTTGGGGTTTTGCCTGGTGGGGGATTGGTTTGTACTGGCTTTCAGGCTTCATCTACCTCCACCAGCTACGAAATCTGATTTCGCAACAGCGGGGAAAATCCTCTAGCATTTAGTCTCTAGGGGAGGCTGAATGTCCAAAGATGCCAGCGGCGAAGATACCGCCAAGTTCTCCTCCGACATCCTTTCGGGAGCTGTTCCCACACTCTCTCAAGAAGAAACTTTGGCTCTGGCCGCTTTGCCAGCCTCATCCGCGTTGCTAATTGTTCATCGCGGTCCTGGAACAGGCTCTCGGTTTCTTCTCGATCAGGACCTTACGGTCGCAGGTCGCCACCCTGATGCAGACATTTTTCTTGATGATGTGACAGTCTCACGTAGACACGCAAAGTTTCAGCGTGAGGGTTCCGTCTTTTATGTCGCTGACCAGGGTTCGATGAATGGTACCTATGTTGATTCCAAAAGAGTTGATCGCCAAAGGCTAATTAACGGCATGGAAATCATGATTGGTAAATTTCGACTAACCTTCTATAGTTCAGAAAAGGATCGCTAAATGGAGAATGCAGTTCGCAAGCTCCAGGATCACCGAAAGCTCTACACGATTGGACAGGTGCTCACCGTCCTCAAACCAGAGTTCGGTGACCTAT
Source organism: uncultured Aquiluna sp. (assembly GCA_964480885.1). Taxonomy (GTDB): domain Bacteria; phylum Actinomycetota; class Actinomycetes; order Actinomycetales; family Microbacteriaceae; genus Aquiluna. The sequence continues at coordinate 296,512 of CAYZRV010000001.1, read as the reverse complement.
CTCCTTCGAAGCTTCGATTCCTGGAAGACCAAGGCCTTGTAACACCGGAGAGAACAGATGCCGGTTATCGCAAGTATTCAGAAACGCAAATTGAAAGACTCAGAATCGTTCTCACTCTGCAAAGAGATCAGTATCTACCGCTAAAAGTTATCAAGGAATACATGGCGGAACTTGATGCAGGAAAGAAGCCACTGCTTCCATCCAGCTCCTCGGTTTCGCTTCGCAAAGGACAAAAGTTTTCCACCGCTCAGCTCAAAAGCGAAACTGGAATCAGTGACAGCGCATTTCGGGAGGCGGCCGAGTTGGGTCTCTTCTCAGCTCAGCCACACTCATCTCACGAAGTTGAGATTGCATTCGCGCTGGTTGGATTGGAGCAATTTGGCATTCAACCAAGACACCTTCGCGGTCTAAAGGCGGCAACAGAGCGAGAGGTTGGCATCATTACAGGAGTCACTGAGCCCGTGGTTCGCAAAAAGGCTCCGGACTCGGCGGCGAAGGCCGCACACCTCGCACGCGAAATAGCGGAAAGATTTGGTGCAATCAGGGCACATTTAGTGGCTGGCGCAATCGACAAAATTGATAGTTAACGACACGCCACGAAATAGAACCCTAAAGCAATACTTGAAGGCAAACTTTTATCTCGTCTGAACCTAGGGAGATCAGTTGGAGATTCAATCACCAACACTGTTTGATGATGGTGTACCCGCCAAGCCGCTTGGCTATCGCGGAACATCTGCCGCTGCCGCTGCCGGAATTTCCTATCGTCAACTTGACTACTGGGACAGAACGGGACTGGTGGTTCCATCAATTCAAAGTGCAACTGGTTCTGGATCGCAGAGACTTTATTCTTTCCGTGACATCTTGGTGCTCAAGCTCGTCAAGAGACTTTTGGACACCGGGGTATCGCTACAGCAAATCCGAACATCAGTTGAGCAGCTCAAAGCCGCTGGCATTGCTGATCTGACCAACACGACCTTGATGAGTGATGGCGCGAGGGTCTATCTCTGCACATCCCAGGACGAAGTGATTGATCTACTTGGCCAGGGCCAGGGTGTGTTTGGAATTGCGGTTGGTCGACTTGTTCGCGAGGTCGAGGCCACTCTGATTGATTTTGCTGCCGAAGAACTGCAGATTCAAGACGAGCTTGCCGCTCGCAGGGCTAGGAAGATTTCCTAGACCACCAGCGCTTTTTCTTTGCTCTTCTTGCGTTGACTTCCTGAACTTCAATAATTTCATCCAGTGCGCCACCGCGCATTGACCTATCAACCACGCCGACTCTAGATCTCTGCTCGGGGGTTTGCTCCAGCTCACTCAGAGCCCCAGCCAGCAGCCAGTCGAAGCCACGGGCAATTTCAGCCGCACCCTCTGCAGGCCAGGAGTGAATTGGTCTAGCTGCTCCAGTTGCTTGCTGAACAGCTGCCCGCTCCTCGAAGTATGGCATCAGCAGCTGTTCACCAAAGATTTCCTTCAACTCTTTGATTCGGTAGTCATGCTCATGAGATTGAGGACGGAAACGATTCACGACAACGCCCAGTAGCTGGAGCCTCGGGGAGAGCTTGGCGCTGATTTCTAGGATTGCCTTCCGGGCGCGATCGGCAGCAATCACTGAATAGAGGGCGGGTTCCGTAACCAGAATCACCCGATCCGATGCGACCCAGGCGGTTCTGGTCAGAGCATTGATGGAAGGAGGCGTGTCAACGATTACGAGATCGTAATCGTCCTCAAGGCCAACTAAAACCTGCTCCAATTTCCAAACATCATCGACCGTTGGGGCAGGGTTATCTAATAGCAGCGACCTGGGGGAACCGACCAGAACGTCCATCTTGCTGTCTCTGAACCAGGCGGAGGGAACAATTGCCCTCCTGAGAGTCTGAGCTTTGCCGGTCTGCAGAACTTCCGCTACTGAGTAGCCCTGGTCAGAGGGGGCAGCCAGACCGCTGGTGGCATCACACTGTGGATCCAGGTCGATCACCAGAGTGTTTAGTCCTCTGTTGAGAGCCGCTGAGGCGAGCCCTAGGGCGACAGTGGTCTTGCCGACTCCGCCCTTTAGTGAGCTGACGCTGAGAACGTGCATTGCAATAGGCTACCTTTTTATCTGTTCTCTGCACTTCAGCGGGTGCGTGATTTGTGGTCGGGAGAGGAATGTTTCGCAAGATTCTGGTTGCGAACCGGGGTGAAATTGCCGTCCGGGCATTTCGTGCTGCTTATGAACTGGGACTTCAGACTGTCGCTCTTTACCCCTACGAGGACAGAAACTCAATCCACCGCCAGAAGGCCGATGAGGCATATCAGATTGAAGCTGATGGCTCACCAATCAGAGCATATTTAAGTGTCAGCGAAGTAATAAGAGTTGCGAAGGAATCGGGTGCGGATGCGATTTATCCCGGCTACGGATTCCTAAGTGAAAATCCAGACCTAGCAAGAGCAGCTCAAGAAAACGGAATCGTTTTTGTCGGTCCCAGCGCAGAGGTTTTGGAGCTTGCTGGCGACAAGGTGAATGCAAAGTCGGCTGCCGTTCGTGCGGGAGTGCCCGTCCTGAAATCAACACTTTCATCTGACAACCCTAAAGAGCTCATCAAGCAGGCCGATGGAATTGGCTTTCCTCTTTACGTGAAGGCGGTTGCTGGTGGTGGCGGAAGAGGTATGCGAAAGGTTGAAAAGCAATCTGACTTAGCAGAAGCCCTCGACGCAGCTATGAAGGAAGCCGGCGGAGCATTCGGTGACCCAAGAGTCTTTCTTGAGCAAGCAGTAATCAGACCGCGTCACATTGAAATTCAAATTCTTGCTGACACACACGGCAACGTGATGCATCTGTTTGAACGCGACTGCTCAATTCAGCGCAGAAATCAGAAGGTTATTGAAATTGCTCCTGCTCCAAGGCTCGACGAAGAACTGCGTCAGCAGCTCTTTAGAGACGCCATAGCCTTCGCCAAAGAAATTGGCTATCAAAATGCTGGAACCGTCGAGTTTCTGATTGAGACAGCTGGACCAAATGCGGGAAAGCATGTCTTCATTGAAATGAACCCCAGAATTCAAGTCGAACACACTGTCACCGAAGAAATCACCGATGTTGACCTGGTCCAGTCGCAGCTGAGGATTGCAGGGGGAGCGTCACTTTCAGATCTCGGTCTGAGCCAAGAAAGTGTCAGACCTCACGGTTTTGCTCTGCAGTGCAGAATCACCACCGAGGATCCTGCGGCAGGATTCCGACCAGACACCGGTCGCATCACGACATATCGATCACCGGGTGGTGCTGGAATCCGTCTGGACGGTGGAACGGTAACTACAGGTGCCGAAGTATCACCTCACTTTGACTCAATGCTGGTGAAGCTGATTGCACGCGGTAGAGACTTTCCATCGGCTGTCCAAAGAGCCAGAAGAGCGCTCGCAGAGTTCCGCATTCGTGGTGTGGCAACCAACATCAACTTCCTGCAGGCAGTGGTTGAGGATGAGACATTTGCCAGTGGAGAACTCTCCACTCATTTCATAGAGGAAAGACCCGAGCTGATGAAGGCAAGGGTTTCTCAAGACAGGGGAACTAAGGTCTTGCAGTGGTTGGCGGAAGTGACCGTCAACAAACCCTACGGTGATAGAAACGGCAGATCAGATCCAGCAGCAAAGTTGCCAGATGTAGACCTATCCAAGCTGCCTCAAAGCGGCAGCAAGCAGCTGCTCACCGAACTAGGGCCAGAGAAGTTTGCACAGTGGCTTAGGGAGCAGAAGAGAGTGTTGGTCACTGACACTACTTTCCGCGATGCTCATCAATCTCTGCTTGCAACCAGGGTTCGCTCCAAGGATTTGGTGGCGGTTGTTCCTCATGTTTCGCGTCTCACACCGCAACTACTTTCTTTGGAAGCCTGGGGTGGTGCGACATACGATGTTGCACTTCGTTTTCTTGGCGAGGATCCTTGGGACAGGTTGGCTGCCATGCGAGAGCAGCTTCCCAACCTATGCATTCAGATGTTGCTCAGGGGAAGAAACACTGTTGGCTACACCCCATATCCAACCGAAGTTACCGACGCGTTTATTGACGAAGCCGCCAAGACAGGTGTGGATATATTCCGAATCTTTGATGCCCTAAACGATGTCAGCCAGATGGAACCAGCCATTCGTGCCGTTAGAGAAAAGACTGGTGCAATTGCAGAGGTTGGGCTCAGCTACACAGCAGACCTACTTAATCCCAAAGAAACTCTCTACACACTCGACTACTGGCTCAAGTTGGCAGAAAAAATCGTTGCCGCTGGCGCTCACGTAATCGCAATTAAGGATATGGCTGGCCTTCTTAGGCCAGCCGCGGCCAGCAAGCTGGTGCTTGCTTTGAGAGAAAGGTTTGATCTTCCCGTTCACCTGCACACCCACGACACAGCTGGTGGTCAGCTGGCAACGCTGCTCGCAGCAGTTGAAGCAGGTGTCGACGCTGTCGATGCAGCGAGCGCACCGATGGCTGGAACGACCTCTCAGCCTTCAATGTCAGCTTTGGTGGCAGCGTTGGCAAACACAGAGCGGGACACTCAGTTGAATCTCGATGATGTTTGCGCGATAGAGCCATATTGGGAGGCAGTCAGAAGGGTTTATGCACCTTTCGAGTCCGGTCTCCCAGGACCAACTGGCAGAGTTTACGAACATGAGATTCCAGGTGGTCAGCTTTCAAACCTTCGTCAGCAGGCAATTGCCTTAGGACTTGGAGATCGCTTTGAGCTAGTCGAAGAGATGTATGCCGCTGCCAACAAGATTTTAGGAAGGCCACCGAAGGTAACACCAAGCTCCAAGGTGGTTGGCGATCTCGCTCTTCACCTGGTTGCGGTTGGTGCAGACCCAGCAGTCTTTGAAGCAAACCCTCAGAACTACGACATTCCAGATTCGGTTGTTGGCTTCATGGCTGGGGAACTTGGTGATCTTCCGGGAGGTTGGCCAGAGCCGTTCCGCAGCAAAGTTTTAGCTGGAAGAAAAGTGGATGTTTCCGTCAAAGAGGTTTCAGATTCAGACAAAAAGACTCTGCACGAAGGAACTTCTGCTGAAAGGAGAAAGAAGTTAAACGAACTTCTATTCCCTGGTCCTCAGAAAGAATTTGAAATGGTCAGAGCAGCCTATGGAAACCTCGACAGCGTTGACACCATTGACTATCTATACGGCCTGGAAACAGATAGCGAACATATAGTTGAGCTGCGCAAGGGTCTGCAGCTAATCGTTGGCCTGGAGGCAATTTCAGACGCCGACAGCAAGGGTTTCCGAACAGTAATGACTAAGTTGAACGGTCAGCTCAGACCCGTAACTGTCAGGGATCACAGCATTGCTGTGGTGGAGGCATCGGCCGAAAAGGCAGACTCAGCTAAGCCCGGTCACGCAGCAGCCCCCTTCACCGGAGTCGTTACCCCCAGGGTTTCTGTTGGTGAAATGGTCGAACAGGGTCAGCCAATAGCCTCTATTGAAGCCATGAAGATGGAAGCGACTATTGCAGCGCCGATTGGTGGCAAGATTGTAAGGCTAGGCGTTGCCGGCCCAACCCCGGTTGAGGGCGGCGACCTCATAGCGGTTATTGAATAGAGGAACATGTCGCAATTCCAAGACGATTACTCGTCCGGCGAAAAGACCAACTTCGCTGATCTTGAACTGGATCCAGAGCCAACTCAGCTAACGCAGGTAATTTCTCAGACTGAAGGGGTGCCCGTCAGCTCGAACATATTCGAAGAGGCAGAACCTGCCAGCATGTTAACGGCCGATCGCCTGCTGAAAGACGAGGCGCGGCCTCATGCTATTCCAGAAACCTTCTGGAGAAGATTCATCTATCGTCTCACCTTTGGAAAATTAAATCTGGGTGACAATAAAAAGGTTAGAGATCGTCGCTCCCTGGACGCGAGGATTAATGCCGACTTGCGAGGAGAGACAAAGTTTGTTCCTGTCCTGACCCGCAAGGGTGGAGTTGGAAAAACAACAATCACCACCCTTATCGGAATGGCAATGTCACTCGTTCGCGAGGACAGAGTCTTGGCCATCGATGCCAACCCAGACCGAGGAACTTTGGCTGAGCGGGTTGAACTAAAGAGTGACAAGACAGTCCGCGATGTAGTTCGTCGTGCGGGAGGTATCAACAGCTTCACCGTGTTCAGTGACTATGTGTCTCGCGACAAGAGCCGATTAGATGTCTTAGCCTCTGATACCGACCCGATGCTTTCGGAAGCATTCAACGAGGGTGACTACAACGTGGTTGCTGACATTGCCTCCCGCTACTACAGCGTCTGTCTAACTGACTGCGGAACAGGAATCGTTCACTCAGTTATGAGGGCAATTCTTCTGCGGGCAAATGGATTGGTAGTTGTCTCAGGCGGAAGCATCGATGAGGCGAAGTTGGCTAGCGAGACACTGACTTGGCTTGAGTCCAACGGGTTTGGTGAGCTGGTTAAGAACTCGGTCGTAGCTCTCAATACAGCGACCTATGGAACTCAGCTCGTGAAGTTGGATGAAATTGAAAACCATTTCAAAACCCGAGTTCGTGCGGTTGTGAGGATTCCATATGATCCAATGCTTGCTGCCGGTGCAGTGGTTCAATTTGACAAGCTTCACCCTGCTACCAGGCAGGCTGCCAGGGATTTGGCTGCACTAGTCGTTGACGGTTTGGTGGCTTGAGCGAAAGGGAAATCCGACTATTCGGAGATCCGATCCTGAAGTCGGTCTGTGACAAGGTCGAAGATCTCTCAAAAGTAACCCAGCTTGTTCAAGATCTAATTGACACAACTTCGCTTCCCGGTAGAGCTGGAGTTGCAGCCAACCAGATAGGTGTTGGCCTTGCTGTGTTTTCATACATCGTTGATGGCAAAGCTGGCTACCTAATCAACCCAGAAATCATTGAACTATCTGGTGAATTGATTGAAGTTGATGAGGGCTGCCTTTCTCTTCCGGGTCTGTGGCATAAGACTCCTAGATACCAGCGAGCAGTTGCGAAGGGCTTGCTGCTCGATGGCAGCGAGGTTGAGGTGGTTGGGGAAGGATTGCTCGCACAGATACTGCAGCACGAGTGCGATCACCTGAAGGGAATTGTCTACATAGAAAAGCTAAACCCTGAGGAGCGCAAACTTGCCCTGCGCTCACTCAGGGAACAACCTTGGTTTAGGCGTTAGCGTAAATTCTGTCTACGTGAAGAGCGAAGTCCTTCAGGACTGTCGATCTCTTGATCTTTAGAGATGGCGTTAGGTGGCCACTCGCCTCGGTGAGTTCGACGTCCAATATCTCAAAAGCCTTAATCTGCTCAGCGTTCGAGAAGCGAGAATTTACCTCATCCACCGCCTTTTGGATTTCTGCTCTGATGGCTGGGTGCTTAGTTGCCTCGGCCAGGGTCAGCTTCTCGGTGATGCCGTTCTGAGCTGTCCAAACCGGAACCATCTCCGGGTCGAGGGAAATCAGAGCGCCAATGAATGGCTTCGCATCTCCAATGACCAACACTTGCCCAATAAGGGGATGAGCACGCAGCGGATCTTCAATTGGAGCGGGGGCAACGTTTTTACCACCAGCGGTAACAATTAGTTCCTTCTTGCGACCGGTAATTGTGAGGAAGCCATCCTCATCGAGTTCCCCAATGTCGCCGGTTCTAAACCAATCTTCACTGAATGCCTCTCGAGTTGCAGCTTCGTTGCGCCAATAGCCGCGCATGATGTTAATTCCACGCAGCCAAATTTCTCCGTCGGCAGCAATCTTTATGCCGGTGCCAGGAAGAGCCCGACCAACTTTTCCTATCTTCTGCCAGCTGACTCTGCCAATAACGGCTGCAGCAGCGGTCTCAGTCAGGCCATAACCCTCAAGAACTACTAGACCAATTCCGCGGAAGAAATGGCCAAGTCTTTCACCAAGGGGTGCACCTCCTGATATTGCATACTTCACCTTCCCACCCATAGCTGCTCTCAGTTTGCTAAAGACCAACTTGTCGAAGAGTTTGTACTTGAGCTTGAGTGCAAACGAGGGACCTTTTGGATCGTCGTGGGCTTTTGAGTAGTCGATTGCAACCTTAGCTGCGGCGCGGAAGATTTTGCCTTTGCCTCCGGCTTCCGCCTTGAGTTCTGCGTTGTTGTAGACCTTCTCAAATACTCGTGGCACAGCCAGCAGGAAGGTCGGTTGGAAGCCGGGAAGTTCTGCAGCCACCATTTTTGTGTCAGGTAGGTGTCCGACTCTAATTCCAGCGTAGATGCAGATGGCGGCAACATAGCGACCAAGGATGTGAGCAAGCGGGACAAATATCAATGAGTGCTGGTATTCGTTGGCAATCTCTGGAATTTCAGCCGCTGCATTTCGACAGTGATCAACAAAACTGCGATGGGTTAGTTCGCAACCCTTGGGGTTGCCTGTCGTACCTGAGGTGTAGACGATGGTTGCAAGATCCTTGGACTCGGCGCTGCTCCGAGCAACTTCCAGATCTGCATCTGAAATCTTTGAACCACTTTGATGAAGTTCGAAAAAGTCTTTGGAGTCAATGCGCCATATATTTCTAAGCCTTGGTGCATTTGACTTGACCTTATTAACTCGCTCAACATGTTCATCGTCTTCGACGAAAATCGCAACCGAATCTGAGTCTGAGAGAATCCATTCAATTTGCTGAGGGGAGGAGGTTTCATAAATTGGCACAAGAACGCCACCAGCAAACCAAACCGCGAAATCAATCATGGTCCACTCGTAACGAGTGCGAGACATCAGGGCAACGGCATCGCCAGGCTTGATTCCGGAAGCAATCAATCCCTTAGCCAGTGACTGCACCTCAGATAGGAATTCGCTGGCTGCAACATTTCGCCAAGATCCATCCGGGTTTTTTCTGCTGAATAACGCATGGCCCGGGTTCTTAGCCACCCTCTCAAGTAGCAGGACCGTGGCATTGTCTTTCGGGTTGGAAGCAACCCGTAGTGGCACGTCGTAGGATTCCATGTTTTCTCCCCTGTGAGGTGTCTAAAACTTTATTGGCAAATCACTGCATTTGTCAGGCGCTGTTCATCCCAGGGCTAGCTGATGGGGTAGGCCAGGCCCTAAAATTTGTCATTCTGGCTTGAAACGCGGATTCTGGAGGGGTTTTGCTCAGTCTGGGTATTGACATTGGCGGCACCAAGATTCTTGGCGCTGCCGTCAATAGTGCTGGCGAAATAGTTTTTGAAAAGAAGGTTGTCTCACCCGCCCAAGAACCAGACCGCATGGTCAAAACTGTTGCTCAGCTAATTCAGGATCTAATCAAGGAGACCGGAGAGCCCGCCTCGATTGGAGTGGCGGCTGCTGGATTTATTGATTTATCTCGGTCGACTGTCCTCTATGCACCAAACCTGAATTGGCGAAACGAGCCGCTTCGGCAAAGAATTTCATCCGAGATTGGTCGAGAAGTAATCATCGAAAATGATGCCAATGCCGCCGGTTGGGCCGAGTTTAAGTTTGGTGCTGCTCAGGAGTTTCAGTCGATGGTCATGCTGACTCTGGGGACTGGAGTTGGTGGAGCCATCGTTGATGGCGGTCACCTGATGAGAGGCGGCTTCGGAATTGGGGGAGAGCTGGGTCACATCACCGTGGTATCTGACGGGCTGCTCTGTGGTTGCGGAAGGCGAGGTTGCATTGAGCAGTACGCCTCGGGAACAGCTCTTCTCCGGGAAGCAACAGCATTAGCCGATTCCTCAGACCCCAGGGGATCTTTGCTCCGTAAGCTCAGGGAAGAAAATGGAAAGCTGACTGGACACGAGGCTTATCAGGCGGTGATGCAGGAGGATCCTGGAGCTCTGGCTGTAGTTCAGCAGAGCGCTGAGTATCTGGCTAAAGCTATGTCCTCTCTGGTTGCAGTTTTGGACCCAGAGGTTTTTGTTATTGGCGGTGGGCTCTCCGAGTTAGGAGAGAAACTACTTTCACCAATCAGGGAGAAATTCGCCAGCGAATTGCCAGCTCCTGGTTTCAGGCCGGTGGCCAAAGTCATCCAGGCAAAGTTCTCAAACCAGGCTGGAGTTATTGGAGCAGCCGATCTAGCCCGAGAAACACTTGGGTAAGCTTTAGGTTCAAATCAAGGAAATTCGTGACTTATCTAATTCTGAAGAACATTGTGTTGGGACCGATTCTCAACATACTGTTTCGACCATGGACGCGCGGCGGTGAGAACGTACCTCGCAAAGGCGGTGCTGTCCTAGCGTCCAATCACCTTTCTTTCGTTGATTCGATCTTTCTCCCACTAAAGGTAAGAAGACCAGTCACATTCCTTGCCAAGAGCGATTACTTCACGGGTAAAGGACTAAAAGGAGCACTGATTCGCTGGTTCTTTAAGTCCACGGGTCAGTTGCCCATTGACCGCAGCGGTGGCAAGGCCTCCGAGGATTCTCTCAACACTGGCCTTGGTGTTTTGGAAAGAGAACTGCTACTGGGTATCTACCCAGAGGGAACCAGATCACCGGACGGAAAACTATATCGGGGAAGAACGGGCATCGCGCGGATGATATTGGAGGCCAAGGTACCAGTAGTGCCCGTGGCAATGATTGACACCGAAAAGGTAATGCCACTTGGTTCAAAGTATCCAAACATTCACCGAGTCGGTGTGAAGTTTGGTGAGCAGTTGGACTTTTCTAGGTTTGCTGGAATGGAGGGCGAACGAGTGGTTTTGAGGTCAGTGACGGACCAGATCATCTATCGCATCAGGGAACTTTCAGGTCAAACATATGAAGATGTATACGCCTCCACCATTCGCAATCGCATGGCAAGGCTTGAGGACTAGGGAAGATTTTGACGGATTTTGGTTTAGATAATTTTCGTTCGCTTGAGGCAAAGCAGCAACCGAGCTGGTTGGATGCTACAGAAGTTGAAAGAGTCCGCGATGAATTAGCAAAGCTACCTCCTTTGGTTTTCGCTGGAGAAGTCGACACACTTCGGCAAAGGTTGGCTCAGGCTGCTGAGGGCAGAGCGTTCCTCTTACAGGGTGGGGATTGCGCCGAGACTTTTGTTGATGCCACCGCCGATCGCATTCGCAATCGCATCAAGACTGTCCTTCAGATGGCGGTCGTGTTGATGTATGGCTCATCACTACCAGTAATCAAGATGGGGCGCATGGCTGGTCAGTTCGCCAAGCCCAGGTCAAGTGATACCGAGACCAGAGACGGAGTTACGCTACCTGCTTACCGTGGCGATGCAGTCAATGGATATGAATTCACCGAAGAATCACGAGCGCATGACCCGAAGCGACTGCTTGGTGCGTACCACACATCTGCCAGCACTTTGAACCTAATTCGCGCTTTTACAACTGGTGGTTTTGCAGATTTACGTCAGGTGCACGCTTGGAACAAGGGCTTTACCGACAACCCTGCCAATAAGAAGTATGAAACTATTGCGGGCGACATTGATAGAGCGATGCGCTTCATGGAAGCCTGCGGAGTTGATTCAGCTGAACTTCGAGCAACTGAATTCTTTGTCTCACACGAAGGTTTGCTCTTTGATTATGAAAGACCACTTACCCGCATTGACTCAAGAACCGGAACTCCATACGTCACAAGTGGTCACTTCATCTGGATCGGTGAGAGAACCAGAGATCTCGACGGGGCACACGTTGACTTTTTCTCTCGGGTTAGAAATCCAATCGGTGTGAAGCTGGGGCCGGGTTCAACCCCAGACCAGGTTCTAGCTCTGATAGACAAGTTGGACCCAGAGCGTGAGCCAGGTCGGATGACTCTGATTTCGAGAATGGGTGCAGGAAAGATTCGAGAGGTCTTGCCTAAATTGGTTGAGGCTGTCAGAGACAGTGGAGCTAAGCCCCTGTGGATCACTGACCCGATGCACGGCAACGGCATAACTACCAAGAACGGCTACAAGTCACGTCGCTTTGACGATGTGCTGGACGAGGTCACCGGCTTCTTCGAGGTTCACCGTTCGCTTGGCACCCACCCGGGAGGTCTCCACGTGGAGCTAACGGGAGACGATGTTGCTGAGTGCCTTGGCGGATCAGAACAAATTGAAGAGAGCACGCTCGAGCAGCGCTATGAATCCGTATGCGACCCAAGGCTTAACCACATGCAGTCATTAGAGCTAGCATTCTTAGTGGCCGAACAGTTGGTTGAAACTACCAGGAGATAAGTTGATCACTGACCGGGTTAAGTCTTGGGTCACTATTGAGCAGGCAGCCGAGCAGCTTGGCGTCAGCCCATCAAAAGTTTCTAGATATTTAGAAGAGCATGTGCTCTTTGCAATAAAGGTTGATGGCAAGCTGATGATTCCAGCGGAGACCATAGTCAACGGTGAACCACTAAGCAGCATTCGTGGCAGCATCTTGCAATTATTGGACCTAGGTCTCACCGAGTCTGAAGCCATTGATTGGCTCTATCAAGATAATGATGCGCTCGGTGAGACTCCGATGGCAGCACTACTTAAAGGTCACAAAGCTCCAGTGAGAAGAGCAGCTCAAACACTTGGTTAGTTTGAGCGATTAATTACTTTGTCGGTTAGAGCGCTGAGCATTCTGCGTGCCTGATCTGTCACTTCCAACGTTGCCAGCGCTTCGATTGCTCGTTGAGAATGCTCTTCGATTAATCGCTCAGTTTTATCAAGAGCTCCTGATTCAGTAATTGTGGTTCGCATAAAGTCGAGCTGTTCGCTATCAATCTCACCCGAGGTGAGAAGCTCTTCAAAAATCTTGGCAACTGTGCTGGGAAGAGTCTCCATGGTCAGTGCAATGAGAACAGTCCGCTTGCCTTCGCGAAGGTCATCGCCAGCCGGCTTGCCAGTGACCTGCGGATCTCCAAAGACTCCGAGGACATCGTCCCTGAGCTGAAAAGCAAGACCAAGTGGGATTCCAAAGTTACTCAACCCAGCCAGAGTGTCTTCGTCAACACCACTGAGGGCTGCACCAATCAGCAGGGGCGCTTCCAGTGAATACTTTGCCGTCTTATAAAGCATCACCCGATTGGCAATAGCTACTGCCTCCGATGGGTTTCTTGTCGGTGCGGCATTTTCCTCCAGAACATCGAGGTATTGACCTGCCATCACCTCAAATCGCATCTGGGAGAATTGTCTGCGGCAGTTTTCTTCTTCCTGTGAAGGCACATTCTTGAAGGCAGAACCAAATAGCTCTGAGCTCCACGCGAGCAATAGGTCACCGGTAAGGACAGACCCGGCAACCCCAAAGCGAACAGAAGAGCCGGCATAACCCTTGGCTTGGTGGAGTTCCTCGAATCTCTTGTGAATTGCCGGCTGACCCCTGCGGGTGTCAGATTGGTCTAGAAGATCGTCATGAACCAGGGCAGCAGCGTGGAACATCTCCAGGGCGGCAGCGACCGAAACGATTGGGGAGTTTTCGGACAGGTCTGATTCAGAGATTTCACCCCGATAACCGGCCCAGCTCCAGAAGCAAAATAGGGCTCTGAATCGCTTGCCTCCGGAGAGCATGGCCTGGGTGTAATCAATAATTGGCACTAAATCTGGGGAAATATCCTGCAACTGCCTGCGTTTTTCATCACAGAAGCCATCCAGCCTCTGCTGCACAAGTTTTAGCAGGAAATCTTGAGGCATGAGGGATAGCTTAGCCACTGAAATTTGTTTACAATCAGTGAAGGGAGGGCCAAAAATGCCTTTATCAGAGCACGAACAGCGGATGCTGGAGGAGATGGAACGTAATCTCCTGAAGGAGGACGCCTCCCTCGCCGCCAAGGTTGGTCAAATTGGCTCGACCAATAAAAATGCCGGGAAGTTGGTTGCTGGCGTGCTGACCATGCTCACGGGTGTGGGTCTTTTGATTTTCGCCGTGATCATTCAATTTGCCATCTTTGGCGTGGTGGCCTTCCTGGTGATGGTGGCTGGGCTGGTGGTTGCCAGCGCTAATTTCCGCCTGCCTGAGCTCCCCAAGGCCAGCCAGAGACCACCTAGCTTCTTTGAAGATCGCTGGAACCAGCGATTTAATCGCGAATAAACCGAGTTTTTCAGCCAAAACCCCCGCTAAGTCGGGGGTTTTTTCTATATGAAAATGTGACCGAAATATTGGTAAAAATGTAGTCAAGTGGGGGAAAGTGGAGTAAAGTGGAGGAAATTAAGGGAAGGGGAGGCCGCAATGCTGCTAGGCACACACACTCCCAAGCTGGACGACAAGGGTCGCCTGATTCTTCCCGCCAAATTTCGTGACGAGCTGGCCGATGGAGTTGTTATTACCCGTGGTCAGGAGCGTTGCCTCTATGTCTTCTCTAAGCGTGAATTTGCCAGTGTCCATGAAAAAATCCGGCAAGCTCCAGTCACCTCAGAGGAGGCTCGCAAGTATTTGCGAGTCTTCCTCTCAGGTGCGACAGACGAAACTCCCGACAAGCAGGGAAGAGTGCTGTTGCCTCAGCTTTTGCGCGAATACGCGTCCTTGGACAAAGAACTAACAATCATTGGTGTCGGCGCTCGCGCTGAGATCTGGGATTCCTCAAGTTGGCAAAAGTATCTAGTCAACAACGAGGAGAGGTTTGCGACTCAGGCTGAGGAGGTGATCCCGGGTCTGTTCTGACCCTGCTCTTTGGTCCTTGGCCGAGCCGGCTTTCTTCCCCTAAGTCGGACACCGTGAAAAAACCAAGCTCACGGATCGGACAGGGATCTGGGAGTAGGGACTAGATCCAAAAACTCATGAAGCAAATATCAAATCTTCATCAGCCCGTGATGCTCCAGCGGTGTCTTGATCTATTGCAACCAGGCATTACTGGCAACAGCCCGGTGGTAATCGATGCAACTTTGGGTCTTGGTGGTCACACCGAGGCCCTTCTTTCTGCGCATTCCAATTTGACCGTAATTGGTCTCGACAGAGACCCGGTTGCACTCGAGATGGCAAGCGAAAGATTGGCGAAGTTTTCGAAGCGATTCCAGGGAGTGCTTGCCACCTACGACCAACTGCAGGATGTTTTGGGCGAGCTTGGAATTTCAAAAGTTCAAGGAGCCCTCTTTGATCTCGGTGTTTCATCTATGCAGCTAGATGAGCCAGAGCGCGGTTTTGCCTATGCACAGGATGCTCCACTTGACATGCGAATGGACCAAACCAGGGGAGAGACCGCTGCTGAACTTCTTGCTTCCGCTAGTGAAGCAGAGCTCACCAGAATTTTCCGCGAGTACGGAGAAGAAAGATTTGCATACGGCATTGCGAAGGAAATTGTTCGCTCGAGAGCTGAAGAGGAGATTGCCTCTTCCGCTCAGTTGAACAGGATCGTAGAACAGGTGGTTCCGAAAGCACCTGGCAAGCAAACAGGTCACCCAGCCAAGCGTGTTTACCAGGCTCTCAGAGTTGCGGTCAACGATGAGCTCAGCATTCTGGCCTCTGCCATTCCACAAGCCATCGATGCCCTGGCTGTTGGTGCACGCATTGTCGTGATGAGTTACCACTCCCTGGAAGATGCCATTGTCAAAACTGCATTCCAAAAAGCCGCAACTTCCTCAACCCCGATTGATCTTCCAATCGAGCTTCCCGGTTCTAGCCCAAGGCTCAGGGTCATCACCAAGGGAGTTGAGAGAGCAACTGAATTGGAACTAAGTCAAAACCCACGCGCGGCATCGGCTCGTCTGCGCGCTGCAGAAAAGCTGGAGGCTGCCTGATGAAGGTAATGATGTTGAGTGCAAGCGAAGCAAAGCGGCTTCGCCCAGGTCTTTTCACCGGACTGTTGCTGGTGATGGGAATCGTTCTGGTGCAGCTAGTTCAACTGTCACTCAACATGGTGCTTACCCAAGACGCCTACTACTTGCGGGAACTGAAGATTGAAAAGAGAGCTCTGAGCACAGAGGTCCAGATTATTCAGGAGCAGGTGGATTCACTTGCCTCTCCGCAGAATCTGGCTGATGCAGCTAATCGACTTGGAATGGTTGCCAACCCGCAGTCAGTTCTAATCGATATCGTCAACGACAAGGTCTACGGAGCCCCGAAGCCCGCAGCTGACCAGCAGGGTGCTGTGGCCAGTGCCAACCTCGTTGCCAACTCGGCGATGGGCACAACCACAGAGTTTGCAGCTACGGATGTGGCAGCTTCTCGGGTTGAAGGCAGTGTGGCAGAGCTGAAGAAGGTTGATACTGAAGTAATTTTGGTATCTGGTCTTATACCCGCATCACCAACCAGGTAGGCAAGATGGGCAATCACGCAAGCGTGACTCGTCGCCTCTCCTTCTTCGCAGTGTTACTGCTTCTTCTGGTTGGGGCACTGGGCTTTCGGCTCGTCGACTATCAAATCGTTCGTGCTGATGAAATCAGAGCTGAATCCATTGAAAGTCGAAGCGTCACGCAGACCCTCACGGCCTTGCGTGGGGATATTCTCGATTCCAACGGCGAAATATTGGCAAGAACTGTTTTTCGTTATGACGTGAATGTCTCTCCCAAGAACGTTGGCCCTGTCATTCGTTATCAAGACGGGGTTCGAACAGAAATATCTGTCGAAAGCATTACCGCTGAGCTAGCAAAGATACTTGGCTTGAGCGTTGAGGAGATCGCACCCAAGCTGCTGGGCACCTCCGCTTATGCGAACCTGGCAAAGAAAGTTGACGCCAGTATTTTTAGTTCCATTGAAGAGCTAGACATTCCCTGGGTTTATTTCGATCGATTTGCCTACAGGCTTTATCCAAATGGGGCAGTGGCTGGAAATGTCATTGGCTTTGTTGGTACCGATGGGACTCCGCTAGCTGGTCTCGAGCGGCAATACAACACCTGCCTCGCAGGGATTGATGGCCAGGAAACTTTTGAGCGATCGGCAGAAGGCGTCCGAATACCAACCTCAAACGTCATTACACAACCTACTCAAGATGGTGGAAATCTAAATCTCACAATTGATTCCAACCTCCAGTTTTTCGCTCAGCAAGTTTTGGCGAAAGCGGTAAGCGACCTGAATGCCCAGTGGGCAAGCGCGATTGTGATTGAAGCGGACACCGGACGGATTTTGGCCGCAGCGGAAGCGCCAACACTAGACCCAAATGATCCGGGGGCTTCCAAGCCCGAAGATCGAGGCAGTCGAATCATGCAGTTTGCATTCGAACCTGGATCAGTGATGAAAGCTATCTCAACTGCGATGGTCTTGGACAGCAAAGCAGCAGACATCTATGAAACGGTGAATGCTCCAGACAGACTCAAGCTTGAATACGGTGAATCAATTAAGGACAGCTTCAATCACGAGCTCTACCAACTAACCCTCGGTGGTGTTCTTCGCTACAGCTCAAACACTGGTATCTATAGCTTTGGTATGAAGGTAGATGAAAAGGTTCGCTACGAATACCTCCAGAAGTTTGGATTTGGTAAGACCACAGCACTGAACTTCGAGGGTGAAAGCTCTGGAATCCTTAGGCCATATAGGGACTGGCAGTATGCCGATCGCTACACTCCGCTCTTTGGCCAGGGAATTGCTGTGACGAGCTTGCAGATGGCCTTCGCCTACCAGGCCATCGCTAACGGTGGAGTAAGACTGAATCCAATTCTGGTTGACAGCTGCACCTCTGAAGAGGGTGAAGTCCTCTACGCCCCTGAGCAATCAGGCACGAGGGTAATCAGCAAGGAGTCGGCAAATATGAATCTTCAGCTGATGGAAAAAGTTGTTGAATACGGTGGTGTTGGAAAGCTTGCAGCCATTCCTGGATATCGCGTTGGCGGAAAGACTGGAACGGCTGAGATTCGGGAAGGCGCAGGTTATGGCGACCGATATGCAATTTCCTTCTACGGCGTAGCACCAGTAGAAAATCCGAAGTTTGTGGTGGGGGTAACCATCTACAAGCCAGTCGGTGAGACCAACTCAGTCAAGGCAACCGGACCGTTCAAGTCGATCATGCAGCAAGCTCTCAAGCACTATCGAATTCCACCCTCCACGTCCACCTCCAGGGCAGACATTCCCTCCAACCGTTACGGAAAAGCTGGTGAGTAATCTCGCCGCTCTGGCAAAGAGTTTCAGCTGTTCGCTCCACGGAAATGGCGACTTCATTCCAGCTGGGGTTGCTATCAATTCCAAAGATGTTCAAAAAGATTTTCTATTTGTTGCGGCCAAGGGAGCTAAATCACACGGTTTAGATTTTCTAGGGATGGCAATCGAAAAAGGCGCCGGAGCTCTGCTCACCGATACACCAGGGGATTATTCAATACCCACACTGATCCACCAAAATCCCAGAACCATCGCAGGCCAAATCTCCGCAGATATCTTTCACACTCCGAAAACTGGTCTCTTTGCCGTAACGGGAACCAATGGAAAAACCTCCACCGTCTTCTATCTGCAAAGGTTACTGAACGAGCTGGGTCAACACTCTGGGCTGATTAGTAGCGCTGGGCAGATTGTTGGAAGAGATTATTTTTCGGCAGAGCTCACCACCCCGGAAGCGCCAAGAATTCATCAACTGCTTAGCCAAATGAGAGATTTCGGCCAGCAGCATGCTGCGGTTGAGGTCTCAGCTCAAGCGCTGGTTCGTAATCGAGTAGACGGACTTGTTTTTGACATTGCTGGATTCACCAATCTCTCCAGAGATCACCTTGATGACTTTGGGACCATGGAGAATTACTTGGCTAGCAAAGCACGCCTTTTCACTGCTGAATTTTCTAAGGCTGCTGTGATCAACATCGAAGACACTT
This sequence comes from uncultured Aquiluna sp., assembly GCA_964480885.1. Taxonomy (GTDB): domain Bacteria; phylum Actinomycetota; class Actinomycetes; order Actinomycetales; family Microbacteriaceae; genus Aquiluna. The sequence continues at coordinate 277,990 of CAYZRV010000001.1, read as the reverse complement.
GGGGAGAGCATCTCTATTCACAGGTCTCGATTCCCAAGGTTGGAATTGGAAATGGGTTTGATTATCAGCTGGCCTATGAGTCTGGTCAGCTAACTATTTCAGGAAAAGCGTCACTCTCAGTTGCATTCGACAAGGGTGAACTAATGGCAAAAAACTTTGCTGTCGCACTGGTGATGCTGCTGGAGGCTGGCAACTCGCCGAGTCAGCTAGCTGATGCCTCACACCGAGTTGATCTGCAAATCCCCGGGAGATTGCAACTTGTCAGCTCCAAGCAGCCGCACGTTTACGTTGACTACGCTCACACTCCAGCAGGAGTAGAGGCTGCTGTCAGGGAAATTGCTGCTCGCTATCCAAAGCTAACGGTTCTGCTGTCAGCATCTGGCAATAGAGATCAGGGTAAGCGAGAGGGGATGGCTCTGGCCTGCAAAGGTGCCAGTCGAATAATCGTTACCGACCAGCATCCTCGGGATGAAGAACCAGCTGCGATTCGAGGTCAGCTCTTGCAAGTCGCTCGGACCTTGGACGCCGAGGTGGAAGAGATGGCAGATCCCGCTGAGGCAATTGCTAGGGCGGTTTCAGTGACAGATGCAGATTCTGCCGTGCTTTGGTGTGGCCCTGGAGCGCTTGGTTATCGAGAGATAAGAGGTGTGAAGGTTCCTTTCAATGCTCTTGAAGTTGCTCGATTGGCGGTCGAAGGTGATTGAGCTAACCCTGAGGGAGATTGCCCAGGCAACTGGTGGAAGGATTCATCGAGGAAATCCTGAGGCCACGGTTTCAGGAGCGGTGCAAACGGACAGTCGCGAAATAACAAAAGGCGGAATATTTATCGCCAAGCTCGGCGAGCGGGAAGACGGTCACAAATACCTGGTTGATGCAATGCTCTCAGGGGCCGCTTTAGCCATCGTCTCAACCGAGGCAGAGCTAGAACTCGATCAAGTCGTGGTTTCAGACACAGTCATTGCCCTCAGTCAACTGGCGGAACATGTATTGAACAGGGTTCGCGCTCTTGGGAATCTCAAGGTGATCGGAATCACAGGTTCAAATGGAAAGACATCGACGAAAAATATGCTAGCCAAAATGGCAGAGCAATTTGGCGAGACGGTCGCTCCGGTTGCTTCCTTCAACAATGAAGTTGGTCTTCCGGTAACAGTCTTGAGAATTACCGAGTCCACCAAGTATCTGATTTTGGAAATGGGTGCTGCAGGCATTGGCAGCATAGAAAAGTTAGCGGTTTGGACAAAGCCGGACATAGGAATCCAGCTGAAGGTTGGCATGGCCCACGCTGGAGAGTTTGGTGGGATTGAGCAAACCGAAAAGATCAAAGCTGAAATGATGCCTCACATTCAGCAGGCAGCTGTGTTGAACTTTGACGATTCGCGGGTGAGGAACTTTTCATTTGCTGGCAAGAGGGTTGGTTTTGGTTTTGCCAGTGATGCTCACTATCGCTTGCTTGAAACCAGTCTCAGCTTGAATGGAACCGCGGTCCGTTTTGAAATCGCTGGAAAAACCTATTCCACGGTCTTGAAAATCTTGGGCGAACATCAGGCCATGAACATGATGGCAGCAATCGCGGCAGCGGATCTACTTGGTTTTGATATTGATCGCTGCATAGGTGCGGTGGAGTCGATGGAACTGGCAGAGCGCTGGCGGATGCAGTTGATTCATGCCCCGGGAGATTATTGGGTCATCAACGATGCCTACAACGCTTCTCCAGATTCCATGAAGGCTGCTCTGCAAACCTTGGCGGTCTTGGGGAGAGCCGGTCATCGCACGGTTGCAGTGCTGGGGCACATGGCTGAGCTGGGCCAATTTTCAACCGACGAGCATGATTCGATTGGTCGCCTGGTCGTGAGGCTCAATATTGATCAGTTATTTGTGGTTGGTGATGAAGCCAAGCTGATTCACATGGCTGCCAGCCAGGAGGGCAGTTGGAGCGGGGAGAGCGAGTTCATAGATTCGCTTTCAAACGCCTTCGAGATAATCCATGACAGGCTGAGGTCTGGCGATGTTGTCTTGATAAAGGCAAGTAATATCGCGGGGTTACGATTCCTCGGAGACGACTTGGCGGGTGTTAGGTGAGAGCGCTTTTAGCCGCGGGAGGAATCTCTCTATTCATTTCTCTTTTTGCCACGCCCTTCTTCATTCGACTGGCAAGAAAACTTGAGTGGGGTCAGTTCATTCGAGACGATGGCCCCCAGACTCATCAGATAAAGCGCGGAACTCCAACCATGGGTGGGGTCGTGATTCTTGCAGCCACGGTCGCCGCTTACTTTCTCGCCAAGTTCCTCAATGATGAGTCTCCGAGTCCCTCGGCACTGCTCGTGATCTTCATGATGCTAGGACTGGGTGCTGTCGGCTTCATCGATGACTTCATGAAGGTTAGAAATCAAAGGTCTTTGGGATTAGGTGGCTGGGCAAAGATTGCAGGCCAGGCGGCGGTGGCGGTCACCTTTGCCATTTTGGCTTTGCAGTTTCCTGATGCGCAGGGCCTTACACCTGCTTCGACTCACATCTCGCTGTTTCGAGATCTGCCGATTGACCTGTTCTTTTGGGGCAGCACAATCGGCATGATTTTATTTGTCGGCTGGATTTTTCTTCTGGTCGCCAGTTCGTCAAATGGAGTCAACATTGCTGATGGACTGGATGGTTTGGCAACAGGCTCTATTGTTTTCGCAATTGGTGCTTACGTAATTATTGGTTTCTGGCAGTTCAATCAATCTTGTCGCACTGCAGTGGAAAACATATCTGCCTGCTATGAGATTAGAGATCCTTTGGATTTGGCTGTCATATCAGCGGCAATTGTTGGCGCTTGTTTGGGCTTTTTGTGGTGGAACACCTCACCAGCTCAACTAATTATGGGTGACACTGGTTCCCAAGCGCTAGGTGGGGCACTAGCCGCACTCGCTATCTTGAGCAGGACTGAGCTACTGCTAGTCCTGATTGGCGGAATATTCGTCATCGTTACCGGTTCGGTGGTTCTGCAGCGCAGCTACTTCAAATTCACCAAGTGGAGAACTGGGACTGGAAAGAGAATTTTCCGGATGTCTCCATTGCATCACCACTTTGAGCTGAAGGGATGGGCAGAGATAACCATTGTGGTTAGGTTCTGGATCATTGCGGCCCTTTGTGTTGCAGCGGGAATTGGTCTTTTCTATGTGGAGTGGATTTACGGGCTATGACCCTTCCCACATCCTGGCATGCAGATTGGTCAAATCTCTCTGCACTGGTTCTGGGTCTTGGTAAGAGCGGATTCAGTGTTGTTGACACCTTGACCGAGCTTGGTGTCAAGGTCGTAGCGGTTGGTAGAGATGCAGACCCAAAACTCATTGAGTTGACAGAGGTAATTGGCTCGAAATTTATCTCAGGTGAAGATGAGGGCATCCTCGAATCATTAGGAAAAATCGACTTTGCGGTTGTTTCCCCGGGTTTTATGCCCAGTCACCCCTTGGTGATGAAGCTGATCTCAAGTGGTATTCCACTGCTTACCGACATCGATCTGGCATGGCGCTTGCGGGACAAAACGAAATCTATTGCGAAGTGGATAGTGGTTACCGGTACCAATGGCAAGACAACAACCGTGGAGCTCACCAATGCCATGCTCTCTGCCGATGGCAGTCGATCGGTTGCGTGTGGAAATATCGGCAATCCAATTCTGGATGCAATCCGCGATCCTGCTGGTTTTGATTTTCTTGTGGTAGAGCTCTCGAGCTTTCAGCTGCACTACCTGGGGGAGATTCATCCGCTGGCTAGCGCATTTCTAAACCTCGCAGAGGATCACTACGACTGGCACCGGGGAGCTGAAAATTACTACGCAGCTAAGGCAAAGATCTATAACGGGACCGAGGTTGCAATTATCTTCAACGAGCAGGATTCTCAAACTCTGAGAGCTGCCAAGGCTGCTGATGTTCAAGATGGTTGCCGAGGCATTGCTTTCTCACTGTTCAGTCCTCAAAAATCTGCAATTGGCTATGTCGAGGATGTTCTGGTGGACAGAGCCTTCTTGGATAACCGGGCAGATGAAGCTCTCGAGATAGCCACGCTCGAGGACATTCGTCAGATGGCGGAGCCTTCCCCACAGCTGATGGCCAACATCGCCGCCGCTACCGCACTTGCCAGGGCAGCAGGAATCTCACCAGCCGCGATAAGAAAAGCGATTTCCACCTTTCGACTCTCTCCACACCGAAACCAACTTGTTGCAGAAATAGATTCGGTGCGCTTCGTGAATGATTCCAAGGCAACTAATCCTCATGCGGCCGACAGTTCCCTGCGCAGCTACGATTCGGTGGTTTGGATTGCTGGGGGGCTTCTCAAGGGCACCAGCCCAGCGCAGCTAATCGAGGATCACTCCCAGAAACTCAGGGGGGTCGTCTTGATTGGTTCCGATACCAGTGAGCTAGAGCGGCTTTTCTCCGAGAGATTGCCAAGTGTTCCAATTAGGGTCATTTCAGGAAACCATGTGATGGAGCAGGCGGTTAGAGCAGCATTCTCGCTGGCAGAGCCAGGAGATGTTGTGCTACTCGCGCCAGCTGCCGCATCCATGGACCAGTTCCGTGACTATGCCGATCGAGGCGAGCAATTTATCGCCGCTGTTGGAGGATTGAAGTGACTATCCGCGAAGCTGTGAGACCAAGTTTCAAGGCTCAGTCTCGTCCAGCAGTTCTGCTTCTTGGACTGACACTCCTGCTGGTTGCTTTTGGCCTGATCATGGTCGCCAGTGCTTCGGTAGTGGATAGCTACAAAGAGACAGAAAATGCTGCTGGGGTTTTTCTCCGCCAAGCTCTGTACGCCGGTACTGGTCTTCTGCTGCTCGTAGTTCTTTCTAACTTCAAAATGGGTCTCTACAGAAGATTTGCTCCGCCGGTGCTACTTATTTTCATGGTGGTTCAGCTGGTAACCGTTTTCTTCGGTGATGAGCGAAATGGAAATAGAAATTGGCTGGATTTAGGAATCATTTCGATTCAGCCATCTGAGTTTTTGAAGATTGCCTTGATAGTTGGTTTAGGTCTGCAGCTTGCACAACTTAGTCAAGATCCTCAGACCGATCGGCAGATTTGGACAATGGTCCTGGGGGTTTCAGGTGTTGCTCTGGTTTTGGTTGCTCTGGTTGGAAAAGACCTCGGAACCGGTGTGGTAATAGCCCTGACTTTGATGGGACTGTTCCTTTTCGCTGGGATGAAGTTATCTAACTGGCTGGCACTAGCCATGGCGGGAGTCTTGATAGCTGCAGCAGCCATTATGACTTCTCCTTCGCGCCGGATTCGCTTTGAGGCGTGGCTTAATCCTGATGCCGCTGATCCTGCCGGAGTGATGTGGCAGTTTGAAAAGGGAACCTGGGCATTGGCATCAGGTGGTTTTTGGGGAACAGGGCTGGGTCGTTCAAAATTAAAGTGGAGTTGGATTCCTGAAGTTGAAAACGACTTTATCTTTGCTGTCATTGGTGAAGAGCTCGGGACGTTGGGTGCGGGAGCGGTGATTATCCTTTTCCTGGCGTTGGCAATGACCCTTTTCCATATAGCCAGATTGCAAACCAATCCATTTTCTAGAAACGTGGTGGCTGGGGTGATGGTCTGGCTTTCGATGCAGGCATTTATCAATATCGGGGTGGTGCTCGGTCTGTTTCCAGTCTTGGGAGTTCCGCTGCCACTAATCTCAGCCGGTGGTTCTTCGCTAATTGCAACGCTAGGGGCAATTGGTGTTGTTCTTGCAGTCGAAAGAGATCGAATGCAACAGCTTGGTAGAAGGAAAGCATAGATGCGATTTCTTTTGGCTGGCGGAGGGACCGGTGGCCATGTAAATCCGCTGCTCGCTCTAGCGGAACTTTTGAGATCTGAGGGTCACGAAGTCATTGCCCTGGGAACCAAAGAGGGCCTGGAGCAAAGGCTGGTTCCAGAGCGTGGTTTTGAGCTGATTACAATTCCGAGATTGCCGTTACCCAGAAGATTGTCCCCTAAATCTCTAACCTTCCCATTTCGACTTTTTGGTGCGAGTTTGAAGGTTAGAAAACTTCTGAAATCAAGAAAGATAGACGGTGTTGTCGGGTTTGGCGGTTACGCCTCCGCTCCCGCATACATTGGGGCTTTTCTGGCGAGGGTTCCAGTGGTCATCCACGAGGCAAATGCCATTGCGGGTTTTGCCAACAGGCTTGGAGCAAAGTTCACAAAGTACGTAACAGTGTGCTTTCCAAACTCAGACATGAATCGTGCTGCAATAGTGGGAATGCCGCTCCGCAAAGAATTTTCCAAGGTGGTCGGAGGATATGACAAGCAGCAGGCTCGGATTGAACTCGGCCTTGATCCCTCGCTTCCAACACTTCTTGTTACAGGCGGATCGCAAGGGGCAAAGAGCATAAATGAAGCAATTGAGCAAAGTCGCGATCAACTATCCAACGCAGGAATTCAGGTGCTGCACATCGTCGGTCAGGCATCTGATCTCCAGGAGGAAAGCGCTCCTGGATTTAGACGCATCAAGTACTGCGATGCGATGGAAGCCGCCATTGCTGCCAGCGATTTAGCCATATCACGAGCTGGCTCGTCGACAATTAGCGAATTCACAGCCTGCGGTCTACCAGCGGTTTACATTCCATATCCTGTTGGTAATGGGGAGCAGCGATTCAATGCCCAGACTGTCGTTGAGGCTGGGGGAGGACTGCTGGTTTTGGACAGAGATTTCAACCGCGAGTACATCGCCGAAAAAGTCATTCCGATTCTCAGCCACACCAAGACCCTGGATGAGATGTCAGCAAAGGCAAGAAGTGTGGCGATAGTCGATGCGACCGAGCGGCTGCGTGAGATGTTGGTAGAGGCGGTGAATACTTAGAGCGTGATTAAGCCTGATTATTCAATTCCAGTTCCTACCGACCTTGGAAGTGTTCACTTCATCGGCATTGGCGGTTCAGGTATGTCCGGGCTCGCCCGACTTCTACTCGGTATGGGTCACAGGGTGACTGGCAGTGATGTCCGGGAAAGTTCGAACATCAAGACCTTGAGATCGCTTGGGGCAGAGATTGCCATCGGTCACGATGAAAAAAATCTTGGTTCACCCAACACCGTAGTCGTCACCAGTGCGCTCTGGCCGAATAATCCCGAATATCTCAAGGCAAAAAGTCTAGGCATTCCAGTTCTGCACAGGTCTGCACTGCTTGCTCATCTGGCATCCAGAGGAAAGCTGATTGCCGTGGCAGGCGCACACGGCAAAACCACCACCACCGGCATGATTATCACCGGCCTGACTCGCCTGGGTGCTGAGCCCAGCTTTGTGAATGGTGGCGTAATCGCGGAGTACGGATCTTCGAGCGCCTTCGGTTCTGGAGAACACTTTGTGATTGAAGCCGATGAATCAGACAGCAGCTTCCTGCACTACGACACCTCGGTTGCTGTGATAACCAATGTCGATCCCGATCATCTTGATCACTATGGCTCACTGGAAGCTTTTCAAGCTGAGTTCGCAAAGTTTGCTAATGCCGCTAAGGCAATGGTCGTAATTTCAGCGGACGACAGCGGTGCAATTGCAGTCACCAAACTCCTGCAGCATCCTAAAGTCTTGACTTTTGGTGAGGCGGAAGGAGCGACGGTCCACTTGACTCAGGTAGACGCCTCGGGCCCAAGGGTGAAATTCAGGATTAGCTACGAAAGCTTCTCAAAGAACATGGAACTCACAATTCCTGGTCACCACAATGCCCTGAACGCCGCAGCTGCCATCTGCACGTTAGTTGGCCTAGGCTTTGACTTTTCTGCCTCCTGTCAAGCCGTTGAGGGCTTTGCCGGCACAGAGCGAAGGTTTGAGCTGCATGGCGATAGGCGAGGAGTCAAGGTCTATGACGACTTCGCTCATCATCCGACCGAGGTAATTGCCGCACTCAAGGCAGCTCGAGCAGTTGTTGGTGATGGAAGATTGATAACTGTATTTCAACCGCACCTATTTAGTAGAACTCGTCTTTTCGCTCAGGAATTTGCAGACGCCCTTCTCCTGAGCGATGAAGCTGTCGTCACGGACATATATCCAGCACGCGAAGATCCCGAACCCGGTGTCACTGGCGAATTGATTGCTGAGCGAAGTAAGCGAGCTGCCAACATGCACTACGTTCCCAATTGGGATGATGTTCCTGCAGCGGCGGCTGCGTTGGCTAAGCAGGGTGACTTCATAATCACCATGGGTTGCGGAGATATCAACCGGATGGTCCCGGACCTACTCAGAGCCCTGGAGAAGTAGTTGAAAAAAGCCCAGCGTGAACTGATTCGTCAGGAGCGCAGAAAGCCGCCAAGGCCAAAAGCTACTCGGAGAGCTATCGGTCCTTTTGGGATATGGGGACGAATTCTTTTTGTCCTTTCACCCCTAGTTGTTGCAGCACTGCTGGTTGCAAGTTTTCTCACTCCACTATTTGCAGTGAAGGAATTGAAAGTCACTGGCACAGAACGGCTGAATGCCGAAAAGCTAATCACCGCGCTCGAGCCATTAAAGGAGAAGCCTCTCACCTTGATTACTGACGAGGAGGTCGCAGGTTTACTGGCTGGTTTTGAATTGATTGAAACCTTCACCTTTCAAGCAGAGCCTCCAAACACGCTGCGCGTGAAGATTCGAGAGCGTCAACCACTGGTGGTGATGACTAGAACTGGGCAGAACTTCTTATACGACGCAGCTGGTGTTCAGATTGATAGGGCTGAGAACCTAGGGGTTTATCCGTTTCTTGTTTTTGAGGGTAATCCACAGGCTGATCCTCGCTACGCCCATGCGGTTGAACTCCTGCTGAGCTTGCCCGTCGAGCTGTACCTAAATGTGTTTTCACTTGAGGTGAGTAACCAGCTCACCTCGGTCATGCGCCTTCGAAAGGGCAATATCAGTGTCATCTGGGGAGATAACCAGCAAGCCTTGCTGAAAGCAGAAGTGCTTAATTCACTGATTGCGACCGGCCAGAAGGATGGAGTTCGAATCGATGTTTCTTCACCTAACTCACCCGTGGTCAGCCACGATCAGTAGTTCATCTGTTGTTTACAACACGCCGACAAATCTCGCCTAAATACAGGGTTTTCGGCCCTACCTTCTTGCCGCTAATTGAAAACGCTCTGGAAAGTTAAGCCTCAGCCTTAACTTGAGAGTTTTCTAGCAGGAGGCAGACAGTGACCCAGTCACCCAACTATCAAGCAGTCATCAAGGTCGTTGGCGTTGGAGGCGGTGGTGTAAACGCTCTCAACAGAATGATTCAGGCTGGTTTACGTGGCGTTGAATTTGTTGCAATCAACACCGACGCTCAAGCTTTGCTAATGAGCGATGCTGACATCAAACTCAGCATCGGCAGGGATGTCACTCGCGGGCTTGGTGCTGGAGCAGATCCCGAAATCGGCAGAAGAGCTGCCGAGGAGCATGAAGCTGAGATAGAGGCAGCCTTGAAAGGTGCCGATATGGTGTTTGTCACTGCTGGAGAGGGTGGCGGAACCGGAACCGGCGGTGCTCCAATCGTTGCCAAGATTGCTAAGCGACTTGGCGCTTTGACCGTTGGTGTTGTCACCAGGCCGTTTAACTTTGAAGGAAAGCGCCGTGCCATTCAGGCTGAAGAGGGAATTAAAGCGCTTCGAGGCGAAGTTGACACGCTGATTGTTGTTCCAAACCAGAGACTCTTGGAAATGTCCAACAAAAAGGTCTCGGCCCTTGAAGCTTTCATGACAGCTGACGATGTTCTTCGCGCAGGTGTTCAAGGAATCAGCGATCTGATTGTGATTCCAGGTCTAATCAACCTCGACTTCAACGATGTCAAGTCGGTTATGCAGGGGGCTGGCTCGGCTCTGATGGGCATTGGCTCAGCCAAGGGTGAAGATCGCGCTGTTCGTGCCGCGGAGATTGCAATTTCATCACCGCTTCTCGAGGCAACCATCGAGGGAGCTCACGGAGTTCTTCTTCTGGTGCAGGGTGCATCCGATCTTGGTCTTCACGAAATTGATGATGCTGCTCGATTGGTGCAAGAGGCAGTCAGCCCAGAAGCCAACATCATCTTCGGTGCAACGATTGAGGACACTCTCGGAGATGAGGTTCGCATCACAGTGATTGCTGCAGGATTCGACGGGGGAGAACCCAAGCACAGGAAGTTTGAATCTGCCAGCATTGGTGCGCAAGCTCTAGAAGATGCTTTGCAGGTTGAAGAGGAAATAATCGAAGTGCCCGAGATGATTGAAGTGGTGGCAGAGGCTGAATATGTTCAGGTTCAGCAGCCGCAGACTTCTCAGCGTGGTGCTTTCGGAGATGATCTAGATCTGCCTGAATTCTTCCGCTAATGAATCTTGCTGAGCGCTATCGCTCAGTGCTCGCCAACATTGAGCAAGCTGCCGTTAGGTCTTCTCGCAGCGCAGTTGACATTGAGCTGATTGTTGTCACGAAAAATCATCCCGCATCGCTGGTAATTGAACTTTGCGAACTGGGTCAGCGTGCATTTGGTGAAAACCGTGATCAAGAAGCTTCTTTGAAAGCTAGCGAGGTCGCTGCAGCCCAATTGGAGGCTGATTGGCACTTTGTTGGGCAACTTCAAACCAACAAGGTCAAATCAGTACTTGAGTATGCAGGGACCATCCACTCGATTGATCGGCCCTCGCTCGTTAAGGAATTGCAGAAGCAACTGACTAAGTCGGATAGGACTATTTCAGGTTTCATTGAGCTTAATCTCACCGATGACCCAGGCCGGGGAGGTGTTTCTGAGGAAGACCTTCTGCCATTGACTGAGATGGTTCTGGGTGTTCCACAACTCAATCTTCTGGGCGTTATGGCGGTGGCGGGATTGGGTAAAGACCCACGCAGCGAGTTTGAGAGAGCCATTATTCTGTCGCAAAAGTTGCAGTCCTTAGCTCCAGAGGCCAAAGCCCTGAGCCTAGGCATGAGTGATGACTACCAAATCGCAATTGAGATGGGTGCGACACATGTCCGCGTTGGGAGTGCCGTTACAGGTCCACGGCCGAATCCCGCCTAGTCTTGAATGGAAATTGAGGAGTTATAGATGGGTATTGTCAATCAAGTCATGGGCTTTTTTGGCTTCGGCAGTTCCGAGCCACCAAAATCGGAGAGCACTCCAAAGGCAAAGGCTGCTCCAAGGCCACGACGCTCTTCAGATATGTCGGAGATTGTCACGCTCGATCCGCAGAGCTATGCTGACGCCAAAGAGGTAGCCGCTCACTACCGCACCGGGGTTCCGGTAATTGTTAACATCGGAGCAATGAGCGAGGCTGATGCGAAGCGGATGCTGGATTTCATGATCGGACTCAAGGAAGGTCTTGAGGGGCATCTTCGTCGAGTAACTTCAAAGGTATTTTTGCTCAGCCCCCACAACGTCGCGGTGACTGATGCTGACTCCGACGAGGGTGAGCAAGAAGACTTAATGCAGTAGCCGATGAGTATCGTCGGTCTTGTACTCTACTGGGCACTTCAATTCTTTTTCTATGCCATGCTCGCCAGATTTATTGCAGATCTGGTCATGAGCTTCAACCCAAGTTGGCGACCAAAGGGCATTCTGCTCCCTGTCTTGGATTTCGCCTACACCCTCACTGATCCACCCATTAAGTTTGTGAGAAGGTTTGTCCCACCTCTTCGGCTGGGCAGTATTTCTCTCGATTTGGCCTGGACTGTGGTGGTATTTGCCGTGATTATTCTGCAGGGTTTTGCTAGGTCGCTCTAGAGAGCAATAGCATAGGCAAAGGTTTTCAGAGCTAAGGAAAGAGGAGCTATGGCGTTATCCCCAGAGGACATTCTGGCTAAGCGATTCCAGGTAACCAAATTTCGTGAAGGCTATGACCAGGATGAAGTCGATGACTATCTCGATGAGGTAGTTGTTGAACTTCGCAAGATTCTCGCTGAAAATGAAGAGCTAAAAACACGTTCCGCCCTTCCACAAGAGGCTGGAATCGCCGTAGAGCCCTTCCCAACGGCAGTGGATCCACAGCCAACTGGAGACGGCGCCGATGCATCCAGAAGCATCATCGAGCTAGCTCAAAAGCTTCACGCCGATCATGTTCAAGAGGGCAGGGTTAAACGCGAGCAAATAGTTCGCGAAGCCCAAAAGCAAGCCGCCAGAATTCTTCGTGATGCCGAAGCTCAGGCCAGAGAGACTCTCAACCAGCTGGAGCTTGACAGAAGGACAGTCGAAGAATCGATTGAAGATCTCAAGAGATTTGAGGCTGAATACAGAGCCAAACTCCGCGACTACATTCAGGGTCAGCTGGAATCAATTCTGAGCGAAGAGTCTTATCTAAGACTTGACGAAGAAGTCTCTCCAGTCGCAGATGCAAATGTTGAGATGGGCTACTACAACCGTGAGCCAGTTGCTCTTGGGGAGTATCAGGAAACTGAGATAAGAACTTACAGCTATTCATCTGATGATTCAGATGGCGACAAGCCTGGCGAGAGTGAAGAAAACCGCTACTAAGCGTCAACGCATAGTCCTCTTATATGGATTGGCTATCGGCATTGTCGCTCTCGATCAAATAACAAAGTTCTGGGCAGAGGCAAATCTTTCCTCAACGCCGGTTGAGGTTATTGGCGAGCTTCTCCAATTTCGACTTGCCTACAACGATGCAGCTGCCTTTTCGTTGGGCGTTGGGGCAACTTGGATTTTGACCACGATATCCCTCGCTGCCACGATTTTTATGGTTGTCTTTGGCCCCCGAGTGAAAAACGTTATCTGGGCAGTTGTTGCCGGGTTTGCTCTGGGTGGTGCTGCTGGAAACCTAATCGATCGCGCATTTAAGCCACCGCAGTTTTTCAACGGCTATGTCGTTGATTTCATTCAGATTCCATTTAATTTTCCAATCTTTAATCTCGCCGACTCTTTTCTGGTTATTGCCGTTACTTTGGCAATCTACAGAACGCTTCGCGGTGATGAAATAGGCGGGGGACGTGCAAAGTAGATTCATTCCCGTGCCCGATGCGAGGGTGGGGGAGCGACTGGACGTTGGACTGGCCAAGATGCTTGGTATCTCGAGAACGCAAATCACTTCGCTAATCGAAGATGGAAAAGTTCTTGTCGATGACCAGCGGGTTGATAAGTCACATACTCTGCAGCTGAACCAAATAATCACCGTGAATTTAGAACCCAGTGAATCGTCCTTGCGGCTAGAGGCTGAGGATGTTCCAGAATTGAAAGTCGTCTTCCAGGATGCTGACATTGTCGTTGTTGATAAGCCAGCTGGTGTCGTTTCGCATCCCTCGCAGGGATTTGTTGGGCCTTCGGTTGGTGGAGTCTTGCTCAGTCGAGGTATTCAGCTTTCAACCTCGGGTGCTCAGGAGAGACAGGGCATTGTTCAGCGTCTTGATGTTGGAACATCAGGATTGATGGTGCTGGCCAAGAGCGAAAGGGCTTACTCAGTGCTCAAGCAGGCCTTTCGAGATCGAGTTGTCAAAAAGACCTATCACGCCCTAGTTCAAGGCCACCCTGATCCAGCCTCGGGAACCATTGACACCCCAATAGCTCGAAGCCAACGTCATGACTACAAATTCACTATCTCGCCCGACGGAAAACCCGCTGTAACGCACTATATAACCATTGAGCTATTGCCGACCGCGGCCCTGATGGAGGTGGGCCTGGAGACGGGTAGGACTCACCAAATCCGGGTTCACTTTTCTCACTTCAGACATCCTCTGGTTGGGGATTTGCTCTATGGGGCAGACCCTAAACTTGCCAGCAAGCTACAGCTAGATAGACAGTGGTTGCATGCTGTTCACCTGGCCTTCAACCACCCAATTAGCGGAAAGTCCGTTGAGTTTGTGTCTGAATATCCTGTTGATTTGGAGACATCGCTGGAGGCTCTGCGGGATCCTGGCTTCCGGCTTTAGCATTGTTGCCTAGCCAAGGGGTGTGAGTGTCGAAAGAGTCTTTTGTTCACCTGCACAACCACACCGAATACTCGATGTTGGATGGCGCGGCCCGTATCAAGCCCCTGGTGACTAAAGCAAGCGAAATGGGTATGCCTGCAATTGCCATGACCGATCATGGAAACACCCATGGCGCTTATGAGTTTTGGAAGCAATCCAAGGATGCAGGCATCAAGCCAATCATTGGCATAGAGGCTTATTTAGCTCCTGGTTCTCGATTAGAAAAATCAAAGGTTCGCTGGGCGGATGGTGGTGAGGATGATGTTTCCGGAGGTGGCGCCTACACCCATCTGACCATCTGGGCTGCGTCCAATTTGGGAATGAACAATCTCTTCCGATTAACCAGCGAGAGCTACCTCTCTGGTTTCTACGTGAAGCCGAGAATTGACCGGGAGCTTTTGCAAAAGTTTGCGAAGGACTTGATTGCTACCACGGGTTGCCCAGGTGGTGAGGTTCAAACCAGATTGAGACTGGGCCAGTATGACGAAGCAATCAAAGCGGCCAGCGAATTCAGAGACATCTTTGGAAAAGAAAACTTTTTCGTCGAGGTCATGGATCACTCACTAGATATTGAAAAGCGTGTAAGGGATGACCTGCTAAAGCTGGCCAAGGATTTGGCTCTTCCGCTGGTTGCAACCAACGACTTGCACTACGTCGACAAATCCGACCACACCGCTCACGAGGCACTGTTGTGTGTGCAGACAGGGACCAATCTCAACGACCCCAGGAGATTCAAGTTTGAGTCTCAGGAGTACTACCTTAAGTCTGCGCTTGAGATGCGGCAGATTTTTTCCGAGCTACCTGAAGCCTGCGATAACACATTGCTGATTGCACAAAGATGCGATATTGATTTCGAGAAGCAAGACCTACTTCCTAGATTTCCAGTTCCAGAGGGCGAAACTGAGGCTGGATGGTTTGAAAAGGAAGTTTGGAAAGGGATGGAGAGGCGCTATCCCAGTGGTTTTAGCGAACGCCACCGGCAACAGGTTGACTATGAAATCCAAGTCATCATCAAGATGGGTTTTCCGGGATACTTCCTGGTGGTATCTGATTTCATAAGCTGGGCCCGCTCTCAGGGGATTCGCGTAGGACCGGGAAGAGGCTCGGCCGCAGGCTCGCTTGCATCATATGCTCTTGGCATCACGGAGCTGGATCCACTCGAGCATGATCTAATTTTTGAAAGATTCTTGAATCCAGAACGTCTGTCCATGCCAGATATCGATGTTGACTTTGACGATCGCCGGCGTCCCGAAGTTATTCGCTACGTTACAGAAAAGTACGGGGATGATCGGGTTGCGCAAATTGTTACTTTTGGAACAATCAAGGCCAAACAGGCAATCAAGGATGCTGCGAGGGTTTTGGGTAAGCCTTATTCAATAGGTGAAAGACTCACCAAGGCAATGCCACCAATGGTTCTGGGAAGGGACGTCTCCCTAGACGATGTTGTAAACAAGGAATCAGATAGATATGCCGAAGCAGCCGAGTTCAGGGACATCATTGCCACTGACCCGGAGAGTAAAGAGGTTTTTGACTTAGCAAAGGGACTTGAGTCACTCAAGAGACAAAGCTCTGTCCACGCAGCCGGTGTCATCATGTCCGCCAAACCACTGATGGATGTCATTCCAATCATGAAGCGCGAGGAGGATGGAGCGATCATCACTCAGTTTGATCAGCCTCCCTGCGAAGATCTGGGTCTATTGAAGATGGACTTCTTGGGGCTTAGAAACCTGACAGTGATTGATGATGCCTTGGCAAACATTCGAATGAACCGAGGACAGGAAGTTGTGCTGGAAGAGCTTGAACTGAATTCTGACCAAAAGACCTATGAGCTTCTCTCGAGAGGTGACACACTTGGTGTCTTTCAGCTTGATGGCAACAATATGCGTTCGCTTCTGCGAATGCTAAAGCCCACTGAATTTGAACACATTTCGGCTGTTATTGCGCTTTATCGACCGGGACCAATGGGAATGAATTCCCACACGAATTATGCGCAGCGAAAAAATGGACAGCAGCAGTCTGAGGGTATTCACCCTGAGCTCACGGAACCACTGCGGGACATTCTTGATCCCACCTACGGCCTCATTGTTTATCAAGAGCAGGTTATGGCGGTCGCGCAGAAGGTTGCCGGATATTCGCTTGGCCAAGCTGACCTCCTGCGCAGAGCCATGGGAAAGAAAAAACCCGAGGAACTGGAGAAGCAGTTTGAGATGTTCTCGAGCGGTATGAAGGCCAATGGCTACTCGCCGGCTGCAGTCAAAGCGCTATGGGACACTCTGCTTCCATTTGCTGACTATGCGTTTAACAAGGCACACTCCGCAGGTTACGGAGTGCTCAGCTACTGGACTGGATATCTCAAGGCAAACTTCCCAGCGGAATACATGGCAGCTCTCCTCACCTCTGTTGGAGACTCAAAAGACAAGCTGGGTGTTTACCTCAACGAGTGCCGAAAGATGGGCATTCGGGTTTTACCACCAGATATCAATCAGTCCATAGATGTCTTTGCTGCCGTTGGAGAAGACATTCGTTTTGGACTGGCAGCGGTCAGGAATGTCGGCCACAACGTCGTAGATGCAATTGTTCAAAGCAGACAGCCACTTTTCGCATCTTTCGACGATTACTTGAAACGAGCCCCAGCAATTGCCTGCACCAAACGGGTGGTTGAATCACTGATCAAAGCAGGCGCTTTTGACTCTCTCGGAAATACCCGCAGGTCGCTTTTTGCAATTCACGAGGAGGCCATAGATGCCTCTGCCGTGCTCAAACGCGAGGCGGCTGGGGGACAGGTGGATTTGTTTGGAGACCTACTGGAGGATGACTCCGCCAGTATTCCCATACCAGCGTTGCCAGAGTGGACTAAGCGAGACCTTCTGGCTCACGAGCGAGAAATGCTGGGCCTATACGTTTCAGATCACCCTCTAGCGGGTATGGAAGCAGAGCTGATGCGCTTTTCAGATATGGGAGCAGCAGCACTGCGCGAGAGCGAAATTGCGGACGGGGAAATTGTCACGCTGGCTGGCTTGATAACTCAAGTCCAACATCGGATTGCCAGGTCATCAGGTAATCAGTATGCACAGGTGACATTGGAAGATTTCTCAGGTGAAATTTCCATCATGTTTATGGGAAAGACCTATCAGGAATTCCGGGATTTATTGGTTGAAGATCAGACCGTGACAATCCGTGGCCGAGTTTCAAGACGAGACGAGGAAGTTGTGTTGCAAGGATTTTCGATTGAGACCATTGAGCAGGGTCGAGATCGAGGGGGAGTTCTGCAATTGAGCTTGACCGAGGCAATGGCAACGCGAGAAAAGCTCATGCAACTGGCCAACATCCTGGAGGCTCATCCAGGTCCCGTTGAGGTCCAAGTCAAGCTAACGGCTCCAAGCGGAGTCAATCACTTCATGCTTCCGCAGCGGGTTAGAGTTGGGCAAGATTTGTTTGGAGAATTAAAAGCATTACTAGGCCCAGAGGCTGTCAGCTAATCCTTGTCGGAGAGTTTCTCGCCGGTGGTGTGCCAGGCTCTTTGAAAATACACGAGGGGCTTTTCAGGTATCCTCTGCACCGAAGCCTCTAATCCAGAAATAACTAAAACGGCGTTTGCTTCCACTTCAAATCTTTCTTTGACTTGACCAATCAGAACCGCTGGACAATCTGCAAAAATTGGGATTCCATAGGGACCCTCAACCTCGCTTCCGTCAAATCGATTTTCTCTGGGGCCAGCCATTCTCTTTGCTAGATCAAGCGTGCTGCCATCGAGTGTGTGGATTGCAACCTTGGTACCCACTGTCAGGTGCTGGTAGCTAGAAGATCCTTGGGCAATGTTCAGAGAAACCAGCGGCGGGTTAGAGCCAAGGGAGGTAATTGAGGATGCTGTAAATCCAATTGGTTGGCTCTCAGTCGTGCGACTAGTGATAACTGCAATTCCACTTGCGTGATTACGAAAGACCGCCTTGAGCGCGTCTTCACCGTGCAGATTGAAGTTTTGATGATTGGTAGGCATTCTTCAGATAAGGTTAGGGCATCATTTGACTCTTTTCTGGGGTTTGAGCATGCGCAAATTGATCTGGGAGCAACCTGTAACTCCGCAGAGCGTCAGCTCTCTGCTGCCTAGGGCTGAGCAGAATAGCGACTCCGTCAAAGACTTAGTTCAGGAACTCATCAATGAGGTTGCCATCGATGGACTTAGTGGCATCAGAAATCAGACTCTGCGGTTTGACGGTGTGGAAGTCGTTGACACCAGAGTTCCGAGATTGGCCATGCAGAAGGCCTTGGAGAATCTGGACCCGAGTCTCCGAGCGGCTATCGAAGAAGCAATTTCCCGGGTGAGAAAGTTTTCCGAACTATCTGTCCCGCCCGTCATTAGGACGAGCATTGGCTCCGAGGCAAACCTGGAGATGAGATTCCAACCAATTGAAAGCGTTGGAGTTTACGTGCCTGGGGGTAAGGCTGTTTATCCCTCCAGCGTGGTGATGAATGTCGTTCCTGCTCAGGTTGCGGGAGTGAAGAGGATTGCCCTCTGCTCACCTCCACAAAAACAATACGGTGGCCTGCCCGATCCAGCCGTCCTAGCTACCGCTGAACTGCTTGGAATTGATGAAGTGTATGCGATTGGGGGAGCCGGCGCAGTTGCCGCAATGGCCCTTGGAGTAGAAGAGATGGCTTTAGAGCCAGTGCAGATGGTCACTGGGCCTGGAAATGTTTTTGTTGCTACCGCCAAGCGAATGTTGCGTGACAAGATCGCGATTGACTCTGAGGCTGGGCCGACCGAAATTCTGATAATCGCTGACGAGACAGCTAACCCCAGTTGGATAGCTGCAGATCTAATCTCCCAAGCCGAACACGATGAAAATGCTGCAGCGGTTCTCCTTACAACTTCTCTAAGCCTTCTAGAGAGTGTTGCGTCAGAGATTGATAAGCAGGCAGCCAAGACATTCAATCGAGAGAGAGTCCTAAGCGCTCTTGAATCACAGCAGTCTGCCCTGGTTTTGGTGGATTCCCTCGAAACCGCTGTAGCCATTGCCAACGAATACGCAACCGAGCACCTAGAGATTCAAACAGCCAATCCCAGAGAGATATTGAAAGACATATCTAATGCTGGGGCAATTTTCTTGGGAAGCTTTTCCCCGGTCAGCTTGGGAGACTATCTGGCTGGTTCGAACCATGTTCTACCGACCTCGGGACAGGCTAAGCGTTCCTCGGGACTAAGTGTCTATTCCTTCCTTAGGCCTCAGCAGATTGTTGACTATGGATCCTCTGGCTTGGAAATGGTGGCTGGAATGCTTGAAACTTTTGCCAATGCCGAAGGTCTTCCAGGGCATGGGGATGCCGCTCGCATTAGATTTAGAGACTGATGCATTGCCCATTTTGTAGACATTCAGATTCCAGGGTCATTGATTCCAGGACCTCGGATGATGGCTCTTCCATTCGCCGCAGGCGACAGTGTCCGGAGTGCCAAAAGCGCTTCACCACCGTCGAGACTGCCTCACTGATGGTCACTAAGCGATCAGGTGCAACCGAGCCCTTTAGTCGAGACAAGATAATCGCTGGTGTCAGAAAAGCTTGTCAGGGAAGACCTGTTACAGATGCAGATCTCGCTCTTCTAGCCCAGCAAGTTGAGGAGACTCTGCGTTCCACGGGAGCTGCGTCTATTGACGCTCAAGAAATCGGGCTAGCGATTCTTGACCCTCTAAAGAATCTTGACCACGTTGCATACATGCGATTTGCCAGCGTCTATCAAGCCTGGGACACACTCGAAGACTTTTCCAAAGCAATCAAAGAGCTTAGCGATTGATGTATAAATTTCTGTTTTCTAGTTTTCTCAGAAGACTCGATCCGGAATTTGCCCATCACATTGGAGCACTTTTCATAAACATTATTGGAATTCTGCCAAAGAAGCGAACTTCGAAGCCGATACACCTGATGGGTCTTGATTTTGAAAATCGAATTGGAATTGCTGCAGGTTTTGATAAGAATGCCAAACTTATTCGCGGTCTCTACAATCTCGGATTCGGTCACGTCGAGGTTGGTACCGTAACTCCAAAACCACAGTCAGGAAATCCAAAGCCAAGACTCTTCCGTCTTGTCAGTGAACGAGCGCTAATCAATCGAATGGGTTTCAACAATGAAGGCGCTGACTTGATCGCAAAGCGCATCAGCAAGCTCAGGTCTGACGCAGCTCCATTACCAATAATCGGAATAAATATTGGGAAGAACAAGGACACTGAACCATCCCTGGCGGCCAATGACTATGTCTACTGCGCTAAGAAGCTTGCGCCTGTGGCTGACTATCTCGCGGTAAACGTCTCGAGTCCCAACACGCCAGGTCTTCGAGACTTGCAACAGGTTGAGGCGCTCCGTCCAATTTTGAAAGGCGTCATCGAGAACTCGCAAGGAAAGCCAGTGCTTCTAAAGATTGCCCCTGACCTCTCGGATGAGGACGTCCTGGCAATTGCCAAACTGGTCGATGAGTTGAATTTGGCAGGCATTATTGCGGCAAACACATCAGTTGCACGTTTTGGGATTCAAGATCCGCTTATAAAGGAGGCGGGAGGCTTATCTGGTCCAGTCCTAGCTCGCAGATCAAACGAACTTCTGACGCTTCTCAGGGCAGCTCTTCCCGGCAAGGTGATTATCTCTGTGGGGGGAGTGCAAGGTGCAGCTGACGTCAGAGAGCGTTTGTCACTGGGTGCAGACCTTGTGCAGGGATACACCGGATTTGTTTACGAGGGTCCAGCCTGGGCTAAGAGGCTTAGGCAGGGCGAGAAGCCGGCGACTGCGTAAGTTCGGGATCTCGGATTACTACATCACCCAGAATTTGATCAACCTTCTGCATAATTTCAGCTGGAATGATCACGCCTGCCGCTTTGGCATTACTACTAATCTGCTTCGGCCTAGATGCTCCAACAATTGCCGCTGCAACGTTCTTGTTTTGTAGCACCCAAGCAATTGCAAACTGTGCCATGTCAAGACCTAACTCATCGGCCAGCGGTTTGACCTGCTGCACCTTGGTGAGAACTTCATCTGACATGAACTTTTCAATTATGGATGCCGTCTTAGGATCAGCCGCACGTGATCCTGCGGGGAAGGGCTGTCCAGGAAGATACTTTCCTGAAAGCACACCCTGAGCAATCGGGGACCAAACAATCTGGCTTACACCTAGCTCTTCTGAGGTGGGAATAACTTTCCCTTCTATGACCCGCCACAGCATCGAGTACTGAGGTTGGTTTGAAATCAGTCGAATCCCAAGTTGGTCAGCTAGCTTCTTTCCTTCACGAATCTGATCGGCTGTCCACTCTGATACCCCGATGTAATGAACTTTGCCCATTTTTACCAGGTCGGCAAAAGCCTGCATGGTCTCCTCAAGTGGGGTTTCATAGTCGAAGCGGTGTGCCTGATACAACTCGATGTAGTCGGTCTGAAGTCTCTTAAGAGATCCGTGCAGCGCCTCAAATATGTGCTTGCGGGATAGCCCAACATCATTTGGTCCTTTTTTAGCCACTGGCCAGTAGACCTTGGTGAAAATTTCGATTCCTTCACGTCTCTGTCCTTTGAGCGCTTTTCCAAGAACTACCTCAGCCGCTTGATTGGCGTATACATCCGCGGTGTCGTATGTGGTGATTCCTGCATCCAAGGCGGCGTGAACGGTTTTGACCGCTTTGTCGTCCTTCACCTGAGATGCGTGAGTGAGCCAGTTTCCATAGATGATTTCGGAAACCTTAAGTCCTGAGTTACCTAGATACCTAAATTGCATTGTTCTTCCTTACTTTTCTAGCTTTGAAAATCTTGCGACTTGCGGCTTCGGGATTCGAAGAGAGCGCATCTGAATTGATCGCATGGCGGCATACCAAGCGATGCCTGGCTCCAGGTTTTCGGCACCAAACTTTTCGGAGACGCGACGCTTTGCCTTTCGGCCAACCACTGTTGCGTCCAGAGCAACAATTCCGAATAGTCCCCACATGGCGAATAGAGCGACGACCTGAAGGATGAAGGAATCTATGAAGGTCATAAACACCACGATGAAAAGCATTGGCAGCACCAATTCTCCAGCGGTAAAGCGTGAGTCCACCACATCTCTGGCAAACCTGCGCTGAGGGCCCTTATCGCGGGCCGTCAGGTAGCGCTCATCACCAGCCATCATTCCTTCGCGGATTGTTTGGCGTTGAATCCTCACCTTTTCTCTTTGGGCACGTTTAGCCTCTTTGCTTCGATCGCCCACCAGGGGTTTCTTGCGAGCTCTTTCACGCTCTTTGCGAGATGGTGTTGGCTTACCTTTGCCTTGGCCGCTGACGCTCTCTTCGGACATTGATACCTTCCGGGGTTGTGCCACTAGATTACTGCCATGTCCTTTAGTGAAATATCGCTGGATTCCGCTCTGGTGGACAGAGCTAAGTCTGTAACTGACCAGAATTTTCCCGCTGCTCTCGCAACCCTTGGTCAACTAGTCAAGATTCCGGGTATTGCCTGGCCATCCTTTGACCCTGAGCAACTCGAACGTTCAGCCCACGCTGTTGCAGATGAGTTTAAGAACCTTAACTTTTTTGATTTCGTGGAGGTTAGAAGGTCAAAGAAGCCTTCGGGAGAAGAAGGGGCACCTGCTGTTTTGGCTCGCAGGCAAGGCTCGAAGGATGCCCCTCACGTTCTCCTTTACGCACACCACGATGTTCAACCTCCAGGGGATCGGGAAAAGTGGGAGAGCGAGCCATTTGAAGCAACCCTGAAGGGAGAGAGACTTTTTGGTCGAGGTGCTGCCGATGACAAGGCGGGAGTTGTAACTCACCTGAGTGCAATCAAGGGCTTGGTTGAGATTGCTGACGAGCTTCGAATTGGTATCACGGTATTTATTGAAGGTGAAGAAGAAGCTGGTTCAGAGTCATTTCTCAACTTTCTCACTGACAACAAGGATGAACTTAAGGCTGACCTAATTGTTGTTGCTGATAGCGGTAACTGGTCTGAGGATGTTCCGGCTTTGACAACCAGCCTCAGGGGAGTGGTCTCTCAGACTTTTACCGTTAGAACTCTTGATCACGCTCTGCACTCGGGGATGTATGGTGGGCCGCTGCCCGATGCGATGACCGCGATGATTCGGCTGCTTGCATCACTGCACGACGAAAAAGGCGATGTGGCGATCGCTGGTTTGAAATCCGATACAACTAACGGACCTAGCGTTAGCTATGAGGATTTGGCGAAGGAGTCCGGTCTACTTTCAGGAGTCGAGAGAATTGGAACCAAGTCAATCACCCAGCAGATTTGGGGGGAGCCGGCAGTCACTGTAATTGGAATTGACTTTCCATCTGTCGCGGTTTCTTCCAACACCGCTCAACCAGAAGTCACAGCAAGGGTTTCTCTTCGCCTTGCCCCTAGTGAAGATCCCAGTGCTGGACTGAAACTCTTGCGAGATCATTTGCTCAAGCACGCCCCTTTCGGTGCCAAGGTTGAATTTGGCCATCACGAGCAGGGACCAGGGTATTTCGCGAAGAAGGATTGGGCTTCGAACCTTAGCCATCAGATCCTGTCGGCTGTCTGGCCCAAGCCATCGGTCGACATTGGCGTCGGAGGTTCAATTCCTTTCATCTCACACTTCGCCGCTCTATTTCCCGAGGCCGAGATTTTGGTCACAGGGGTAGAAGACCCTGATTCCAGGGCACACAGCCCCAACGAGAGTCAGCACCTGCCAACCCTGCGGAGGGCGATGACCGCAGAAACACTCCTGCTGCTGCATGGGAATCAGCTGCGAAGAAATTAGTTAAGATTGGTTCAGGAGGATTTAAATGACTGACGTTATGGCCCATGGTGTCAAGCTAACCGATACTGCTGTTAGCAAGGTGAAGAATCTTCTTTCAGCTGAAGGCAGAGATGACCTGAGACTCAGAGTTGCCGTTCAGCCAGGTGGTTGCTCAGGTCTGATCTACCAGTTGTTCTTTGACGAGACCCTAGAAGAGGCCGATGCTGTGGTCGATTTTGATGGGGTCGAGGTGGTAGTTGACCCCATGAGCATTCCATACCTGGATGGTGCTCAGATTGACTTCGAGGACACCATTCAGAAGCAGGGATTTACCATCGATAACCCCAATGCTTCGGGTTCCTGTGCCTGCGGAGACTCCTTCTCCTAAAGAGCTGAAATCTGAAACCCTGTGCCAGATTTCAGGGTAAACTTGAGCCAGATTACGTGCAAAAGGAAGCTCAATTGGCTAATCGGCGTCGAAAACTGGCCCTGGTCAGTCTCTTTCCCGTTCTATCTCTAGTCCTTGCGGGCTGCACTCCAGAGGTGCAGAGAGGCTTCCTTCCTGACTCCTCGGGAGTGACAAACCACACGGATCGAATTATTGGTCTTTGGACCACATCTTGGATAGTCCTGCTTCTGGTCGGTGTTGTTGCTTGGGGCTTGATGGCCTGGGCACTGATTGTTTATCGCAGGCGCAAGGGTGAAACTGGCATGCCTGCGCAGCTTAGATACAACATGCCTATCGAAGCGCTCTTCACAGCCATTCCGCTTATTCTCGTGCTGGGCTTCTTTGCATTCACGGCTAGGGATACTGCCGCAATCGAAGCCAAAATTGAGAATCCTGATGTCCACATCGAAGTAATTGGTAAGCAGTGGAGCTGGGACTTCAACTACGTCGACTCAAACGTTTATGACTCTGGAATTCAGGCACAGTTCACTGGCAAAGAGGAAAACATAACGGAGACTCTTCCTACCCTCTATCTTCCAGTTGGTAAGTCTGTCCAAATTGACCTTTCCTCCCGAGATGTCATTCACAGCTTCTGGGTCGTTGAATTCCTTTACAAAAAGGACATGTTCCCAGGTCAAACCAACCGGATGTATTTCACTCCTTTGAAAGAAGGCACCTACGTTGGTAAGTGTGCCGAGTTATGCGGTGAGTATCACTCCATGATGCTTTTCAGTGTGAAGGTTGTTTCACAACAGGAATACGAATCCCACATGTCCGCACTTGCGGCTCGTGGCAACGTTGGACAGCTTTCTAATGACTACGACAGAAACCAGAACTTGCCTGGTGGCAATCCAGAAATAAGGGGCTAGCGGTGGCGACAATAACTCAAACCATAAGCAATCCAACTTCATTTACACCTAAGAGAAGTAAGGGTCAAATTCTGGTTGATTGGCTAACCACAACCGATCACAAGAAAATCGGCTATCTCTACCTCATCACCTCCTTTATCTACTTCCTAATCGCCGGTGTGATGGCACTTGTCATCCGAGCCCAGCTCACTCTTCCTGGCCTTGACATCGTTGCGACAAAGGAGCAGTACAACCAGCTTTTCACCATGCACGGCACCATCATGTTGCTGATGTTCGCAACGCCACTGTTTGCTGGTTTCGCCAACGTGTTGATGCCGGTTCAAATTGGGTCGCCTGATGTTGCATTTCCCAGACTGAACGCAATCGCCTACTGGTTCTTCAACTTTGGTTCGTTCGTGGCAGTTTCCGGATTCTTTACTCCTCAGGGGGCTGCCTCTTTTGGATGGTTTGCATACGCACCGCTCTCAAACACAACATTCTCACCGGGTATTGGTGGCGACCTGTGGGTGTTTGGTCTAGCACTGAGTGGTTTCGGAACAATCCTTGGTGGTGTTAACTTCATCACCACCATCATCACGATGCGCGCTCCCGGAATGACTATGTGGCGTATGCCAATCTTCACTTGGAACACACTTGTGACATCGATTTTGATCATAATGTGCTTCCCTCCGCTAGCGGCTGCGCTATTCGCCTTGGGAGCTGATCGTCGATTCGGGGCGCATATCTTTGACCCTGAAAACGGGGGAGCGATGCTGTGGCAGCACCTGTTCTGGTTCTTCGGTCACCCAGAGGTTTACATCATCGCACTACCATTCTTCGGAATTGTCTCGGAGATTTTCCCAGTCTTCAGTCGTAAACCAATCTTTGGATATAAGACACTGGTTTACGCAACGATTGCCATCGCAGCCTTGTCAATGACTGTCTGGGCTCATCACATGTATGTAACCGGTCAGGTTCTGCTTCCGTTCTTCGCTTTCACGACGATGCTGATAGCCGTCCCAACTGGCGTGAAGATATTCAACTGGATTGGAACTATGTGGCGAGGCTCAATCACCTTTGAGTCACCAATGGTGTTTGCTCTCGGGTTCCTAGTCAGCTTTGTCTTCGGAGGACTAACCGGTGTGATTTTGGCCTCACCGGCTTTGGACTTCCACCTGTCGGACACCTACTTCGTTGTCGCACACTTCCACTACGTGGTGTTCGGAACCGTTGTATTTGCAATGTTTGCCGGCTTCTACTTCTGGTGGCCAAAGTTCACAGGCAAGATGCTCAATGAGAGGCTCGGTCAGATCCATTTCTGGATTCTGTTCATCGGATTCCACACCACCTTCCTAGTTCAGCACTGGTTAGGTGTAATGGGTATGCCAAGACGCTATGCCACCTATTTGCCGGAAGATGGCTTCACGGAGTTGAATGTGATTTCAACGATCGGAGCAGTGCTCCTGGCAATCTCCATGATTCCTTTCTTGTGGAACGTCTGGGCAACTTACCGTCACGGCGTGAACGTTGAACTGAAGGACCCGTGGGGATACGGTCGATCCCTGGAGTGGGCAACCGAGTCGCCGTTCCCTCGTCACAACTTCCACTCCATCCCAAGGATTCGCTCGGAGTCTCCCGCCTTCGACCTCAATCACCCTGAGCTTGCTGCCCCTGAGGCCAAGGCTGCCTATCGGGCAGAGGGTCGAATCTGATGCGCACCAACATCGTGATGTTGCTGGTGATGGCAGCATATTTCACTCTTGCTGATATTGGCTACGCAATTTGGACCTACATCGACACGGGCATAGTGGAGCCTATTGGGACCGCGGCAATGGCCCTGTTGGTGATCCTTTCCATTTTCATCGCCTTCTATCTCTGGAGCGGCATGAGAAGAACCGCCACTTTGCCAGAGGACAGGCTGGATGGAAACATTGAGGATGAGTCTGGCGAGGTTGGATTCTTTAGCCCTTGGAGTTGGTGGCCACTGGTTCTTGGAGCCTCAGCAGCCGTTGCCTTTGCCTCTCTGGCAGTTGGCTGGTGGCTGTTTTTCGTAGCCCTTCCATTTGCCTTAGTTGGTGTCATCGGCTTTGTGTTTGAGTACGACCGATACGCTCACGCCCACTAAACCGTAACAATTCACACCTTTTGGTGTTATCCTTTTCTGCTGCCCTTCGGGCATGAAACTAGATAAATAAACATGGGGATGATCGGTTTCGACACTGCAAAGCTTGCGTGGATGAAGCGGGTCGAGGATGCACAGTTATCTCGTAAACGCTCTGTGTAACTTATAGGTGCCAATACAAAGCGCGCCGATTTCGCCCTAGCTGCTTAAGCTAGCCCCGAAATCCGTCTGCCTAGGAATGATTTCGTCCTAGATCCAGGCGTCATTTAGAAATCTTGCTTCTCTGGTTGGTCGGTGGCCAGAGCGGGACTTTTTCACTGACTGGGCTGGTCGGCGTAGTTGCTCTCGACAAATTCCGCAGCCAAGTAGAACGCACTAGAGAGCTACACCCGTAGAAGAGCCTCGCTCTATGTAGTGGACCCGGGTTCGATTCCCGGCATCTCCACGATTCAATACCCCTCCAAGTGAGGGGTATTGGCATTTAATGGCTGGTGATTGGCTAGCCTTGTTCTATGACAACTCTTGGTGGCGGTAATAAAGCACTGCTGGTTATTGATCCCCAGAATGTAATCCTCCGGGATGCTTATCGGCGCAATGAAACAATTGCAAAAATCTCAGATGTTATTGAAAAGGCGCGGAACAGCTCTGTGCCAGTGATTTGGGTTCAGCACTCTGACGAAGAAATTGTGCTCGGTAGTGAGGACTGGAATTTCGTCAGTGACTTAAACCCTAGACCAAGCGAGCCATTGGTTGAAAAGCACTTCCGGAGTGCATTTGTTGAAACCAACCTGCATGAGATTCTCCAGGGCTTGGATGTAGGGCACGTTGTTGTTTGTGGCGCAGAGTCAAATAACTGCATAAGACATACCAGTCACTCGGCTCTGGAACTTGGTTATGACGTGACATTGGTTAGAGACGCCCACACAACTACCAGTTTTGAATGGGATGGTCTGGTGGTCGATGCGGCCCGCGTAATAGATGAGCAAAACACAAACCTCATGAGCTATCGCCTTCCGGGCAGAGCGGCCCAGGTAATAGCTGCCGCTGACCTAGTTCTTTAGCTAAAGAGAAAGCCTCGGATTTCTCCGGGGGCTTTCTTCGCTAGTTTTAGCGCTTAGCTTTGATTTGCTTCGGCTTACGCTTTGGCTTCTCAATGGCTGGCGCGTGCTCGGAGTGGGCAAGTTCGTACTCAGCCTTTGATACCGGAGCAATTCTGTCTTCGAAATAGATACGAGACAGAGTAGCCCTGATTTTGGTTCCGAGAGTGATCTTTCCATCCTTGTTCGGCCTAGGCATGATGGGCTCGTAGTCTTTGAAGTCGACCAGCTTCCAGAGTTCATACTTGTCTACTGGCTCGTGGACTTCAATGTATTCACCATGGGGGAGCCTTACTACTCTTCCCGTCTCACGTCCGTGCAGGACAATCTCACGGTCCTTGCGCTGCAGGGCTAGACAAGCTCTCTTGGTTACCCAGTAGGCCAGGATTGGGCCGAGGATAAGCATGATTTGCATTGCGGTAAGGACGTGGTTTAGCGACATCTGGAAGAAGATTGCTATCAGGTCTGTCGAAGCACCTGCCCAGAGGATTGCATAGAACGTGACACCAGCAGCACCAATTGCTGTTCTGGTAGGAGCATTTCTGGGGCGGTCGAGGACATGGTGCTCTCTCTTATCTCCAGTGACCCAAGCCTCAATGAATGGATATGCCGCAACTAAGGCGAGGAACACTAGGGAAATAATGATTGGGAGCATCACACCCATTGGAATGACGTAGCCAAACAGAGAAACATCTAGGTGGCCTGGGGCAAGGCGGAGTGCACCATCTAGCCATCCGATGTACCAGTCAGGCTGCGTACCGGCTGAAACAGGGGAGGGATCGTAAGGTCCGTAGTTCCAGATTGGGTTGATTGTGAAAGTTGCTGAAATTGCAGCAATCACACCGAACACCAAGAAGAAGAACCCACCTGCCTTGGCAACGTAGACCGGCATCAACGGGTAGCCAACGACATTGGCATCGCTTCTACCTGGACCCGGATAGTGGGTGTGCTTGTGCACTACAACCATCATCAGGTGGACTGCTAATAGGGCAATTATCAACGCTGGAATGATCATGATGTGCAGGCTGTAGAGCCTTGCAATGACCTCGGTTCCTGGGAATTCGCCTCCAAACAATCCTGATGAGATTGCGGGGCCAATAACCGGAACACCCTTGATCATTCCATCAATAATTCGAAGACCATTTCCAGAGAGCAGGTCATCTGGCAGGGAATAGCCAGTGAATCCTGCGGCCATGCCCATCACAAATAGGAGGAAGCCCACTACCCAGTTCAGCTCACGAGGCTTGCGGAATGCACCGGTGAAGAAGACACGCAGCATGTGCAAACCAGCGGCAGCCACAAACACCAGAGCAGCCCAGTGGTGGACCTGACGCATGAGCAGACCACCGCGAATATCAAAGCTGATGTCCAGCGAAGACGCATAGGCGACAGTCATTTCAGCACCCTTCAGTGGCGCATAGCTTCCGTCGTAGTATGTGTGGGCCATGGAGGGCTGGAAGTAGAAAGTCAGGAATGTTCCGGAGATTATTAAAATCACGAAGGAATACATCGCAACCTCACCGAGCATGAAGCTCCAGTGGTCAGGGAATACTTTGCGACCGAAATTCTTCAGAACGCTACCTACGGTTAGCCGCTCATCGATGTAATTGGCGGCTCGTCCCAAAGTGGTTTTTGGCTCAGTTGTAGAACTCATCTTCTTACTTCCTCATGTCCCAGTATGAAGGACCAACAGGCTCAAGGAAATCGCTCTGTGCGACCAGATATCCTTCGTCATCCACAGCGATGGGTAACTGGGGGAGAGGGCGAGCAGCTGGACCAAAAATAACCTTGCAGTGATCGGCCAGGTCAAAGGTTGACTGGTGGCATGGGCACAGCAGGTGGTGAGTGTGTTGCTCGTAGAGTGCCACGGGGCAACCTACGTGAGTACAAATCTTGGAGTATGCAACTATGCCGTTGTAACTCCATGATGCCTTGGCTGGATCCTCTTTTAGGTCAGCAGGGTTAACCCTGACCAAGAGAACGGCAGCCTTAGCCTTTTCCTCCA
Organism: uncultured Aquiluna sp.; assembly: GCA_964480885.1. Lineage (GTDB taxonomy): Bacteria > Actinomycetota > Actinomycetes > Actinomycetales > Microbacteriaceae > Aquiluna. The sequence goes on along the minus strand of CAYZRV010000001.1, from coordinate 247,910 downwards.
GTTTGTGTTCTTCGAGGTCCTTAAGCCCTTCAGGAATAACGTGAAAGACCGAGCCAATAGTTACCTCGGAAGCCTTGATTGGAATACCGGTTGGGTCGCGAGTAAGACGCGTGCCTGGTGCCCACATTGTCTTCTTCAATGTGTCACCAACTACCGGTCCCAAGTCACCAAAAATTACGACCGCAGGAATCGGGAAGAATGCAAGTGCACCATAGAGAGTGCGGCGAATAAGTTTTCTTCTCGTAAACCCAGATTCACCATCTGCAAGCTTCACGATCTCAATAGCCTGCTTGCGCGCCTCTTCGCTGCTTCGAGCTGCGTGACGCTCCTCCGAAACTTCGTTATCAGGCATCAAAGTCTTTGCCCAGTGCACAGCACCAAATCCGATGCCAAGCATTGAAAGAGCCATACCAATGCCCATCCAGAAAGCATTGTTTCTGGTTGCACTTAGGTCGCCGTCAACAATTGGGAAGGCAAAGAAGCCCCAAACTGCAATCACAGCACCAACAATGCTTATGACGAACATGGCAGCTACCTGACGTTCAGCATTGCGAGCGTGGTGCTCGCTCTTATCCGTCATGCGCTCGCGGTGAGGTTCAAGTCCAGGATCGGCAATTGGGCGAACGATGTCGGTTGCGCTACCCGAAGAGTACTTTTCTAGTTCGCTCATTAGTTAGCCTTCGCTCCCAACCAGACAGTGATTGCAATGATGAAACCAAGTCCAAAGATCCAAGTGAACAGACCTTCTGCTACCGGGCCGATGGAACCAAGCTCATAGCCACCGACTGACTCAAATTCCTCCACGTACTTCAGGTAGGAGATGATGTCCTTCTTGTCCTCAGGCGTAAGGTTGGCATCGCTGAAGACGGGCATGTTCTGCGGACCAGTTGTCATGGCTTCGTAGATGTGCTTTTCAGTTACTCCCTGAAGAGCTGGTGCGAACTTACCCTCGGTCAGTGCTCCACCAGCGCCGACAGCGTTGTGGCACATCGCACAGTTAATTCTAAACAGTTCTCCACCGTGAGTGACATCACCGTCTGTGCGGAGGAATTCTTCTGCTGGAATTGCAGGACCAGGTGCTAGAGATGCGACATAGGCAGCCATCGCCAGAATTTGCTCTTCGGTGAATTGAACTGGCTTCTTGTAAAGTTGAGGACCAGAAGCTTGACCTGGCATACGACCGGTTCCTACTTGGAAGTCAACTGATGCTGCACCAACACCAATCAAACTTGGTCCACCGATTGCACCTTCGCCATTAGTTCCGTGGCAGCTTGCGCAGTTAGCAAGAAACAGCTTTCTTCCCTCTTCAACCTGAGCGGGAGATCCAAACTCGGCCTGGTAGGTGGTGGTTGCAACGGCGTAGCCGCCACCGGACATGACAAGTCCGAGGAAAATAACTACGCCAAGTGCCCAAGGGCGACGTCGCATCGGCTTATTTTTCAACTGCTTCTCCATTTACTTCAACACATAGACGACGAGGAACAAACCAATCCAAACCACATCCACAAAGTGCCAGTAGTAGGAGGTGACAATCGCACTGGTTGCTTCCCGGTGGCCAAAATTCTTAGCAGCGTATGCTCTTCCGATCACCAAAAGAAACGCAATCAAACCACCGGTCACGTGGAGAGCGTGAAAGCCGGTTGTGATGTAAAACGCCGAACCGTATGAATTTGAATTCAGCGACACGCCCTCGCTAATTAGCAGCGCATATTCCCAAACCTGACCTGCCACGAAGATTGCACCCAGGATGTAGGTGAGGAAAAACCACTCGATCATTCCCCACTTGGAGGGTGCCCATCCAGTTCTTCTTGCCTGCATACGCTCAGCTGCAAAGACACCAAACTGAGCCGTGAATGAACTCGAAACCAGAATCAGCGTGTTTACAAGAGCGAATGGCACATTAAGAATCTGAGTGTCATTTGCCCACAGTTCTGGCGCACCCGCGCGCAGTGAGAAGTACATGGCAAACAAACCAGCGAAGAACATGACCTCGCTTCCGAGCCAAACGATGGTTCCTACGCTGGTGGCGTTAGGACGCTGGATGGTCATTGGAGCTGCAGAAGTTGAGGCTGACATGTCTAAATTCTAACCCGCCAAATTGCCTTGGATGCCCGAATTTACGCGGATTTTAGAAATTTTTGGACTGACTTACAAAATTTGAAACATTAGACTCTCAGCCATGTCCGAGTTCAGTTGGTCTTCAATTTTGAGTCACCTCCTAGCAGGGGAGGACCTGTCACGAGAGGCGGCAAGTTGGGCAATGCGCGAGATTATGTCTGGCGAGGCAACCCCGTCTCAAATCGGAGCCTTCATGCTTGCACTTCGTTCCAAGGGTGAAACGGTTTCCGAACTCTCCGGATTAGTTGATGTCATGTTGGAAAATGCGTTGCTTCTGGACACCGGGGCTGATGCAGTTGACATTGTCGGTACAGGGGGAGACCTGCTCGGTACCGTGAACATCAGCTCAATGGCATCGATTGTCGCAAGTGCTGCTGGCATCCCAGTTTTAAAGCACGGCTCTCGTTCAGCATCGGGCAAGACTGGCTCATCAGAGATGCTCGAAGTTCTTGGGATAAGGCTCGATCTTTCCCCTCAGCAGGTCGCAGAGGTTTTCAGGCGGGTTGGTATTACCTTCTTCTTTGCCCCAGTTTTCCATCCAGCTATGCGCCATGTGGCACCCATAAGAAAAGAACTTGGGGTCCCAACCACCTTCAATTTCCTCGGCCCACTTGCCAATCCAGCTCAGCCGATAGCGACTGCCCTAGGGGTTGCTAATCCCTCAATCGCCCCGCTGATGGCCCAGGAGCTCGCCTCTAGAGGCCGCTCAGGCCTCGTTTTTCGGTCCGATGACGGATTAGATGAGCTCTCCACGACCTCAGATAACACCGTTTGGCAGGTAAGTGGAGGGAAAGTTGAAGAATTTAGGCTAAATCCAGCCGACTTGGGCCTAAAAATGGCCAAAAAAGAGCAATTAATTGGGGGAGATGCTCAACACAATGCCATTGTGGCTCACAAACTCCTTGGACTTGAGCCCTTCGACAATTTTGAGGCCGTAAGAGACGTCGTGGCCCTTAATGCAGCCGCAGGCATTGTCGCCTATGAATTAGCTAAAGATCCAAGTAAAGCCAGCCAGGATCTAACAGCCAGATTCTCAAATGCGATTGCTCGGGCGTTCGATGCGATTGACAGCCAGCAAGCTCAGGAGAAACTCAATTCCTGGTCAGCTGCCACGCAGCAGTTCTAAAACCCTCTAAGTCGCGGGGTAGGCCTCTAAAAATCAAACTTGACATAATGTTTATTATCGGCTTTATGTCTAGTCAGGAGTTTGTGCGGCCCTGGCCTAAACCCGACCATCTCTGTCTGCGAGCTTAAAGAGCCTCAGACCCAGTTGATTTAGATAGCCAATTCCCAGGGCAAAAAGTAAAGTACCTTCGCGAACCTGGCCGCCTAAAACAAAGCCAACCGAAACCACGGTGATCTCAACTAACATCCTGGCTTGCCAGAAAGGCCGTTTTAGTCGCTGAGCTAAGCCAAGATTCAGCCCGTCCCTGGGCCCTTTACCCATTCCCACGGAGATATACATTCCAGTGGCAAACGAGATAACCACCATCCCGAAGACAAACATCAGGAGTTTTTGCCAGTACTCAGCAGGAGTTGGCAAGAACGCCAGGGCCAGGTCTGCGAATAGGCCAATGGTTAGTGCATTTAGAACCGACGCCAGGCCAGGCTTTACTCGCAAGGGTATCCAGAGCAGCAAAACCAAGACGCTGACACCAACGGTTGCTATTCCGAAACTAATCCCAGTTTGTTTGCTGATTCCTTGGGCTAGAACATCCCAGGGAGCTATCCCAATCTGAGCATCTACTGTTAGGGCAACACCAATGCCATAGATGAACAGTCCCAGCATGAGCTTCAGTAGGCGAATGGGAAAATTAGACTGAAGCACCGGCCAATGCTAGCGGGAGGATTACATGGAAAAGCCATATTTCTCCCCTGCTAAACCCAGATACTTTGCTCACCGAGGCCTCGCCCAGCACAAGGGTCTTGATGAAAACACTCTTGAAGCCTTTGCCGAAGCTCTTGATCATGGCGCAACCCACCTTGAGTCTGATACTCAGGCCACCAGCGACGGCCACGCAGTTTTATTTCACGACAGTGACTTGATTCGAGTAGCTGGAGATTCAAGAGCAATCTATTCTCTGTCGCTGAGTGAATTACAAGAAATTAAGCTGCTGCAGGGAGGTCGAATACCAACCCTTGAGGAAGCACTGACCAACTTCCCCACTGCCTTTTTTAATCTAGACATCAAGACTCCTGCAGCCATTTCACCAACAATCAATGCGATTGAACAGACCAATGCTCACCATCGAGTTCTGATCAGCTCCTTCTCAAATCCGGTCAGAAAGAAAGCGTTGCAGGGGTTTAGCAGGCAGATAGCGACAAGTGCTTCTGCAAGTGTCGCAGCGGCCGCATGGTTTAGTCACACTTTTCTATTCGGCGCTGGATTCGCTCAAATAGTCAAAGACATTGATGCCTTGCAAGTTCCTACCAAAAAAGGACCGGTTAACTTCGCCAACCAAAGCTTTATTAGACGGGCTCAAAATCACAAAATTGAGGTCCATTTCTGGACCATCAACGAGCCGTCTGAAGCCGAGAGACTTTTGACTATGGGTGCTGATGGCATTGTCTCCGATCGTATTGACCTAATCAAACTGAGTAATCGCTGAGAGTTAGGCCGTTTAGGGACTGACCGCAACCACTCCCCTGTTCTTATATGCAGGGAGAAAAAATGTCAGAGTCTATGCGTGGAATGCGACTTGGTTCGCTATCAATGGAGCGGGAAGAAGGCGTTGAACTTGCTGCGAGGCGCTATGTGACTTTTGTCTGTAGCAATGACCATGAATTTCAAGTGACATTTGCGCTTGAAGCTGAGATTCCAAACACATGGGATTGCAAGTCTTGTCACACCCCAGCATCACGACTGCGTGACGGAGAACTTATCAGGGATAAAGCGCTTGAGACTGAAACCCCTAGATCTCACTACGACATGGTCTTGGAGAGAAGAACGAGGGAAGAGCTAGAAATCCTGCTTGATGAAGTTCTGGCTGATATGAAAAAGCGTCGAGCTGAAGGCCGTCTCACCGCCTAATTCCAAACAAACCCCATTTGGTGCAGAGGATGAAAGCCTCGACAACGATAGCCAAGGTCATTTTGCTTCGGCCACCCTCGCGCTCAACAAATTTGATTGGCACTTCTTTGATGCTGGCACCCATCAGTTCACTTCTATGGGTCATCTCAACTTGGAAACCGTAGCCGTGGGCCTGCATGGTTCCCAAGGGAAGTTTTTGCAAAAGCTCTCTTGAGTAAATACGAAAACCTGACGTCATATCCTTCACCCGGCTTTTCAGCAGGAAAGCGGCATAGGTGTTCCCAAATCTAGATACGAATTGTCTAACGGCTGACCAGTTGGCCACCTCTCCCCCGGGTATCCATCGAGAACCGATCACCAAATCGGTGTCGACGGATTCAGCAATTAGCTTCACAAGATCTTCTGGCCTGTGTGAACCATCTGCATCCATCTCAACGAAATGTCGATAGTTCAGCTCAAGCCCCCAACGAAAACCTTCTACGTAGGCCAATCCAAGACCAAGTTTCTTATTCCGATGAAGAACTTTCACACGTTGATTTGAATTAGAAATTCGATCCGCCAATCCCCCAGTACCATCCGGGGAATTGTCATCAATAATCAAGATGTCAACTTTTGGATTCTGTTCCAGCACCTGCTCAACCGAGTGCTCAAGCGTTTCAATCTCGTTGTAGGTAGGCATCAAAACCAGGACGCTCACGTTTTTCTCCTAAGCAGCGTGAGTAGTGTCAGAAGGAGCAGGACTAATGCATTTATCCAATCAAATCCGCTCCCAATTACGACCGCCGGAGTTAGTCCCTGGTAAAGCGGAACTGTTTCCACCAGGGCAGCTGGTGTGTACCATTCGACCTCATTCAATACTTTGCCGTCCGGTAAATAGATTGCTGAAAGTCCCACAGTCGAAATGTTTACAACCGTTCTTCCGGTTTCTATCGCTCGCAATCTCGCGATTGCGGCCTGTTGAAAGGTTTCATCGGAGTAACCGAAGTCAGCATTATTTGTTTGGGAGAGGATGACCTCGGCACCCTGGTGCGTCAACTCCCTCAAAATCCAGTCCTCAGCTATTTCAAAACAAATCAGTGTTCCCGCTTTGAAGTCATCTATCTCATAAATTCCATCTCGAACCCCAAAGCTGTATCCTCGCGGAATCATGTCCACCAACTCTGGAGCGAGCAATCTCCAGAACTCTCGATCGGGTGCGTACTCTGCAAATGGAACAGGCTGCTTCTTGTCGTAGTAGTCAACTGGCCCTACTCCAGGTAGCCAAAGCAGAGTTGAGTTATACGTATCTTCTCCACGCTTAGTTACTGTTCCAAAAACAAAAGGCGCATCAATTCTTTGGCTTAGGGCATCAATCTTTTCGCGAGCTTCCTGATATCGAAGCGGATCCAAATCCGAGGCATTTTCTGGCCAAACGAGTAGGTCGACAACCTTCTTTTCCTCAAAAACTAGCTCGGTTGCATCCAGATGATTCTGAAGGATGGTCCCTGGAGTCAGGTTTGAAAATAAGCCTGCATTCGCATTCCCCTGAACAGCGGCAACCACCTTCTCCCCCACCTTTTCCGTCGTCAGGCCAATGGGTGTTATCACTGGAATTAGCAGGGCAGTCAAGGCAATTGCAGAGAATCCAATTTTCGGTACATTTCTTATCTTTGACTTGATAGTCAGCGCTAGAAGGGCTCCAAGTAGAGCAATCACGAAGCTCAGAAAGCTAAGTCCTCCCCACCAAACCCAGTGTGAGAGGTAACTGTCAGACTGAGTCATTGCGAGCCGCGACCAAGGAAAACCACCATAAGGAAAATTCCCTGATGCAAATTCTCTGGCGGTCCAGATTGTTGCCGCAAGAAAAGCAAAAGCAATTAGCTTTTTTCCCTGTGGCTTTATTCGTTTGTAAAACCATGCCAAAAGACCAGCGGCTATTGCTGAGTAGATTGAAACCGTTGTGCTAAGTGCAAGTAACGGGATCGGTCCCAGATAAAGAGAGATCCATTCAATGTGTGCGATGTAGAACACCTGAGAAGAAATAAATCCAATTAGAACTCCCTTCCAGAAGCCAGTTCCCATGACGGCAAGGAAAGTTAGCGCTGGAATCAGAGGAGCAAGTATCCAAATGTTTTCGGTTGGAAAGACGTAGAGGCCAATTAATCCCGCCAGGATTCCTAGAGGAATACGCCAAACCAGCTCTCGCATCGTCTCAGCCTAATTTCTAGATGTAGTAGCTGTAGGCCACGATCCCACGCTTTACCAAATCAATTGCCTTATAGCTTGTCTCGGCCACCTGAGCATCTGCTGAAACACTCACCTGGTCCAGCAGGTCAATAATTTGCTTACTCCAGCGAATGAAGTCGCCAGCCAGCAGACCGGTTAGTTTCAGCGCATCTTGCAACCGAGCTCCTGTTGCCCATCGGTAAACTCCCCACGCCATGTCCAATTGCAGCTTCTGTTCCTTCGGCAGGCGATACCTGGACTGCAATTCATAGAGTTCCTCTTGGATTGCTTCGGTTGCCTCCAGAGTTTGTTGAAAAACTCCCCTGGGTAGCTTTGGTTCAATCTCAGATTCTTCCCCCCGTCCTTCATACACCAAGCAGGCAGCCATGGTGGCCATCCCGGCAGGATCCAGATTTCTCCAAACTCCCGCCTTGAGACACTGTGCAATTAGAAGGTCTCTCTCGCCGTAAATTTTAGAGAGCTGCATTCCCGCCTTACTGACCTCGAGCTCCCCATCTCTAAGTTCAAGATATTCAAGATCAGTCAGAAGGTCACAAATGCGTTCAAACACTTTGGCAACCTGCCCAGTCCTGCTTTCTAGATTGCCAAGCGCTGTGTCGATTTCCTTTTTTAGTTTTTGATACCGCTCCCCCCAGCGAGCATGCGCTTCTCGATCAGGACAGTGATGGCAGGCATGAGCCCTGAGTTCTTTTCTAAGTCTGCCTAGGTTTGAGTCAATAGTTCGAAGTTGCTTACTTATGCGAACGTCTGATCCTGAACGGGAACGGATGCGGGAAGACTCTCGTTCGAGATCTGAGACTTCTCTACGCAGTCCTGAATATTCCCTGAAATCTCCCAGGTGACAAGCCATTGACTTCTCATAACCAACCAGGGATGCTTCTTTATCGGCAATCACCTGCGCTAAACCAACAACAGACCTGTCTGCTTGGAACTGGGCAAAAGATCTCTCCAGAACCTTTGCCGCCCTTTCCTTTCCAAACGCAGAGATTAGATTCACAGCCATGTTGTATGTGGGCCGGAAAGAGCTGTTTAGTGGATAGGTTCGCTTGGATGCTAACGAGGCCACCAGATTTGGATCTAGCTGGGCACCCCATAGAACTACCGAGTGACCCTCATGGTCGATGCCTCTTCGCCCAGCCCTGCCGGTTAGCTGCGTGTATTCGCCAGCGGTTATGTTGACTCTTGATTCGCCATTGAACTTATCAAGTCTCTCTAAAACAACGGTCCGAGCTGGCATGTTGATTCCGAGCGAGAGTGTCTCAGTGGCAAAGACAATCTTTACTAGTTTTCTCAGGAATAGTTCTTCCACCACTTCCTTGAATGCAGGAAGCAATCCAGCATGGTGGGATGCGTAGCCTCTCTCCAAAGACTCAAGCCAGTCGTGATATCCGAGTGTGTCAAGATCCTCATCAGCAATTGACGAGCAGCGTGACTCAACTATCTGCCTAATTTCCTTTTGTTCATCCCTATTGGTTAATCGCAGTCCTTCTCGGCGACAAGAGTTAACCGCCGAATCGCAACCAGCACGAGAAAAGATAAAGAAGATGGCGGGTAAAAGTTCAAGCTCATATAGCTTTTCAACAACCTCAGGCTTCTCAAGTCTTGGAAAGTTTCGCTGGAGACGATTGCGATCTGATGGAGAGAAATTCTTGCCACCCCACTTACCTCTCCCAGCCACCGGTCCCCTACTGCGTGCCTGGTGTTTCTGGGTGAGCTCAGGGTTAACTCGCATCTGACCACTACCAGTTTCAAAGAGCTCAAGAAGCTCAGAGCCAAAGAGCACATGCTGATGCAGTGGCACTGGTCGAATTTCCGAAACAACGATTTGGGTATTACCTCTCACTTCAGCAAGCCATGCTCCGAACTCTTCCGCGTTACTCACAGTTGCTGACAGTGAAATGACCCTGACGTCCTTGGGAAGGTGAAGAATAACCTCCTCCCAAACGGCTCCTCTAAAGCGATCTGCTAAATAGTGAACCTCATCCATTACGACATATCCGAGATCACGAAGCGTCTGGGAAGTTGCATAAATCATGTTTCGCAGAACTTCCGTAGTCATTACGACAACCTGCGCCTCGGAATTTTGGTTGTTGTCACCAGTCAGAAGACCGACACGTTCCTTGCCGTATTTCTTAACTAGCTCCGCAAATTTTTGATTGCTGAGTGCCTTGATAGGTGTTGTGTAAAAAACCTTTTGCCCTGAAGCCAAAGCAAGGTGGATAGCAAATTCACCCACGACCGTCTTCCCAGCTCCAGTTGGAGCTGCGACTAAAACTCCGTCGCCATCTTCCAGCGCTCGACAGGCTTGTTCCTGGAAGTCATCCATGGGAAAAGGCAGTTCGGCTTGAAAAAGCTTGAGCTGCTGGTACTTGTTTGACTGTTTGGCTCTTTTATATCGCTCCGCTGGAGAGAGGTCACTCAAGTTCGAGTTCATCTGCGCCCAGCAGTTTGGCTTGTTTTCTTGCACGACGCTTGTCATTCAGAATGGCTATTCCAACAGCTAAAAAGTAAAGGGCCGATAGAGGAGCCATCAGAAGAAACATGGTCATCGGTTCGGCCGTTGGCGTCGCAAGCGCAGAAACTACGGCAATCAGGAAAACAGCTAGCCTCCAAGACTTGAGAATTCCCCTACCTGTCGCAAGTCCTGCAAAGTTAAGCAAGACAAGAACAACCGGCATCACAAAAGCCAGACCAAAGATTAGAAGAATTCTGATTGCGAACAAGACATATTCACTCGCATTAATAACGTTCGAGCTTCCCTCAGGTGTGAAACCAATGAGAACCACGACAAAGCCAGGGAGCGAAGTCCAGGCAAGTGCCGTTCCAGCAAGAAACAACGGAAGGGCAGCGAAAACAAAACCAATGGTGTAGCGCTTCTCTTTTTGCTTAAGTCCAGGCGCAATAAACGCCCACAAATTCCATAGCCAAATTGGAGCAGTCATAATCACACCAAGAAAGATTGATACTTGGATTCTTAGGTCGAACGCAGAAACTACCGTTCCGAAGTTGACAATAGCCTCAATGCCGCGTGCCTCGGTGACATCAAGAAGTGGTTGCTGAAGTATTTTAAAAACTGGATCAAACAAGAACCAGCCGGCTACTGTGCCGGCGACAAGAAAACCCGCCGACCACGAAAGACGTATTCTCAACTCCCGCAAGTGGGAGCCAAGACTCATTCGGCGCTCTGTGTTTTTGCGCCGAGCCATTAGTCCTGCTTCTTCTCGCCTTCTTTGGCTTCAGTGGCAGTAGCCTCAGGCTCTTGCTGATTCTTGTTGATTTCTTTCTTGAAAATTCTCATTGACTGAGCCGCACTCTTTGCCAGCGCGGGAAGCTTCGGTGCTCCCCACAGCAGTAGCACGATCGCCAGAATGATGATCCATTCCCAGCCTTGAAGTCTCATGCCCACCTCTTATCTATGTCGATTTCTCGAACTCGGTTCACCAGTCTACGCTGTCGCTCTGCCTGGCGTTTACGCCTCTGTTTTAGCAGTTTCCTGCGTTCTGCCAGGAGATTTACCAGGTCTTGCTCGCTGGCGGCGCTGGCTGGTGAAGGGGTCACCTCATCGAATGCTTTGAGTTCGCCTAGGAGTGCATTCGTCTTAGCGACTGCCGCTACCAGATCGCGGATTGAGATCCAAAGCCTGTAACCGGTGAGAATCAGAAAATAAAGCGAGAATGCAGCAGCAACTAGTAGAACCCACCAGAGATCCATCAGTCCTCATCCCTTACCTTCGGTGAATCCTGCATACTGGCCTGGGCAAATTCCAAAACCCTGGCTCGGGCTTCTTTTGGTTCTAGAACCTCAACCATCCCGCCGTAGCGGACGATGTGTCTTGGAAGACCATCGAGGCCCCCCACTCTTATCTTGCCGACGTACTTGCCAGCAGAAATCTTCGGCTCGGCAACAATTGGGAAATTCCAGAATATTTCAACAGCTTCTGGTTCCGCGGAAATCGTGACCACTTGCTCTTCAGTTCTATCACCGAAAATCTCCTCGGGAATTCTTGCTGATTTGGAGGAATCAGATATGCCCTTGTCGGTCAGTTCAACGGATTGCATCCGATCAAGTCGAAATGATCGAACTTCTAGATTTGAATGACACCAACCTCGCAAATAGTGCTTCTGTCCCCTGACTTCGATAAGCAATGGATCAATCAGCCGCTTTGACTGCTCACCCTTCTGATTTCGGTATTCACTCTCAATTGACACCGAGCTGTCAATAGCCTTGTGAATTTGCTCCAAGAGATTAGAGATACGACTCGGTGCAACCTGAGTTACTGATGCCGACTGGGTGACTTGCAGCTGTTCGCGCAAGCTGACCAGATGCTGATTCCCTTGAAATTGTGGAAGCGATGCCAGGTAATCAAGGCCAATTGCAATAGAGCTGACCTGTCGCCTACTCAAGACTGGCGGTCCCTGCAGCTGAGTATTTTCCCGCCGGAATGTTACCCAGCCATCTTCTAGTTCATCGATGTCCCCATGAAAGTGGGTTGCATATTCCGAGAGATCCTCACTGTCAGTTATTGCGTGAACCGCTTTACGAATAACCTTTTCACTTACATCAAACCGATCGGCAAGTTCGCCTATCTGCTGGTCGCCCTCATTCAGAATCACTCCGACTATTGAAAGAGCAAGATCAAAGAGCTCTAGTCCATCAATTTCCTGCTTAGGCATGCAAACTCACCACCTTTTCAAGGCGAGCTTTGATTCTCTTGGAAAGCGACTGTGGGCTCAGGACCCTAATCTCACTGCCAAATTCCATTAGGTCTTCAGCCAAAAGCTCTTCGTCCATGAACTTGATTTCAACTTCGTGAGTCTCGCCAAAGTGCCACCAGGCCTCCGAGTCCTCAACGACTTCGATTACTGCACGGTTTCCGTTGGTGAAGTCAACGAGATCTGCTTCGGCTTTAGCAATTTCATCATCCGGCACTGGTTCAAAGGTTGCGCCACTTTGTTTGACCTGACTAATAATTCTTCGAAGAAGATAGTTTCTGATATCTCCGTCCCTCTGGGCGAGGAGCACCCACTCCCCTTGAATAAGTCTTAGTCGCAATGGATTAACAATTCGAGTTCGTGCCTCCTCGGAGGGAACCCGGTAGTCGAATAGAACAGTCTTCGAGTCCTCGATGGCCTCGGCAAGTGGAAGAAAAGACTTATGCTTCACAAGCAGTCTTGGAGAAAGAAAACTCAACTCCCGACTGACTTCAACGGCCCCTCTGGACTTAAGTCTGGCCAATGCTGTTCGCGCTGGCAGTGAAAACTGCTTCGTGTTCCAAGCCTTGGCGGCAAGCTCCACCAAGCTGAGTTGCTCAGGGGTGAGCTTGAAGTCTTTTGGCCAATCAAAACTACCCTTGGCAATCACATATCGTTCGATTTCACCAGGTTCATGCTGAATGGTTTCCAATTGAACCCCTGCGGCGCGCAGAGCCTTCTTATCTCGATCAAACATTTTTTCCTTGGCATCGAAGCTGGAGGCTTCGCTGTAGCCGGGAACGGCAGCGTAAAGAGACTGCTTAGTCAATCCAGAAGAGGATGCCGCCATCAGGCAGCAGGTCAGAGTAAAGAGCCGTTCTGCTGGAGATTGTCCTGCCACAGCTCCCCCGAAGCTAGTCTCTGCCCAATACGTCGATGACGAAAATCAATGTGGATCCCGCAGGAATCGCACCCTGGTCAACATCACCATAACCCAAATCGGGAGGAATAACTGCAATGACCTGTGAGCCGACCTTCACACCGTCAAGAGCTCGAACAAATCCTTCAATCAGACCGTCTGTTGAAACCTGGAAATTGGCAGGAGCACTTCGCTCCCATGAGCTATCGAACTGTTCACCATTCCAAGTCCAGCCTGTGTAGTGCACGGTGACAGAATCACCAATTTCGACTGCAGACCCCGAGCCTTCAATTAGAACCGTTCTTTTGAAATCTGCTGGTGCTGAAGTTGCTGGCACCTGGATGCCAGGTTGGCCATTTGGAGCAAGAATCACTGTCGGCATCCCCGCTTCGGCATTTCTCATTGCCCCGTTAGCTCTTGGCAAATACGCCTTGAGGACGTCAAAGACAAAAATGACGCCATCCTCAGGAGCTAAACCTAGGCTTTCAATTCCTTGTCCCTCGTGAACATTTTGAGCATCCAGCAGAACGGCAACCCTGGAACCAACCTGGACTCCAGTCAGAGCCTTACAAAAGTCAGGACGGTTCCCAGTGATGAGATCCTGGAAGATAAAGTCTTCTGATCCAAACTCGCTAGCTTGGAACTCTTCCCCAGTAGAGGCGTTGTAGCCGGCGAAATGCATAGTTATTCTTTGCGAACCAACAATCGGACCACTATTGCCCTCAATTAGAACCTTGGTTTCGATACCAGTTCCAGTTAGGGGCGCGGGGAAGGTTACGGTTGGTTGAGTATTGAACTCCCCTGTCGCTTCTACCAGGTCTACGGCATCTCCACCAGAGAACACCTCGCAGGTAGTCTCAATTCCAGCGACGCTCTCCGCGTATTCACCTTCACCGACTACCGGAGCTGCACAACCGGCCAGAAGTAATACCGAGCTTGCCAGGGCGAGTTTATTCAATTTAGTCCTATCGTCGACTTGCTAATTCTCCCGCTTCTTTCCATCCGCGGTGACCTGTCTGAGTGTTTTTCTAAGTTTTTTCTCACTGATTTGCCTCTCAGATAGGCCCAGCCACTCTTGAACATCCTCGTCTGAGCCAGCTGCCTTGTTGACTCTGCGCTTGCGGAAGTCTGGCAACTGTGTGTTTTCAGCCAATCTTCTTGCCGATAGCAAGAATCCTGTGTGTGAAATCATTCTGTGCTCCGGCCTGACCGCCAGTCCATCCAAATGCCAAGGTCGCACCAGGGTTTCATACGCCAGAGGGTTGGTGAAACCGCCCATATCTTTAATCTCCTCGGCAACCCGTGAAAGCTGAGTAGCCGTCGCAACATAGACAATCAGCATGCCTCCTGGTCTCAGGGCATTAGCGACAGCATCTATACACTCCCATGGTGCCAGCATGTCCAGCACTGCTCGATCGGCAGAGGCAGGCTTCAAGACCTTCGGTAGTTGGTCCTGAAGGGCACCGATTGTGATTTTCCAATTCTTTTGCTTGCCACCTAGAAAGTTTTCGACATTCGCTTGAGCGATTTGAGCAAATTCATCTCTTAGTTCAAATGAGAAGAGCTTTCCCTTGTCCCCGACTGCTCTAAGCAGATAGCTGGACAGTGCTCCAGAACCCACTCCTGCCTCAATCACGGTTGATCCAGGAAAGATATCCCCTTCCACAATGATTTGACCAGCGTCTTTTGGATAAATGATTTGTGCGCCTCGAGGCATGGACAGCACATAGTCGCTCAGCAGGGGTTTGAGAGCTAGAAACTTCTCTCCGTTTTGGTTTTCAATTACCGACCCGGATGGCTTGCCCAAAATGTCATCGTGCTTGATATCTCCACGATGTGTTCCGTGTTTGCCACCCTTGGCAAGAACGATGGTGTTAATTCTTCCCTTCGGACCTGTGAGTTGAACTCTGTCACCAGGCTTGAATATTTCACTCATGAATCCTCAATTCATGCAGATTTGTAACCGAGAGTCCCACTAGGGAGTCAATGATTTTGCGATCAGGACCCTCAGGGAGCTTAAGCATATTGGTGACACCAACGGCGTTTGTGCCAGCGGCTACTGCGCTGGTAAGTCCTGTAATCGAATCCTCAAAGGCAATGCACTGCCTTGGATGAAAACCCAAAGTTTTGGCAGCGGTCAAATATGGCTCGGGGTGAGGCTTTCCGTATCTAACATCATCACCAGCAATTACTGCGTCAAATGCCGGAAATGGAATCGCATCGACCACGGCCATTGCCATCCGTCTCATTGACATCGTTACCATTGCCGTCTTGATTCCCGCCTGTTTCAGCTCCATCAGAAGATCGAGTGCTCCAGGTCTCCAAGGAAGAGAGGCGCGCATCTGTTCAATCACCTCATCGGTCAGATGATCGATGATTTCTTGAACGCTTCTGTCTTCGATTCCGAACTTGTTCTTAATTAGTGCCGAAGAGTCATAGAGACTTGAACCAATTACTCCCTTTTCATCCTCCTCTGTCCAGGTTGCTCCATAGTGCTGGGCAAGTTTGGACTGACTTATTGCCCAGTAGTGCTCGGAGTCGATGAGCGTGCCGTCCAGGTCCCAAAGAACGGCCATAGGAAAGGGGTTTTTTGACATTGCGGTAAGTCTAGTTTGTGAGGTCAACTAGAGTTTTCACCTAGGGCTTAGGAGATAAATGCTGTCAGGGCGCATTTTGTTGGTCGCATTTGAGGGTTGGAATGATGCAACCGAAGGTGCCTCCGGCGCACTCAAGGCAATCGCAGAGCAGCTCGATATGCAGACCCTTGATGCGGTGGATCCTGAGGACTACTTTGACTTTCAATTCTCCAGACCGGTAATCGAATTTGACTCAACTGGCAATCGGATTATCTCTTGGCCAGGTTGTGAACTGCTGCAGGCATCACCAGACAGCATCTCCAAGAATCCTTCGCTACAAAACCTTTTTGTTTTGCTAGGTACCGAACCCTCTCGTCGTTGGTTGAGCTTTGCAGCCGAGATTTTGGAGATGGTGCAGGACAGAGAAATCGATTACGTCATCATGCTTGGAGCGATGCTTGCTGATGTCCCCCACACCAGACCGATGCAAATCTTCCGCTCGTCTCAAAATGAATCAGTGCAGGGAATGTTTGACTTAGAGCCCTCCCGCTATGAGGGGCCTGTCGGAATCTTGACAGTACTCGGACAAACTTTTGAGGCGGAGGGCATTCCAGTTCTATCGCTGTGGGGTTCTGTACCTCACTATGTTCACAACACCACCAACCCCAAGGCCGCCATGGCATTTCTTGGTGAACTGGCCAACATCACCGACTACAGCTTTGACACATCCGGCTTGGCAAACCTTGCTTTTGATTGGGAAAGGTCAATTGACGAGATGGCCCAGGGTGATGACGAGATGGCCGCTTATGTTTCGCAACTAGAGAAGAACCGCGACGCGATCGAAAGCGAAGAGGTTTCTGGAGATGCATTAGCCAGAGAGTTTGAGCGCTATCTTCGTCAGCGCCCTGAGTCTCCCGACAAGGCCTAGATTGCTCCACTAGTCAGCAAGACAATCAGCAAGCTCCCCACCAGCACCCTCCAGATCACAAAGGGCAGGTAGGAGCCTCTGACGAGGTATTTCAATAGCCAGGTGATTACCAATAACCCGGTAACGAAGCTGACCACTGTTGCAACCGAGGTTGCCAAAAGTAGATCTGCTGGAAGGTCTCCGAAACTCTTGGCGAACTGATACGTCCCAGCAGCCAGCACCGCAGGGATTGCAAGGAGAAAGCTGTAGCGGGCGGCCGCCTCGCGGGTAAATCCCATGAGCAAGCCAACGGTTATTGAACCCCCCGAGCGGGAGACTCCAGGAATCAACGCGAGAGCCTGACCAATTCCGAAGAAGAGACCGCTCTTCATATCGAGTTCACGAATGCTTTTTCTCTTCTTACCAATTACATCGGCAATACCAAGCAAGATTCCAAAGACAATCAGAGTGATTGCAATCACCCACAACTGCCGAACATCCTGTTCGATTTGTGACTGAAAAAGAACACCTAAAATCGCAATGGGAACCGTGCCAACAATAATCAACCAACCCATTCGAGATTGCTCGGTTTGTTCTGACCACTTCTTGAGCCCTCCCCTAAAGAAGTGACTAAGAATTTCCCAGATGGTTTTTGCGAAGTAGCTCACGACTGCCAGTTCAGTACCTATTTGAATGGTGGCGATGAATGCGGTGAGCTGAGGCTTTGTGAGTTCAGATAGACCTAGAAGCTCCTGTGCTATTTGAACGTGCGCGGAGGATGAAATTGGCAGAAACTCCGTCAGACCCTGGATCAGACCAAGAATCAGAGCTTCAAGTAGTGTCACTGCTCCTCAGCCTGCTCGAAGGGCAAGTATTCGCCATAAGTCTCTTGAAGTGCCTCCTCATAGCCGAGGAAGGCATCTTCGAGCTGTTCGTAGGCACTGTTGACGGCTTCGTCAGAGCCATCACGCTTGGTGGCAGCAACTGCAAGGTGACGCTCTAAGGCTGAGATGAACCTTTGCAATGCGACTTGTGGATCTTCGTGCATACCTAAAAAGGTATCGCCTAAGCGGCCTAATGCCAAACACCTCGAGGTAACTGCGCATGCATTCGTGGTAGATTTTCCCTTCGTAAGTCCGGGTGGCGGAATGGTAGACGCGCTAGCTTGAGGTGCTAGTCCTCGTATAGAGGGTGGGGGTTCAAGTCCCCCCTCGGACACCAAGGTGCGAAAGTAGAATCTCTCGGGTGAGCGAATCCCTCTCAGCAGCACTGAGCTACAGCCTCGAGCATGCAAAGCAGTTACTAACTGATAAGCGGGTGCTTGCCTTGACCGGTGCCGGGATATCAACGGACAGCGGTATTCCTGATTATCGAGGTGAGGGACGGGTTCAGAAGCATCCCCTAACCTTTGACGAATTTATGAAGTCAGAGACCAATCGAGCCAGATACTGGGCTCGAAGCTTTGTTGGATTTAATCGAATTGCTTCAGCGGAGGCGAACCCAGGTCACTATGCGCTAGCCAATGCTGAGAAAGATGGCAGGGTGTTCGGAATTATCACTCAAAATGTCGATGGCCTGCATCAAAAAGCTGGCTCCAACAAAGTTCTCGAACTTCACGGCCGGCTAGATCAGATTAGATGTGTCTCTTGCAACTCTCGTGTCACTCGATTGGAGATGGATTCCATGATTCGTGAGCTCAATCCGGGGATAGATCAATCTCCAGAGGTTGAGTTCTCACCAGATGGTGATGCGGAGATAGAAGTCTCAGGTGACTTCAGGGTTCCCAATTGCAGCTGCGGATCTCACTTCAAGCCTGATGTTGTGTTCTTCGGTGAACAGGTTCCAAAAGACAGGGTTGCGTTCGCCGAGTCACAGGTTGCTGAGGCGGATGCGATTTTGGTCGCGGGGAGCTCGCTAACTGTTAATTCGGGACTTCGACTTGTTAAGCAAGCCATCAATCAGCAAAAACCTGTTGTTGTTGTGAATCTTGGCCCCACAAAAGCAGATGGCCTGGTGAGCGTGAAGATTAATTCATCGACCTCCGTCACGCTGAGGGAGTTATTTAGTTGAGTGAGACTGTTCTTGGCTTGTTTCGCCATGGTCAAACCGATTGGAATATCAATCTAAGACTGCAAGGCACAGCTGACATACCAATGAATCAGTTCGGTATTGATCAGGTCAAGCGGGCAGCGGATTTGCTTGAGCCTGAATCGTGGGATTTGGTGATCTCCTCACCTCTTGGCAGAGCCCGGCAAAGTGCCGAGATTGTTGCAGAGAGACTTGGGATAACACAAGTACCAACACACGATCTGTTACTTGAGCGAGCCTTTGGTGTTGGCGAGGGAATGCTCTATGAGGAGTGGAACCAAAAGTACTCTCAACTCGATCAGATACCAGGCGCAGAATCAGCTACAGATGTAACTGCTCGGGCCGAGAAACTCCTTGCAATGATCGAGAACGAATATTCTGGTCGCCGAGTTCTTTCAATTAGTCACGGAGCTCTAATTCGATTTGTTCTCCAAGTTGTTACCTCAGGTCAGATTCCACCGAAGGGAGAAAGGCTGGAAAACGCTTCCCTGAACGTGGTTAGAAAGATGCAGGCCTGGAAACTCGATTCCTGGGCACCAAAGCCACTAGGCGGATAACTCCCCAGCCAACTCAACCAAGAGCTCTGCACTGTCCTGCCAGGTGAAAAATTGAGCCTGGTCGAGACCCAGTTCGGATTGCAGCTTCCAGACTCCCTCGTCACTGAGCCTCTTTACCTGCTCTGCAAAGGCAATTTCATCGAAAGGGGCAAATCTCAATCCTGCTGGCCCGGCAACTTCTTCAAAGATTTGAATGTCGCTCAGCACAACTGGACATCCTCGTGACATTGCTTCTACAACTGGAATGCCAAATCCCTCATCCAGCGATGCACTAACCAGTGCCTTGCTATGGTGCAGCCACTCGTGATATTCCTCGTCACTTACTCCGTTTTCAAAACGAAGGTTAGCTTGATGCTTTGCAGCCAGTTTCTCAAGCTGTTCTTTTCGGGGCTGACTGATTCTGCTTAGCAAGACAAGCGTATGGTCTGGGAGATATTGCATGCCACGGATCAAAGTCTCAACATTTTTATAGCCGATGAAGCTACCCATGTAGACAATGTCTCTACTCTCGTGCCTAGGGCTCTTTTCCACTCTTTCCGGGGCTTCTGCTGCATTGTGGATTACGTATATCGGTCTCTTAGTTAGTCTTTTTTGTTCGATCTGCTCTTTTGTTGTCTCCGAAACCGTTGCCACGGCGTCAGCAAGATTCAATATCCACCTCTGAGGCCAGTAGCTAAGGTGATAAACAAACCAAACTATTCGAATAAACCAATTGAATTCTGCTGGAGGATTTCTGTGGCGGTAGTAGATCAGATCGTGGAGGGTATAAACCAATTTGAATTTTCTTCCCAAGCCAGATGTTGTCTGCATTGGAGAAAAAAGAACAGTTATGTCTTCGTTGTTGAGCCTGACTCCTTGAAACAATTCCTTCGGAGACCAGACGGGGTTGGTCATGTAGACCATTAGGTTTGGATGATCGGGCAGCAAGCTCTTTTGCTCTTCATTGCAAACCATGACTGTCAGCTCACTGAGCTCGAGAGTTGCCTGAATCAGTCCGAGTGAGAAGCGCGAAATGCCATCTGGATGGACGGGATCAATGTAGCGACCATCAAACCAAAGTCCGCGCACTCTCAGCCTTCCAGGAGCTTTGCCAGCTCCTCGGCAACTTCGGCTGGTGTCTCATAGTGCGTGAGGTGGCCAACCTTATTAATTACTCGTAAAGGAGCGCCAGTGATTTGAGCAAGCTTCTGTTGACCAGCTAGTGGTGCCACAACATCCTTCTCCCCCGCAACTATCCTCAGCCTATTTGGCATGTGCTCTGCATAATCCAACACATTTGAGCTGGAAGCTGCCTGATAACCCTCGGAGACTACCCTGTTGTCGGCATAGGTGGAGAAGTAATTGGCATGTTGCCGATGGATAAACCGCCGAAGAGTAGGGCGCTTGGTAGTTGTCAGAGCAATTGACATACCTCGGACAATCGTCGCGGATCTAAGGAGATTGGACTCAGGCTTACTTCCAAGCTGGTAGTAGTAATCAGCGACTCTGCCCGCAGCTCCCCTGGTCTGAGAGGTGATTGGATTTTGCAAAAGAACCCTCTCCGCTGCTAATCCATCGCTGAGAGCTTTTGAAAGAACTAATGTTCCAAAACTGTGAGCCAGAACTGCGTCAAACTTTCCTGCTTCACTTACAAATTCCCTAAGCCACTGAGAATAGCCAGCTAGATCATGCTTACTTGTCAGAGGCTTAGTTTTCCCAAAGCCCGGTAAATCAGGAATCACAAACCTTGCCTCCGGCATTGCCCCTGCCACACCAAGTAAACCGTGATGGTCACCTCGGAATCCATGAATCATCAGAATCCTCGGTCCACCATCACCCAGTTGCCAGGTGGCGGTGTTAGCTACATCAATTCTTCGAGCTTGCATTTCTGCCAACCGAAAGAGTCTTTCGGGTGAAGTTTTCAACACCTGCATACCTCCAGTCTAGGTTGCGGGCTTTCAGCACTATCGTGTGAGCCAGGAGAAACCTTGCTTGATATTGAATTCCAACCAGATATGCCCAGCTGGTCGAAGAAGCTAGCCGTCTTTGATTTAGAGACCACGGGGCTAGACGTTGCCACGGCTCGTATCGTCACCGCCTGCGTTGGTGTGTTGGATGCCAACGGTGAGAGCACAAATGTCAGAGAGTGGCTGGTGAATCCCGGTGTTGATATTCCCGAAGTTGCAACCAGTGTCCATGGCATCACCAACGAGAAGGCAGTTGCCGAAGGTCAATCAGCCCATGAAGCAGTTGCTCAAATAGTGAAGGAGCTTGAAGAGCTCAATCGCCTAATGCCGGTTGTTGCATTCAATGCACCCTACGACTTCACAATTTTGCATAATGAAGCAAGTCGCTATGGACTACAAGTACTGACTCCAAAACCCGTTGTAGATCCCCTAGTAATTGATAGAGAGCTGCGGTTTGGATCAGGTAAAAGGAACCTTAGTATTTTGTGCTCTCTCTATGGAGTAACTCTGCAGGATGCCCATAACTCAACGGCCGATGCAATTGCCGCTGGCAGACTTGCCCAGGCTCAAGCGCTCAAGTATTCCAGGCTGAATATGGATGCCAGTGACCTACATGACAATCAGATCAAATGGTCTGAGAAGTGGACCAAGTCTTTTCACGACTGGCTAGAAAAAGAAAACCGCCCGGTGAACCGGGCGGAAATCGGCTGGCCAGTTAGGGCTAGCTGAAGTTCTTGTAGCGCTCGTTGAAGCGCTCGACGCGACCTGCTGCGTCCAAAATTCTTTGCTTACCGGTATAGAAAGGGTGGCTAGCTGAGCTAATTTCCACATCGTAAACAGGGTAGCTGTTGCCGTCTTCCCACTGGACAGTCTTGTCGGTGGTGATGGTTGAACGGGTTAGAAAGGCAAAGCCTGAGGCCAGGTCGCGAAAGACCACTGGACCATAGGCAGGATGAATGTCAGCCTTCATTTTTCCTTCTTGGGGGTTTGAGAACGCTCAAGAATAGCAAGTTTTGTGGGTATTTGCTAGGCAGCACTAACTCGGTAGCGACCGCCATCAAACTCAACTCGCAGCGGGTAGCGGAAAGCCTCACTGATGGCGGCGGAGGTGAGGGTTGAGTGGAGCTCTCCCCTGGCAACTACTTCACCATCCTGGAGAATGAGGGCGTGGGTAAAGCCAGCGGGAATCTCCTCCAAATGATGGGTGACCATTGCCATGGCCGGGGCCATTGGGCTGGCCGCATAACCTGCCAGCAGCTTGATGGTTTGCTCCCTGGCCCCTGGATCAAGCGAAGCCACTGGTTCATCTAAGAGAAGTAGTTCTGGGTCTGTCATAACGGCCCTTGCAATTTGCACCCGCTTACGCTCACCGTCACTCAGGGTGCCAAAAGGTCTATCTTCATAGCCTCCAAGTGCCCACTCGGCAAGCACTCGCCGTGCCCTGCGCTCATCGAGATCCTCGTAGTCCTCGTTCCACCTTCCAACCACGCCGTAGCTGGCTGTCATG
This sequence comes from uncultured Aquiluna sp., assembly GCA_964480885.1. Taxonomy (GTDB): domain Bacteria; phylum Actinomycetota; class Actinomycetes; order Actinomycetales; family Microbacteriaceae; genus Aquiluna. The sequence continues at coordinate 225,344 of CAYZRV010000001.1, read as the reverse complement.
ACCGCATCCAGGACTCTCTCGCTGTTGGGAATCTGATAGGCCATCGCAGAGGATGCAAATCCAATTCTGGTTCTCAGTTCAAAGACATTAACTGCACCAATTTTGTGGCCAAGGATTTCGGCATTTCCACTGGAAGGTTGGATTTGAGCAGCACACACCCGCAGGAGGGTGGTTTTACCAGCTCCATTCGGACCAATAATGACCCAGCGCTCGCTGGAATTGATTGTCATCGAGACGGATTGCAAAATTTCCCGCCCTGAGCGTTTGACGCTGACATTTTGGAGATTTACAACTGTCGACATTTGTCTAAAGCCTAGCTTCCAAGTGCTTTTCGATAGACCTCTAGTGTGCGAGTCGCAATCGATTCCCAACTGAACTGACTAACTGCCCTTGCCCTACCAGCCTGTCCAAATTCTTCGAGTTTCCCCGAAGACAAAGCACCGGTCATTGCCGCTGCAAAATCTCCGATGAACTTTTCTGGATCCAGAGGTGTTCCACTACCGTCGTCGGCCTGAGAGATTGGGACCAGCCACCCGGTTTCGTTTTTGGCCACAACCTCGGGAATTCCACCTGTGGCGGTTGCGACTATTGCAGTTCCACATGCCATCGCCTCAAGATTTACTATTCCTAACGGCTCGTAGATTGAGGGGCAGACAAATACGTCTGCAAATGTTAGTAGGGCTGATAGTTGTTGCTGTGGAAGATGCTCTGGTATCCAGATGACACCTGTTCTTTCCTTCTGTAATTGCTCCACCAGCATTTGCACTTCGCTCATAATCTGAGGAGTGTCTGACGCGCCAGCGCAGAGAATCAGCTGGACTTCGGGAGGGAGCTCTCTTGCTGCCTTGAGGAAGTAGGTCAAACCCTTTTGTCTTGTGATGCGCCCGACGAAGATTACGCTGGGCCGAGACTTATCGATTCCAAATCTCTTCAGAAGTTCTTCATCGTGCGTGGGCTGCCACGTTTTTGAGTCGATTCCGTTATGAACGACATCAATCTTGCTTTCTGGAAGCTCAGGATAGGCCTTCAGAATGTCATTCTTCATTCCAGCGGAAACTGCGATTATTCGCTTGGCTTCTTCGTAAGCAGAGTGCTCAATGAAGGAAGAGACCTTGTAACCGCCACCAAGTTGCTCCTTTTTCCAAGGCCTCAGTGGTTCAAGTGAATGTGCGGTGATTACGTGTGGAATCGAATACAACTCACCAGCCAAATGACCAGCAAAGTTGGCATACCAGGTGTGACTGTGGACAAGATCGGCACCCTCAAGGTTCGAAATCATCTCAAGATTTACGCCAAGGGTTTGAATTGCCGAATTGGCATCCTTCAAGCTTCCTGGTGTCTCATAACCATAAGTCAGGGATTCGGCTCTGGGTGAGCCGAAAGCATGAACTCTGACCTCGATTAGTTGGCGAAGAAATCGAACCAGCTCTTGCACATGGACACCAGCTCCCCCATAGATGTTGGGTGGGTACTCCTTGGTAACGAAATCCACTCGCATACCGAAATGTTAGTGCGGGCTAGATGCCAAAGAACTAACATTTGCCTATGGCAAGGACACGAGTATTTGGAATGGTGCTCGCAGGCGGCGAGGGGAAGCGCCTGATGCCGCTAACTGCGGAGCGAGCCAAGCCAGGGGTCCCGTTTGCTGGCTCCTACAGATTGATTGACTTTGCCCTTTCAAATTTGATTAACTCTGGCCTGAGACGAATTGTTGTGCTGACTCAGTACAAATCACATTCCTTAGATCGGCACATCTCCCAAACGTGGAGAATGTCACCGCTACTCGGAGCGTACGTTGCATCTGTGCCAGCACAGCAGAGACTTGGAAAACGTTGGTACACAGGAAGTGCCGATGCGATTCTGCAGAGCATGAACGCGCTAAGCGATGAAAAGCCTGACTACGTGGTGGTAGTCGGAGCTGATCACGTTTATCGAATGGACTTTGATCAGATGCTTCAATCACACATCGAATCCGGTGCTGAGGCGACCGTGGCTGCGATTCGCCAGCCAATCCATATGGCGAATCAATTTGGTGTCATCGAAATAGACCCAAAGGATCCGCTCAAGATTGCACAATTTAGAGAAAAACCCTCCGATCCAAAACCAGTCCCAGGAGATGAATCCAACGCTCTTGTATCAATGGGAAACTACATTTTCAATGCTCAGTCGCTAGTTGATGCAATAGAAAAAGATGGCTTGAACGAATCTTCTAAGCACGATATGGGTGGTGACATCATCCCAGCATTTGTTGAAAAGGGAACCTGCGGGGTCTATGACTTTACCTACAACAATATTCCTGGAGCTACCGAGCGCGATAAGTCATATTGGCGAGATGTTGGAACCCTAGACAGTTATTACGAAGCTCACATGGATCTGATTTCCACCATGCCAATTTTTAATCTCTACAACTCAGATTGGCCTGTCTACAATCAGCAGATCAATCTTGCACCAGCCAAATTCATTCACGACGCTGAAGGTAACTTAGGCAGAACGAACGACTCAATTGTCTCGCTGGGGGTTGTTGTAACAGGCGGAATTGTCGAAAGAAGCGTGCTATCCCCCAATGTTCGAGTTGGCTCAAGATCATTGGTGACTGACTCCATTCTTCTCGACTCAGCGCAGGTTGGAAGAGACTGCACAATTCGCAAAGCGATTTTGGATAAAGATGTGATGGTCGCTGACGGCGCAGGTATTGGCATCAGTCGCGAGCGGGATATCGAGCGGGGTCTGACGGTAACTGACAGCGGCATTACGGTGGTTCCCAAGGGTCTAACGGTCAAACCTTGATTAAATTCCTCGTGGTCTTTGATGTCGATTCCACCCTAATCGAAGACGAAGCAATAGAACTCTTGGCCGAAAATGCTGGCACACGGGAGCAAGTCGCCCGCATAACCGAAAGAGCTATGCGTGGAGAGATTGATTTTGCCGAATCACTGAAGGAACGTGTATCAACTCTCGCCGCTCTTCCGGAATCAATAATTGCTGAGACCAGCAAACGACTTCGACCAACCAAGGGCGCCAAGGAGTTGATTTCAGCAGTCCACGAAAAATCAGGTGCTGTGGCTGCGGTTTCCGGAGGATTTATCCAGCTGCTTGAGCCCATAAAGAGCTCTTTGAGTTTGGACTATGTGCACGCCAACACCCTGGAGGTTGAAGCTGGCCTGCTCACCGGCAAAGTCGCTGGACAAATTGTTGATCGTGCTCAGAAAGCACTATTTCTCGCTGACCTGGCGGAGAAATTGGGGGTTTCTTTAGACAGAACAATTGCCGTAGGTGATGGAGCCAACGACATCGACATGCTTGCTAAAGCGGGACTAGGAATTGCGTTCTGCGCCAAACCAAAGCTTGTAGAGGTTGCTGATTTAGTTCTCAATGAAAGAGATTTAGAGCTGTTGATCTCAGTTCTTCCCTAGGCACCTGTTGAATGCAAACCACCGTCAACGTGGATGATTTCACCAGATGTTGCCGGGAACCAGTCGCTCATTAGGGCCACGAGAGCCTTCGCAGCAGGCTCAGTGTTGCTGAGGTCCCAACCGAGTGGTGCCCTATCGGTCCAAAGTTCTTCCATAGTTGCAAAACCAGGGATGCCTTTTGCAGCTGTAGTTCGCAAAGGTCCGGCTGAAACTAGATTTACCCGTACGCCTTCCTTGCCGAGATATCTTGCAAGATAGCGAGAGGTTGATTCGAAAGCTGCTTTCGCTACCCCCATCCAGTCGTAGACAGGCCAGGAGATGGTTGCATCAAAGGTAAGACCAACGACAGAGCTGGGCTTATTCATCACTGGCATCGCTGCCATGGTTATGGATTTTAACGAGTAGGCAGAGACGTGAACAGCTGTTGAAACATCCGACCATTCCGTCTCGAGAAAGTTTCCACCTAGCGCTGTCTGGGGAGCAAATGCTATCGCGTGAACAATTCCATCCAACGAACCAATGGTTGTTCTTACCCTGTCAGCCAAAGCTGCAAGATCAGCATCGTTGGTTGCGTCTAATTCAATAACTTCACATGGTTTTGGCAATCGCTGTGCAATTTTCTGAGTTATAGGGAGCATCCGCCCAAACGAACTTAAAAGCACCTTTGCACCCTGTTCTTGAGCGAGCTTGGCCGCAGAGAAAGCTATTGAGGCTTCTGTAAGAACTCCGGTAATTAATACTTTTTTTCCCTCGAGGATTCCCATCTCTGCTCTCTTTCCATCCAGACCTAAGACTAGTGACCCATTCCTAGTCCGCCATCAACCGGTATTACGGCACCGGTTATATAAGATGCATCATCTGTAGCCAACCAGGCAACAACTTTGGCGACTTCACTGGGTTCGGCAAATCGTCCAGCAGGAATTTGACTTTTGTACTTCTCTGCTACTTCCTCTGGCAACTCCGCTGTCATGTCAGTGTTAATGAATCCTGGAGCTACGACATTGGCAGTTATGTTCTTGGATCCCAATTCCCTAGAAATACTTCGGGCCATTCCAACTAAGCCACTCTTGCTAGCTGAATAGTTGACCTGCCCCGCACTGCCATAAAGACCAACCACAGAGCCAATCATGATGATTCGACCGAACTTAGCTTTCAGCATCGACTTTGTGACGCGCTTGATGATTCGGAAAACTCCGCTCAAATTCGTGTTGATGACAGACTCAAATTCCTCATCTGACATTCTCAGGAGCAAGGTGTCTTTCGTTATTCCAGCATTTGCCACCAGGATCTCAACGGGACCTAGTTTTGACTCGACCTCAGCAACGGCGCTGTCCAGACTCTGGGAATCTGTGACATCTGCGCTAATGGTTAGTGCGCCTTTAGGTCCAGAGCCTGATCGAGCGGTAACGGCGACTTTGTGGCCTGCGGAGAGCATCTCCTCAGCAATTGCGAAGCCAATACCCCGATTTCCCCCAGTAATAAGAACTACCCTGCCCGTCAATCTCGCTCCTTTTGGGAATAGCTTGGCCTGCATCGCGTTATGGTTAGCAAAGTCTATAGATGACTAGGCAGGGAGTTCAGTTGGCCAAGCGGCAAAGCGTCACTTCTCTTGAATTATCGCCAGATCAAGAGCGTAAACAGCGAATGGTGCGCTACAGCATTGCCATGTCTATCCGCACTCTCTGCATCCTTCTCGGCGTCATCTCAACGGGTGTTTGGATGTGGATCTTTTTTGCCTTAGCTATTTTCTTGCCCTATTTTGCTGTGGTTTTAGCAAATGCTCAGGGTGGTCGAACCAGTAAGCAAACCGAGCGACTGGCTCCAAAGGTGACCATCAAGGCAGCGGACATGAAAATTGACGACTCAAAATAAATGCTCTCGGGCAGGTTGCCAATTGCCTGCTCAGCATTTGATCGAATGGCGTAACCCAAAGATTCACTCTGACGGTCGAGTCAAGTTTTGGGGTGCGTGTGAAGAACACAGGGTATTTCTGATTGACTATCTTGAGTCAAGAAAATTTTTCCTAGGAGAGAAAGCCCTTGAAGCAGAGCACGATTAGACGTTGGGGGCCTTGGTTAGCTCTCGTCGTGCTCTTTGCGATAGCAACTTCACTTCTCAGCTCATGGCAATTTGATCGCCGCAACGAGAGGGTTCAGCAAATCAACCAGGTCATTGAGAACTATGACCAGGAGCCGGTTCCCCTATCTGAAATTAACTCCCAGATGACCGAGGAGGAATCTTCCTTTGAGTGGCGACCGGTACGTATATCTGGTGAATACCTGGCTGATGAATATCTTCTAGTGCGAAATCGACCTCTTGCTGGTCAAGCGGGATTTTTACAACTTGTGCCACTTGCTCTATCTGACGGCAGAGTGCTGTTCGTCGAAAGAGGATGGCTAATTGCCTCCTCCGAATTAACAACTCCAAGCACTAATCCCCTACCAAAATCTGGCTATCACGAGCTGGTCGTGCGACTGCGATTAGGTGAAGTTAGCCTGGGAAGACCCGAGGCGAAAACACTTGCCTCAATTGATTTAGTTGAGGCTGCCAGACGAATTGGCGCTGAAGATCAAGCCATCACAGATTTCTATGGTCGATTAGTTAGTGAGACACCCAGTTATGACGAAGCACCATTGCCAATGCCTAAGCCATCTTTGAATGAAGGCAATCACCTGTCCTACGCAATCCAGTGGGTCATATTTGGCATCATGGCATTTGTCGCCTTCTTCTGGGCCTATCGAAACGATCGTCGAGTGAGGCTTGAGGAGCAGGGCCTCATCACACCTCGACCCAGAAAGACCAGGCAAGCTGATAAGGATGCTGAGTTTGAGGATGCCAACCAGTAAACTTCCCTCAAAGTTGAAAGGGTTAGAAAATGAGCGCTATCCAAGTAAGTCTCGTTGATCGCGTAATCCCTCGCACCGTGCTTGGAGATGCGGCACTGGTGCTCGGTGGTGCAATCCTGACTGCAATCTCTGCGCAGATTCAGATCCCTATGTACCCGGTACCCATGACCCTTCAGACTTTTGCCGTGCTCCTAATCGCAGCGGCTATGGGTCCAATGCGAGCTGTGATGAGCATGTCTTTGTACATCTCGATGGGTGCTTTCGGGCTTCCAGTCTTTGCAGGAGCAAAAGCGCTAAGCGCAGTATTGCCAACGGCTGGCTACCTCGCGGGGTTCCTGGTGGCTGGATTGATTGTTGGATTCTTGGCATCAAGAGGGCTTGCAAAAAGACCGCTCAACGTTGCATTTAGTTTTGCGGTTGGAAGCGCAATCATCTACCTCTTTGGTGCAGGGTGGTTGGTAATTGGTCTTGGCTTATCGCTCGAGCAAGCGCTGCTAGCGGGAGTTCTTCCATTCCTGGTTGGAGATGTGGTTAAGGCAGCTGCAGCTGCGGCACTTCTTCCAGCTGCTTGGAAACTTATTCGCTAGATAGAAAACCCGATTGCGCGCATCATTTCGCGACCATCCTCGGTAATTTTCTCTGGACCCCATGGTGGCATCCAAACCCAGTTGATCCTAAAAGCCTCGACGACCCCATCCAGAGCCTCCGCGGTCTGTTCCTCAATTACATCTGTAAGCGGACAGCCGGCGGAGGTTAGGGTCATATTGATTAGCAAAGCGCCGTCTTCCGATTCCTGAAGACCATAGACCAGACCGAGATCAACTATATTCACACCAATTTCGGGGTCGATGATGTTCTTCATCGCCTCCAAAACTTGATCGTATTTCTCAGGGGCTAGCTCTTTAGCGTTCATACCTGGGCCTTTAGGTATCGGTCGTAGCCTTCGTTCTCTAATCTTTCAGCAAGTTCCGCACCGCCCTGCTCTGCCAACTTGCCATTGACGAAGACGTGAACAAAGTCTGGCTTGATGTATTTGAGGATTCTCGTGTAGTGAGTAATCAACAGGACACCGAGGTTGTTGTTCTTATGTGCACGGTTTACTCCCTCGGATACAACGCGAAGCGCATCGACGTCAAGACCCGAGTCAGTCTCGTCAAGAATGGCAATTTTGGGCTTAAGTAGTTCTAGCTGAAGAATCTCATGGCGCTTTTTCTCACCACCTGAGAAACCCTCATTGACATTTCTTTCGGTGAAGTCTTGGTCCATTCTCAAGTCATTCATGGCCTGCTTGAGATCACCCACCCACTCACGCAGTTTTGGAGCTTCTCCACTAATGGCAGTCTTAGCTGTTCGCAAGAAGTTGGAAACAGAAACACCTGGCACCTCGACCGGGTATTGCATGGCCAAGAAGAGTCCTGCTCTAGCTCGCTCATCGACGCTCATCTCGAGGACATTCTCGCCGTCGAGCAGGATTTCACCCTCAGTGACCTCGTACTTAGGGTGGCCAGCAACGGAGTAGGCAAGGGTCGACTTGCCCGAACCATTCGGACCCATGATGGCGTGGATTTCACCAGATCGGACAGTGAGATCGATGCCCCGCAGAATTTGCTTGCTTCCCTGCTCCGTTATTACAGAGACGTGAAGATTCTTGATTTCTAGAGTTGACATTCGTTTCCTTACCTATCCTTCGTACTCGACAAAGATCTCATCGTTTTCGATTAGTACCTCGTATGTATTAACTGGTTCATAAGCTGGGAGCGAGAGTGGTTTACCAGTGTTTAGATCAAATTTGGCTCCGTGCGCCCAGCACTCTATGGTCTCGTTGTCCACGAATCCCTCGCTTAGAGAAATCTCTCCATGAGAACATTTGTCGTCCAGAGCTTTGACCTCGCCGTTCGGCGTGCGAATTATGGCCAGTGCGTGGTCACCAATCTTTACCCTGAGCGCTTTCCCTGGCTTAATGTCATTTAGCGCGCAAATCCTCACAGCCATTAGCTTCCAGCCTTCTCTAGTTCAGTCTCGATGGCAGAAATGAGTCTTTGCTCGACATCTTCTATTTCAATTTTTTGAATCACTTCAGAAAGAAATCCTCGGACAACCAACTTTTTCGCGGTGACCTCATCAATTCCACGAGCCATCAGATAGAAAAGCTGTTGATCATCGAACCTTCCAGAAGCACTCGCGTGACCAGCACCGGCAATCTTTCCAGTCTCAATCTCGAGGTTAGGAACCGAGTCAGCACGTGCACCATCTACCAGCAGTAGGTTTCGGTTTAGCTCGTAGGTATCAGTTCCGACGGCACTTTCTCTAATGAGAACGTCACCAACCCAAACAGTGTGAGCACCCGCTCCCTGCAGGGCACCTTTGTAGGCGACATTTGAAACACAGTTTTCCGCGATGTGGTCAACATAAGGTCTGTGCTCAAAGTAGTTCCCAGTGTCAGCAAGGTAAACCCCGTACATGTTCACCTCAGCGCCAGCTGAGCTCAGAGCCACAGATGGAACAACGCGAACCAGGTCTCCCCCCATGCTTACAACCACATGCTTCAGCCTTGACGATCGTCCAAGCTTTGAGAACTGACTGGAGATATGCGTGGACCCTGCTTCCCATTCCTGAAGAGAAACGAAGTTAAGTTCAGCTCCGTCTTCAAGAACAATCTCGACATTTTCAGCAACCACTCCCACGCCCACGTGATCTAGGACAAAAGTTGCCTTCGAGTGCTTACCTAGCATCAGCAGAATGTGCAAGGCCTTAGCCTCGCTTGATGCGGGAACGACCTTGATGTAACTGGCCTCGCTCAGCTCCTGGTTACTTGGAACTTCAATAAGCAGCGTTTTCGACGCATTAGTCCAGCCAGCCGCAGAGACTCGATCTTCTGGCAGTCCGGCACTACCCACCCTTGAGTCGGTTGAAGGTATCCAACTGGATTGCACGCCACCTTGCAGATCAAGGGCAATCTCCGCTTCGGTGATTTCACCCATGACTTCTGCATCAAGTCCACGCAGCTTTTCAAATGGGATGTAGCGCCAAATATCTTGAAGCTTGTTCACCTCGGGAAAGTCTGTTACCGAAGTAGAGCGAGGCCTTTCACTGCGAGTTTGAATTGGCACACCGTGAGAGTGTGCCGTTGCACCATGCTGAGCCACTAGCCAACCGCCCCTTCCATCTGCATCTCGATTAGCTTGTTGAGTTCCAGTGCATATTCCATCGGAAGCTCTTTGGCAATCGGCTCAATGAATCCACGAACTATCATGGCCATCGCTTCATCCTCAGCTATGCCACGAGACTGCAAATAGAAAAGCTGCTCAGCGCTGATTTGTGAAACTGTTGCCTCGTGTCCCATGGAGACATCATCTTCACGAATGTCATTTGCTGGATAGGTATCAGACCTAGAAATTGTGTCGACCAGCAGAGCATCACAGCGGACAGTATTGGCCGAGTGATGAGCTCCTGGATTCACCCTGATCTCACCGCGGTACGAGGTGCGACCACCCCCGCGAGCGATTGATTTGGAAACGATTGAACTGGTGGTGTGCGGCGCCAGATGAATCATCTTGGCACCTGCGTCCTGGTGCTGACCTTCGCCAGCGAATGCGACGGAGAGAGTTTCACCACGAGCATACTCTCCAGCCAGAATCACGCTGGGGTACTTCATCGTTACCTTGGAGCCGATGTTGCCATCGATCCACTCCATGGTTGCACCCTCGTGAGCAATCGCTCTCTTGGTCACCAAGTTGTATACGTTATTTGACCAGTTCTGAATAGTTGTATAGCGAACACGAGCATTTTTCTTGACGATAATCTCAACCACCGCACTGTGCAATGAGTCGGAGTCATAAATCGGAGCGGTGCAGCCTTCGATGTAGTGAACGTATGAACCTTCGTCAGCGATGATGAGGGTTCTCTCGAACTGACCCATGTTCTCTGTGTTGATTCGGAAGTATGCCTGAAGTGGAATTTCAACATGCACTCCCTTTGGGACGTAGACGAAAGAACCACCGGACCAAACTGCGGTATTAAGTGCTGCAAACTTATTGTCACCAGCTGGAATCACAGTTCCGAAGTATTCCTTGAAAAACTCAGGATGTTCTTTGAGCGCTGTGTCGGTGTCCAAGAAGATTACTCCCTGTGCCTCCAGGTCTTCTCGGATCTGGTGATAGACAACCTCAGACTCATACTGAGCTGCAACACCTGCCACCAATCGCTGTCTCTCAGCCTCAGGGATTCCTAGACGCTCGTAGGTTCGGCGAATATCCTCCGGAAGGTCTTCCCAACTTTGGGCCTGACGCTCAGTTGAGCGAACGAAATACTTGATGTTGTCAAAATCGATTCCTGAAAGGTCAGACCCCCAGGTCGGCATTGGTTTTTTGAGGAAGAACTCATAGCCCTTTAGGCGGCGCTCCAACATCCAGGAGTCCTCTTCCTTTCGGCTGGAGATGTCTCTCACTACCTCTTCATTGATGCCTCGCCGCGCCGAAGCGCCAGCGGTGTCGGAGTCAGACCACCCAAACTCATAATTTCCAAGCTCGTCCAGCTCTGGGCGATCGATGATTTTTTCGGACATCAATTTCCTCCTGTTTCCTTGATTACAACCCGCTACGGGCGGGGGTATTCCACGAGAAAACCCGTGAGAGACTTGTATTTGGCCTGACCTAGGCTAAAACCAATGGCCTGGGAAAACTAGTAAGGATTACCTAAGTTGACGCTCATCAATCAGCCTGTGGCCAAGATTTTTGACCGGCTGACCTCCCCAGGTCGTCTGCGATTGTTTGTCTGGCTCTCTCTTGCCACCCAAATATTGATTGTTGTCACTGGTGGTCTTGTTCGTCTAACAGGCTCGGGCCTCGGTTGCCCTACCTGGCCCCGCTGCACTGATGATTCAATTGTTTCTACCCCAGAGATGGGGATTCATGGTCTGATTGAGTTTGGCAATCGTCTGCTGACGTTCGTCCTGCTAATTGTTGCCCTTCTAACTTTCATAGTTATTTTGCGGCAACATCCTTCAAAGATTGAACTGCGAAGAATCACAGTCGCCTTCTTTGCTTTCGTCGCTCTTTTAATAGTCGGACTTGCATTTGCGGCCAATGAAATCAACACCCTCTCAATTTCAATCCTGGTCATCTCGGGTTTTGGAATTTTGACTCTTGCCGGAGTTTTCATCACTACCGCAAGGAGACTTGAAAAGAAGGGTTTGGTTGTTCCTGCTTTCGGGCTTGGTTTTGGGATCATCCTCCAGGCTGTAGTTGGTGGAATCACGGTGCTGACGCAACTTAATTCCTGGATTGTCGGAATCCATTTCCTTATATCAGGTGCGCTGATCGCTCTTGCCTCTTTACTTGTTTACCGTGCTCTGCCCAAACCAGCAGAACCAGTTGCAAATCTGGCTGATCAACTTCGCTGGCCGACTGTGGCTATATCAGTGGTGACCATAGTGATTGGAGTTTTAGTAACTGGTGCTGGACCACATGCTGGTGATGCAGAAACTGTCCGAAATGGCTTGGACCTTGAGATTTGGCAGCACTACCACAGCTACCCCGGCTATCTCATGCTTGGGGTTGTAGCGATACAGCTGCTTGCGCAGCTTCGTAAGAATTCATCTCTCGCATCTCTGCCAACTAGGACATCGATAATTCTTGTCGTCGTTACTATCGCCCAAGCTCTGATTGGCGTGGCGCAAGCTCGCCTTGGAGTGCCAGCATTCCTAGTTGCTCTGCACATGCTCGGTGCAGCTGCTCTGTGCTCACTTGTCACCTTCCAATTCCTACTGCTTAGGAAATCCCGTTGAAAACTGCATTTTGGTTTCGACGCGATCGAAGACTGCAGGACAACCAGGCTCTGACCGAAGCATCTAATTCAAGTGAGCTCTATCCAGTTCTCGTCATACCGAATGATCTGACCTCTCTCACGCCTCTTCGGGAGGCTTCATTTCTAGAATCTGCTCGAAGTCTCTCTGAGTCTCTTCCGAGCGGCCTGAACCTAATCTTCGGAAAACCAGCTGAGGCTTTGGTCGAGTTTGTTAGAAAGCATGAAATTGAGCAGGTTTATGCAACCAGAGCATTCGACACATCAGGCATGCTCGAGCAGTCAGACTTAGCTGAAGCACTGCACAACATCGATGTTCCTTTGCGGCTCGTTGGCAGTTACTACGCGATTGAGCCTGGCACAATTCGAAAAGATGATGGCAGTTACCTAAAGGTCTACACCCCCTTCTACAAAAGGTGGTTTGCTCATGGCTGGGATCAGCCATATTCCGTAGACGTTGATGGTGTCAACTGGAGAGTCGTTGAGAAGTCAGACGTGCCCGCTTCAAAAAGGCAGACTTCCTTCCAAGTTCTGGCGGGAGAAGCATTTGCTTTGAGAACTTGGGAACGTTTCCGCGACAGAGCCCTTTCTAACTACCACGAGGATAGAAATCGGACGGACCTCTCTGGCACCTCACACCTTTCTCATGCTCTAGCTCACGGGGAGATCCATCCGAGGACGTTGCTGGTTCAACTAGGTGACACTAACGGCGAAGAGGTGTATCGAAAAGAGCTGGCTTGGCGCGAATTCTATGCCGATGTCCTTTTCCACAATCCCCAAACCCTCAATGACTATTTCGAGCCACGCTTTGCAAAGATGCGCTATGACGATCCAGATGTTCACGCTGAAAAGCTTCTTGCTTGGAAGCAAGGAAAGACAGGTTTCCCAATCGTGGACGCTGCCATGCGACAGCTAGTGCAATCGGGCTGGATGCACAATCGTGCTCGAATGATTGTCGCCAGCTTTCTTGTCAAGGACCTACACTTCGAGTGGCAACTAGGCGCTGAATTCTTTGAACAGCATCTGACGGATTTTGATCCAGCCTCCAATTCCCACGGTTGGCAGTGGACGGCAGGCTGCGGAACTGATGCTTCCCCTTACTACCGAATCTTTAATCCAACTTTGCAAGCCATGAAATTTGATCCAAATGGTGACTACGTCAGAAGGTGGATTCCAGAGCTTCGTCACCTAGATGCCGGATCAGTTCACGAACCCTGGAAGACAATTGATGGCTTAGCACACGGCTACCCCGAGCCAATTGTTGATCATGACGTGGAAAGAAACGAATCTCTTATCAGGTTAGAGGAGATAAAAACTAGAAGCTAAGTAGCGGATCTATGGCAATTGCCAAGAACAGAATTGTTAGATGCGTAATTGATCCGTGAAAAAGCCTCATTGGATTTGAGACTGCTCCACTCTTTGATTCCGCAAACAGCTTGTATGACTCAAACATGAACCAAGCTCCAGAAATGACGGCAACACTTGAGTAGACAACGCCCATGTTTGCAATTGGAATCAGCAGCAGGGTTGATGCTAGGTATGCCCAGCTGTAGAGGATTATCTGCCTTGCGACCACTCGGTTTTCTGCAACCACCGGCAGCATAGGAACCTTTGCATTTCGATAGTCATCCTCATACTTGATAGAAAGCGGCCAGTAGTGAGGCGGTGTCCAGAGAAAAATAATTAGAAACAGGACCCAGGCAGCAGGGGCAAGATCATTTGTTACTGCGGCCCAGCCAATCAGAGCGGGCATTGCACCAGCCGCTCCACCCCAGACAATGTTCTGTGGCGTTCGGCGCTTGAGACCAAGGGTATAAACGAAGACGTAGAAAAGAATTGCAGCCAGCGACAGCAGTGCTGACAGCAGGTTGACCACCAGTGCAAAAAAGACAACCGAGGTGGCCCCAATCCCCCAGGCAAAGATGACTGCTTCACGATTAGAAAGCTCACCGGTGACCAGAGGTCTGTTTTTTGTCCTACCCATCAACCTGTCAATGTCTGAGTCGATAACGCAGTTGAAGGCGTTAGCACTTCCCGCCGAGAGTGCTCCCCCGAACAAGACCGCCAGGATTAGCCACAACTCGGGCAATCCACCCTGTGCCAGGATCATGGTCGGGACGGTGGAAATGAGCAGAAGCTCGATCACCCTGGGCTTGGTCAACGCGAAGTAGGCCCTGAGCTTGGCCAAGGGACGCGTGCGAGAGCTTTCGGAGATAGACATTTGTTCCAGTCTAAAGCCCGCTCCGTGGTTCCAGCGGCCTAGGTATAGACTTCACTAAACCTCTCTGGGCAATGCTGCCGCCAATTTTTCCCAAAAAATAGACAGGATTCTCACTTGTTGAAATGGAATGAATTAGATGATTTGGCGGTAAAAACTGCCAAGGTTTTGGCTGCGGATGCTGTTGAAAAAGTAGGCAACGGCCACCCTGGAACAGCCATTAGCCTTGCCCCTGCGGCATACCTCTTGTTTCAGAAGGTAATGCGCCACGATCCAACGGATGATCGCTGGATTGGAAGAGACCGATTTATTCTCTCTGCGGGCCACTCCTCGCTAACTCTTTACACTCAGCTATACCTAGGGGGCTTTGGTCTGGAACTAAAAGACCTTCAGGAACTGAGAACCTGGGGTTCAAAGACGCCTGGTCACCCAGAGTTTGGTCACACCCACGGCGTTGAGATAACCACTGGACCGCTCGGACAGGGATTGTCCTCCGCTACGGGTTTTGCAATGTCCAGCCGGTTTGAAAAAGACCTATTTGATCCAGCGAGCGATGAATCTCCCTTTGATCACTTTGTCTATGTAATTGCCAGCGACGGTGATGTCATGGAGGGAGTCAGCTCTGAGGCTGGCTCGATTGCCGGTCACCTCGGACTTGGAAACCTGATTGTGATATATGACGCTAACCAGATTTCAATCGAAGATGACACGAACATTAGCTTCAGTGAGGATGTTGCAGCCCGATACCGCGCATATGGCTGGGAGACAATCGAGGTCAACTGGAGAGCCGGAGAATATAAAGAGGATGTCCAGTCTCTTTGGGATGCAATTCAGAAGGCCAAGGCCAATAAGGAACAGCCAACTCTTATCACACTAAAAACAATTATTGGTTGGCCATCACCGAGCAAGCAGAACACTGGGAAGATTCACGGCTCAAAGCTTGGTGAGGAAGAAGTAGCAGGCTTGAAGAAGGTGCTTGGCTTTGATCCGAGCAAGACCTTTGATGTTTCAGAGAAGGTGATTCAACACACTCGCGAATTGATTAAGCGAGGCAAGGAAGACAGGGCCAACTGGGAACAGAGCTTTGATGCTTGGAGTAAAGCCAATCCAGATAAGCAGGCACTTCTCAAGCGACTAGAGAGTGGCGAACTGCCGTCTGACCTCGAGAGCAAGGTTCCTGCATTTGCAGCGGGCGAAGAAATTGCCACTCGTGCAGCATCTGGCAAAGTCCTCAACGCACTAGCCGACCACCTGCCAGAACTTTGGGGTGGATCGGCAGACCTGGCTGAGTCCAACAACACAACCATCGAAGGCGCAGGCTCGTTTGTTCCTGCCAAGTGGCAGACGCAGCACTGGACTCCCAAGAAGGGCGGCCGAATTCTTCACTTTGGAATTAGAGAGCACGCCATGGGAGCAATTCTGAATGGAATCTGCCTGTCGGGTCACTCTCGTCCATTTGGAGGAACATTCCTTGTCTTCTCCGACTACATGCGACCTTCAGTCCGACTTGCTGCCCTGATGGGTATTGCACCTATCTATGTTTGGACTCATGACTCAGTGGCTTTGGGAGAAGATGGTCCAACCCACCAGCCAATCGAACACCTAACGGCTCTGCGTGCAATACCGAATCTTTCTGTGATTAGACCCGCAGACGCCAACGAAACTGCTCACGCTTGGCTAGCAGCTCTGAGAAATGTCACCGGTCCTTCAGCCCTAGTTCTTTCAAGGCAGAACCTTCCTGTTCTGCAAAGAGGGGGAAATTACGCTGATGCATCAATGGTCAGCAAGGGTGGATATGTCTATGCCGATGCCTCTACTGGAAACCCAGAGCTGATATTGATGGCGACTGGCAGCGAAGTTCAATTTGCGGTAGCTGCCAGAGAACAACTCGAAGCAGCGGGAATACCAACCAGAGTTGTCTCAATGCCCTGCGTTGAGTGGTTTGAAAAGCAGTCCCCCGAATACCAAGAAAGCGTTCTTCCTTCTTCGATTAGAGCACGCGTTTCAATCGAGGCGGGTCTCACTAGCTTTTGGAGAAGCTACACGGGAGATTCGGGCATAGCGATTGGCATCGATCACTATGGAGCGTCAGCTGATTACAAGACTCTCTATCGTGAATTTGGTATTACGACAGAAGCTGTTGTCGCTGCTGGTAAGAAATTGGCGGGAGCAAAATAATGAACGAAAGACTAGGCAAACTTACCAAAGCAGGAGTTTCAATTTGGCTTGATGACCTATCTCGGGGCCGCATTGAAAGCGGAAACCTGGTTGATCTGATCAAGAATTACTCAGTTAGAGGAGTCACGACCAATCCAACCATCTTCGCAGCGGCTCTCAAGACTGACTCCTATTCGGATGCAATCCGGACAGAAAAGCAAAACGGAAGCTCCGTCGAGGATGCCATTTTCAACATCACAACTGAAGATGTTGCGAATGCGTGTGATCTTTTCGTCGAGACATACAGCCAAACCTCCGGTGTTGATGGCCGGGTTTCCATTGAGGTATCCCCTGAGCTAGCTCACGAAGCGAAAGCGACCATTGATCAGGCGAAGCAACTATTCGACAAGGTCGGACGCGAAAACGTAATGATCAAGATTCCCGCAACTGTCGAGGGCTTGTCAGCAATTACCGAGGTCATAGGTCACGGCATTTCAGTGAATGTAACTTTGATTTTCTCCATTGAACGCTATGGGAAGGTCATCGATGCCTACTTTGCTGGTCTGAACAAAGCTTTAGCAAATGGCCACGACATTTCAAAGATTCACTCAGTTGCTTCCTTTTTTGTCTCTCGCGTAGACACCGAAATTGACAAGAGGTTGGCAACGCTAGGCAGAGAAGACCTAAAGTCGAAGGCTGCGGTTGCCAACGCCCAGCTTGCCTATGAGCTTTATCAGTCGAGATTCAATTCTCCTGAGTGGAAAGAACTTGTCACAAAGGGTGCACGTGAACAGCGTCCTCTTATGGCTTCCACGGGGGTGAAGGACCCTTCGCTACCCGACACTCTCTATGTCAGTGAACTTGTTGCGCCGCAGGTTGTGAACACCATGCCTGAGAAGACAATGCTGGCATTCGCCGATCACGGCGAATTCTCCCCCTCGGCTATCACTAGCAATCTGGAAGCGGCCAGGTCCGTCATGAAGCAACTCGCCGATGCCGGTATCGATATGGATGATGTCACAGCCCTACTCGAAAAAGAAGGCGTTGAGAAGTTCATTGTGTCCTGGCACGAACTCGTTGACTCAGTTAGCAGCGCACTAGAGAGCGCATAGGATGCAACTAACTGTCAGTCCAGATTTGCAGGGTAGCGTCTATCCCGCAGTTGAGAAAATTGTCTCCAATCGAATTGCTTCGCGCATTGCTGCTAAGGATTCAACTGTCTGGGGACAGACCGCTCAATCCGAGGCATCCATCCGACTTGGCTGGGTCTCCTCGGCAAAGGATTCTGTTGAACTTGTTCCAGAGTTAGTTGCTCTCAGGCGAGAGTTTGAAAGCATTGGCGTCAATCGATTTGTTTTGTGCGGGATGGGTGGTTCTTCGCTTGCGCCTGAAGTTATCACCCGAGCCTCAGGAAAAAACCTGATAATTCTTGACTCTACTGCTCCAGAGCAGGTGCAGGCAGCAATCCGAGACCTAACCAGAACTGCTGTTGTGGTCTCTTCCAAGTCCGGCTCTACGGTAGAAACCGACTCTCAGAAGCGAGCCTTTGAAAACGCATTTCGCCAGGCAGGCATCGATCCAATAAATCGAATCGTGATTGTCACCGACCCAGGCTCACCATTGGAAAAAGCTTCGCGAGAATCTGGCTACCGTGTTTATAACGCCGATCCAAACGTGGGCGGACGATACTCTGCTCTCACTGCCTTCGGTCTGGTTCCATCTGCCCTTGCAGGATGCGACATCGCCTCACTGCTGAAGTCAGCTCAGGATGCTGCTGTGTCACTTGAGACTGACAGTGCAGATAATCCTGCAATCTGGCTCGCTGCTGCAATGGCAGGAACGACTGGAGTGGACAAGTTTGTTGTCGAGGCTGATGCCATTCCAAGTTTTGGTGATTGGGTTGAGCAATTAGTTGCAGAAAGCACAGGCAAGGAGGGCAAGGGAGTGCTTCCTGTTGCTGTTAGCAAGCATGCTCCGGAGCTAAAGCAGAAGATGTCTGATGTGAGAGTTATCAGGTATGGCGAGCTAACTCACGATGTGGCTTTCGCAGGAGAGCTTGGTGAGCTCTTTCTGCTGTGGGAATACGCAACCGCAATAGCTGGCTGGTTAATCGGCATCAATCCATTCGATCAACCAAATGTTGAAAGTGCAAAGGTTGCTGCTCGAGCTCTACTAGATTCACCGCAATCAGACTCACCCGTGAAGTTTGTTGATCGAGGAATTGCCGTTAGAACGCAAGGAATCGAAGTATTGGGTTCAACTGTAGAAGCCGCCGTAGAGCAGTTGTTCGACAACATGAAGCCAGACAGCTACCTTGCCATTCACTGCTATCTCCCAAGTTCTGCCTATCCACAGTTTGCAGGGCTTAGAGATCTCGCCGCTGAAAGACTTGGCAGGCCAGTTACTTTTGGTTGGGGGCCCAGGTTCCTACACTCCACGGGTCAATATCACAAGGGTGGGCCGAAGCAGGGAGTATTTCTTCAGCTCACACACCAGCCTGCATCCGATGTTGAGATTCCTGGAAGACCATTTACGTTCGGTGGACTTCTTCGTGCTCAAGCCAGTGGAGATGCCAATGTTTTGGCCAACGAAGGCCTTCCTGTTGTCAGTCTGGAACTGAGTAATCCACTAGAAGCCCTGGATATTCTCGAGAAGGTCATTCGCTCTTGAGTTCCAACCTCCTTCGGCAATCCTCTGATCGCCGCCTATACAAGATTGCAGGCCCCTCAGGACTGATAATGTTTGGGGTCACAGGGGATCTCAGCCGCAAAAAGCTGATGCCGGCAATCTACGACTTAGCCAACAGGGGGCTTCTGCCACCCGCATTTTCTCTAGTTGGTTTTGCAAGGCGTTCCTGGTCTAACGAGGACTTCGAGCAGGTGGTGCACGATTCAGTGAGGGAGCATGCCCGCACACCCTGGTCGGAATCTGTCTGGCAACAATTAGTACGTGGTATTCGATTTGTTTCTGGCAATCACGATGACCCAGAGGCATTCTCCAAACTTAAGCAGGTTGTTGATGAGCTTGATCGAGAGCGCGGCACTGCAGGAAACCACACCTTCTACCTATCAATTCCTCCTCGCGACTTTCCGCTGGTCCTAGACCAGCTAGAACAGGCCGGACTTACCAAAGCGGGAGATGGCGAGTTTCGAAGGGTGGTAATTGAAAAACCATTCGGATCAAATCTTGAATCTGCAATTGAGCTAAACAAAATAGTGGAAAGGGTCTTTCCTCCAGATTCTGTTTTTCGAATTGACCACTATCTCGGCAAAGAGACCGTGCAAAACATTCTTGCTTTGCGATTTGCCAATCAGCTCTTTGAGCCAATTTGGAACAGCAAGTTCATTGACCATGTCCAAATCACCATGGCAGAAGACATCGGAATTAGTGGAAGAGCAGGCTACTATGACGGCATCGGTGCGGCTCGTGATGTAATTCAAAACCACCTCTTGCAGCTATTTGCACTCACTGCAATGGAACAGCCAGAAAGCTTTGATGCAGTTAGTCTGCGGAAATCAAAAGAAGCCGCATTGGCCAGCGTGAAACTACCGTCCGATCTTGCCAAGCACACCGCCAAGGGTCAGTATGGAAGTGGATTTCAAGGTGGGGAAAAAGTTGTTTCATACCTTGAAGAAGATGGCATAGGGACAAATAGTCGCACAGAAACTTTTGCTGCTATGAGACTTGATGTTGAAAACGATCGTTGGCGAGGCACGCCCTTCTACCTGAGAGCCGGAAAGCGACTTGGTCGAA
Organism: uncultured Aquiluna sp.; assembly: GCA_964480885.1. Taxonomy (GTDB): domain Bacteria; phylum Actinomycetota; class Actinomycetes; order Actinomycetales; family Microbacteriaceae; genus Aquiluna. The sequence continues at coordinate 205,155 of CAYZRV010000001.1, read as the reverse complement.
GAGTTACTGAAATTGCCGTGGTTTTTAAAAGACCTGAGCACCTTCTATTCAGTGAGGATGAGACCTCTCAGTTAGGTGAGAACGCCCTGGTAATCCGTGTGCAGCCGAATGAGGGCGTTACCATTCGCTTCGGCTCGAAGGTACCAGGACCTGCAATGCAGGTGCGAGATGTGACCATGGACTTTGGTTATGGCCATGCCTTCACTGAGGACTCCCCTGAGGCTTATGAAAGATTGATTCTGGACGTGCTACTGGGCGAGCCTCCCCTTTTCCCAAGACAAAAAGAAGTGGAGCTCTCCTGGCAAATCCTCGATCCAATTGTTGAGTTCTGGAGCACTAAGGAAACAGAAACCTACTCTCCTGGCTCTTGGGGCCCAGCCAGTGCCCACGAGATGATGAGGATTGATGGAAGAAGCTGGAGGCGTCCATGATTGTTGAGCTGAAGGACACCACCACCTCCAAAATCGGAAAGAAGCTACAGGACCTTCGTGAAACAGGCGGAGTTGTCGCACTGGGTCGAGTTCTCAGTTTGATTGTGGAGACGGACGCAGCCCATCTCGAGCAAGCGGTTAGCAATGCCAACGGTGCTTCTAAGCTGCATCCGTCGAGAATAATCGTGATTGCAAAGGATCACGGTAATAAGACAGATCGACTTGATGCAGAAATCCGTGTCGGTGGAGACGCGGGTGCAAGCGAAGTTGTTATCCTCAGATCCTCTGGATCTGTTCTCTCCAACATTGAATCGCTTGTGAATGGGCTGCTCTTGCCAGATGCACCTGTTGTTGCCTGGTGGCCAGGCGAGTGTGTTCCGAACCCTGCCGAGACAGAAATAGGCAAAATAGCGAATCGACGAATTACTGATTCTTCGCAGCAGCGAAACCCAATTGACTTTCTTAGTAGTCTTTCGCAGCATTACATGCCAGGAGACGGAGATACAGCGTGGACTCGAATTACTCTCTGGCGGTCACAACTGGCTGCGCTACTTGACTCCCACCTAGACAAGACAATTGAATCGGTGACCCTCCTGGCCAAGGAATCATCTCCGAGTGCACACCTGCTGGGAAAGTGGCTGGGTCTTCGACTTGGCGTAAAGGTCAACATCAGCAGCCAAGGCTCAAGACCATCCAACACCCAGGCGATAGATGGTGTCATTATCAATTTCAGCGATGGAGCACTTGAGCTGCATCGACAAAATGAACTTGCAACGATTACTCAACCTCGTTCACCAACCTCCACCGTTCTTCTTCCCCAACGAAGCGACCTTGATTGCTTAGTCGAAGACCTGCGATATCTGGGTGAGGACGCAACCTATGCCGAGGTGCTAAAGGAGTTCAGGAATTGATTATTAGATCCTTTTCTAAGGACCAGTTGGCTGCTAAGGCTGCTGAAGAGCTTGCAGTAGTTGCAGCTTGGGCAATTCAGGAACGAGGTCATTTCAATCTAGTCTTGACGGGTGGCGGGCTCGGAATTGAGTTAGTTTCTGCCCTCAAGGCACAGACAATTGAGTGGAATAAGACCTCTGTGATTTTCAGCGATGAGCGCTTTGTCTCGCTCGATAGTCCAGACAGGAACGAGTTTCAAGCTCTGACTGCGTGGCATGGTATTAGAAATTCTGATTTCATGATGTATCCCAATTCAGACTTGGATTTATCTGATGCAGCCGACCAAATGAGCAAGATTTTGGAGAAGAGGCATGGAATTCTTAACAGCTCTTCGGCTGCATTTGATTTAGTCGTTCTGGGAATGGGACCGGACGGTCATGTCGCTTCACTTTTCCCAAATCGCAAACATCAAGAGAACTGGGTGGTCGCAGAGACACACTCGCCAAAGCCACCCGCAGAGCGACTGAGTCTGAGCTATGGCGCTTTGAATCGAACTAGAAAGCTCTGGTTTCTGGCAGCTGGGGCAGAGAAGGCTGATGCCGTTAGAAACGCTATGAAGTCTGACGATCTTCCGGCAGGAAGGGTTAGAGGTCAGCAGGAAACAGTCTGGTGGCTAGATCAGATTCTTAGCGACGCGCTTTAGCAGCAGCGGCTGCCTTTTCTCTTCTTGCCCTGATTGCCTGGAGTGCCTCATCGAGGATTTGTGCAGCCTCCGCTTCTGTCCTTCGCTCTTTGACATAGGCAAGGTGAGTTTTGTAGGGCTCAATCTTGGCAACTAACGGAGGGTTGCTCTTGTCTTTGCCTGCCGGGAATCCGCAGTGAGGACAATCAATTTCGTTAGGAATCTCTTCCTCTGTCACAGTTGCAGCAAACTGCGGATGGGTTTCGTGGCCGTTTGCGCAGTAGAAACTCCTGCTGATTTTTTCGACGTGGTGACCACGATCTTTCTCACCCATTGGGCCAGCGCCAACTCTGGCTCCTCTAATTGAAGGTGTCGAGGACATTTAGGCCCAGCCAAATCTCGTGAATAGACCCAGGATGATGATCACTGTTACCCAAACCAGGCCAAGGATGATGGTGATTCGATTGAGGTTTCGCTCCGCGACACCTGAGGACTGCATGGAGCTGGTGACACCGCCACCAAACATGTCGGCAACGCCTCCCCCTCGACCCTTATGCAAAAGAATCATAAGAATCAGTAGCACGCTGGTGATTGCGAGCAGTACCAGCAGGGCTGTTTGTAGTGCGGCCATTATTCCTCCAAAAACTCGGTCAATTATAGAACTATGTGCTTTTTGTATCGAGAGATACCAGCAAACTCATCAGCATCTAGCGAAGCCCCACCCACCAGAACACCATCAATCTCGGGCATTTGCATGAATCCAGCAACGTTTGCAGCCTTCACAGAGCCTCCGTAGAGGATTCTGGTGGAATCGGCTACCTCGCCGTGCTTCTCGCGAATGGCTGTCCTGATTGCTCCAGCAACCTCATCCGCTTGCTCGGCAGTGGCCACCTGACCCGTGCCAATCGCCCAGACTGGCTCATAAGCTATGACAAAGTCCTTGAGAGCTGAGTGACCTTCGAGTGCTGCAAGTGTTTGTGCAACAGGAACTGCACTCTGACCCTGTTCCTCTAATTCCTCAAGAGTCTCTCCGACACAGATTATTGGAGTCAGGTTGTTGGCAAAACAAGCAGCAACCTTCTCGCGAATTAAATCATCACTCTCTTGGTGGTAATGCCTTCTTTCAGAGTGACCGACAAGAACATAACGCACTGCGAGCTTGGCAAGCATGCCCCCAGAAATCTCGCCTGTGTAGGCACCAGAGGCAAACTTGGAAACATCCTGCGCCCCAAGGACGACCTCAAACTTTTCGGCATCAATTAAGGTCTGTGCAGAACGCAATGCAGTGAAGGGAGGAATAACGCACACTTCTACATCCTTGAAGTCGTGACCCTTCTCGTTAAGTGTCCAGCTGACCTTTTGAATTAGGGCAATAGCCTGTAGATGATCCAGGTTCATTTTCCAGTTGCCAGCAATCAGGGGCGTGCGATCAGTCATTCAGAACCTCCAGGCCGGGAAGAGTCTTTCCCTCCAGAAACTCTAGGCTTGCTCCCCCTCCGGTTGAGATATGCCCAAATGCGTTTTCAGAAAAACCAAGGTGTCTAACTGCAGCAGCAGAGTCGCCCCCACCAACCACGGTGAATCCAGGGGTTTCAGTCAATGCCTGGGCTATGACTTTTGTGCCATTGGCAAAGTTGTCGAACTCAAAAACACCCATGGGCCCATTCCAGAACACAGTTTTGGATGAACTAATTGCGTTTGCAAAGAGCTGGGCAGACTTTGGACCGATGTCGAGACCGATTCCTTCACTGCCAAATCTGGAACCCTCGATGTCGTCGGCTGATTGAGTTTCAAACTCGGCTGTAGCACTGAATCCGCTGGCCACCACCACGTCAACTGGCAGCAGTAATTCAACACCGAGGGATCTTGCCTGGTCTATGAACCCTCTAACCTTTTCAACCTGGTCTTCCTCCAGAAGACTTTTACCGACCTTCTTTCCCTGGGCAAAGAGGAAGGTGAACAACATGCCGCCTCCGATAATCAGGCGATCAACCTTGGGCAACAAGTTCTCAATTACTCCAAGCTTGTCTGAGACCTTGGATCCACCAAGAACAACTGTGTAGGGTCTTTCGGGCTCAAGCGTAAGTCGCTCAAGAACCTGAACTTCCTGCTCAATTAGCTCACCCGCAAAGGAAGGAAGTAGCTTTGCAAGCTCAAAAACACTTGCCTGCTTGCGATGAACAACTCCAAAACCATCGCTCACAAAAGCATCCCCCATCGATGCGAGCTCCTGGGCAAACTTCATTCTTTGCTCAGCGTCCTTGCTCGCTTCGCCCTCGTTGAATCGCAGGTTTTCAAGCAGGACAACCTCTCCATCGCTAAGGCTTGATGCGGCCTGCTTTGCACTAGGTCCAACCGTGTCTTCTGCGAATACAACACTGTCGCCCAAAAGCTCCGAAAGCCTCTTAGCTACTGGGGCTAAAGAATACTTTGGCTCTGGTTTACCCTCGGGTCTTCCAAGGTGTGAAACGATGATGACTTTAGCGCCCTTAGACCTCAGTGAGTTGATCGTTGACAACGAGGCTCTGATTCGACCATCATCCGTGACCGTTGAGTCCTGCAGGGGCACGTTGAGATCGCAGCGAAGGATTACTCGCTTACCTCGCAATTCAGGTGCGGAAGATAATTTCCTAAGCATCTAGAGCTTGGATGCAACCAGTGAAGTCAGTTCGACAAGACGGTTGGAATATCCCCACTCGTTGTCATACCAGGAGGAAAGCTTGACGGTGTTGTCAATCACTCGAACCAATCCGGCATCAAATATTGAAGAATGAGCGTCGGTAACGATGTCCGAGGAGACAATCTCATCTTCCGTATACATCAGGATGCCCTTCATTGATCCTTCGGCGGCCTCCTTGTAAGCGGCCTTAATCTCATCAACAGTTACCTTTTTCTCAGATACGAGAGTCAGGTCAGTGATTGAGCCAGTTGGAACGGGAACCCGCAGAGCAAAACCATCCAACTTGCCTTTTAGTTCTGGAAGGACCAAGCCAATTGCTTTAGCAGCTCCTGTGGTAGAAGGCACGATGTTTAGTGCAGCCGCACGAGCGCGTCTGAGATCTTTGTGCGGGCCATCCTGAAGGTTCTGGTCGGCTGTGTAGGCGTGAACAGTCGTCATCAGTCCATTGACGATTCCAAACTTGTCGTTGAAGACCTTAGCTAGCGGTGCAAGGCAGTTGGTGGTGCAAGAGGCATTGGAGATGATGTGGTGCTTGCTTGGGTCGTAAAGATTTTCGTTGACACCAATTACAAAAGTGGCATCCTCATTGGTTGCAGGAGCCGAAATAATGACCTTCTTAGCGCCCGCTTCGATGTGCTTTTTTGCTTTCTCAGCATCGGTAAAGATACCTGTCGATTCGATGACTATGTCTACACCCAATTGCTTCCAAGGAAGGTTTGCTGGGTCTCTTTCAGCCAAAACCTTGATGGTCTTGCCATTAACAATGATGCTGTCACCTTCAACCGTCACGACGGCGTTTAAGCGCCCCGTGATTGAGTCGTATTTCAGCAAATGGGCCAGTCCAGCAGGGTCAGAAAGGTCGTTTACAGCGACTATTTCAAGGTTTGAGTTTTGCGCTAGGGCTGCGCGCAGAAAATTACGTCCAATTCGGCCAAAGCCATTAATGCCAATACGGGTCACAGGATTCTCCAGATGGGGATTTGTCAGTACTTGCTTCCACGCGCCTTTGGGCGGACGGGAGCTAGCCTAGCAGCAGGGAACGGCTGTTGACGCTTACCGAGCTGAAGCGCTTTTGGACATCCTCCCAATTCACAATGTTCCAGAATGCCTTTACGTAGTCGGCCTTAACGTTCTGGTAGTCCAGGTAGAAAGCGTGCTCCCACATATCCAGCATTAGCAGTGGAATGCTTCCCATTGGAATGTTGCCCTGCTGGTCATACAGCTGACCAATCACTAGACGATTACCCAGGGCATCCCAGGCAAGGTATGCCCAGCCAGAACCCTGGATCCCCACTGCTGCCGCACTGAAGTGGTTCTTGAATCCTTCATAGCTCCCAAAGTACTCACTTATGGCCGCCGCTAATTCGCCACTAGCCTCTCCGCCAGCTGGGGAGAGATTCTGCCAAAAAATCGAGTGATTAACGTGCCCACCTAGATTGAATGCCAAATCCTTCTGAAGCTTAGGAAGATTTGCGAAGTTGTTGGCGGATCTGGCTTCTGCCATGGCATCCAGCGCCGCATTGGCACCAGCCACATAAGCGGCATGATGCTTGGAGTGGTGAAGTTCCATGATTCGAGCCGAGATGTGAGGCTCAAGTGCTGAGTAGTCGTATGTCAGATCTGGGAGCTTGTAAGTCATGGATTCTCTTTCTTCGATAACTATTAAATAGTTTGATTAATTGGATTTATTCCTCGGTGAATTCGGAAATTGCGGACTCTGTGTCGGGAATGCCAAGCTCACTGGCTCGGCGATCAGCTGTGGCCAAGAGTCTTCTGATCCTGCCGGCAACTGCATCTTTGGTCATTGGTGGATCGGCAAGTCGTCCTAGTTCATCCAAAGACGCGTCCTTGTGCTTAAGCCTCAGCTCACCTGCATACTTCAAATGGGACGGAGCTTCAGGTCCCAATATTTCCAAGGCTCGTTGAACTCTTGCGCTGGCCGCGACAGCTGCTTGGGCACTTCTTCTGAGATTCGCATCGTCGAAGTTGGCTAGTCGATTGGCAGCTCCCCTAACTTCACGTCTATTGCGCAGCTCTTCCCACTTATCAACCTGATCGGTGCAACCCATTTCACGCAGAAGCTCAGCGATCCCCTCACCATCCCTAACGACTACGCGAAACACGTTACGAACTTCTCTGGCCTTTGCGTTAACCCCAAGCCTTCTTGCAACCCCAACCAGCGCCATGGCAGATTCATTACCTGGAGCAATAACCTCCAGAGAGGTCGAACGCCCGGGATCGGTTAGTGAGCCCTGCGCTAAAAATGCACCACGCCAGATAGCTCGTGCCTCATCCATTGTTGATGACACCAACGTTGATGGAAGTCCCCTGACAGGCCTGCCTCGATTATCAATCAGGCCAGTTTGACGAGCTAGAAGCTCGCCTTCCCGCATTACGCGAACCTGAAATCCACCGCTCTTTCGCAAACCACCAGCATTTAGAACACTAAGTTCAGCCTGTATGCCATAAAGCTCAGTTATTGCCTTGGCGATTCTCTTGGCAACATTGGCTGAGTCAAGCTCAACTTCAATAGCAATTCGTCCTGAAATTAGGTGCAAGCCACCACAGAAACGCAAGATGGTTGCAAGTTCAGCAGCTCGAACTAGTCCATTGTTCGGCTGAACCTTTGCCAGTTCCTCCTTGATTGCGTGGGTCAGCGCCAATTTACTCCCTACCTAAATCTCTATGTTGAACACTCACTGTCACATCGGACAGATCTGACAATCTTTTGGAAATCTCATTTGCAATTGCCACCGAGCGATGCTTTCCACCTGTGCATCCGATGGCGATGGTTGCGAAACGCTTGTTCTCATTTCTATATCCATCAAGGACTATCTTTAGCGCTGCAACATAGTTGTCTACGAAGCTAGCCACGCCGGGCTGACCGAGTACATATTTACTGACCTCGTCGTCATTACCCGTCTTTGCTCTCAGCTCATCTTGCCAATGTGGATTTGGAATGAATCTTGCATCTGCAACTAGGTCTGCGTCTACGGGAAGGCCATATTTAAAACCAAAGCTTGTGACGTTGACTTTTAGCGATTTCGCATTCTCAGCAAAAGCTTCGGCGACTCTGTTGGTCAGCTGATGGACGTTGGACTCTGAGGTGTCAAAGACAAGATCAGCGCTCTCTCTAAGGCTTAGTAACTCTGCCCTTTCCCTGGCGATGCCATCCAAAACAGTTCCACTGCCCTGAAGTGGGTGAGGGCGTCTAACAGACTCAAATCTCTTCACGAGTGCACTGTCACTAGCTTCCAGAAATAGCAGTCGTACGGCTATTTCTCTGGTCTTGAGGTCAGTGATTCGGCTCTGGAGTTCACTGAAAAACTCACCTCCGCGGACGTCCGTGATTACAGCAATCTTGGGCAGACGAGCCTTGCTGAGGGCAAACAGATCGCTGATGGGGCCGAGCATTTGCGGGGGAAGGTTGTCGATTACGTACCAACCTTGGTCCTCCAGGGCGTTACCGACAGTAGAACGTCCAGCGCCCGACATGCCAGTAACCACTAGCAACTCTGGTTTCCGCGTGTTTTCCATCACACCCCTCGACTGCTACAAGGTTAGTCGTTTGAATTCTCGGGCGTGTCGGATTGTGAAAAATCCTGCAGGTATTCTCTAACCCGCTGGGCCTGCCTCAGGCTAAACCCTGGCAGGGTAGCTATTTCCTCGCTGCTGGCCGCTCTGAGTCGCTTCAGGGAACCAAATTTCCGAATCAGCAATCTCACCCTCATCTCCCCCAGTCCTGGTATTTCCAGCAACGTTGAGGAGATTCCCTTAGCTCGCTTGGTCCGCTGAGCAGTAATTGCGAAGCGGTGGGCCTCATCCCTAATTCGCTGCAAGAGGAATAACTCCTCAGAAGTTCTAGGAAATATCACAGGGTTATCTGAGTTTGACGTATACACCTCTTCCAGTCGCTTGGCGAGTGTGGCAACGGTTATGCCTTCTAGTCCCGATTCCGATAGTGCCCTTAGGGCAGCATTTCTCTGCGGTATTCCACCGTCTATCAGAAGCAAAGATGGTCGATAGCTGAACTTCTCGCTTTTCTCCTCGGTCAAATATTTCAATCTGCGAGACAAAACCTGATAAATCGACTCAGTGTCATCTGCTGTCTCCAAGTTGAACTTTCGATAGTGATCCTTTTTGGGAAGACCATCTTCAAACACAACCATCGAGCCGACAGTGTTGGTGCCACCAAGGTGAGAAATATCGAAACATTCAATTCTCAGAGGGGCATTTTCCATGCCGAGAGCCTTTTGAATACCAGCTAGTGCGTCAGCTCTCGCCAAAAAGTCAGAGCTTCGTTTTAGCTTGTAGCTCTGTAGAGCAAATTTGGCATTGGTCTCAGCTGTTTTCGCTAAGACAGCTTTCTCCCCGCGAGCTGGAACGCTCAAAGTCACCGAAGACCCTCTTAGACTCTTTAGCCAATCAGTCATTACTTTCTCGTCGGCAGGGAGCGATGGGACCAAAATCAGCTTGGGAATCTCAATCGGTTCACCTGTCTTGGGTGGTGAGTAAAGCTTGTGGAGCACGTACTCAACCAGTTCGGAGTCGTCTCGATCCAGTTCTAAATCCATCACGAGTGAACGATTGCCTCGAATCCTTCCTCCGCGAACGATGAAGACAGAAACGGCCGCGGAAAGCTCGTCACGAGCAAGTCCAATGAGATCAGCATCAGTCTGATCGGAGAGAACAACGCTGCTTTTTTCGAGGACTTTGGTAAGTGCCTCAATGTCATCTCTGAAATTTGCAGCTGCCTCATAATTTTGCTTCTCACTTGCGGCTTCCATTTTCAGCTTTAGTTCTTCGACGTGTTTTTCGCTACCAGCACCTATGAAGTCACCCAGCTTCTTGGCGAGCTGTTTATGTTCGGCTTTCCCAATTCGTTCGACACACGGTGCAGAGCACTTCCCAATATCAGCCAGTAGACATGGTCGATTCTGGGCCTTGGCTCGGTCGAAGACGCCCTGTGAACAACTTCTAACTGGATAAACCTTCAGAACAGTGTCCAGTGTCTCCCTGATTGCCCATGCCTGTGTGTAGGGTCCGAAGTACCTGACACCAGGGAGTTCCCGGTTGCGAGTAATAAAGGCCCTCGGCACCTCAGCACTCATTGAAATTGCTAGATATGGATAGCTCTTGTCATCGCGGAAGCGGATGTTGAAAGGAGGATCAAATTCCTTTATCCAAGTGAATTCAAGCTGAAGGGCGTCATATTCGGTATTGACGATCGTCCACTTCACATCACTTGCACTCTGCAACATTCTCTGAGTGCGCTCATGAAGTTTGTCTAAGGTTCCAAAGTAGCTCGTAAGCCTTGATCGCAAGTTCTTTGCCTTGCCGACGTATAAGACCTTTCCCCTTGAATCCAAAAACTGATAGACCCCAGGATTCGTTGGAATCTCTGAGGTTTTGGGTCGAAAAGCTAAATTAGCCATTGCTCAGAAGTTGCGCGAGAAACTTGCCGGTGTGACTGGCCTTGACTTTGGCTACCTGTTCTGGGGTTCCTTCAGCTATGACTGTTCCTCCCCCAGAGCCGCCCTCTGGCCCAAGGTCGATTACCCAGTCTGCGCAGCGTATTACATCGAGGTTGTGTTCAATGACCACTACCGTGTTTCCTCTGTCGACCAGGCCGTTTAGAACTGTCAGAAGCTTTCTAACATCCTCGAAGTGCAGACCCGTGGTTGGCTCATCAAGAACGTAAATCGTGCGCCCGGTTGCTCGGCGCTGTAGTTCGGTAGCCAACTTGACTCTTTGCGCCTCCCCACCAGAGAGGGTGGTTGCGCTCTGACCTAGTCGGACATACCCAAGGCCAACTTCAACGAGAGTGTTGAGATAGCGGGCAATTGAGTTGATTGGGGCGAAGAACTCAGCTGCCTCACTGATTGGCATGTTTAGAACGTCGCCAATGGTCTTGCCCTTGAAGTGCACTTGCAGAGTCTCTCGGTTGTAGCGAGCCCCCTTGCATTCCTCACAGGTGACATAAACATCTGGAAGAAAGTTCATTTCAATTTTTATGGTTCCGTCACCGGCACAACTCTCGCAGCGTCCACCCTTGACGTTGAAGGAGAACCTCCCTTGTTGGTAGCCACGGACCTTGGCCTCTGGAGTATCTGCGAAGAGCTTTCGTATGTGGTCAAAAACTCCCGTATAAGTGGCAGGGTTGGATCTTGGTGTCCTACCAATTGGGGCCTGATCTACATGCACAACCTTGTCTAGGTGTTCAATGCCAACGATTCTCGTGTGACGACCTGGAACACCCTTGGCTCCGTTAAGTTTGTTGGCGAGAGTCTCATAGAGGATGTCGTTCACCAACGATGACTTTCCAGAGCCACTGACCCCGGTGACGGCGGTCATCACACCCAAAGGGAACTCAACATCTAAATTCTTCAGGTTGTTTTCCTTAGCCCCGACTACTTTCAAGGACTTACCAGAGCTTTTCCGTCGCTTCGAAGGTGTTTCAATTTGGATTCTTCCCGACAGGTAATCGCCAGTGATGGATTTCGGATTCTTCTTTATTGCTTCGTAGGAGCCCGAGTGAACAACTTCCCCACCGTGCGCACCTGCTCCTGGCCCAATGTCGACCAGCCAGTCGGCCGCTCTGATTGTGTCCTCGTCATGCTCTACGACAATCAAGGTGTTTCCCAAATCTCTGAGCTTGACCAGGGTCTCAATAAGGCGGCGATTGTCCCTTTGGTGCAGACCAATTGAGGGCTCATCCAGAACATAAAGCACGCCAGTCAATCCGGCACCAATCTGCGTTGCAAGTCGAATGCGCTGAGCCTCTCCACCAGAAAGGGACCCAGCTGAGCGCTCGAGAGAGAGGTAGTCCAAACCAACTGCAAGCAGGAAGTCGAGACGAGCCCTAATTTCTCTCAATACTTGTGCTGCAATAGTCTGCTCCCGCTTTGTGAGTTTTAGATTGTCAAAAAAGCTGTGAGCCTGAGCCAAGGAAAGCTGAGCAACATCATGAATCGATTTGCCATGAACTTTGACGGAGAGAACTTCAGGCCTCAGTCTCGCTCCCTCACAGTCGGGACAGGGAACCTCGCGAAGGAATTCAGCCCATTTTCCTCTTGCCCAATCAGAGTCTGACTCTTGATAGCGACGCTCAACGTAGGGCAAAACTCCTTCAAAACCAGATGTATAGCGCATTTCACGCCCGTACTTTGATCGCCACTTAACTTGGACTTCAAAATTGTTTCCGTATAAAACGGCATCTCTGACTTTTTTGGGTAGCTTCTTCCAAGGTGTCTTGAGGCTGAATTCCAACTCCTTGCTCAGCCCCTGCAGCAAGCGTTGGAAATAGGAGTAAAGACCCTTTCCCTGAGTTGACCAAGGAATAATGACACCCTCAGAGATCGAGGTATCTGGATCGCCTACTACTAGATCCGCGTCCACTGCCATCTTGGTGCCTAGGCCGGTGCACTCTGGGCATGCGCCAAAGGGAGCATTGAAGGAAAAGGTTCTTGGTTCTATTTCGGTGAGCACAATTTCGTGTTCGTTTGGACAGCTGAGATTTTCGCTAAAGGTTCTCTGCCTCTTTTCGTCAACAAAATCAACCACGACCTTGCCATTTGCGAGCTTTAGAGCTGTTTCAACTGAATCTGTGATTCGACTTATCGCATCAGGCTTCACAACCAGTCGATCTACGACCACCGCAATGTCATGCTTGTAGCTCTTCTTCAGAGGCTTTGCTTCGCTTAGGACAACGGTTTCTCCATCGACTACTGCACGCGCAAAGCCTTGCGACTGAAGTGAGGCGAATAGATCCTGGAACTCACCTTTTTTCTGTTGGACAATTGGCGCTAGCAGTTGGAACTTTGTACCTGCTTCCATCGCGAGCAGTTGATCCACAATCGCCTGAGGGGTTTGGCGTGAGATTTCTTCTCCACACTCCGGGCAGTGCGGTATTCCGATTCTCGACCAAAGAAGTCTCAAATAATCGTGTATCTCTGTAATCGTTCCAACGGTTGAACGGGGGTTTCTATTGGTGGACTTCTGGTCAATGGAGACCGCAGGACTCAAGCCTTCAATGAAATCAACATCGGGACGATCAACCTGTCCGAGGAATTGGCGAGCGTATGCGCTGAGGGACTCCACGTAACGCCGCTGGCCTTCAGCAAATATTGTGTCGAAGGCGAGTGATGATTTACCTGATCCGCTGAGACCAGTGAAAACAACCAGAGCATCCCTGGGTATTTCGAGAGTTAGATTCTTTAGGTTGTGGACCCTTGCACCTTTGACAGTTAGTTTGCTGCCAGGAGGGGTCTGAATACTCACCGTAGAAGTCTATGCATGTCCGGCTTGTTCAAACTGCCTTAGCTCTCGCTTTAGCTCGGCTATTTCGTCTCGAATTCTTGCCGCAAGCTCGAAGTTTAGGGCCGCGGCACTGGAACGCATCTGGGCATCCAGTTCCATGATGGTCTGAATAAGTTGTTCTCTGCCGGCTTTCCCAATGTCTTTGCGTCCTCGCATGGGAGTTGACGAGACTTTACGCTTTGGCTCTTTTTGAAGTTGCTCCATGAGAGCTTCTGTGTCGACCTCCTCCCTGGCAAGCACATCTGTGATGTCAGCAATCTTCTTTCGCAAGGGCTGGGGGTCTATGTTGTTTTTCCGGTTGTATTCAATCTGAATTTCTCTGCGTCGATTAGTTTCATCGATGGCGCGCTTCATAGAGTCGGTTACCTTGTCGGCATACATGTGTACCTCACCGGCAACATTTCTTGCAGCTCGACCTATGGTTTGAATGAGTGAGGTGGTCGAGCGAAGGAACCCCTCCTTGTCCGCATCAAGTATTGAGACCAGCGATACTTCTGGAAGGTCGAGCCCTTCACGCAGCAAGTTGATACCCACTAGAACATCGAACAGCCCCTGTCTGAGCTCTCTTAAAAGCTCCACTCGACGAAGTGTGTCGACATCCGAGTGCAGATACCTAACTCGAATACCAAGCTCCGTTAGATAGTCAGTAACCTCTTCGGCAAGTCTCTTGGTCAGTGTTGTGACTAAAACTCGCTCATTTCTTTCGGTGCGTATCCGGATCTCTTCAATCAGATCATCAATTTGTCCCTTGGAGGGCTTCACAATCACCTGCGGGTCAACTAAGCCTGTCGGTCTAATTATCTGCTCGACTACTCCGTCACTGAGCTTGAGCTCATACTCCGCCGGCGTCGCTGAGAGGTAAACGGTTTGCCCAGTTCTCTCGAGAAATTCATCAAATCTAAGAGGTCGATTGTCCAGCGCTGATGGCAAGCGGAAGCCATACTCAACCAATGTTCGCTTTCTTGAGCTATCCCCGTTATACATGGCTCGGACTTGCGGAATTGTCACGTGGGATTCATCAATGACCGTGAGGAAGTCATCTGGAAAATAATCAAGAAGACAAGCGGGCGGCTCTCCAGGCTCTCGACCATCAATGTGTCTTGAGTAGTTTTCGATACCAGAACAGAAGCCCAGCTCTCGAATCATCTCCAAGTCAAACGTGGTGCGCATCTTTATCCGTTGAGCCTCGAGAAGCTTGTTCTGCTTCTCGAGTTCTCGATAGCGAGCCTCTAGCTCTTCCTCGATGGCTTCAATCGCCTTTCCCATTTGTTCCGCCGGGGCAACGTAGTAGGAGGCGGGATAGATCGCCACGGACTGCCGATCCATCAAAATCTCTCCAGTTAGGGGATTGATTCGGTAAATCTTTTCAATCTCATCGCCAAAAAATTCAATGCGAGTAGCCTCTTCGTCGTATATTGCTATGACTTCAACTGTGTCACCCTTCACCCTAAAGTTACCTCGTGTGAATTCAATGTCATTTCTTTGATATTGAATGTTTACCAGGGCACGAATCAGCTCATCCCGCTCAATTCTTTGTCCAACCTGAAGTGGTAGTGATTGTGCCAGGTATTCCTTCGGCGCACCCAGACCATATATGCAAGAGACAGTTGCAACGACAATCACATCCCTGCGACTAAGCAGGGACATGGTTGCTGAGTAGCGAAGCCGTTCAACCTCCTCGTTAATTGTGGAATCCTTTTCAATGAAGGTGTCGGTTTGGGGAACATAAGCCTCAGGCTGGTAGTAGTCGTAGTAACTAACGAAGTATTCGACAGCATTTTCTGGAAAAAGCTCACGAAGCTCACTGGCAAGCTGAGCCGCAAGAGTTTTGTTGTGAGCAATAACGAGAGTTGGTCGCTGTAGCTTCTCAATTAGCCATGCTGTAGTCGCCGACTTTCCAGTTCCTGTTGCACCAAGCAGGACGATGTCTCTCTCACCAGCCCTAATTCGTCGTTCAAGTTCAGCAATTGCCTGCGGCTGATCTCCAGAGGGTTGGTACTCACTGATTACCTTGAAGGGTCGCGAATCATCCATTGGTTAGTTCCAAATAGGTTTCTCGTGCCTTGGAGCGCAGCTCTTCCAGGGTGCAGTTGGAGTCAATCACAATATCTGCTCGGGCTTCCCGTTCCGAGTCTGTAGCTTGGGAAGCAATTCGTTGAAGCCCTTCTTCCCTGGTAAGGCCCCGTTTTATTAGGCGCTCCACGCGAACCTCTGCTGGACAGCTAATAGTCACAATCTTGTCGAACTTAAGCTTCGAGTTGCTCTCAACCAAGAGAGGAATCGTATAGACAACAACTCCTTCAAGTCTCGCAGTCTTTTCCAAAGCCAACTCTTGGATGAGCGGGTGAAGAATCCCCTCCAGTCGCTTACGCTCTACTTCATTTGAAAACGCTCGCTTAGCCAGCTCTGCACGATTGAGATTACCGTCGCTCAGAAGCAGGTCATCGCCGAAGGCAGCCAAAACTCGGCTTAGACCTATTGATCCTGGTTCAACAACTTCTCTGGCGAGAAGGTCGGCGTCAATTTCGGTAGCACCGAGCTCGACCCATAGGGCCGCGACAGTTGATTTGCCAGAGCCTATGCCTCCGGTTAGTGCAATCAGCATCTATCCAGAATAGGCCAGGCCCCTACTTGTCTTCTGCTAGCTGATCGCGCAAAGAGGCGAGCGACTCGTCTTGAGCTAATGAACCCTCGGCTGAGCTTGGCGCTTCAGACGGAATTGCATCAGGAAGATCGGCCAGCTTCTCGCGCATTGCCTTCACCTGGCTCTTGTGTAGTTCCCAACGCTCGTGAGCTTCGGCATAGTCTGCTTCCCACTTTGCACGAGCCTCTTCGAATCCGGCCCTCCACTCGTTGGTGGCAGGATCGAATCCTTCTGGATAGCGGTACTGACCGTTTTCGTCATAATCAGCTGCCATGCCATAGAGAACTGGGTTGAAGTCTGTTCCAGCTGGATCTACTTCATCAACTGCCTGCTTGAGGGACAGGGAAATTCTTCTGCGCTCAAGATCAATGTCGATTAGTTTGACGAATACATCCTGGTTCACAGTTACAACCTGGTCAGCGTGCTCAACGTGCTTTGAGGAGAGCTCGGAGATGTGAACGAGCCCCTCGATGCCGTCCGCAACTCGAACAAATGCACCGAATGGAACGATCTTTGTAACCTTGCCTGGAATGTACTGCCCGATGGCGTGGGTTCTAGCAAAAACCTGCCATGGGTCTTCCTGAGTTGCCTTTAGAGAAAGAGAAACCCTTTCGCGATCCTGATCAACTTCCAGAACCTCTACCGTTACCTCTTGTCCAACCTCAACGACTTCACTTGCGTGCTCAACGTGCTTCCAACTCAGTTCGGAAACGTGGACAAGACCATCCACTCCCCCAAGGTCAATAAATGCACCAAAGTTAACGATTGAGGAAACAGTTCCTGTGCGAATCTGGCCCTTAGCAAGGTCATTGAGCATGGTGGTTCTGCTCTCGCTCTGGCTCTGCTCCAGCAGGGCTCGACGAGAAAGCACAACGTTGTTTCTGTTCTTGTCGAGTTCAAGAATCTTTGCCTCAACCTCAGTACCAAGGTAAGGTCCAAGATCGCGAACCCGGCGCAGTTCAATTAGCGAAGCTGGTAGGAACCCACGTAGACCGATGTCAACAATGACACCGCCTTTAACCACTTCAATTACGGTTCCCTTGACGATTCCGTCAGATTCTTTGACCTTCTCGACATCACCCCAGGCACGCTCGTATTGCGCCCGCTTCTTGCTTAGAATCAGGCGGCCTTCTTTGTCTTCCTTCTGAAGAACAAGTGCCTCGATTGACTCACCAACCTTGACGATGTCATTTGGATCGGCGTCTTGGCGGATTGAAAGTTCACGGACCGGGATTACACCTTCGGTTTTATATCCGACGTCAAGCAGGACTTCATCCCTGTCAATCTTGACGACAGTTCCGGCGATCAGATCGCCATCATTGAAAAATTTGAGAGTTGCTTCGACCGCTGCTAGGAAATCTTCTTTGGAGCCGATGTCGTTGACTGCTATTTGCTTATTGGATGCGGCCGATTTGGTTGCCATATATGTTGTTACTCTTTTTTTACTCAGGTCGTGCCAAGCCAAAGTTTTAAGTTTTGGTCTTCGCCCGACGAACGGACAGGGAACGACGCCCGAAGGCGCCTGGGAAAGCCTAGCGGTCTTTCTAGTGCCCCGCCAGCTCCCAGTTAGGCCCTATCCCTACATGCACTTCCACGGGCACTGACAGCTTGGCCACCGACTTCATACTCTCCACGGCAAGCGACCGAACCAGCTCAAGTTCATCGGGTGCGACCTCAAAGACCAATTCGTCATGCACCTGCAGCAGCAGCCTTGATTTCAGCTTCTGCTGGCCCAATCTTCTATCCACCTCAATCATTGCCAATTTCATGATGTCGGCAGCAGTTCCTTGTATCGGAGCATTTAAGGCAGCCCGCCTGGCATTCTCTCTCACCTGGAATATCTTGGAATTTAGATCGCTAAAGGGCCTGCGTCTGCCATAGACGGTTTCGGTGTAACCAACAAGCTTGGCTCTCTGGACCACCTCGTCCAAGTATCTCTTAACTCCCCCAAAGCGCTGGAAGTAATCCGTCATCAGCTGCTTTGCCTCTGTTTTGCTTATCTTGAGCTGGCGAGCAAGACCAAATTCACTCAGACCATAGACAAGCCCGTAGCTCATTGCCTTAACTTTCGATCGCATGGAAGAAGTGACTTGCTCGGGAGCGACACCATAAATACGTGATCCAACGAAGTTGTGCAAGTCTTCCCCAGCTCTAAAGGCTTCAATGAGTCCCTCATCTTCGCTCAGGTGGGCCATGATGCGCATTTCAATCTGTGAATAATCTGCGGTGAGCAGTTGCACATAACCTGACCCAGCAACAAATGCACTCCGTAGTCGTTGTCCACGCTCCGACTTGATTGGAATGTTTTGAAGATTTGGACTTTCACTGCTAAGTCTTCCAGTGGACGTCCCTGTCTGAAGATACCTGGTGTGGATTCTTCCATCGGGCTCAACAGAGTCAAGCAGCGTTTCAGCTATTTGTTTTAGCTTCGTAGCATCTCGATGAGCAAGCAGTTTCTCAAGGAATGGGTGACCTGTTTGTTCCAGGAGCTCGGCAAGAGCTTCAGCATTGGTAGAGAATCCTGTCTTAACAGTCCTTGTTCCTTCCATGCCTAGATCCTCAAAGAGAACCTTCTGGAGCTGCTTAGGGCTGGAGAGATTTACTTCTTGACCGATGATTTTGTAAGCATCTTTTGCAATCTTTTCCGCTTCGGAGGACAGCTCCTCAAACTGGTTGGTCAACTCCTTACGATCAATGGCAATGCCAGTAGTTTCCATTTTTGCGAGGACAGCTGAAACAGGTAGCTCAATTGATTCGTAGACAAACTTGGATCCCTGGTCGACAAGTTCACCCTGCAAAGCTTCAAAGATAACCGCGTAGCACCAGGCATCCAACGAAGCATCAACTTCGCCAAACAGTTCATTTTCATCCTGCCTGACAACATCAATACCTGTGTAGTGCTGAACCAGGAAATCAACTGAATACTCTTTGCGAGTTGGATCAACCAGATAGCTAACGAGCAAAGCATCATCGGAACATTTGCCAAGGTCGATCCCGATTTGACTTAGGTTTCGGGCGAGATTCTTGAAATCCCAGGTTCCAAAGCCACCCTTCTCTATCAGAGCCTTGATTTTTTCCAGCGACTTGCCGTCCCATTCCAGCCGCTTATCTTTAGTTGCCGCGCCAATACCAACAATCTTCCCGTCAGAGATTTGAACTGCTAAAAAGCATCCCGCTGACACCAAGTTTTGAATCTCATCGATAGACGCAACTAGCCTCTGGGGTTGCTCGGTCGGTAAAGACTGGACCTTCAATGGCACATCGGAAACTACTTCTTCATGCTCAACTACTGCCTTTTTTACAGGAATCTGCCTTCCATTGGATCCCCGAAGGTTTATCACTCGGGTAAGCAGGGTGCGGAAATTTAGTTTTGCAAATATCGCTCTAACATCATCTTCATTAACGGCCCCAAGTTCCAGGTCCCTCAGAGAAAAATCAAACTCTAGATCCCTAACCAGGTTATTTAGGCGCCGATTTCTGACGGCAAGATCTGATTTCTCTCGAAGGGTTTCACCGACCTTGCCCGTAATCTGATCGGCATTTTGTATTATCGAATCTAAGTCTCCATATTGCTGAAGCCATTTGGCAGCGGTCTTTGGTCCTACTCCAGGAATACCGGGCAAATTATCAGATGTCTCTCCGACCAGTGCCGCTAAGTCCTGATACTGCTTGGCGGTAACCCCATACTTATCAAAAACGGCCGCATCATTCATGCGTGCGAGATTCATAACTCCCTTGATGGGATAGAGAATCGTTGTCTGATCGCTGATTAATTGGAACGTGTCACGGTCTCCAGAGACAATTAGCACCCGGCAACCATTCTGCTCACCCAATCTTGCCAACGAGGCAATTAGGTCATCGGCCTCGTAATCGTCTCGAGACACAGTGGTAATTCGCATGGCGGCAAGAGCCTCAACCAGCAATTCGGTTTGACCTATGAACTCTTCAGGGGTCTCCCCTCTCGTCGCCTTGTATTCGGGATATTCCTTCGTCCTAAAGCTCTCCCTTGAAACATCAAATGTGACACAGAGGTGAGTTGGCTTTTCGTTCTCCAGCAAGGTCAAAAGCATTGAGATAAATCCGTGAACAGCATTGGTGTGCTGACCTTCTTGATTCTTGAAGTTTTCAGGATTCAGCGCGTAGAAAGCACGGAAGGCTAGTGAGTGACCATCAATTAGCAGCAGGGTAGGCTGTTTTTGGGTCATGGAGTTAGCCTACTTTGAGTAAGGATTTCTATGGATAAGGACGTCGTAACTAGCGCGCAAGCCCTCGAGGTTATGAAGCAGCGAGGCCTGGGCGCTCTGGCCGATCGCATGGGAATCAAGCTGCTTGAGCTAAGTGCAGAGAGGGCCGTTGCAACAATGCCCGTGGAGGGCAACACTCAGCCAATTGGTCTACTTCACGGTGGAGCGCACGTGGTGCTGGCGGAGTCTCTCGGCAGCTTCGCTGCAAATGTCCATGCTCATCCTTGGGGTTATGCGGTTGGTATAGAGATCAATGCATCTCACCACGCATCTGCAAAGAGTGGAGTTGTGACCGGTACCTGTACTGCAATTAAGCTCGGCAAAAGCCTCACTACACATGAAGTAAAGATGACGGACGAGTCAGGTCAACTATTGTCAACGGTTCGAATTACGAATTTTCTTCGTCCGAAGTCTGCTTAGGCCCTAGCTGGTCAATTACTGCCTTAGCGACCTGTGCCATGGAGAGTCGTCGATCCATAGATGCTTTCTGAATCCACCTAAAGGCCTCAGGCTCTGACAGCTTCATCTTGCTCATTAGCAGCCCCTTGGCCCTATCCATTAGCTTTCGTGTCTCAAGCCTGTCGCTCAGATCACTAATTTCTTGCTCTAAAGCCACAATCTCCTCGTTGCGAGCGAGGGCAATCTGAATCGCTGGTAGCAGATCTGTGGGTTTGAAAGGCTTTGTAATGTATGCAAGTGCGCCTGCTTCAACGGCGCGGGAAACCAAATCCTGCTGCGAAAAGGCCGTTAGAAGAACTACTGGAATTTTTTTCTCGGCCAGCTTCTCCGCTGCTGAAATGCCGTCGAGTCTAGGCATCTTTATGTCCATTACAACAACATCAGGCAATAGCTCATCTGCCAATCGAACCGCTTCTTCGCCATCAGCTGCCTCACCAACAACCTGACACCCAGACTCATTGAGCGTTGCAACCACATCCATCCGGATCAGAGCTTCGTCTTCGGCGACGAGAACTCTCAGTGGTTCTTGCATGAAAATACTTTAGCTAAAAGCCATCCACTACAATTGCCAGAACCGGCCGGAATGGCGGAACGGCAGACGCGGAGCACTCAAAATGCTTTGTCCGAAAGGGCGTGTGGGTTCAAATCCCACTTCCGGCACGCCTAGTTTGCGTATCCAGGTGCAACCTGATGCACCGCATCCCCCACCCTGTGAACCCTGAGGGAATTTGTAGATCCAGGAATTCCAGGTGGAGATCCAGCAACAACCACGACCTCATCCCCCAGCTTGCATTTACCAGTCTGCAAGACAATCTCATCCACCTGCTTAACCATCTGATCTGTGTGTGTGACTTTAGGGACAAGAAATGTAGTCGCACCCCAGACCAGGCTCAATTTGCGCTGAACCTCTTCGTTTGGAGTAAATGCAAGTACTGGAATTCTCGAGCGAAGTCGGCTTACTCGTCTCAAGGTGTCACCGCTTTCGGTGAATACACAAACGAACTTGCTTCCCAGAAGATCAGCGATGTCCAGAGCCGAACGAACCACAGCACCGGAGTGAGTGTGAGGCTTAGTACCAAGATCAGGGATTCTTTCTAATCCATTCTCTTCAGTTGATTCAATAATTCGAGCCATCGTCTGAACCGTTTCAACCGGATAGGCACCAACGGAAGTCTCCCCCGAGAGCATCAGCGCATCTGCACCATCGAGCACTGCGTTGGCGACATCTGAAGCTTCAGCTCTGGTTGGTCGGCTGTTCTCAATCATGCTCTCGAGCATTTGCGTTGCGACAATGACGGGCTTAGCCCATCTTCTCGCGAGCTCAACAGCTCGCTTCTGGACTAATGGAACCTGCTCTAGTGGAAGCTCAACACCCAGGTCACCACGAGCCACCATGATGCCATCAAATGCATCAACAATTTCTTCTAGAGCAGCCACTGCCTGAGGCTTCTCGATCTTTGCAATTACAGGTACGAATCTTCCCTCTTCTCGCATGATTTCATGAGCACGCGAGACATCCTTGGCTGACCTGACGAAACTCAAGGCAATCATGTCTGCCCCATTTTTTAGGGCCCAACGCAGATCTTGCTCGTCCTTTTCGCTCATTGCTGGGACGTTGACAGCAACACCTGGGAGATTAATCCCCTTGTTATTTGAAATTACACCCGCAATCTCAACTTCGCACACAACGGTGTTCTTGGTTACCTCTTTAGCTCTTAGGGCGATACGGCCGTCATCAATTAGTAGTGGATCGCCAACCTTGACATCGCCAGGCAGGCCCTTGTATGTGGTGGAGCACTGATTAGCATCGCCTTCAATGTCATCAATTGTGATGGTGAAAGTCTGTCCGGCTGCTAGCTCTTCTTTTCCATTCTTGAACTTGCCAACTCGAATCTTTGGTCCCTGCAGGTCAACCAGGATTCCCACTGGTTTGCCAACCTCTTTAGAGGCTTCACGAATTGTGTTAAATGACTTTTCGTGTACTGAATAGTCACCATGAGAAAGGTTTAGCCTTGCCACATCTACTCCGGCAAGAATCGCCCCCTTAGTCTTTTCATATTCACTTACGGCAGGTCCAAAGGTGGCTACGATCTTGGCGCGTCTCATTTAGTTCAATTACCTTTTTCTAGCTATAGACCGAGAGAGGTTGATCCGTCGGTTTAACTGGGAATGGCAGCTCTGTCTCGCCTTCGAGAAACTCATCAATCGCCGAGGCAGCTGCTCTTCCTTCGGCTATTGCCCAGACTACTAGGCTCGCACCGCGACCTGCGTCACCCGCAACAAAGATTCCATTTCCCGCCTTGTATTTGCCGTCCCTCAAGAGATTTCCGCGCTCCTCACTGAGCCCCAGCTGGGAAAGGATGTGTTCAGATTGGTTACCCTGGTAGCCAAGCGCAAGTAGGACTAGGTCAGCCTGAATAATTCTTTCAGTTCCAGGCTTGGGCACTCTCTTGCCGTCAACGAATTCAGTATCTGCAACCTTGAGCCCAGTTAGTTTGCCGTTTGCACCAACAAACTCAACAGTTGAGTGAAGGTATTTTCTTTCTCCGAACTCTTCGTGTGCGGATTGAACTTCGAAGACATTCGGAACCATTGGCCATGGCATGTCTTCAGTTCGCTCTGTCGGCGGCATTTTTCCAATGGCCAGGGTCGTAACACTGAGTGCTCCTTGACGCGTGGCTGTCCCCAGACAGTCGGCACCTGTGTCACCACCGCCAAGAATCACGACATGCTTGCCCTCGGCTGAAATTTGATCCAAAACCTCATCGCCCGCCACAGAACGATTGGCCTGAGTCAGATAGTCCATGGCGAAGTGAACTCCAGCGAGCTCTCTACCGGGAACAGAAATGTCTCTTGGTCTTAGTGCTCCGGTGGCAACCAAAACTGCGTCATAACGCTGCCGTAGTTCATCCCAAGTTATGTCGACACCTACATTGACGCCGGTGCGGAAACGCGTTCCTTCTGCCTCCATCTGATGAATTCTGCGGTCGATGTGCTTTTTCTCCATTTTAAAATCTGGAATCCCATACCTAAGGAGACCGCCAATGCGATCATCTCTTTCGTACACCGCGACGGTGTGGCCAGCGCGCGTTAGCTGCTGAGCTGCCGCTAAACCAGCAGGGCCGCTACCTACAATCGCAATCGTCTTTCCTGTCAGGCGGTCGGGCACCTGTGGCAAAACAAAACCTTTATCAAATGCATTGTCAATAATGCTGACTTCAATCTCCTTGATCGTTACCGGAGGTTGATTGATACCTAAAACACAGGCATCCTCGCAGGGAGCTGGGCAAATACGACCTGTAAATTCAGGGAAGTTGTTGGTTGCATGAAGTCTGTCGATTGCTTCCTTACCCCTATCGCGATGGGTCAGGTCATTCCATTCTGGAATCAGATTTCCGAGCGGACAGCCTTGATGACAGAAGGGTATCCCGCAATCCATGCAGCGGCTTGCCTGTCGTTTGACAACCTCTGAATTTCGTTCTGCGTAGACCTCCTTCCAGTCCTTGATGCGGACCGGAACTGGCCTGCGTGGAGCTGTCTCGCGCTCAGTAATTTTTATGAATCCTCTGGGATCAGCCACCGGTCACCTCAAGTATCTGTGTCCATACTTCCTGGCCGTCTGGCTCATATCCAAGCTCTTTTGCGCGACTCTGAATTTCCATCACCTTGGCATAGTCACGAGGCAGAACCTTTATGAAATTCTTAGCCTCTTCAGAGAAGTTCGAGAGAATCATGCCTGCAAGTGCACTGGCAGTTTCCCTTAGGTGCTCTTCAAGCAATCCCTTGAGCTCAAGCTCATCCTGGCTATCGAGCTGATTCAGAGAAATCTCACCAGTCTGTAGAGCCTCTCGATTGACTCGAGACTCGCCCAGTTTGTAGACGTAGGCGATACCTCCACTCATACCGGCGCCAAGATTGATTCCTGTCCTGCCGAGAATCACTGCCCTTCCGCCTGTCATGTATTCGAGGGCGTGATCACCGACACCTTCGACCACAGCAGTTGCACCGGAGTTTCTAACCAGGAATCGCTCACCCACCACACCGTTGAGGAAAATCCTTCCTGAGGTAGCGCCGTAACCAATTACGTTGCCAGCTATTACGTTCTGAGAGGCAACGAAACCGCTGCCGACCGGAGGCTTTACAACAATCGTCCCTCCGGAAAGACCCTTGGCAACGTAGTCATTGCAATCGCCCTCGACCACAATCTTGATTCCCCTAGGAATAAATGCACCCAGTGATTGTCCTGCACTGCCTGTCAGTCGCAGCTCAAGGGTTTCCGCAGCCAAGCCCTCTTCGCCCCACTTCTTAGTCAGCTCATTGCCGAGCATTGTGCCGATTGCTTGATTTGTGTTGTTGATTTGTCTTTCCAAAACTACTTTCTTGCCTTCGGATAGAGCTGGTTTGCACTCCTCCAATACGGCAAAGTCAAAATGCTTCTCTAACTCGTGGTTCTGCTTGGTGGTGGCACGCAGTGTTGAGTCTGATTGGATGTCCTTGGCCGCGAAGATTGGAGCTAAGTCCATACCGTCGGCCTTCCAATGACGAATGGCACTGTTTGTATCCAAGAGTTCCACGTGTCCAATTGCCTCATCGAGCGACCTGAATCCGAGCTCCGCAAGATACTCCCTGACTTCCTGAGCCAGAAATTCGAAGAAGTTAATTACGTGTTCTGCCTGACCGCGAAATCTTGCTCTAAGGTCTGGGTTTTGGGTTGCCACACCTACCGGGCAGGTATCAAGGTGGCATACCCGCATCAGGATGCAACCTTCCACAACCAAAGGCGCGGTCGCAAAGCCATACTCCTCGGCACCAAGGAGAGCTGCGACAATCACATCTCTACCGGTCTTCATAGAACCGTCAACTTGAACGACGATGCGGTCGCGCAAACCATTGAGAAGCAGCGTCTGTTGGGCCTCCGCCAGTCCTAGCTCCCAGGGAGTTCCCGCGTGCTTTAAGGAGTTCAACGGACTGGCACCTGTGCCTCCATCGTGTCCAGAGATTAGGACCACATCCGCTTTTGCTTTCGCCACACCGGCAGCTACGGTTCCAACTCCAAACTGACTGACCAACTTCACATTGATTCGAGCTGCTCGGTTGGCTCGCTTGAGGTCAAAAATCAGTTGCTTGAGATCTTCGATCGAGTAGATGTCGTGGTGAGGAGGAGGTGAGATTAGACCAACCCCAGGAGTGGAGTGTCTCAGCTCAGCTATCCACGGATACACCTTGTGCGGAGGTAATTGACCACCTTCGCCAGGTTTAGCGCCTTGCGCCATTTTGATTTGGATGTCATCGGCATGTGTTAGAAACATGCTGGTAACTCCGAAACGTCCCGAGGCCACCTGCTTCACAGCTGATCGGGTCTCACGATTTAGCAAACGCTCTGTCGATTCCCCGCCTTCGCCTGTGTTGCTCTTTCCACCAAGCCTATTCATGGCAATTGCAAGAACTTCGTGAGCCTCAGGCGAGATTGCACCGAGAGACATTGCACCAGTTGAAAACCTCTTCACGATCTCTGAAACTGGCTCAACCTGTTCAATCGGAATTGGTTTTCTCAATTCTGTGCGGAGTTTGAACAGACCACGTAGGGTCATGAGTCGCTCAGATTGGTCATCCACAGCCTTTGTGTACTGCTTGAAGATGTCGTAGCGCTTAGATCTTGTCGAATGCTGAAGCTTGAAAATTGTCTCGGGATTGAAAAGATGCGGAGGACCCTCTCGTCGCCACTTCATCTCTCCGCCAACCTCCAGAGGCAGATGAGCCTTCGTGGCACCTTCAATTGGATAGGCAGCCTGGTGACGCTGTTCAATTTCCTTGGCAATAATCTCTAAGCCAACCCCACCTAATTTTGAAGTGGTGCCAGTGAAGTATCGGTCGATAAATTCCTGAGAAAGACCGATTGCCTCAAAACATTGAGCTCCCGCATATGAGCCAACAGTTGAAATACCCATCTTGCTCATGATTTTTAATACACCCTTGCCGAGTGCTTTGATCATGTTTTTACTTGATCGCTCTGGGGTAATTTCACTAATCACTCCCCTGACAACCATGTCTTCAGCTGACTCCAGTGCCAGATATGGGTTTATGGCCGACGCTCCATAACCAATCAACGTTGCCATGTGATGAACATCTCGTGCATCACCGCACTCAATCACGAGACCGGCCATCATGCGATTACCCTGTCGAATCAAATGATGATGGACTGCTGAAAGGGATAGCAGCGAGGGAATAGGCGCAAGCTCACGATTTGAATCTCTATCGGAAAGAACTATGAATGTAGCTCCGGCAGCAAGTGCGTCATCGACCTCCTTGCACATCTGAGCCAGTCGAGTTTCGAGAGCTTTAGCGCCGTCGTCAACTCGGTAGAGGCAACTTATGGTTATCGACTTGCCAATGTTGTTGGCCTTGTCAATGTGCTTGATTCTTGCCAATTCATCATTAGTGAGAATCGGATAATCAAGAACCATTTGCTTGGCATGCTTAGGTGTCGCCGAAAGAAGATTTCTTACGGGCCCGATAGTGGCAGTCATCGAAGTGACAACTTCTTCGCGAATTGCATCCAGCGGCGGGTTGGTAACCTGTGCAAACTGCTGCACGAAATAGTCAAAAAGCAGTCTTGGTCGATCGGATATGGCCGCAATCGGAGTGTCTGTACCCATTGCACCAATCGGCTCTTGCCCAGTTCTTGCCATCGGGGCAATGAATTCCTTTAGATCCTCCTCGGTGTAACCGAAAACCCTCTGTCTTCGATTTACAGAGGTTGATGAATAACGAATGTGTTCTCGTTCAGGCAGATCGCGGAGATTGATTCTGGATTGCTCTAACCATTCTCCCCATGGCTCGATAGCTGCCACCTCAGCCTTGATTTGCTCATCCTCCAGAATTACGCCCTGCTGAGTGTCAATCAGGAACATTTTCCCTGGTTGCAGTCTGCCCTTTCGAACAATTCGATCTGGCGGAATCGCAGAAACACCAATTTCAGAGGCAAGAATTATGAATCCATCTTCGGTGACGATGAATCGACCAGGACGAAGTCCGTTGCGATCTAAAGTAGCTCCCACCAAGTCACCGTCAGTGAATACCACAGCTGCCGGACCGTCCCATGGCTCCATAATCATGGAGTGGTACTCATAGAAGTCGCGTATCTGAGGATCGAGGTCCAGCTGCTTTTCCCAAGCCCCAGGAATCATCATCATCATGGCGTGTGGGAGCGATCGCCCTCCTAGAACCAGAAGTTCTAAGACCTCATCAAAGGTTGCGCTATCGGAAGCTCCCTCAGTGACAATTGGCTTCAATTGGTCGAGATTACCCAGCAGTTCACTCTTCAGCTGAGATTCACGAGCAGCCATCCAATTCGCATTTCCCCTGACGGTATTTATTTCACCGTTGTGGGCGATAAATCTAAAGGGATGTGCAAGTGGCCATGACGGGAAAGTGTTAGTTGAGAATCGCGAGTGGACAAGGGCTAACTTGGATTCAAATCTTTCATCTGACAGATCGGGATAAAAGGGTTCAAGTTGGAGGGTTGTGACCATTCCTTTGTAGACCATGGTTCGCATCGAAAGTGAGGGGTGATAAATACCAATTTCTCGCTCACTTCTTTTGCGCAGTCTAAAAAGGGATCTCTCAAGGTCCATTCCAGATTTTCCTTGAAGAAAGACCTGTTCAATAATCGGCATTGCCGCCTTAGCGAGTTCACCTAAAACCTCGGGACGCGTTGGCGGCGTGCGCCAACCAATCACCTCAAGACCCTCTGACTTGGCTAATGCTTCGAAAGACTTTTTTTCTTCCTGAGCATTTGCCGTCAGGAAAACTAGTCCAGCACCATAGGAACCATGTGGTGGAAGTTCAAATGGCACAGCTTGCCTCAAAAAGCCATCAGGCATCTGGGTCAAGATGCCGGCACCATCTCCCGTTCCGGCATCCGATCCAACGGCACCACGATGTTCAAGGTTTCGAAGTGCGTTGAGTGCCATTTCAACAACATCGTGTCCGGCAGTGCCTCGCAATGTTGCAACCATTGCTAGACCGCAGGCATCCTTCTCATTGGTCGGGTCGTAAAGTCCCTGGGCGTGCGGAGCTGAGGAGAACTGCCTGAATGGTGAGGACGGCATTTCAGCTCCAATCGATTACTCAGTTGCCTGGGACATCGTTGGCCCGAAATGTATTAGTTATTCTGCTGACTTCGCGTCAGTCTTCTCATCCTCGGACTTATCGGCAGGTTCTCTGCCTGGAAGCCAGATTGAAGGTTCCATGCCAGGGTGTAGGCGTTTTTGAACCAGGAAAATTATGATTCCCACGGTCAATCCAATCAGCGCTGACCAGATATTGACCCTGACTCCAAGGATAATCTCACTCGGGTCGATTCGGATAGCTTCGACCCAGATTCTTCCGGTTGAGTAAACCACCAGATAAAGAGCAAATACGCGCCCCCACTGGAGATTCAGTCTGCTTGCCAGGATTAACAGGAGAGCTGCTCCAGCAAAGTTCCAAAGCATTTCATAGAGAAAAGTCGGGTGGAAGAGGAGCCCCTCGGGCAATCCCTTTGGATAGGCGGGGTTAGAGCTGTCGATCTGCAGACCCCAGGGAAGGGTTGTGGGAAGACCAAAGAGTTCCTGGTTGAAGTAGTTTCCAAGGCGGCCAATCCCCTGAGCGATGAGCAAACCTGGAGCTATGGCATCGGCCACGCTCAGGAAACGAAGTCCCAGCTGCTTAGTTCCAATGTAAACACCTATAGCACCAATGGAGATTGCTCCATAAATTGCTAGCCCACCTTCCCAAATCCTCAAGGTTGCGACCAGATCTGCACCCTCATAGAAGTAGTCATTTGGATGAGTTATGACATGGAAAAATCTTCCGCCAACAATTCCAAAGGGAACCGCCCATAGAGCAATGTCGAGCATTGAACCTCGCGGTGCTCCTCGGCGACTTAACTTCCAATCAGCTAGTGCAGTAGCAATAACAATTCCGGTAAGAATGAAGAGGGCGTAGAAGTGGATCCGAAACATCCCAAGATCAATATATGAAATGTCGGGAGATGGGATACCGATGGTCTGAAGCATTTGACTATCCTAAGCCCTTAGCGAGTTCCCTAACCTTTTCACTAAGCCCATCGATTCCTGAAGTTTCAAAGGCTTTGATGAATGCGGTACCGACGATGGCACCATCTGCATACTCGTTGACCTCTCTAACCTGTTCAGCTGTCGAGACTCCCACTCCCACGCAAGTTGGAACAGTTCCAGCGATTCTAACTTTTGCAACAACAGACCTTGCCAGAGCATCTAGGTGAGCTCGCTCTCCAGTAATCCCCATGGTCGAGACGGAATAGACAAAACCGCGAGATTTAGAAACTACGTTGTTGACGCGCTCTTGCGTGCTACTTGGAGCAGCAAGAAAAACACGCTCAAGGTGGAGTGAATCAGAAACAGCAACCCAATCGGAGGCCTCGTCGGGAATTAGATCAGGTGTGATTAATCCCTGACCGCCAGCCTCCCTAAGCTCCTCGGCGAATTTCTCAGGTCCATAGCGAATAATTGGATTCCAGTAAGACATAACTAATATCGGCACCTCAGAAACCTTGCGAACTTCACTGATGATTTCAAATACTTGCTTGAGACGAAATCCATTAGAAAGAGCAAGCTCCGTTGCTCGCTGGATTACAGGACCATCCATCACCGGATCCGAATAAGGAATTCCAACCTCTAAGACATCACAACCATTCTCAGCCATGGCAACAAAAGCTCGAACGGATTCACTTACGGTTGGGTAACCGGCAGGGAAGTATCCGATGAGAGATCCCCGGCCTGCTTTTCGATTCTTCTCAAGAGTCTCTTGAACTGTGAGCATCAAAGTAGACCGAAATACCTTCCAGCAGTTTCCATATCTTTGTCACCTCTACCAGAGAGATTTACTAGAACTGAAGAACCACTCGGCAGAATTGAACTCAATTTTCCAACTCCGGCAAGGGCGTGAGCAGTCTCTATAGCGGGGATAATGCCTTCGGTTCGACTCAGCAGACGCATTGCATTCATAGCCTCTGAGTCACTGATGCCCATGTAGTTTGCTCTTCCTAAATCTTTCAACCAGGCGTGTTCTGGACCCACGCCTGGATAGTCCAAACCTGCAGAGATTGAATGGGACTCCATCGTCTGGCCATCCTCATTTTGCAGAACATACGTCTTTGCGCCATGAAGAACTCCTGGAGTCCCCTTCGAGAGCGTTGCCGCATGCAATGGAGTATCAATTCCATCCCCCGCAGCTTCGAAGCCCCAGAGTGCAACTTCTGGATCATCTATGAATCCGTGGAAAATACCAATGGCATTCGAACCGCCACCTACACATGCAGCCACAGCAGTGGGTAGCTCTCCGGTCATCTCAAGCATTTGACTACGTGACTCTTTACCGATGACGCTGTGAAAGTCTCTGACCATGGTTGGGAAGGGATGTGGTCCAGCCACTGTCCCCAGCAGGTAGTGAGTTGTGTCAACGTTGGCTACCCAGTCACGCATGGCCTCATTGATTGCATCTTTTAGCGTCCTAGAACCAGTGGTTACTGGAATTACTTCTGCACCTAGAAGCTTCATCCTTGCCACATTCAAAGCTTGTCGCTGGGTGTCAACCTCACCCATGTAGACAACACATTCAAGACCAAAGTATGCGGCTGCAGTCGCGGAAGCCACTCCGTGCTGCCCAGCACCGGTCTCAGCTATGATTCGTTTTTTCCCCATCAGCTTGGTGAGCAGCGCTTGACCCATCACATTATTTATTTTGTGACTGCCGGTGTGGTTTAGATCTTCCCGCTTGAGAAATACTCGAAGGTCTCCAACTTCATCTGCGAATCTCTTAGCCTCAGTGATTATTGACGGGCGGCCGGTGTAGGTGCGGTGCAGGTGCGCAAGCTCTGCCTGGAAGTCCGCGTCACCACTGGCCTTCTCGTAAGTCTCTGCCAATTGATCCAAAGCCTCAATAAGTGGCTCAGGCACAAAACGACCGCCGTAGGGACCAAAGTATGGACCAGCGGAATTAGCTAGCTTGTCGGACATAAGTAAATACTAAGAGACGGCCGTAAATTCAGGGATCAGAGTGTTCCAATCCCCAGTGACCAACGCTTCTCCAACCAGTACAACATCGGCTCCTGCTGATCGGTATCGAACAACATCTTCAACCCGCTTCACTGAGGATTCCGCAACCTTTATCGTTCCTTTGCCCAATTTGCCAGCTAGCTTCTCAAAAAGACTTAGATCAGTGGCAAAAGTTCTTAAATCGCGGGTGTTAATTCCAACCACCTTCGCCCCCATTTGTCCCGCTCTAGCAACTTCATGCTCTGTATGGGTTTCGACCAATACCCCCATGCCAAGCTCTTCAGCCAGACTCGATAGTGAAGCGGCTCTCTCGTCTGATAGGTGAGCAAGAATCAAAAGTACAAATGAAGCTCCCGCTGCTCTCGCCTCTAAGACCTGGTACTCAAGCGAGATGAAGTCTTTGCGCAGAACCGGGATGCCGACTGCTGCTGTTACTGCCTGAAGATCCTCTAGGGATCCGAGAAAGCCTGTTCGCTCTGTTAGGACGGAAATAGCATCGGCACCTGCCCTTTCGTATCCAACTCCCAAACTTGCTGGGTCCTTGATTTCGGCTAGTTCGCCTCTGGAAGGACTCGCTCGCTTTATTTCTGCAATTAGCCGCATGCGATTGGTTGGCGAAAGGGCAGCATAAACATCAATCGCGGCAGGTTGCTGGGATATTGTGCGCTCGAGATCAGAGAATGAGATTCTTTCCTGCCTCGCTAGGGCATCTAGTCGAGCAGCCTCAAACAGTTGCTCGAGCACTAGCGCTTGGCTTTTTGACCGTCTACGCCGTAACCGTTTTGCTTCAGGTAATAACCGACTCCCAAGCCAGCGAGAGCAAGAGCAGCTGAAAGCCAAACCATTAGAGCGTTATCAAGGAAGAAAAAGAACGTTCCAATCGTGAAAGCAGCAATAATTATTCCGACTGTTGCCCAGGCAGCAACTGAATTTCCGTGACCTGGTTCATCTGGGTGTTCTGACATTTTTTCCTCCGGCCGCCATTCTAACGCTAGGTCTGCTGATCCCAGATTCCTCGGACGTCATCGGCCGAAGGGACTTCATCGACAGTGGGTCGAGAAGAAAACTTCATAGTTGAAACAACAAACGCCAGCAGGGCACATGCAAATGCCGAAATTGAGAATACGGTGGGGAATGCCGTCAATTCCGCAAGAGCACTATCCCCTGCAATCCCAGTGATTGACTCCTGGAGAGCCAGGGAGGCCGGTAACGCAGCGTAATCCATTGTGAGACCCAAGTAACCTACTGTTCCCATAACCATGCCAGAAGCAATGAGTAGGAATCTTGGAAACTTGCGGTAAAGAGCGATTAGTGCAGTCAGCATCGAGATGGCTGGAAGGACTGTCAGGCTCTGACTAAGTTCAGCTCCACTAAGTGTAGTTTCCCCGACAACAACCCAATTTGTGAGCAGCAGTAACCAAGTGACTCCATACGCCACCACAAGAAGAGCAATCCCCCTAGCCATTGTGCATCGCATTTGCAGCAGCTACCGCTCGCAAGACCACTGAAGCCTTGGCGAGCGTCTCCGCATATTCAGTTTCAGGCACGGAATCCAGAACAATTCCGGCACCCGCTTGGATTCGGGCAACACCGTTTCTAATAAATGCAGTTCTGATTGCTATTGCTAAATCGGCATTTCCAGCAAAATCAAAGTAGCCCACTACCCCACCAAATAAACCACGATCAGCTGGTTCCAGGTCTTGAATTATCTCCAGTGCCCTTGGCTTAGGTGCTCCCGAGAGCGTGCCGGCAGGAAAGGTTGACAGAAGTGCATCGACACAGTTTCTGTCTTCCCTGAGTTCCCCTTCAACCGTGGAAACCAAATGCATAACGTGACTAAATCGATGTATCTGCATGAATTCACTGACTTGAACACTGGATGGTTCGCACACCCTCAACAAGTCGTTGCGTGCGAGGTCCACCAGCATAAGGTGCTCACTCTTTTCTTTCTCATCGTCGAGAAGTTCTCTAGCCAGATCCGAATCCTCCAAGGAATTTGAACCCCTTGGTCTTGAACCCGCGATTGGGTGAGTAGTGACCTTACTCCCCTCAACCTTGACAAGAGCCTCTGGAGATGAACCGACTATTGCGTAGTCTCCTTGATCATCAGCAAGTCGTAGGAGATACATGTAGGGGCTGGGATTAGTCGCACGCAGCGCACGGTAAACATCAAGCGCATCAGCGGAAATTTCGGCATCAAATCTTTGCGAGATAACTACCTGAAAAACATCTCCAGCGGAAACATGCTTCTTCGCGATGTCTACTTGATGAAGGTATTCGGACTTTTGAGTTCTCGATTGAAAATTGGGATTAGGCCAGTTTGGTTCGGACAATAATGCAGGTGTTGGCCTGGCGATTTCCGCTTGGACTTCACCAATTCGCCTAACGGCCGCTGTGTAATCCTCTTCAAGACTTTCTTCAGAAGATATAAATAGCAAACTGACAATAACAATCTCTGATTTCTTGTGGTCGACTACAAGCAACCCATCGAATTGATTGAAGGAATAAAGGGGTATCTCATACTCACTTGGTTTGGACATCTCGAGTCTTTCCAAATGCGTAGTGAGGGCCCACCCGATGAAACCAACCAGACCAGAGTTCAATGGGAAATCAGTTGGGGCCGACTTCCATGAAGATTGAATTTGCGTCAGGGCTTCAACGGGATTCGATGCTAGGTGGCCATTAGGCAGAGGGCTCTTGCTTGAAACCCATTCTGCTTCGTTATTTGCAATTAGTTGGCCCCGGGATGAAAAACCAATAAATGAGTATCTACCCCACACTCCTTGTTCAGCTGATTCCAGAAGGAATGTGTTGGGTCGTTGTCCGCAAAGTTTTAGATACAAACCGACTGGCGTCTCGGTTCCCGCAAAGAGTGTCTTTGTGATTGGTATGACGTTGTACCTAGATGCAAGGCCTCTGACTTCTTCTAGTGAGATCAATCCTGGCTCCCGAAGCAACTAGTTGACCCTGTGTGGCAAGTGGGGCCAACTGGTCGAACTTTGGCAAGTACCGCATCACCGTCACAGTCAACTTCTAGGGACACTAGCTCTAGAAAGTTGCCACTGGTCTCTCCCTTAAGCCAGCGTTTGGCTCTCGATCTTGAGAAGAACACCAACTTATAAATTTCTTGAGACTCTCGAAGGGTCTCTCGGTTGGCATATCCAAGCATCAGAACCTGGTTGGTAATACTGTCCTGAACCACAACTGGCACTAGTCCCTCGGAATCAAATCTCACTTCATCCAGGTTCATGTTCAAGCCCTGACCTCGTATCCCGATTGTTGTAGGGCGAGTTTAACTTCTGACATAGCTATTTCACCTTCGTGAAAGACACTTGCTGCGAGAAGGGCATCGACACCGCAACCAGCAGCCTGGACAAAGTGCTCAATCTGACCGGCACCCCCTGAAGCAATTATTGGCAGTGAGGTGGACTTCCTGACTGCGTCCAGGAGCGTTAGATCAAATCCATCTTTGGTCCCATCCGCATCGATTGAGTTGATCAACAGCTCCCCTGCTCCCGAGTCCGCTACCCTTCTCACCCAGTCAATTCCATCCAATTCGGTCGCCTCTCGGCCGCCGCGTATGGTCACGATGAATCCACTTTTGGAATCCCCGCGCTTGAGATCCAGGGAAAGAACCAATACCTGGGAACCATGCTCGCCTGCAATCTCTTGGATTACTTCGGGTCTATCGACCGCGGCAGATCCCACCGAAACCTTGTCAGCTCCGGCTGCAAGCAGCCTAGAGACATCACTCACCTCCTTGACACCCCCACCAACTGTCAGCGGTATAAAAATCGCCTCCGCGCATCTGACTACCAAATCTTGCATTGTGCGTCGGCCCTCAACGGATGCAGAAATGTCGAGGAAGGTTAGTTCGTCGGCTCCCTCAAGGAAATATTTCTCCGCCAACTCGAGGGGATCTCCGCTATCCCTTAGGTTCTGGAAGTTGACACCTTTGACTACACGTCCATTGTTAACGTCGAGACAAGGGATCACTCTGATAGCTGTCATTAGATGCGTGCGGCGTGAATTTCGGTGACAAGAATTGCTCTCGCACCTAGATCGTGGAGCTCGTCCATAACCTGATTGGTTTGAGCTGATTTGACGAGAGCTCTAACCGCTACCCAGTTCTCATCAGCAAGTGGTGAAATGGTGGGCGACTCGATGCCAGGTGTGATTAGAACAGCCTTATCAATCAGGAACTTGGGGCAGTCATAGTCGATCAAGACATACTCCCTGGCAACGATTACTCCCTGCAATCTTCTTAGCAGCTTTGCCGCCATCTCTTGTTTGCCTGGCGCAGCGATTAGTCGAGCCGTTGATTTAAGAATCACAGGTCCAAATGCAGCAAGTCCTGCTTTTCGAAGAGTATTTCCAGTTGAAACTACATCAGCTATTGCGTCCGCTACGCCTAGCCGAACCGCACTCTCGACCGCACCATCAAGTGAAACAACTTCAGCGGTGATCGAGTTACTCGAAAGAAAATCACTTAGGAGGTTGGGGTATGCAGTTGCTACCCTCTTTCCGCTTAGATCCTTTAGCTCTCTGATTGAACCCTCGGCAGGCGCTGCAAATCGAAACAATGAGTCACCAAAGCCAAGATCTGCAACTTCTAATGCTTTGGAGCGAGCGTCTTTGAGAAGATCTAAACCTGTTAGACCTGCGTCAAGCGAACCCTCACCAACATAGGTGGCGATATCTCTCGGTCTCAGGTAGAAGAACTCGATTTGATTCTGTTCGTCCACGACATGAAGTTCTGCACTATCCCGGCGCACCGCATAGCCCGCTTCTCGCAGCATAGAAATGGCACTGTCCGAAAGTATGCCCTTATTTGGTATTGCAACTTTGAGCACTAGAGCCTCTCCTCCACAGCAGCCAGAGGTATGCCTCGAGCTATCAAGAGCAATTGAAGGTGGTAAATCAGCTGCGAAGCCTCAAGAGCAAGTTCTTCATCTGACTGATATTCCGCCGCCATCCAGGTCTCAGCTGCCTCTTCGACTAGTTTTTTTCCAATGCCATGGACACCAAGTCCCAGAAGCTCAGCGGAGCGACTGCCGTTGGGCATCGTCTTCGAGATTTCCTCTAGTTCAGAAAAGAGTTGGACGAAAGATTTCATACAGATAGGTTAGCCAACTACTAGCCGACCTGGGCAGCGGCCCTAAGGGCTGCAATCCTTTCCGCAGGATTAGATCCTGAGAAGACAGCCGAACCAGCGACAAAGCAATCAGCCCCAAGACTTGCAATCCTTCCAATGTTTTTCTCTGTGATACCCCCATCAACCTGGAGAGTCACAGATGGAGAAGCCGCGTCTATTGCCGCTCTGAGGGGAGGTAACTTTTCCAAGGTACTCTCAATGAGCTGTTGACCACCAAAGCCTGGCTCCACAGTCATGACCAAGACCATGTCAACATGCGAAATCAAGTCAATGGCATCTTGAACTGAAGTGCCGGGTTTTACTGAGACTGCGGGTTTCACTCCAAGCTCACGCAAGTTCTCAATCAGTTTGAGCGGGTCACGTGCCGCTTCGAGATGAAAAGTAATTGAGTCAACCCCAAATTCGGCAAACCGAAGTGCTTCAGAATCCGCTCTCTCGATCATGAGGTGAACATCCAGGGGAATTGGTGTTATCTCCTGTAGCCGCTTGACGACCGGTAGCCCAATCGTCAGATTAGGAACAAAGTGATTGTCCATGACATCAATGTGTGCAGCGTCCGCTGTTCGAATTGACTGCAACGCACCCTGAAGGTTCCCAAAGTCAGCCGAAAGAATTGATGGGTGAATCCGCATGTCTCTAAGCCTATTTCTTTCTGAATGCTGCCATGAACATCGAATCTGTTCCATGTAAATAGGTCCAGAGCTGGACCGTTTTTCGGCTTGGATTTAGCTCCAAAGTGGGAGAGATTGCTTTCACGGCTGGTTTGATGTCAATCAATTCAATGTCTGATCGACTTGCCAGAGCATCAGAAATTTGAGTGTTTGTTTCGGCAATCAATGGCGAACAGGTTGAGTAGAGCAGAACTCCTCCTGGCTTCAATGCGTCCAGTCCAGCATTCAGCAGTTCAGATTGAATTTCACCCAATTGGGATATTTGTTCGGGCCGCTTCCTCCAACGCGACTCCGGTTTTCTGCGAAGAGAGCCGAGACCCGTGCAAGGAGCATCTAAGAGAACAGCGTCATGGGTCGAAGGTTTCGCCTGCTGTCCGAATTGGATCAGGACACGTGCTCGTGGATCACCTGCGACTGCTTGTTCAACCAGTTTGGCTCGATGAGGAGCCGGCTCGAGGCAGTCAAGTCTCCCTTCTGCACTCATCCCGCTGAGTATCACAGCAGCCTTACCGCCAGGACCACTGCACATGTCCAGGAAACTTCCATCTCGCTTCGCAAGCGCCAACAGGGTCAGGGCAACGATTTGTGATCCTTGATCTTGAACGCGAACGTCTCTTGATAAGTAGGGCTCGGGGTTCCCCTTTGCAATAAAGCCGATGGGAGAAACTGGTGATTTCTCCAGACCAGCTCCCTCCAGTTGCCTGCGAGCTTCAGCCGTGAGTCCAGCTAAATTGATATCAGCAGTTTCGTTATTGGACTCCAGCAGAGCATTAAGAGCGTCGCGTGAATCGAATTCCAAAGCGTCAGCAAGGGCCGAAATTACCCATTCTGGATGAGAGAACTGAATCGAAAGCTTATGTAGCTCTGACTTTCCAGAGCACACCTGATCGAGCAAGCTTGCTAACCCTGCTCGCTCGGCGTTTCTAAGAATTGCATTGGCGAAACCTGCGGCTTTCGGTTGAAGTCGCTTCACCAACTCGACGGTCTCATTGATTGCAGCGTGAGCAGGAATCCGCATTCGAAACAATTGATGCAAACCAATTCGAAGCGCTGTTCTAACCTCTATCTCAATGTCCTTGTCCCTGGCGAGATAATCAGTAATTGAGTCGTACTGAAGTTGCCAACGGAGAGCTCCATAACTTAGTTCCTGAATAAGTCCGCGGTCATTTTCTGCCAGACCAGAGTTGCGAAGCACTGAGGGAAGAAGGAGATTAATGTAGGAATCGTCCCTACTAACCCTCATTAGCAGTTGATGGGCAAGATCACGAGCACTAGCCAAGCTTCGACCCGCTAAAACCTCTAGCCCATTCGATTCCACTCATGGGTTTCTTTCCAGCCGGCTGAACCTCTTGCAACTCAAGAAGTGAGCCTCCGCCACAGTAGACAAATACCTGCTTCTTTCTTCTCTCAAGTTGACCTGGAAGTCCTGTTTTATCTGATAGCGAGCTCCAATCGACTGTTCCCAGAGCTTTCGCTTTCAATACTCGCAACTCTGTATTCCCAGCATCAGCCCACGTCATTGGCTCAGGATTCAGAGCAAATGTTTCCCTCTGAAGCTGAGCTGCAGTCTTGCTGAAGTCGAGCTTTGCTTTCTCTCTTGAGATCTTTGGAGCGAGAGTTGTGACACCCACCTGCGGAGTGGGGACAGGCAAATCAGCCAGTGCTTCCAGTAAAAGTTTGGCGCCCTCCTTTGCAAGCTCTATTAGTAATTCACCAGCAGGCACGTCGTTGGGAAGAGCCATTGCTCTTTGTTTTATTATGGGACCAGTGTCCATTCCCGCATCAAGTTCGAAGATGCTAATCCCCTGTCCAGTTCCGCTAATCAGAGAGTGCTGTAGGGGCGTGGCCCCTCTCCACATTGGCAGCAGACTGAAGTGAAGGTTCCACCAGGGAAAAAGGTCCAAGGCAGCCTTTGGAATTAGCGCTCCGAAGGCTACAACCAAAGCCCTTTGGACACCTAAATTCCTAATTCTGTCTATAGTCTCAACAGTTATGCGGTCGGTCTTGATCAGTGGTATTTCTAAATCTTGTGCGGCTTCAGCCACAGGTGATTGTTGGACCTTCCGTTCTCTACCAACGGCGGAGTCATTTCTCGTTATGCAGAGGACAATCTCATGTTCCTTCGAAATTGTTTGCATAACGATCGCTGCGACAGCTGGGGTGCCAATAAAAAGCAACTTCATTTAGAAAACCTCAGAGTCCATGACGACATTGAATCCTCGCACATTCTTTGGACCGCGTTTGATCGCCTTGGCGGCTGTCGCGAAGGTACGTATCTCTGCGGCAATTGACTTGCCCTTTGCGTAAGAGAAACGAATTAGTGCGCTGGAGCCATCAGTTCTGATAACTTCAGCGCCTAAACGCTGAACAGCAGCTAGACACTTTGAGATCGCCTCTTTTGTGCCGGAAATTTCCGCGACTCTAACGGCTGGCGGAAGAGAGAGCTGCTTGGCTTCAAGAAAAGAGGCTTTGGCTAGCTGACTCATTTGCCCCAGAGACAAGGGTTTTCCGAGAGTCGAACCCAAGCCAGAAAAAACAACTCTCGCTTCCGGATTTAGTAGCTCTATGGCTTCAAACCAATCGCGAATGGCAAATTGTTCCGCTCTTAGGTGCTGAGCGGAAAGCCAGACGTCTGTGTCAAGAATCAGCAAGCCCGAATACCCACTCTTTAGTCTTGGAGCACTTCCTGGAGTGGCGACAACAACCTGATTTTTCTTGCTCTCAATCTGTGGAGTCTGCTCAGCAGTAGCCTCATAGATGGCTGCTCCGGGGAACATCTTCCCTATCTCTGATCGGGTGCGCGAACTACCGGATCTACCGCGCCTCAGACTTGTTGATCGACAAGCAGGGCAGGCGAAGTGAACCTTTTCACAAAGGCGGCAGGAGAACTTGCCTTGAACAGGCTCCCAGACAAAGCCACCGCAATCACACTTGAGCCTCTCGCCACAAGTTGCACAATAGACAGCAGACGAGGAACCCTTTCTTGGCAGAAGTACCAGGAGAGTGCCTTTAGACAGTGACTCTTTGGCCAACCTATATCCAGCATCATCAAGCCTCACCCCGTGTTCTGTAAAGGAAATTCGCAATGGCTTAAACGGCACTGTTGCATCTCTTAGGTAACCAATTTCAACCAGTCGCTGCAATTCAACAGACCTATAGGGTGCAGCAAAAAGCAATGAAGATTCGTCGGTTGCCCTAAGCAGTGCCAAGTCTCGAAGGTTGGTGTGTGGTGAACCAACCTCCCGATAGCTTTCGTCGAAATCATCAGCAACAGCAACAAGTCCCAGATTCCCTACAGGTGCGTATATTGCTGACCTCGTACCTACCACTATTGCTGTTTGATTGAGAATTGAGTGGAATGTTCTATAGCGAGCTGATCGCTGTCTGGTTTCCCAGGCGGTCACTTCTATCGCAAGACTTACAGCACAGCGGAGAACGGCCTCCAGGTCTGCTTGCTCCGGAACAATCAAAATCGACGAATGACCAACTTCGCGCGCGGCTTTGGCCCGTCTAAGAAAAAGCTCCATCCAACTGGGAAAGAACTCTTCTCCTATTTTGATCTGCGGGCCGGTTAGCACGACCTCTCGAGTGACTGCTGAAGGAGGGATTTTCAGCGACGGAAGTGAGTGCTCGACCTTGGTCCTCGCCATGTGATCAGGAATTGCGAGCTGCAGAATCTCGCCTATTGCAACACACTGTCTATCTGCCACCTGTCTAGAGAAATCTAGAATTTCTTGCGTTAGAACTGGAACTGTTGAAACTAGGCCATCTATGTATCCAGTCGCATACTGACTCTTGTTCAAGACTTTGGATATAAAACCAGTGTGAGGAGTCTTGCTTCGGCCAAAGCGAAAACTTACTCTCTGACCAAATTGAACAATTGCTTTCAATTCCTCGGGAACTAGAAAATCAAACTCGCGGTCGAGTTGGAGAAGAGATGACTCTGCAACAACTCGAACCGCAAGTGTCATCTATTTACCCGCGGCGTCACGAAGTGCTGAAGCTCTATCCGTCTTCTCCCAGGTAAATTCAGGCAATTCCCTGCCGAAATGACCATAGGCAGCCGTCTTGCTGTAGATAGGTCTTCTCAGATCAAGGGCCTCGATGATAGCAGCTGGCCTAAGATCAAAAACGTCGAGTATTGCCTTTTGGATAGCCTGATGCTCAACTTTTTCAGTTCCAAAAGTCTCTACAAAAACTGCAACTGGCTTGGCCATTCCAATTGCGTAGGCAACCTGTATCT
Organism: uncultured Aquiluna sp.; assembly: GCA_964480885.1. Taxonomy (GTDB): domain Bacteria; phylum Actinomycetota; class Actinomycetes; order Actinomycetales; family Microbacteriaceae; genus Aquiluna. The sequence continues at coordinate 163,658 of CAYZRV010000001.1, read as the reverse complement.
CAGCCTTGTCGGCTAGGCCAGCTGCGACAACATTCTTCGCAACCCAGCGCATTGCATATGCAGCCGATCTGTCAACTTTGGAAGGATCTTTACCTGAAAAGGCTCCTCCACCATGTCTTGCCATACCACCATAGGTGTCAACGATAATCTTTCTACCCGTCAGGCCAGCATCACCCTGTGGTCCACCGATAACAAATCTGCCTGATGGATTGATGATATATCGCACGTTCTCATAACTAAGCGAACTTCGATCAAGAACTGGCTTAATCACCTTTTCGAGAACTAGGCTGGCGAGCTCCTCTTGGGAAACCTCAGGAGAGTGCTGAGTGGAAACGACGACAGTGTTTATTGACACTGGCTTGTTGCCTTCATAGTCAATAGAAACCTGAGTTTTGCCATCTGGTCTTAGAAGTCCATTGTTCAGTTCCTTGCGCACCTGGCTCAGTCGCTCACTGATGCGGTGCGAAAGGAGAATTGGCAGAGGCATGAGAGTCTCTGACTCATTAGTCGCGTATCCAAACATCATGCCCTGGTCGCCAGCTCCAAGTTGGCTCAGGTGGTCAGAGTCACCCGCTCTGTTCTCTAAAGCGGCATCTACTCCACCTGCGATGTCGGGTGACTGAGCACCGATGGACACAGAGACACCGCAGGAGGTGCCATCGAATCCAATCGCGGAGCTGTTGTAGCCGATGTCGAGTAGCTTTTCTCGAACAAGCTGCGGAATCTCTACATAACTGGAAGTCGTTACTTCGCCAGCAATGTGAACAAGGCCGGTGGTAACAAGGGTTTCGACTGCAACTCGTGCATTCGGATCCTGTGCCAGCATGGCATCAAGGATGGTGTCAGATATTTGGTCACAAATCTTGTCGGGGTGACCTTCAGTAACCGATTCAGAGGTAAATGTGCGTAGCGTCATAGGCAGATTCTATTGACCTGCTAGTTCCTCAACAATGCGATTTACTAGTTGTCTAGAAACTGCTTCTTTGGTTCCCTCTAATTCCTGGGCTTGTTCTCTATCTACAACCAAAACCCTTGTGTGGTCAGCTCCCAGGGCATCTGTAGTGTTGCCGACAACGAGCTGAACGCCTTTGTCCCAGAGCTTCTGTCTGGCAATCGCCTCTAAATCAGCTGATGCCTCAGAGAGAGCGAATGCTACGCAGAAGGTTTCTGGATACTTAGCTGCATAGTTTGCAATCAGGTCTTTAGTAGGGGTCAAATCCAACCGCAGTGCAGCGGAACGCTTCAGCTTTCCCAGAAAAGGCTTCTCTACACGAAAGTCGCTGACGGCAGCAGCCATTATCAAGATGTCAGCCTTGCGATCCATCGCCTGCTCTAATTCGTCAACATCTGAGACACGAATCGTTTCGCAACCCGGCACCGAGTAATCGAGGTTCGCAGCTACCACGGTTACTTTCGCACCCTGATCCCTTACCGCTATGGCGAGCTGAATGCCCATGCGGCCTGATGATCGATTTCCAATGAAACGTACCTCATCAATTGCTTCTCGAGTCCCACCGGCGGTAACGACAACGTGCTTACCTGCAAGCTTGCCGCCAAGGGCAAACTTGATGATGTCCTCAACTTCTGGCAGTCGACCAATGCCAGTGTCAGAGCCAGTTAGTCTCCCAGATGCCGGAGTCATAACTCGCACTCCCCTTGACTGCAAAGTGACGACGTTTTGCTGAGTAGCTGGATTAGTCCACATCTCAGTGTGCATTGCTGGACAAAGCACGACAGGAGCTCGAGATGCAAGAAGGGCGTTGATGAGCAAGTCGTCGGCTATGCCTGAGGCAAACCGTCCTAGGAATGCAGCTGTCGCTGGTGCAACGATGATTAGGTCTGCTTGCTGTCCGAGTTGGACATGTCGAACACTAGCGACATCCGAATACATGTCAATGTCGATCGTCTTGCCGGACAGTGCCTCGAGGGTTGCTTTACCTACAAAACGCAGCGCATTTTCAGTCGGAAGCACCTCGACGTCATGACCTAGTTCCCTGAGGGAGCGAATTAAACTGGCTGCCTTGTAGGCAGCGATTCCCCCGGTGATGCCGAGCAGAATGCGCAAGCTGGGACTTCTCTACTTCTTCTCTAGTTTGCCCTGGTGTATTTCGTGAAGGGCGATTGACAGAGCCTTGTCGTCAATTGTTGAGTCAACCAGAGGACCAACATAGTTAAACAGGCTGCCCTCATGCAGAGCCGAGTAATACTCATTTATCTGACGAGCGCGCTTTGATGCAAAGATCACAAGTTCGTAATTGGACTCGACCTTTGACAGTAATTCATCGATTGGAGGGGCGGTAATGCCTTTGTTCTCCATTATTTCTCCTTGATTCTTTCCCTAAACAAGTCAACGATTCTCAAGGCCGTTGAGGCAAGTTCGTCATTGATTATCTGGAAGTCGAATTCACTAGCTGCTGCCAGCTCATTCTGGGCGGTTCTCAGTCTAGTTTGAATTTGCTCTTCTGTCTCGGTCCCTCTTCCTCGCAGCCTGTTTTCAAGCTCCTCGGCCGAAGGGGGAAGCACGAAGAATGACACTGAATCCTCTGTCTTACCTCTAATCTGCCTGGCCCCTTGCAGGTCAATCTCCAAAACAAGATGTTTACCAGTTTTATTGGCTCGTTCAATTTCACTTCTGGGTGTGCCGTAGTAATCAGAGCCGTGAACCGTGGCGTATTCCAGGAAGCTTCCCTCACTAATCATCCTTTGAAATTCATCCCTACCTATGAAGTGGTAATGCACCCCATCAACCTCACCAGGCCTGGGCTTGCGAGTGGTTGCCGATACGGACAGAAGGAAGTCACTATTCGCACTGAGAATCTGCCTTACCAGTGAGCCTTTTCCTACACCAGCGGGTCCAACTAAGACCAATAGGCTCATAGCTGAGCCTTCAGATCTTCAATGCTTTGAATAATTCCCCTGGCACCAGCGGTGTATACGCCTCGTGACACAGAAGCAATTACTCTTTCTGCACTCTTACCGAAATGTTCCCTAAGACTTGTCAGGCTTGCTCCTTGAGCACCAAAGCCAGGCGCAAGAACTGGGGTAGCAATATCTGAATCCCTTATGAATCCAAGTCCAAGTTCATCCAAATCTTGATTCGGTCCGATTACAACTCCGACATCACCCTGTGACATTTCCATGGCTGCGCGAACCACTTTGGCTGAAACCGTCAGACCAGCCACTTTGGCCTTTTGCAATTCAGCTGCTTCGGGATTACTGGTAGCTGCGAGCAGGAATACTCCTGCCTCAACGTCTCTTGCAATTTCAATCGTTTCACTTAGAGAGGTTGGCCCTAGGTACGGCGACAGGGTAAGAGCATCAGATCTCAGGGGTGAATCATCACCAAACCAAGCCTGTGCGTATCCCAACATCGTGGTTCCGATATCCCCTCGTTTAGCATCCGAGATGATTAGTAGGTCAGTCTCCCTTGCCGCTGCAAGCACCTCCTCGAGTGCAAATATTCCGCTTGATCCGAAACGCTCGAAAAATGCAACCTGGGGCTTGATTATTCCTACTCGACCTTCACAGGCAGAGATGATTGCATATCCAAAGTCTCTTGCGCCTTCAGCCGTATCTGGAATCCCCCAGTCTGCGAGAGTTTCTTCCGAGGGGTCAATTCCTACGCACAATTGACCAAGGCCTGCCACTCGCTCCTGAAGTCGATTTGCAAAATTAGCCATTGGCACTCCTGAACTTGGCATGCTCCTGAAGCGGTAAAACTTCGAATCCGCCCTCTCTGACTATTTCGAATGATCCAATTGCTGCGGATAATTGAGCGACAGTCGTGAAGATGGGTTTGTCCGCTGCTGTTGTGGCTGCTCGGATCTCGTAACCGTCACTTCTGGCATCGGCCCCAGACGGGGTGTTGACGACCACGTCAACCTCACCATCCGAAATCATCTCTACGATGGAGCGTTCATTGTTTGCCTGAGAATACTTTGCGACCGTCTGGCTGGCAATTCCGTGCCTCTTCAGCATCTTCGAGGTTCCCTCGGTTGCAAGAATTCGATACCCAAGTTGCGCAAGTCTTCGCACCGGAAGGACTATTTGTGGTTTGTCACGATCAGCAACTGAAATGAACACCGTTCCACTCAGAGGAATCGAGGAGCCTGCTGCGGCTTGCGATTTGGCAAAGGCTGATGGGAAGTTTCTGTCAATACCCATCACTTCACCAGTCGAACGCATTTCGGGACCGAGCAGGCTGTCGACAAACCTTCCGTCCTTAGTTGCAAAACGCTTGAATGGAAGAACTGCTTCTTTGACGGATATTGGTGTGTTAGCAGGAAGTGATCTGCCATCTTGCGCAGGCAGGTGACCTTCGGCAATTAGTTCCGAAATCTTCCTTCCAACCATGACCAGGGAAGCCGCTTTAGCCAGAGTGATTCCGAGGGCCTTAGATACAAATGGAACTGTTCTCGATGCCCTGGGGTTCGCCTCGAGAACGTAGAGAACATCGGATGCTAGTGCGAACTGGACGTTTAGCAGTCCTCTGACGCTAAGTCCCCTAGCAATACTTTCGGTTGCTTGGGTAACTCTGGCAATTTGAGCATCACTCAGTGTGATTGGTGGAAGCGTGCAGCTCGAGTCCCCCGAGTGAATTCCAGCCTCTTCGATGTGCTCCATGACTCCACCGATGTAGAGCTGCTCACCGTCATAAATGGCATCAACATCGATTTCAATCGCGTCATCTAAGAATCGATCGACCAGCAGGGGGTGCTTGCTATCTACCAGGGCATGCTCCGCAATTCTGCCGAAGTAGTCTCCCAGCGACTGCCTGTCGTAGACAATCTCCATCCCACGACCTCCCAGCACAAAGCTTGGACGAACTAGCACCGGATATCCGATTCGCTCAGCTATCACAGCCGCTTCCTGCTCATTTGTTGCAGTTCCATTTGCCGGTGCGAGCAGATTGTTGGCATCAAGAATCTGCTGGAAGAGACCCCGCTCTTCAGCAAGATCAATCGACTCTGGAGACGTCCCAAGAATTCTGACGCCAGCGTCCTTCAGGCCAAAGGCAAGTCCAAGCGCAGTCTGTCCACCTAGCTGCACCAAGACACCAAGCAGTTCTCCTGATTGCGACTCAGCATGTATTACCTCTAAAACATCCTCAAGAGTTAGCGGCTCGAAGTAGAGACGATCAGAAGTGTCGTAATCGGTCGAAACAGTCTCAGGGTTGCAGTTAATCATGATTGTTTCGTAACCCGCATCCCGTAATGCAAATGCGGCATGAACACAGGAATAGTCAAACTCCACACCTTGGCCAATCCGGTTTGGACCACTTCCAAGAATTACCACCTTCTTCCGATTGGAAGGCATTACCTCTGAAACCTGGTCGTAGCTGCTGTAGTGGTAAGGAGTTAGCGCGGGGAACTCACCAGCACATGTATCAACCGTCTTGTAGACGGGTCTGATGCCCAACTCATGTCTTAGATTTCGAAACTCCTGTTCCTCCATACCGCGAAGTTTTGCGAGCTGTGCGTCACTAAATCCATGTTTTTTCGCTCTCGTCACTTCAACGGCTCCAACTTTAGGAAGTGCTGAGAACCAATCTGCCAACTCGTTAATCAAAACAATCTGATCGAGGAACCACCTGTCTATCTTGGTGGCTTGGTAAACATCCTCCAGACTCGCACCAAGTCGCAAAGCTTGCTGGACTTGGACAATTCTCTTTTCAGTCGGAACTTTTATTTGCTTAAGTAGATCCTGGAGCGTGTCAGTTGAAACATCCCAGTGGAAGGATGTGCCTCGCTTTTCAAGGGATCTCAACGCTTTCTGCAATGCCTGAGTGAAGGTCCGACCAATTGCCATCGCCTCCCCGACGCTCTTCATGGTTGTTGTGAGAGTTGGATCCGCTGCGGGGAACTTTTCGAAGGCGAATCTGGGAGCCTTCACAACAATGTAGTCAAGCGTTGGCTCAAAGCTGGCCGGAGTAACACCTGTTATGTCATTTGGGATTTCATCGAGGGTATAACCAATTGCTAGCTTGGCGGCAATCTTCGCTATGGGGAAGCCGGTGGCCTTCGATGCAAGGGCAGATGATCTACTAACTCTGGGATTCATCTCTATAACAATTACTCGACCGGTGTCCGGTTCAACTGCGAATTGAATGTTGCAACCACCTGTGTCAACACCAACATCTCGAATAATTTGAATCCCAATGTCCCTAAGGTTCTGGTATTCACGGTCGGTCAAGGTCATTGCAGGGGCGACAGTGATTGAATCACCAGTATGCACGCCAACAGGGTCAAAGTTTTCGATTGAACAAACGACGACAGTGTTGTCATTCTTGTCCCGCATGAGCTCTAACTCGTACTCTTTCCAACCAAGAATGCTTTCCTCCAGCAAAACCTCTTTTGTTGGAGACGCCTGCAGTCCAGCTCCAGCTATTCGAATCAGGTCTTCTCGGTTATAGGCAAAACCCGAACCAAGACCACCCATCGTGAAGGAAGGCCGAACGACCATGGGGTAGCCAAGCTCCCCCGCTATTTCAAGGCATTCTTCTAGTGTGTGAGCGATCCTGCTCTTTGCAACATCGGCTCCAGCTCTAATGACCAGCTCTTTGAACTCCTGTCTGTTCTCGCCAGCTCTGATGGCATCCACATTTGCACCGATGAGCTCCACATTGAACTTCTCGAGACTTCCCCGTTCGTAAAGGGCCATTGCCGCATTAAGTGCGGTCTGCCCACCCAAGGTGGGAAGGATTGCGTCAGGCTTCTCCTTTTGAATAATGGACTCAATCACGTCTGGGGTAATTGGTTCGACATATGTTGCATCTGCGAAGTCAGGATCCGTCATGATCGTTGCTGGGTTCGAGTTGATCAAAATGACCCTGATGCCTTCTTCCCTGAGAACTCGACAGGCCTGTGTGCCAGAGTAGTCAAACTCACACGCCTGTCCTATGACAATGGGACCTGAACCAATCACCAGTACTGATTTGATGTCTGAGCGCTTAGGCACTTCTTTTCCTCACTGAATCTAAAAACTTGTCGAACAGGTAGTGGGAGTCATGTGGTCCTGCGGCAGCCTCCGGATGGTATTGCACAGAAAACGCATCAATGTCGAGACACTCCAACCCCTCAACGACATTGTCATTAAGGCCTCGATGTGACACTCTGACTCGACCAAAACCAAGGGGTGAGTCGACCTCATCCGCATCCATCTTTACCGCGAAACCATGGTTGTGCGCTGTTACCTCAACTCTGCCGGACACAGTGTTCAAAACCGGTTGATTTATTCCGCGATGTCCAAACGGAAGTTTGTAGGTGTCGAATCCGAGTGCTCGACCCAGTAGCTGATTACCAAAGCAAATGCCAAAGAATGGAAGTCCCTGCTTCAAAAGTTGTCTAAGTAGTTCTACTTGCTGAACACTTGCCTCGGGATCGCCGGGACCATTGGAGTAAAAGATTGCGTCTGGCATCTCTGCGACAATCTCCTCAAGCGTTGAGCTGTATGGAAAGACAATCACTTCCAACCCGCGGGCGGAAAGATGCTCAAGTGTTGACTTCTTCACACCTAGATCAATGATTGCAACGCTTCCAATTCTCTCCTCTTCGGCAGCAACTCGATAAACCTTGCCTGTGCTGACCTGGCTGGAGAGGTTTTGACCAGCCATCACAGGTGCATTCCTTACCTCGCTGAGCATCTGCTCTGCACTCATTTCGAGACCAGAGAATATTCCAGCCCGCATTGCTCCCGCATCTCGAATGCGGATGGTGACGGCCCGAGTATCCAAATCGGAGATACCAACTACACCTGATTCCAGAAGATCGTCATCGAGTGATCTTTCCGAACGCCAATTGCTTGTGATTCGACTGGGTTCCTTTACCACGTATCCGGCGACCCAGATGCGACTTGATTCCTCATCGCGGGTGTTCATTCCAACGATTCCAATGTGGGGTGCAGTTTGAAGAACTATTTGCCCAGCGTAGGAGGGATCCGTAATTGTCTCCTGATAACCCGTCATACCAGTCGCAAAAACCAACTCGCCTATCGTTTGTCCCTTTGCCCCAAAACTCTCGCCATGGAAAATCGAACCGTCCTCCAGCACCAGATATGCATTACTCACTTTCTCACCAAGGCCTCTCTGAGGGATAACACTGCGTGCTCCTGATCAACAGTTACTCGTAAATTTGTGGTCAGAAGGTGGTCAGCAATCCGCCAGTTGATTTGTATCAATCCGCGCGCTTCGACACCTTTGTCAATCGTTGCTGAGTCTCTAGTGATAGAGACAATTTGAGAAAGTGGGATTGCATAATCAGCCTCACCCTGCCTAATCAAAGAGATAGCGCTATCTGAGACCATAACCTCACACTTTCCTCGATGGCCTAAACCGTAAGCCCAAACTCGATCCAATGGGGTGTCAGTGAAAACAGTCGATACATAGAGGCCGGCAAAGAGCAGCCTGCCAGTTTCAGCAACCTGCGGCCGAGGAATGAACGACTCTTGGAGTCGGCGACGTTGCTTCACACGGAAGAAAATGAAAACGGCAGTAATAATTACTAATGCAATAAGGGCAGTGCCAATTATTTCTCTAGTCAACAACGTTGCCCTCCCTAACAGTGAACTTGCCTCGATAAATGGTGTGGACTACTCGACCAGGTAATTTGACGCCAGTCCACGGGTTGTTGGTGGAGAGTGAATTGGTGACATCACTCAAAGTTGTGTAACCAGTCGGGTCAATCAGGCAAATGTTCGCCTTGGAACCCTCAGCGAGTTGACCGTGCTCGCGTGCACCACCAATTGCAGCTGGCTTGCTACTGGAAACTTCTGCGAACTTATTCCAGTTAATACCTTCGGCCGACAGGACTTCAATCAGCACGCTTGCTGCAGATTCAAGCCCCACCATTCCGTTTGCAGCGGCTTCCCAATGACAGCTCTTCTTTTCAATTGAATGAGGAGCATGGTCTGTTGCCAAGATGTCAATTGATCCATCTAGCAAGCCCTTGCGAAGTTCGAGAACGTCCTCCATGCTTCGAAGTGGTGGATTGACTTTGTAAACAGGGTTCAAGGTTCTCACAAGTTCCTCAGTCAACATCAGGTGGTGTGGTGTCACTTCAGCAGTAAGTCGAGCGCCTTTAGCCTTAGCCCATCGAACCGCTTCAAGGCCCTCAGCGGTTGTGACATGGCAGACATGCAGCCTGGCACCTGTCTCTAGGGCCAACTGAGCATCTCGGGCAATGACGTCAGCTTCAGCCTTGGCAGGCCAGCCACCAAGACCAAGCTCCTTGCTCAAATCAGAATCATTCATCTGCGCACCAATGGTCAGCGAGGAATCTTGTGCATGCTGGGCAATAACTCCGTCAAACTCCTTTACCTGCATCATGGCCTGACGCATTAGATTTTCATCCTCGAGACAGTGTCCATCATCACTAAAGACCCTAACCTGACTGAGGGAATGTGCCATTTTTTCGATATCAGATAGCTCTTTTCCAGCAAGATTCTTTGTTATTGCGCCGATGGGAAAGACCTCAACCAATCCACAAGCACTGCCCTCTTTCAGAATCCAATCTGCTCGTGCAGCAGTGTCGGTTACTGGATTGGTATTTGCCATAGCAAATACAGCTGTGTATCCCCCAGCTGCAGCTGCTCTGGACCCTGATCTAATCGTCTCGCTCGCTTCGAAACCTGGCTCTCTTAGGTGAGTATGTAGGTCAACGAGGCCGGGAAGCGCTATAAGACCCGAGCAATCAATGCCACCTTCCAAAGAGCTACCAATTCGATCCACTTGCCCATTAGAAATCTGGATGTCGCAGCGTGTTCCATCCTGGAGAGTAACTTGCTTGAGAATCACTGCTCACCTGCCAGCAATCTTCTAAGTACTGCCATTCGAACCGCGACACCGTTTGTCACCTGTTTGAGAATGAGACTTCTAGAATCATCAGCCGCCTCTGAAGCAATCTCTAAACCACGGTTGATTGGTCCTGGGTGCATAATTCGTGTCTCAGTGGGTAGTTTTCTCAATCGACTAGGCGTGAGTGACCAGTCCTCAATGTACTTTTCCTCGCTGTTTGCAAAATTATTGAGCATTCTCTCTTTTTGAACCCTAAGCATCATGACAATGTTTGGATTGCGCGCTAAAGACTCGTCAAAGCTATTGGAGATGAATGCACTATTATCACTCAGCTCTTCGGGGAGAAGTTCCTTTGGTCCAGCAAGCTCAACCTGAACACCAAGTAGTGAAAGTAGTAAAAGGTTGCTGCGAGCGACTCTAGAGTGCCTAATGTCTCCGACAATCAAGACCCTCAGTCCAGATAGGTCTTCCCCAAATACCTGTCGCATGGTCAGGGCGTCCAAAAGGGCCTGGGTTGGATGCTCATTGGTTCCGTCACCAGCGTTCACCACGCAGCAATTTGTCCAATGATTTTCAACGATCTCTCTAGCCGCCTCGCTCTGGGGATGCCTCAGCACTATGCAGTCCGCATCCAGAGCCTCCAGGGTCTTTACGGTGTCCATAATGGATTCACCCTTTGTCACGCTTGAAGCTTCAGCCGAAATGTTGATGACGTCTGCGCTTAGTCTGGTGGCCGCAATTTCAAAACTGACCCTTGTTCTTGTTGAGACTTCGTAAAACAGATTCACGATGGTTCTACCGCGCAATGAAGGAAGTTTCTTGATTGATCTTTCGTTAACCTGAGATAGTTCTTGAGCCTCAGAAAGTATCAGTTCAGCTTGCTCACGACTTAGGTCTCTGATCGAAACTAGATTCCTCATTGCTCAATCACCACCTCATCAACCCCGTCAGATTCGACGAGACGAACTCGCACTCTTTCTTCCTTTGAAGTCGGGAGATTCTTGCCGATGAAATCTGGACGAATTGGCAACTCACGATGACCTCGATCGACCAAAACTGCCAACTTCACCTGCTTTGGTCTGCCGAAATCAATGAGTGCATCGAGGGCAGCCCTGATTGTGCGACCGGAGTAGAGAACATCATCGACTAGGACGACAATCTTGTCCTCCAGGCCGCCTGATGGGATTTGGGAGCCAACGATTCGTTTGCTTGCGCCCACACTGTCGTCTCGATACATGGTCACATCAAGTGCACCAAACTCAATCTCCGCCGACGGGTATAGCTCCTTGAATATCTGCGCTAGGCGATTTGCCAGATGAAGACCGCGTGTCGGTATACCAAGTATTAGAAGACCACGGGTTCCAGAATTTGCCTCAACGATCTCGTGAGCAATTCGTCTTAGAGAGCGGGTAATGTCATCGGCTGACAGCACGATACGACTATTCATTCCTCGCTCCTTCTTCGCCTCACAGGACGAACTTAAAGGATTTCAATAGGGACAATAGCAGGTTTAGAGTGCTTGCCGGTCCTTTGCTAGGCGAGCCAATATTCCATTGACAAACTTTGGGGAGTCATCGGTGGATAACTCAGATGCCAGGCTAACCGCCTCAGAAATAGCCACCTCAGTAGGAATTTCAGGATTGTAGAGAAGTTCCCAAGCTGCAATCCGCAGAACCGCCCTGTCGACAGTAGGCATCCGATCTAAAGACCAGCCCTCGGCCAATAACTGAAGACGGGAGTCAATTCGATCTCGATTCGCCTGAAACCCGGAAACCAATGTCTCGGCATAGTCAAATATTGCAGTCTGAGATTCCTTGTTGGCCGATTCGCGCTCGGTTCTTTCGAGGGCTACTAGCGGATCTTCGCCAGTCAGGTCGGACGCAAACAGAGCATCCAGTGCTCGTTTTCTAGCTTTTGTTCTAGCGCTCACTATTCAGTGGCTCGTCCTAGATAATCGCCCGTTCGAGTATCGACTTTAACTCGGGTGTTATTCTCGATGAAAAGTGGCACCTGAATCTGGTAGCCAGTTTCAAGGGTTGCTGGTTTAGTACCGCCAGTAGAACGGTCACCTTGCAAACCAGGTTCCGTGTATGTAATCTCAAGAACAACGGACGCAGGTAGTTCAACATACAGAGGATTTCCGTCATGGAGTGCAACAACAGCCTCTTGATTCTCCAGTAGGAAGTTGCTGGCATCACCAACCACCTCTGGGGAGACAGTCAATTGGTCAAATGTGCCCGAGTCCATGAAGACAAATCCTGATCCATCGTTATACAGATACTGCATGTCTCTTCGATCAACATTTGCGGTCTCGACCTTTACCCCAGCGTTGAATGTCTTGTCTACGACCTTGCCGGTGGTCACGCTGCGTAACTTTGTCCTCACGAAGGCTGGACCCTTGCCAGGCTTTACATGTTGGAATTCAATTACACTCCAGAGCTGTCCATCAATCATCAGGACCATGCCATTTTTAAGATCGTTAGATGTAGCCATTTATTACTCCTTGATAACCGGAAGAAGCTTAGCGTTGAGCAAGCTGTCGAATAGCCAGAGCGTAGGAGTCGTGTCCAAATCCTGCAATGACACCCGTGGCAACTGCCGAAATCACACTGGTCTGCCTAAATGTCTCACGGGAATGTGGATTGGAGATGTGCACCTCAATGAGCGGAATACCTGCCCCCGTCAAAGCTGCACAAGCATCACGTAGCGAATATGAATAGTGAGTAAATGCAGCTGGGTTTAGAACCACTGGAGTCCTGCTATCAAAAGCCCGGTGTATGGCCTCTACAACTTCCGTTTCACTATTGCTTTGCAGGAACTCAAGTTCGACGCCAAGCTCAGTGGCGAGCATGCTAAGTGATTTCTCGAGATCCTTTAGGGTGGAAAGACCGTAAACGTCTGTCTCCCTCTTGCCCAAGAGATTTAGGTTGGGACCATTCAATACCAGGATTTTCATAGTAGAACTATTCCACAATTGACTGATACGCGGTGAAAAGGGATTCCCTGCTTGGCGCAGTAAGGATTGAAGGCCTTCCAATTCTCTCAAGCACAATGAATCGAAGAACTCCAGATCTAGTCTTTTTGTCTCTCAGCATTGTGCCCAGAAGCTGATCGAATTTGTCAGCTTTATAGGACATAGGAAGGCCAAGCTTGCCAAGAACTTCCCTGTGCTTGTCGACTTGATCTACGGAGAGCTTTCCATTTAGTTGCGACAGCTCCGCAGCAAAAACCATACCGATGGAAATTGCTGCTCCATGACGCCATTTGTAACGCTCAGCGTGTTCAATAGCATGGCCAAGTGTGTGCCCATAGTTGAGGAATTCTCTAGCACCACTCTCCTTGAAGTCTTCGGTTGTGATCTTCTCCTTGATCTCAATGGATCTGCGTATCAACCATTCGAATACATCAGTGCTGGGGTCTGTCGCCTGGTCGTCATCGAGAACCAAATCGAGGATTTTCTCGTCCTCAATAAAGCCATACTTGACAACCTCTGCCATGCCAGCGAGCAGCTCATTTCTGGGGAGCGTTTGAAGGGTATTTAGGTCAACAAATACTCTGCTAGGTAGGTGAAAACTACCAACCAGGTTCTTGCCTTCAGTGGTGTTGATTCCTGTTTTACCCCCAATTGCCGCATCGACCATTCCTAGAAGCGTCGTTGGTACGAGAAACAACCTGACACCTCGCAGCCAGTTGGCAGCCACAAAGCCTGCTAAGTCTGTTGTTGAACCACCGCCAACTCCAACAACGCAGTCGTTTCGGTTGAAGTCAGCCTGTCCCATAATCTTCCAACAGAATGAAGCGACCTCGATGCGCTTCGCATCCTCGCCGGTCGGAACTTCAGCAACGAGAACTTCGAAACCCGAATCTTGCAGGACTTCCTTCAGCAGGTCACTTGTCGTTGCTAGGGCAGCTGGCGCGACCAGGAGGACCTTGTTAGCTCCCTCTAATGCGGGTGCGATGTCGTTGAGTAGATCTCTTCCTACGACGCTATAGCTCATGTTTACTGACTCTACTTTCCAAATCAGCCAGAAGCTCCTTGATTGGTCGATTTCCTGTAAAGAGCACTTCGTCTGCTAGTTCTTTGTAAATCGAAATTCGCGAATCGTATATTTCCTGCCACCTGTCAGGGTTATCTCTCAGAAGGGGTCGTTTTTTGAGGTTTATGCGTGAGAGAACTGCATCACTGGTTGTGTCCAAGTGAATCACAAGTGCTTTTCTTAGCAGCTCACGATTGTCCTCTCTAAGAACTATTCCTCCACCAGTTGAAACGACTCCACCAGCTTTTAAAGCCGAAACGAGTGCGCTGTGTTCCAAGGTTCTAAAGAATTCCTCTCCATGCTCATCAAAGAGATTTGAGATTGGACCATGCTCCTTCTCAACCAGTTTGTCGGTATCACTAAAACTAAGACCAAGCTTTTTGGCGAGCTTCTTTCCGAGAGTTGTCTTACCCGCCCCCATAGGCCCAATTAGGACGATGGGTTTCATCAGTCTGCTTTTGCGATGCGAGACTGAAGGGTTTCGGGAATCGAGCTTAGGTAGGATTCCAGGTTGCGTTTAGTCTCCCTCAAGGAGTCTCCGCCGAACTTTTCCATCACACTGTTGGCAATGGTGAGTGCGACCATCGCTTCAATAACGATGCCAGCTGCAGGAACGGCACACACATCACTGCGCTGATGGTGCGCAGTTGCAGCCTCCCCACTAGATGTGTCGATTGTTTGCAGTGCCTTGGGCACGGTACTGATTGGCTTCATGCCCGCTCGAATGCGAATAATTTCGCCGTTGCTCATTCCACCCTCTATGCCGCCAGCTCTGTCTGTCATGCGCTGCACAAGACCATCCTCACGAACAATTTCGTCGTGAGCTGCGCTCCCTCGTCTTCGCGTGGTCTCCAATCCATCACCAATCTCAACAGACTTGATGGCCTGAACACCCATAACAGCTGCAGCGAGCTGGGAGTCAAGCCTTCTATCCCAGTGAACATAGGAACCAAGTCCCGGAGGTGCTCCATAGACAAGTGTCTCCACGACGCCACCAAGGGTGTCACCAGATGAGTGACAATCATCAATTTCAGCAATCATGGCTTTAGAGGCCACCTCATCAAAACATCTCACAGGATCTTCATCCAGTCGCTTCACATCAGAGGGCTTTGGAAGTGATTCGGATTGGTTTTGAACTTTTCCAATGGCAACGGTGTGGGTCACCAAGTGAATCCCTAATTCGGCAAGAAAGTTTTTTGCAATCTGACCGAGCGCTACGCGAGTAGCAGTTTCTCTTGCGCTCGCTCTCTCCAAAACGGGCCTCGCTTCGTCGAAGCCATACTTTTGCATTCCCGTGAAATCTGCATGCCCAGGACGAGGTCTAGTCAACTTAATCGCTCTAGCGCCGGTGAGTTGATCCTCACTGACGGGTGCGGCACTCATGACCGTTTCCCACTTGGGCCACTCAGTGTTTGCAATTCGAAGTGCGATGGGTCCACCTTGGCTCAGCCCAAAACGCACACCACTAGAGAGAGTCACCAGGTCCTCTTCGAACTTCATGCGAGCGCCTCGGCCATAGCCCAACCTGCGGCGAGCAAGCGCCTGTTGAATGTCTTCGACTAAGACAGGAACTCCAGCGGGCAGGCCCTCAATCACCCCGATAAGTTCAGGGCCATGGGATTCGCCTGCAGTCAACCAACGCAACATCCCGCTATTCTCCCACCTTTGCTGCCCTCAGCATCAAGTCATGAAGAGTTTGCTCATCCGCGAAGACAGCTCCGCCGTTCACCATAAGTCGCAATTGACCAACGGCTTGCCAAATCAGCATCTCAATTCCAGAGATGTGCCTATCAAAATTCTCTGAGAAAGGCTGGGCATATACGGCATCGAGAATCACACCTGGGTACCTGCCGCTCAATACCGTTGCCAATGCGCCCTTTGGAAGGGTGGATATAACGAGATCTGACTTTGCAACTGCTTCAAGACTGGATGACTCAGCACCAAACCTACTGGCTAGAGATTCAGCTTTACTGGTGTCCCTACCCCAAACCAATGTTCGTCTTCCAGACATTGCGTAAAGAGCGGATCTTGCCGTAGCGCCCGTGCCAATTACTCCAACGGTATCGAAACTGAATGACTCAGTCGCTTTTTGTATACCCATGACGTCGGTGTTGAATCCTGAGTAGCCAGTGGACGTGCGAAGAAGAAAATTAGCGCCACCTGTGGCCTTGGAGGGATCATCAGCGGATTCCGCTAGGTCATAGGCCTCTTCCTTCAGTGGCATTGTGACTGCAAATGCGTTCCAATTAGGCCCGTTCACTTCGATCCAGCCATTTAGGTCAGAACTGACATCAAAGATCTCAATTACGGAGTCATATCCCAGGTATTCGAGAGCGGCAGATTGTATTGCTGGCGATTTCGAGTGGGAAATGGGTGATCCTAAAACAGCTAAACGCATACTCAGTCCCAATCCGGATTGTCACGCAGCCACTGACGATAAAGCTCAACCGCCTTCTCATGCTCCCGCAGAGTCTCGGAGAAGACAGTCTCGCCAGTCCTTAAATCAATCGTCACAAAGAATAGGTAGTCCCCCTCAGCCGGATTTAGTGCGGCATCAATTGCCAACTCACCAGGTGAGCTAATCGGACCTGGCGGGAGTCCAGGAAAAACATAGGTGTTGTACGGATTTTCTGTATCTGCGATTCCCTGCTGAAAGGAATCAATCGAACCTTCGTAGTAGTACTTGACTGTCGGATCTGTCTGAAGGAGCATTCCTCGCTCTACGCGGTTATGAAAAACACTGGAAACCTTGTAAAAATCTTCCTTCTTCTTTGCTTCCTCCTGGATTATGGAAGCAAAGGTAAGAAGCTCTAGGGAATTACTAACATCCACGCCTAGTCGCTCAAGAACTTCATTGGTCTTGGCCAGCATCGCGCCTATGATCTCCGGCGCCTTAGCGCCAGGATCAAATTGGTAGGTTGCGGGGAAAAGATAGCCCTCTAAAGTCGGACCTGGGTAAGACTCATTTGCTTTGTCAATCTCGGCGTACAGCTCACTCTGTTCAATCCCAAGTTCATTGGATAGCAGTGGAACAATCTGTGCAATCTGAAATCCCTCTGGGATAGTGACGGTGTTATAGACGCGATTCTCACCGCCTAGCAGGATGCGAAGAGCTTCGGAGCCAGGGATTTGCTTCGGAAACTCGTAGTGCCCTGGGTAAATCGTCAAATCAACCCTAAGCATTGGTCGATAGATGGCATCGAATGATTTGATTACATCAGCAGCCAGCAGCTTTCTAGCAACATCCTCTCCATTATCCCCCTCTTCAATCACTATCACCGCAACACCATTACCCGGCCCGGCATAATCCTCAACGGTGAATCTCGATACTAGGGATTCCCAAGCATTGGTGACTGGTTCTCTTAAAACTAAGAATCCAGTCACGGATGCAGCAAGCAGAATGGAGACGGCAACGAGGATTGCAACCATCGACTTCTTAGATTTCTCAGGTGGAGCCTCAAACTCTTCCAGCAAGGTACTCCCCTAATTCGACTCCCGCGTTGTGGTTCATTGCTATTGCTTGCTCAACTATAAGTCTCGCCGATTCGGAGTCGATCTTTCCTTTCATATCAGACGAGGAGAGCCCTATCTCCCTCAAAAGGTGCATAGAAGCAGCGGTCGTAAGACGCTCATCGATCAGAAAAATTGGCACATTCACAGCGGCAGCGCAAAGCTTTGCAAAATCAACAGCCCTTCTTGTTGACAGCGTCTCCTGCCCCTTCATGTTGATTGGGAGCCCGATATATATTCTTTCGACGCCTCTAGCAGTCACAAGTTCAACGATTCCCTCTACAGCAGCCAAAGTGTCGATTGAATCAAGGGCTATGGCAAGCGAGTTTTGACCTAGGGCCAAACCAGTTCGCTTTTGCCCAGGATCAATGCCCAGGCAAATCAAGAGATCAGACCTCGAACTGTCTTGATGGCAGCATCCAGCATGTCAACCTTTGGCCCTCCACCCTGAGCAAAGTCAGGCTTTCCGCCACCGCCACCACCTAGTACCTCAGAAGCGGCTTTAGCGAACACTCCTGCGCTAATTCCCGCCTTTTGTGATTCAGAGCCAACAGCAATCATGACTAGCGCCTTGTTCTCGACGACAGCGCCGAGAACACTGATGCTGTTTTGACCAAGACGATCTCTGGCTACCAGTGTTACCTGACGAAGTGTCTCAGCGCTGTCAACATCCTGCAGAACAGATGTGAGAACCCGGTTGTTTCCAATTGACCCAGCATTAGCAACAAGTTGGCTAATCTCGTTGATTGCGAGTCGGAGTTTTGCTTCGGACAATTGTTTCTGCGCGAGTCTAAGTTCAGCAAGGCTCTCTGTTACTCTCGCCTCGAGCTCACTAGAAGGCACCTTCATTTCATTGGCTAATCTCCTAATGAGAAGGCGCTCGTCAATCAGGTTTCGCAAAGCATCAAAACCGACCTCTGCCTCAATTCTTCGAACTCCCGATCCAACGGATGATTCAGCAGTCAGGGCTACTAGTCCGATTTGAGATGAGCGAGACACATGGGTTCCACCGCAAAGTTCTCTCGACCATCGGCCACCAACTTGAACGACTCGGACCTGCTCGTCGTATGTTTCGCCAAACAGTGCCAGTGCTCCCCAGTCTCTTGCCTCTGGAAGAGACATGAATTGCGCGCTCACTGCGAGGTCAGAACGAATTGCTAGGTTTGCAACTTCTTCGATTTCACTCTTAGTTGCTTCCGAGAGTCCCTCTCCCCAGGCAAAATCAAGACGCATGTAGCCGGGGCGATTGTACGATCCAGACTGCAATGCATTTGGACCCAACACCTGTCGAAGAGCTGCGTGAACAACGTGAGTAGCGCTGTGTGCCTGACATGCTCCAAGTCGCCAATCTGGATAGACAGAGGTCTGGACTTCAACTGACTGCTCTACCGAACCGTGAACAACTCTCACCTGATGGGAGAAAAGCCCCTTGACTGGCTTTTGCACATCAAGCACCTCGAGCACCAAGCCATCGGCCAAGATCTGCCCGGAATCTGCAATTTGACCACCTGATTCTGCGTAGAGAGAGGTTCTATCAAGAATTACCTCACCAATCTGACCGGCAGAGAGTTCCGCGACCGCTTCGCCTTCATGAATAAGCCCAATGACTGTAGCCTCAGCCATTAAAGATTCATATCCAACAAATGTTGTTTCACCCAGGCCTCTGAAATCACGATATACGTCAAGGTTGGTACTTGCACGCTTGCTCTTCGCATCCTGCTTGGCTCGGGTACGTTGCTCTTGCATAAGTTCTTCAAAGCGAACTCGATCGACACTCTTGCCATTTTCTTCCGCTATTTCCATCGTTAGATCAATAGGAAAACCATATGTGTCATGGAGCTGAAAGGCCACCTCTCCTGGGAGAGTCGATTTAGTCTTGGCTAGTTCGGTTTCCAGAACTAGGCTTCCCGAATCAAGGGTCTTACGGAATCCGTTTTCTTCGTTCACAGCTGCTTGCAAAACTCTCTGAAATGATTCCTCGAGCTCTGGATAGGCATCAACCATTGCATTTTTGCTGGCAGTGAAAAGTGTCTCGAAACAAGCTTGCTCAATACCAAGCAGACGAAGAGCGCGAACAGAACGGCGGAGCAGCCTTCTTAGGACGTATCCGCGTCCCTCGTTGGATGGCGTCACGCCATCACTCATCAGCATCAGTGCCGAACGAATGTGATCTGCGATGACGCGCATCCTGACATCATCAGCTTCGTTACTTCCGTACTTCTTGCCACTCAAGCTAGATGCGATGTCAATCAGTGGTCTGACCTGATCAATCTCATATATGTTTTCTACGCCCTGCAGCAAGAATGCGACCCTCTCAAGCCCCATTCCAGTGTCTATGTTCTTCTTTGGTAGCTCTCCAAGTATTGGAAAGTCTTCCTTCGCACCACCATCACCACGCTCATACTGCATGAAGACAAGATTCCAAATTTCGATGTAACGGTTCTCGTCGGCTTCTGGTCCACCCTCACTGCCGTACTTAGGTCCCCTGTCAAAATAGATTTCAGAACAGGGGCCAGCTGGACCGCGCTGACCAGTTGACCAATAGTTGTCTTTCATCCCGCGTTTTTGAATTCTCTCCCTGGGGACACTGGACTGCTCAAGCCAATGTCCGATGGATTCCTCGTCGTCCTGATATACCGTTACCCAAAGTCGCTCAGGATCGAAGCCATATCCTCCTGATTCCACCGGGCTAGTCAGCAGCTCCCAGGCAAATGCGATGGCCTCGCGTTTGAAATAGTCACCGAACGAAAAGTTCCCATTCATTTGAAAGAATGTGCCGTGCCTGGTTGTCTTACCAACTTCCTCAATGTCTAGAGTTCTTACACACTTCTGAACAGAGGTTGCTCGCTGATACGGCGGGGGCAGAACACCCGTCATGTATGGAATAAATGGCACCATTCCAGCTACGGTGAACATGAGATTTGGATCTTGACTAATGAGTGAGGCGCTGGGTACAACCGTGTGATTCTTCTTTTCGAAGAACTCCAGCCATCGCCGCTTGATCTCAGCGGTCTTCATTTACTGCTTCTTGCTACCGGGTTTAGCTTTTGGGGTCTTGAGTTCCGCCTCGCGCTCTTTGTAGCCTTCGGTTACTGCGTTCCCAAAGTCCTTAGCTGCTGATAGCAGCTCGTCCGCAGCCGCTTTCACCTGCGGGTTGTCCTTAGCCTGGATAGCTGCAATAGCACCTAGGCCTAAGCCAGCGATAAACCAACCGAACCTAGACATCTCTACCTGCGCCTTCCCATGGTCTTAGTGACGGCTTGAACCACACCCATAAGTTTAGTTAGTGGTGCTCCTACAGAGGCTGTGAAGAGAGCGACAACAGAGTTGATGTTCTCTGTCACCTGCTCCACATCCGCCGTAATTTGATCAATTCTCTTAAGCTGCTTGTTGGTTTCAGTGAGCGTGACCTTGGCTTCACCCAGCATTGGTTCAAATTCCTTGTTGAATATCTCAACGGATCTTTTGGTCTCATCAATAAGTCTGCCGAGCTTTATTAGCGGCAGACCTAGCAGTAAGACAAGTAGCAGCAGACTGCCGCTGATAATCAATACCGCCAGATCTCCGCCGGACAATTTATCTACCTCGCGGCGTAATACTCAACGACCAACTGAACATCACAGGTCACGGGAACCTCAGCACGCTTCGGTCGTCTCACCAAAGTCGCCTGCAGCTTATCCAGTTGAACTGAGATGTATTCAGGTGTGCTGGCCACGACATCAGAGTGCCCTCCTGCAGCGGCAACCTGGAATGGTTCTGTCTTTTCACTCTTTTCGTGGACGTGAATCATCTGACCAGGCTTAACCCTGAATGAAGGTCGATCGATTCGAGCACCATCCACCATGATGTGACGGTGAACTACCATTTGCCGAGCTTGGGCCATCGTTCGAGCAAATCCTGCTCGAAGAACGAGAGCGTCTAAACGCATCTCTAGAAGCTCAACCAGGTTTTCACCGGTTAGACCCTCGGTTCGCTTAGCCTCTTGGAAGGTCTTTCTAAGCTGAGCCTCGCGAATTCCATATTGAGCGCGAAGCCTCTGCTTCTCGCGAAGACGAACCGCGAAGTCAGAGTCAGACTTGCGCTTGGTGCGGCCGTGCTGGCCAGGAGCGTAAGCACGCTTCTGCATGTACTTGCCAGCTTTTGGAGTTAGAGCAATACCCAGAGCACGCGACAGACGCGTTTTGCTTCTGGTTCTTGATGTCTTAGACAAACAAATACCTCTTCAAATCGATTTAATGGATTGTGTCGGATCTCCAGCCGCTGAGCCCAGACAACCTTGGAATTGTAGCAGTTTAGGGTTCTGCTGTCACTCCCCCCGGAGCAGCTTTCGGATACCCCGTAGACGCTCCCCGAGGGTCTTCTCAAAACCCCTCTCGATGGGTTCGTATAGCTCATCCGCATCTGAGTAGTGCTGTTTCAGAACGCCCAATTCGCTGTCGTGAGGATACTTGTATCCCACGGCTCCGGTTGATCGCAGGTGAGCGGGTATCTGTGGAACAAAGCCCTCCCTTACCTGTTCGATTGCCCTATCAATTGCCAGGTAGGCAGAGTTCGACTTGGGTGCTAAGGACAGGTAGATGGTTGCCTCAGCCAGTGGAATTCGACCTTCTGGCATACCAATTCGCTCAACTACCGAGGCTGCCGCTTCAGCCAGAACTAAGGCGTTCGGATCCGCTAGACCTATGTCTTCTGCCGCCAAAATAATCAAACGTCTAGCGATAAATCTCGGATCCTCTCCCCCCTCAATCATGCGGGCCAGATAGTGAAGAGCCGAATCCACATCTGAGCCACGAACGCTCTTAATGAAGGCACTTATGGTGTCGTAGTGGGCGTCACCACCATCGTCATAGGCAATAGAGCTAGCGGCGATCTGCCTAATTCCATCAATATCGATTTTCGCTAAATCCGAATTTGCAGCGGCCTCTGCAAGCGTGAGCGCTCTCCTGGCATCACCTCCGGAAATCTGAGCGATGTAATCGATTGCCTCTTGAGAAAAAATACTTTGGGCTAGTTGTTCATCCTCCTCAACTGCCCTCTTTATCAAAGAAATAAGGTCGGTCTTGGACAATGGTTCTAGTCGAACAACCAGAGATCTAGAAATCAGAGGCTTTATTACAGAGAATGATGGATTTTCGGTAGTAGCCGCAACGAGTGTCAGTATGCCCGACTCAACCGCGCCAAGAAGAGCATCCTGCTGGGACTTGCTGAAACGGTGAATCTCATCTAGAAAGAGAACGGTCTGCTTGGCATAGGCCTGTAGGTCCACCTTCGCCTGTTCAATCACTTCCCTGACTTGAGCCACAGAGCTACTAATCGCGCTCAGTTCTGTAAATCGAGCCACCTTAGAATTGCCTATCAGCCTGGCGATTGTGGTTTTTCCACTCCCAGGTGGACCCCAAAGAATTACCGAATTGAGCCCTCGACCCGCCTCCCCGGCGATCAGTCGATGAAGCGGGCTCCCCTGCCTAAGCGCGTGACTCTGCCCAAGCACCTGGGTCAGATTTACGGGCCTTAGTCTCTCAGCCAATGGAGCAACCACATCTGGATTCTAAGGGTCTTAGAATGACTGCTCGGAAGGCGAACCGCATGAAAAAAGACGAAAAACTATCCAGCTACCAGGCAAAACAAAACCTTGCTGTTGAGAGAGCAGAGAAAGCCAAAAGTGACAACAAGTTTGTCCTGATCGCTTCGGCATCGGCATTGCTTTTGGCATTGGGCGGTCAGTTTGTCTATTTCAATTACGGGCCTGGATTTGTTCCCACGGTAGAAGAGCTTCTCGAAGAAGAAAAAATAGATCCCGAGAATCCTCCGCAGTACACACTCCCGAGTCCTGACCTAGCAGAGGGTCGAACCTGGACCTCAAAACTGAACATCGCTGGTAACCCTGTCACGTTTGAACTAGATGGCTCAGCAGCTCCTCAGGCAGTTGCAAACTTCGTCTATCTCACAAATCAGGGCTACTTTGAGAATTTGAAGTGTCATCGCCTGGTAACAGCTGGAATCTATGTCCTTCAGTGTGGAGATCCAAATGGTGACGGGACAGGTGGTCCAGGGTATTCCTTCGGTCCGATTGAAAATGCCCCCGAAGCAGACCTTTATCAGGAGGGATACCTCGCAATGGCCAGGCGCGGTGGTGATGGTTCCTCTATGGGATCACAGTTCTTCATCGTCTACCAAGACTCGACAATTCCATCAGATGCAGCTGGTGGCTATACCGTCTTTGGAAAAGTGACATCAGGTCTCGATTCGATAAAGGCCATAGCCGAGGCCGGAACCGCAGATGGAGGCTCTGATGGCCTTCCCGCTAGCGAGGTAGTACTAACCAATGTTTCGGTAGAGTAAAAAGTCGCAAAAAGGGAGAAAACTTGAGCGCTAACGAATTTGGACGAGTAGATGAAAAGAACGCCGTCTACCTCTTTGATCAGAACACCGAGAAACTAGTTGGTCAGTATCCCGATGTCTCACCAGAGGAAGCGATGGCATTCTTCACTCGCAAGTTCGATGACCTAGAAGCTCAGGTGAGAATTCTCGAACAGCGCATAGCAAATGGCATTACAGACGCAAAGAGCCTTAAGGCCACCCACGCGACTTTAGACAAAGAGGTTTCAGAACCAAAGGCTGTTGGCAATTACGACTCTCTTCGCTATCGCTTGAGCAGAGTCCTGCCAGCAATCGAAGAAGCAGCTCAGAAGGCACAGGAGGCAAGGGAGCAAGCCATAGCGGCGGCAATGGCTGAGAAGGAAAAGATTGCGGCTAGGGCGGAAGAGCTTGTTGCCAATCTCGGCGCTGTCAATTGGAAAAAGGGCGGCGAGGAAATGGCTGAACTCTTTGCCAAGTGGCAGCAAATTCAAAAGGACGCTCCAAAAATTGCCAAGTCAATGACAGATCCGGTGTGGAAGAGATTCTCCCAAGCCCGCGCAAAGTTTGAAGCCGGAAAAAGAAAATACTTCGCGCTGCAGGACGCAAAGTTTAAAGAGGCAAAAAAGATTAAGTCTGACTTGACTGCCAAAGCTCAACAACTTGCTGAAAAGGGAGCTGCCGCGGCAGCCGAATACAAGAAACTTCAAGCCGAGTGGAAGAAGGCTGGAAAAGCCGGAAAGTTGGAAGAGGCCCTCTGGGAGTCCTTCCGTGCGGCTGGAGATGCAATCTTCCTAAAGAAGAAGGAACAGGACGAACAACTTGCCTCCTCTCACGCTGAGAACTTAGAGGCGAAATTGGCTCTTCTCAAAGAGGCTGAATCAATTGATGTCAGTGACCTAAAAACAGCAAGAACAAAGCTTGGTCAAATTCAGAGCAAGTGGGCTCGAATCGGACACGTTCCTAAAGATCAAGTAAAGGTCGTCGAAGGACGTTTGCGCCAGGTGGAAAGCAAGCTTGCCGCAGCTGAAAAAGAGGCTTGGCAAAGGTCTGACCCAGCGGCCAAAGCTAGAAGCAACTCTCTTGTGTCTCAGCTCGAAGTCGTCATCGCGAATCTAGAAAAAGAACTGCAGGCTGCTCCAGAGCCAAAGAAAAAGGAACTGCAATCAGAGATTGAGTCGCGAAAAGCCCTACTGGTTGCCGCTCAAAACGCTGTCGACTAAGACCCCTTGACCCGATATACGTCATAGACGTTGTCGATTCTTCTCACTTGGTTCAACAAGTGATCCAAGTGTGACGGATCAGCCATTTCGAAAACAAATCTGCTTAGAGCTACTCTGTCCCGGCCAGTTGAAACCGTTGCGGAAAGAATGTTGACGTGGTTCTCAGTAAGGACTCTTGTCACATCGGAAAGCAAGCCACTCCTGTCCAGGGCCTCGACCTGTATCTGAACCATGAATACGCCCCTGGACTCCTCTGACCAAGAAACGTCAACAATTCTCTCTTTTCTAAGTCCCTTAACGTTCTTGCAGTCCCCGCGATGGATTGATACACCTTCGCCGCGAGTTATAAAGCCGACTATTTCATCGCCAGGAACAGGAGTGCAGCATCTGGCCATTTTTGTCATGACATCGGGAGAACCCTTTACCAAGATTCCCTGATTATTTGACCTTGGTCCCCGCAGTGATTTGGGAACCTGAATAGGAATCTCTTCTGTCTCAGGATCAGAAATTCCCTGGAGAAGTTTTAGTCTCTCGATGACGCTAATGGCAGAAATCTGACCCTGGCCAATCATCGAGTACAGAGACGTCACATCAGCAAGCTTGTTTTCATGAGCTATGTCAATCAATAGATCTGAATTGAGCATTGATTGGACGGGCAATCCCTGTCGGCGCAGAGCCCTAGCTAGGGATTCACGTCCCTCTTCCGAAGAGAGCTCTCGTCGTTCTTGGGTGAACCAGTGCTTTATTTTTGCCCTGGCTCTGGGACTAGCAATGAAACTTAGCCAATCCTTGCTCGGACTAGCGGACTCGGACTTGGACGTCAGAATCTCAACCACATCGCCTGCTTGCAGTTTTGTTTCTAATGGGACCAGCCTCCCATTGACTTTGGCACCAATCGTTTTGTGACCGACTTCAGTGTGCACGGCATAGGCAAAGTCAACAGGTGTCGAACCAGCGGAAAGGCCGATGACTCTTCCCTTGGGGGTGAATACATAGAGCTCCTTCGCCCCAATCTCAAACCGGAGATTGTCTAGGAATTCACCAGGATCAGCTGTTTCCTCCTGCCAGTCACTCAGTTGCTTCAACCAGGCTAGATCTACATCACGAGCTCCATCCTTTGCCGAACCCTGTTTATATTTCCAGTGCGCGGCAACCCCATACTCAGCGCGCTGGTGCATCTCCTGAGTGCGGATTTGAATTTCAACTGACCTACCCTCGGGACCAAGCACAGTTGTGTGCAGGGACTGATACAGGTTGAACTTCGGCATAGCTATGTAGTCCTTGAAGCGACCGGGAAGCGGTGACCATCTAGCATGAATCGCCCCAAGCGCTGCATAGCAGTCCCTAACGGTTGGAACGATTACCCTTATCCCCACGAGGTCATAGATGTCTTCAAACTCACGACCCTTGAGCACCATTTTCTGATAGATCGAGTAGTACTGCTTGGGCCTACCTTCGATTCGTGCCTTAACTTTCGCATCTCGAAGCTCCGCCTCGATATCGGCGATTACGTTTTCGGTGTATTCGCTCCGAAGTGGATTTCGCTGTTTAACGAGGTAGACAATCTCTTCATAGACCTTCGGATAGAGCACTGAGAAACTAATGTCCTCAAGCTCGACCTTCATTGTTGAAATTCCCAAGCGATGCGCTAATGGTGCATAAATTTCTAGAGTCTCTTGAGCTTTTCGCTTGGCGGATTCTGGCTCTACGAAACCCCACGTTCTAGCGTTGTGCAGCCTGTCAGCAAGCTTGATCACCAAGACCCTGACGTCCTTGCTCATGGCAACAACCATCTTGCGCATCGTCTCAGCCTGAGCACTATCTCCAAACTTCATTCGATCGAGCTTGGTGACTCCATCGACCAAAAGGGCGACTTCCTCACCAAAGTCAGCCCTCAGTTGCTCTATTGAGTAGTCGGTATCCTCGACAGTGTCATGCAGCAGTGCAGCGGCAATGGTGGCGGGACCAGAACCTAAGTCGGCCAGAATTCTCGCAACGGCGAGTGGATGGGTTATGTAATCCTCCCCAGATTTGCGCTTCTGGCCCTCGTGGTACTTTTCGGCAGTGCGATAAGAACGCTCAATCATCGGATAGTCAGACTTGGGGTGGTTCAGCCTTACAGTCTTGATCAGTTCGACCAGGTCGTCGCCAACCGCAGTGGAGGCTCGCTGAAAGATCCAAGGAAGACGAGAGCGCAACGAACTTGCAATGCTGTCAGTCATACTCTCACCCCTTGAAGGAAGGTAGAGAGAATTCTATTGGCGGGAGGCCAAAACCCTATCGGCAGCGGCCTTGAGGGCACTCTCACGCTCCCTGAGGTGAACATACACAGGGGCAGCTAGGAAGATTGACGAGTAGGTTCCGACAATAGTTCCCACGAATAGAGCTAGTGAAATGTCCCTGAGCGTTCCTGCCCCAAGCAGTAGCGATCCGATGAAAAGAATCGCAGCAACTGGAAGAACCGAAACAACCGAGGTGTTGATTGAGCGAACCAGGGTCTGATTAACGGCGAGGTTAACGGCCTCACCAAATGTTCTGGTCTCGGACAGCTCGATGTCCTGTGTGTTCTCACGTACTTTGTCGAAAACAACAACTGTGTCATAGAGCGAGTAAGCAAGAATCGTCAAAAACCCGATTACAGCAGCCGGAGTAACCTCATAGCCAACTCCAGCATAAATTCCAAGCGTGAAGACCAAATCATGCGCGAGGGCAATCAGAGCGGCCGCCGACATCTTCCAGGATCGGAAATAGAAGGCCATTAGGAGTGAAACAATAAGGAGAAATACTCCGAGGCCAATCAATGCTTGCCTCGTTATCTCAGCCCCCCAGTTGGGCCCAATGAAACTTGATGCCACCAGAGACGAGTCCAGTCCGTAGGCTTCAGCAAGAGCCAGGCGGACTGCTTCGGACTCCTCATCGACTAGCTGCTGGGTCTGAATACGTAAATCATTGACGCCGACACTAGTAACCGAGACCTGTGCTAGCGGAACAATCGACTGGACAGCATCAACGGCAACTGTCTGAGAGATGTTCTGAGTATTTGTCAACCTGAATTCGCTACCACCGCGGAACTCGATTCCAAAGTTGAAACCTCCACGCAACACGGGTAGCGCTAGGGAGAGCAGAACAACGACAAGAGCAACCGAGTACCAAACCTTCCGTCTACCGACGAAATTGAATGACTTTTCACCCGAATAAAGCTGGTTGCCCAGCTGGCGCATCCTACTCATTTGACTCCCTGCCCTGCAGAGCTTTTCTTTCTGCGATTGTCTGTCGAGTTTGAGCTTCTTTCGAGCTCTTCTTTATCTTCGACTCAGCGACCTGAGGAGAGTATCTGAACTCTCCCCTGCCCTTATATGAGGCTTCCCTGGCTGTTAGGTCAAATCCTGAGAATCTGTGGCCGGATGCGAAGAACTTGTTTCTCGCAAGCAATTGAACAAGTGGATGCGTGAAGAGTGTCACCAGTAGCAAGTTGATCAGAGTAGTTAGCCCAAGAGTAAAGGCAAAACCTCGGACGGCAGCACTGGTTAGTAGGTAAAGGATGGTCGCAGCCGTAAAGCTAACAGCATTCGAAGCCAGAATCGTTCGGAAGGCTCTCTTCCAGCCAGCCTCAACCGCAACCTCAAGACTCTTTCCTTCACGCAGTTCGTCTCTCACGCGTTCGAAGTAGACAATGAATGAGTCCGCTGTGATACCCACCGAAATGATCACACCTGCCACACCTGCCAGTGAGAGTCGGTATCCCTGACGCCAGGAAAGGAAAGCAATAAATAGATAGAGCAGGAGCGCAGCCATAATCAAGGATCCGAGCACGACCGTTGCTAGACCTCGATACTGAACAGTCATATAGACCATTACGAGAATCAGACCGATCACGCCGGCTATCACGCCAGAATTGAGCGAGTCCTCACCTAATGTCGCAGAGATGTTCTCTTGGCTCTGAACCTCGAAACCAATCGGAAGAGCTCCATACTTCAACTGATCTGCGAGCGTGGTAGCACTCTCTTGTGTGAAGTTTCCGGTTATCTGAGCCTGGCCGTTTGGGATAACAGCATTGGTTGCAGGTGCCGTGATGATGTAGCCATCAAGGACTATTGCAAACTGGTTCTGCGGCGATGGCAATCCGAACAATCTCTGCGTGACAGCGCCAAACGCCTGCGTTCCAGTCCCGTCAAACTCCAGGTTCACAGCCCAGGTGTTGGTTGAAGCGCCTGTCTGGGTTGTGATGGTTCCAGCAAAGGCATCAGAGATGTTCTCTCCCCTGACTTCAACCGGACCGAGAATATACTTGTAAAGCAATAGCTCATCGCAAGTCACCAGGGGTTTAGCAGGATCATCAACCTGGCCTGGTGACCGGAAAGGCTTCGAGCAGTCCAACTGATTGAAATCCGCCTCAACTTTTTCCGTGACCCAAGCTGCATCTGAAGCGTTGACAGGCGGTGTGGCAGGGACATCGTTCAAACCCGAGGTATCTACAGGCTCTGTACCTTCAGCAAGTGGAGTTGATTCCGCGAAGGTGATGACAGGTCGAAACTCGAGCAGAGCAGAAGCCTTAATCAACTGAAGGGTGTTCGCATCGGGTGTTCCAGGGATAGAGACAACTATGTTCTCATTTCCCTGGACGGTGACCGAAGCCTCACCAACACCTGAACCGTCAATACGTTGACGGATGATCTCGACGGCCTGATTGAGCTGCTCAAGGGATGCAGCCTGCCCATCAGCGACTGAGGGTGTGAGGATGAGCTGTGTGCCACCCTGAAGATCTAGTGCAAGCTCTGGAGTGAAGCTAGCCCCTGGTTGGGCCGTAGTTGTTCCCCAAATAATCAGTGCCGCGAAAAACGCAGCAATTCCTCCGACCCAGGAGAGTTTTCGACGAGCGGATTTAGTGGTTGTGCTCTCTGCCAAGTTTTCTACTTCTCCCCAGCTGCCATGACCTTGCCAATGGCTCCTCGAACTACCCGAAGCTTGCTACCGGCCGATTCAATCTCGACTTCTTCGTCGCTAAGAGAAAGGACTGTTCCCTTAATCCCCGCGTGGAGAATGACCTCTGATCCAACGGAAAGGGTTGACTGCATCTTTTCCATCTCCTTACGACGGCGACGGTTTTGCATGATTAGCAAGACGATGAGAAGGGCCAGCGCAATAAATAGCAGCAGGTCTATGTTCAATGGCTTTCCTTACCGAATGGTCCCTCGAAATTATAGGCGGAAACTGGCCAATCCTAGGAAGCCAGATGGTCAATGCCCAGTTGGGTAATTTCCCTTCCTCGCTGTGTTCTGCTCAACAGCCCTGACCGGATTAGGAAAGGCTCGATGACAGACTCAATGGTCTCTGGCTCCTCCCCGAGGGCAACGGCGAGGGTCGAAAGCCCCACTGGCTTGGCGTTGAATTTTCCTGCAAGGAGGCTTAAGAGGTCCCTATCCACACGGTCTAGCCCCAATGAATCGACGCCGAATAGTTGCATAGCGCTATCTACAACGTCCTTAGATACCGCTGCGTGCGCTTTGACGGAAGCAAAATCCCTAACTCGTCTAAGTAGACGATTGGCGATTCTTGGAGTCCCTCGCGAACGTCTAGCTAGCTCATTCACGGCATCGCGTTCGATGTCTACTCCGAGCCTGATTGCAGATCTCTCAATCACTTGCTCTAGCTCAGTCGCGTCATAGAACTCAAGAAAAGCTGTGAACCCAAACCTATCCCTCAGAGGAGTTGGCAGCATTCCGCTGCGAGTTGTTGCACCGACCAAGGTGAATGGGGAGATGTCCAGCGATATTGAACTAGCTCCGGGTCCTTTTCCAACCATCACATCGACCCTGAAGTCTTCCATGGCTAGGTACAGCATCTCCTCAGCTGATCGCGAAAGACGATGGATCTCATCTATGAAGAGCACATCACCTTTGTCGAGTGAGCTTAGGACTGCCGCAAGATCGCCAGCGCTTTGAATTGCCGGACCGGAACTGAGACGCAGTGTCTTTTCAGATTCTCTTGCAACAATCATTGCAAGTGTTGTCTTTCCCAATCCTGGAGGTCCCGCTAGAAGGATGTGGTCTGGTGTCCTGTTGTCCAATTTGGCGGCTTCGATAATCAGAGACATTTGGGAAACAACTTTGCTTTGCCCAACAAACTCGTCAAGAGTGGAAGGCCTCAGCGTTGCATCGAGCTCACTATCTTCTTTTTCGTCTCTCACTTACGAGCTCCAATTGCTCTTAGGGCAGCCTTCAGCATCTGTGGTTCAGTGAGGTTAGCGTCAACCGAAGTGAGCACTGACCTGGCCTCTGCTTCTGACACGCCTAACTGCATGAGTGCAGCGAGCACCTTTGTTGAGCTACTCGGAATCGTCTTACGCAGTTTGCCAGATAGCGAAAGGAGGATGAGCTTTGCAGTCTTTGGACCCACGCCAGGAATGTTCCGAAAGGCCTGTTCGTCCTGATTAGCGACGGCGGTCTCGAAGGTCTGCGAGTCCATACCCGCAATTACAGTCAAGGCCAATTTAGGACCTATCCCATTTACTGCGCACAACAGGTCGAATTGCTCCCTCTCTTCCAGAGAGGAAAATCCATAAAGGGAGATGCTGTCTTCTCTTACAACCATTCGAGTGAAGATGGTGAGCTCTTGATCAATTCGCACTGTAAGAAGGTGACGTGGCGTTATAGAAACCTCATAGCCAATTCCATCGGCTCTAAGCACAATGGTTTCTCCACTGACCAGTGAAACGTACCCTGTAATTGATGCAATCACAGACCTAACCTAGCTTTCGCTTCGCAGCTTTCTCAGCTGCAACCCACTTCTTTCTTGCGCTGGTCGAAGCAATTTGGGATTTAGATAGTGCGCAGAGTGCAACTGCGAGAGCATCAGCAACATCCGCGGGCCTAGGCACCTCTTTAAGCTTCAGGATTCGAGCAACCATCTGACCCACCTGGTCCTTGCTCGCTCGCCCGTTACCAGCAACTGCAGCCTTAACCTCGCTCGGGGTGAAGAACTCAACTGGGATTGAATGCCTATGAGCAATTGCCATTAGAGCACCAGAAATCTGTGCAACCCCCATAACTGATCGCAGATTTGCTTGCGCAAAAACTCTTTCCAACGCAATCAACTGAGGCTTGTTCGTGCTCACTAACGACTCGAGCTCAATAGCAATTGAACCGACTCTGGCTGTTGGGTCTAATGTCTTATCCGATTGAAACATTCCAAAATCAATTACATTCTTGGAATCGATCAGGCCATACCCACAGCGGGTTAGTCCAGGGTCTACGCCAAGAACAATGGCCATGGCTAGCTCAATTGTGCAAGAACGTCAGCGGATACATCCATGTTTGTGTAGACATCTTGGACATCATCCAAATCCTCAAGAGCGTCAACCAACTTGATTATTTTTTCTGCAGTCTCTTTATCCGCTTGGATCTTGAGAGAGGAGACAAATTCAACGTCAGCACTCTCATAATCGAGTGAAGCATTCTGTAGTGATTCTCTAACCTTCGTCAGATCAGTCGCCTCGCAGGTGAGGACAAAACCCTCCCCGCCAGGAGTTACGTCTTCAACCCCGTGTTCAATAGTCGCCTCCAAGATCTGATCCTCTAAAACGCCATCTGACACGACAATCACACCCTTGCGCGCGAATTGATAAGAGACGGAACCTGGATCTGCGAGGTTGCCATGGTTCTTGGTAAATGCAAGTCTGACTTCTGCGGCAGCACGATTCTTGTTGTCAGTCAAACATTCAACCAAAATGGCTACGCCGCCTGGTCCATACCCCTCGTAGAGAATATTTTGATAGTCGACCCCATCGGCACCTGAGCCCGAACCTCTCTTAATGGCCCTTTCTATGTTGTCGTTCGGAACAGAAGACTTCCTTGCCTTATAGACCGCGTCATACAGGGTTGGATTGCCATCCAAGTCGGGTCCCCCATTGCGAGCAGCCACTTCGATGTTTCGAATTAGCTTGGCCCACAGCTTTGCTCTACGTGCGTCGTTAGCAGCCTTCTTGTGTTTAGTGGTCGCCCACTTGGAGTGTCCTGACATAGTGAAACTAAACTACCTTTTCTATCAACCGTAGGTCGCCTTCATCAGCAGACTGTGAAGAACTTTTGCTCCGGTGAGCTCGGGATGAAAACTAGCACCGAAGATGTGACCGCTTCTCACCGCAACCGGCTCTGATCCAAAGTTCGCAATCACTTCGCACGAACCGGACTCAAGTATTCGAGGAGCCCTGATAAATGCAACCTTTTCCATAGAACCGCCAATTTGAATCTCCGCTTCAAAGCTGTGGGTTTGACCGCCGTAAGCATTTCTAGAGACCCTTACTGGTAGGCCGCCGATTAGCTCTTGATTCTCGAGTGCTCCTTCGACCTCTTGACTAAGCAGAATTAGTCCAGCACATGTGCCGAGAGTTGGCTTTTCTTTGACGAACTTTCGGACTGGCTCCATAAGCTCGAAAGAAACTAGAAGCTTGGAGATAGTGGTTGATTCTCCCCCTGGGATTATCAGGGCGTCGACTCGCGCTAAATCATGCTTTGTCTTGACCGCTATCGCTTCCCTACCAAGAGATTGGATTAGGGCAATGTGCTCACGGACATCACCCTGCAGCGCTAAGACGCCAACGGCCAATTACCAGCCACGCTCCGCTAGGCGGTGAGGTGCTGGTAGGTCGTTTACGTTGATTCCAACCATTGCCTCTCCAAGGCCTCTGGACGCCTCAGCGATAACCTTCGGGTCTTGGAAATACGTGGTGGCCTTTACAATTGCCGCCGCGCGCTTGGCTGGATCGCCCGATTTGAAAATACCTGAACCTACAAAGACTCCATCGGCTCCGAGCTGCATCATCAGTGCAGCATCAGCTGGAGTAGCAATTCCACCAGCAACAAACATCACCACAGGAAGCTTTCCAGTTTGAGCAACCTCTTTAACGAGCGGAAATGGCGCTTGGAGCTCTTTCGCAGCGACGTAAAGCTCGTCTTCGCTCTTGGACTTGAGGTTGTTAATTTCGGCATTGATCGTCCGAATGTGCTTCATTGCTTCTGAAACATCACCGGTTCCAGCCTCTCCCTTAGAGCGAATCATTGCCGCCCCCTCGGTAATTCTGCGGAGCGCCTCCCCTAGGTTTGTTGCTCCGCAAACAAAGGGAACCTTAAATTTCCACTTGTCTATGTGATTTACATAATCAGCCGGTGAAAGAACCTCTGATTCATCTATGTAGTCAACCTCGAGAGCTTCAAGTACTTGAGCCTCAACAAAGTGTCCAATTCGGGCCTTGGCCATTACAGGAATAGAGACTGAGCTAATTATCTGGTTAATCAAGTCAGGGTCACTCATTCGGGCAACACCGCCCTGCGCACGAATGTCTGCTGGCACTCGCTCAAGTGCCATGACCGCGACTGCTCCAGCATCCTCGGCAATCTTGGCTTGTTCCGCGGTGACCACATCCATAATCACGCCACCCTTTAGCATCTCTGCTAGGCCGCGCTTAACTAGATCTGTACCTTCATGTCTTTCGTTGGGCATTGCTCAATCCTAAACTCAGCCAACCCAGTTGTTGGCAATTGTTTCCCTCATCTGACCCAGCAGCACTGGCATGGCCTTGGTTTGTGCGATTACTGGAAAGAAGTTGGAGTCATTCTTCCACCTCGGAACAATGTGCTGATGCAGGTGTGAAGCTATCCCAGCACCAGCAATCTCTCCCTGATTCATCCCAATGTTGAACCCCTGAACCCGAGAAACCTTCCCGAGGGTTTGCATGGCCTGTTGAGTGAGGAGGGCCATCTCTGCTGTTTCAGCTTCGGTGGCCTTGTCGTAAGTGTCGAAATGTCGGTATGGGCAGATGAGCATGTGTCCGGGGTTGTAGGGGAAGAGATTCAGCAACACGAAGCAAGTCTCGCCCGTCTTTACAACGAGCCCATCCTCAGGCGATTTCTTTGGAGCTGCGCAGAAAGGGCAGTCTTCATCCGCAGGTTGCTGCAGGTCCTGAAGATAAACGAGCCTGTGGGGTGTCCAGAGTCTTTCGAACCCATCTTTCATCGGACTGAAGTCGGAAAGAAAGTCCTCCACCTAAACCTGCCTCTTCTCAGCAATTGCAGACGTAATCAAATCAAATGCTTTAGAAAGCGGAATGTCGTTTTCCTGTTCACCATTTCGGTAACGGAAGCTGACCGTCCCCTGACCCTTGTCTCGTTCGCCGACCAGCAGGATGAAAGGAACTTTCGCCAGGGTGTGATCACGAATCTTCTTTTGCATGCGGTTGTCGCTGTTATCAATCTCAACCCTTACCCCGGCCGACTTTAGTTCTGCGAGAAACTCTTCAAGATACGGTGCAAATTCGTCAGCAATCGGAATACCAACAACTTGGACTGGAGCAAGCCAAGGTGGAAAGTGCCCCGCATAGTGTTCAGTCAGAACGCCAAAGAATCTTTCGATAGATCCAAACAGAGCACGGTGAATCATGATTGGTCGGTGGCGATCGCCATCACTGCCGACATACTCAAGTTCGAATCTCTCTGGCAGGTTGAAGTCCAACTGAATTGTGCTCATCTGCCAAGTTCTTCCAATGGCATCCCGTGCCTGCACAGAAATCTTCGGACCGTAGAATGCAGCTCCCCCAGGATCTGGCACTAGCTGCAGGCCGCTGCCTTCAGCAACTCTCTTCAAGGTCTCAGTAGCGCTGTCCCAGATTTCATCCGAGCCAACGAATTTTGGATTTCCTATGTCCCTGGTTGATAGCTCAAGATAGAAGTCACTCAACCCATAGTCGCGAAGAAGATCTAGAACGAATTTCAGGACCTTTTCAAGCTCCTGCTCTAGCTGATCTTGAGTAACGAAAAGGTGCGCATCATCCTGAGTCATTCCTCTGACTCTTGTGAGGCCGTGGAGAACGCCGGACTTTTCATATCGGTATACGCTGCCGAACTCGAACATTCTCAGCGGTAGCTCTCGATAACTTCTGGCCCGTGAGCGATAAATAAGAATGTGAAATGGGCAGTTCATCGGCTTCAGGTAATAGTCCTGGCCCTGCTTCTTTAGTGTGCCCGCCTCATCAAACTCAGAGTCCAGTTTCATTGCTGGGAACATTCCCTCGGCATACCACTGCAAATGACCAGAAGTCTCGAAAAGATTGGATTTCGTTATGTGAGGAGAATAAACAAACTCATAGCCTGCTTCTTCGTGACGCTTTCTGGAATAGTCCTCCATGACTCTTCGCATGATTCCACCCTTTGGGTGAAATACAGCAAGTCCTGATCCAATTTCATCAGGAAAACTAAATAGATCTAACTCAACACCGAGCTTTCTGTGATCGCGCTTTGCCGCCTCCGCCAGACGCTCCATGTAGGCGTCTCTTTCTTCGACCGAAGGCCAGGCAGTTCCATAAATCCTTTGTAGCTGTTTGTTCTTCTCGTTTCCTCGCCAGTAAGCAGCGGCGGTCCGTGTCAAGGAAAAACCCTTTCCAATCAGCCTGGTGTTCGGAAGATGCGGTCCGCGACACAAATCGAACCAGGCAATAGAGCCATCAGGGTTTTGGTTCTCATAGATTGAGAGAACACCCTCACCGACTTCAACAGATCCCTCCCCAACCTCCGAGCTCTTGATTGAAATCAGCTCAAGTTTGTAGGGTTCGTCCGCTAGGAGTCGACGGGCCTCATCGTCGCTCACTTCCCTTCGGATAAATCTCTGCGATTTCCCAACCAGCTCTTTCATGCGTTTCTCGAGCTTTTGCAGATCTTCAGGAGTGAATGGTTCCTGAGGGTCGAAGTCGTAATAGAAACCATCCTGGATAGGAGGTCCGATACCCAGTCTGGTTTGTGGAAAGAGCTCCTGAACAGCTTGCGCTAATACATGCGCTGTGGAATGTCTGAGAATCGATAGACCCTCTGGGGAGGAAATGTCTACTCCCTCTACGTCATCACCGTTTGCTACGCCGTGTGCAAGGTCCCTAAGCTCACCATTTACTCTGAGTGCAACAACATTCCGGTCTTGAAACAAATCAAAGCCGGTGGCACCCTCACTTACCTGGTGAGTTTTCCCGTGGAGCTGAATTTCCAAGGCACTCCTAACCTTGCTAAGTCTAGCTAGTAAGGGTTGCCTTGCTAGAGAAATACATTGCTGATAGGCAAAATACCCTTGTGCTAGTCAGGAATAGACAACTCGACACCAAACTCAATTGGCTAAGAGCCGCAGTACTTGGAGCAAATGACGGAATTATTTCCGTTGCTGGTTTAGTTATGGGAGTTGCTGGAGCTGGTGGCGATCGCAACGCTCTGCTGCTCGCTGGAGTTGCAGCCATGGTGGCTGGATCCATCTCTATGGGCGGTGGGGAGTTTATCAGCGTGAGTGCACAAAAAGACACTGAGAGTTCAGCCGGTCGGCGAGATGATCAAATCACAGCTAAGCCTTGGGTGGCTGCCTGGAGCTCAGCCCTTGCCTTTACCCTTGGCGCGCTTCTCCCCCTCATCGCAATGACTGGCCCTTGGGAGGAAAGAGTCTTGGCCACAGCCGTAGCTGTTCTAATTGCACTAACGCTCACAGGATGGTGGGCTGCCTGGGCGGGTAAATTCCCAATCGGAAAGTCGATTATCCGAAACGTAGTGATCAGCCTTCTGTGCATGGGGTTGAGCTATGGAATCGGACAACTGCTGGGTGTTGTAATCCTCTAAGCACTACCCTTATTACATGCCCAATTCCGAAAAGTATGACTTCGCCCTGATTGGTGCAGGCATTATGTCGGCGACACTTGCGGCTCTAATGCGAATTGCTAATCCAAAGGCCAAAATCATCATCTTTGAAAGACTGAAGGATGTGGGTCTTGAGTCATCCGATGCCTGGAACAACGCGGGCACTGGCCACGCAGCCCTATGCGAACTCAATTACATGCCAGACACCGCCGATGGGTCACTCCCAGATCCTTCAAAGGCGATTGCCATCAACGAACAGTTTCAGGTTTCTAGAGCTTTCTGGGCATTCTGCGTTGAGCAGGGGATCTTGAAGAATGCCGAATCTTTCATTCGCTCAGTCCCCCACATGTCATTCGTTATAGGAGACAAGGACATTGATTACCTGAAGCGCAGAGACACTGCTCTAAAAGACCAGCCACTTTTCGCCAACATGTTGCTTTCAACATCCAAGAAGCAGATTGCTGAGTGGGCCCCACTGATTATGGACGGACGGTCTGATGACAAGGTGGCGGCGACTTGGATTGAACAGGGTACGGACGTGGATTACGGCGAGATCACCCGGCAGCTAATTTCTTGGCTGATGGAAAAAAAGGTCGTCTTAGAGACCTCAACAGAGGTAAAGCGCCTCTACAAAAAATCTTCAGGTGGGTGGCAGATTTGGCTGGGGTCTTCCTCTCAGCGATTCATCACGGCTGACAAGGTATTCGTTGGCGCTGGTGGTTGGGCGCTAAAACTTATGCAGGGAGCAAAGCTTGATGAAATCAAGGGTTATGGCACATTTCCGGTCAGCGGTCACTTCCTAAGAACTGACAACCCCGAAATTGTTGCTCGACACAATGCCAAGGTTTACTCTCAAGCGCCGGTAGGCGCTCCTCCGATGTCAGTTCCTCACCTGGACAAAAGAGTTGTTGACGGAAAAGAGTCTCTACTGTTCGGACCCTTCGCGGGGATTAACCCCAAGTTCTTAAAGCACGGTTCAATCCTCGATCTTCCGCTTTCGGTTAGGCCTCACAATTTGATTCCTTACATAACCGTTGCGCTAAAGAACTTTGATTTGCTGAAATATCTGATCCGCGAGATAACTAAATCCCGCAAGGCAAAGATTGAACAGCTAAGGGAATTTGTTCCAAGTGCCAGGTCCGAAGACTGGACCTATTACGAAGCTGGACAAAGAGCGCAAATCATAAAGCCAGTTCAGGGGAAGGGTTCCCTTCAATTTGGTACAGAGGTGATTGCCAATAAAGATGGTTCGATTGCAGGCCTTCTGGGGGCAAGTCCAGGAGCATCTGTTTCTGCACATGTGATGCTGCAGGTTGTGCAGAAGCTCTTCGGATCCGAACAAGTTGAGAAAATTCATTCGATAATTCCTGGCATGAGTGGAAACCTTAGCCACGATTCAACTTTGGCAAAAAGGCATTTAGCCGGCACTGCAAAAGTACTCAAGCTAAGGGCATAAAAAGAGGGAGGGTCTCCCCTCCCTCTTTCTATATTTGATTCTTACTTGATGACCGTCACTCGACCGTCAAGTTTCATTTCGGTGATTCTCCCTGCTGCTGCGTCAGCCCTAAGTGCGTCAGCAAGTACGTCAGCATCAAGATCACGAACTTGGAGCTTGGATACATCAAACATGTTGTATCCATCCCCACCCTTCGCCACGAAATCCGTTAGAGCGAGGGTGTAGGTTGTCGAGTCCTTTGGTACAGCTGTTCCATCGAGTTTCGTAATCGAAACTATTCTGGATCCAGCAGGCTTTGTGACATCGACAGTGAACTTCATTCCTGAAACATGAGGCCATCTACCGTCAGATGGATAACGAGATACACCATTCTCAAGAGCTGACCATATTTGGGAACCCGTAGCGTCGATGACACTGAATACGTTTCCGAATGGCTGAATTGTGTAGACGTCGCCAAGGACGATGTCATACGGACCAGTCGCCCCTGACCGGACGAGAGTGTTGTCGGCAGGAGTGTATGTCGATGCTGGGAATGTGGAGCGAATACCTCCACCATTGACGAGAGCAAAGTCAGTTCCATACTTTGCTCTGACAATGTCAGCCGACCAGTTACCAAATGCATGTTCGCCAGAACGCTGCACAGGAGGCACACCTCCAATTGGTGTGATGGTCGCAACCTTGCCGACCTTTACGTCCATCTTGGCATTTAGCGAAGACTTGTAGCCAGTGATCATAGAGGCTACCGAAGCATCGCCACCACTCTTAACAGGTGCGTTGCTCGTGGTTATGACCTCATTTGAAGCTCCGAGTACACGGTTTGTTTCTGTGTTGACACAAACTTGCGTCTTGTTGTACTCAACGCCAGCATTTCTCACCATTGCCGTTAGCTTGCCGTTGTGAACAGAAGAATACGTCTGGTGCGAGTGTGCTCCGTAAACCACGTCAACCTTCAAGGTTTTTGCGTAGTCAATCAGTGGGCCAACTGCTGATCCGCCTGTGTTCGTATTCCAACCCTCATGGATTAGAGCAACAACCATGTCTGCACCTGCCGCACGAGCGGAGTCTGCAACTCGATTGATGGAGTCAGCATTGTCTGAAATGCTGATGCTGTAGCTCATGCCTGCGTAAGTGAAGTCAAGATTGCCAGGCATAATCTGCTCGGGGGTGTCCTTAGTGTTTACGCCAATGACGCCAACCTGAACTCCGTCACGCTCGAGGATCACGTAACTCTTTGCACGCTTTCCATTTCCTGCATCAAGTCCACGCAGTGAGTTGTAGTTACTCGACACCCACTGGAAGTCCGAATAGCGAATCATCTGGCGCAGGTGGGCGAGCGGCCTGTCGTGCTCGTGGTTTCCGAAATTGGAAACATCAAACTTCATCAGATTCAAAGCCTTGATTGTAGGTAACTCGGCAAACTGGGAGGAAATTGGTGGCGCAGCGCCAATGTTGTCACCCGAGGAAAATGTAAATGTCGCTTCGTTGTTTGCTCTCTCTGCTTCAAGATTAAGCGCAAGCAACGGCGCTCCAAATGTCCTGTTGGCTTCAACCTGTCCGTGGAAGTCGCTCAGCTGCAACAACTGCACACTCTTCAGAGGCTGATCCGTAACAGAAGTGGGGGTCACTGTTCCGGTTGTAGATCTAGCAGAAGAGATTCCGTATTCATTTACCGCTTGCACAGATATGCGCAGTGGATCTAGTGAGAGAGCCGGCATCATTGCACTCGTAGCATTGCCATCAACTATGACAGGGCAGCTGTTCACACCACCGGAAACTATGTAGTGGGAAATTGCTGGAGAACCAGCGACCCTGCTCCAGAAGACTTTCAGTCCTCCATTTTCAGGAACCACGGATACACGGAAGGGAGCCTTAGGTGCGGAGTAGTCTCCTGCTGAAAAGGCTGGAGCACTGAATGTGGATGCTCCGATGGCAATAGCTGCAAATAGGGATAGAACGAGTCTGACTCGCCTTTGAATTTTTGACTTCATAATCGCCAAAATACAGCCCAAAGTATTGAATTTCTGTTAACCAAGTGAAAACTCACTTCAACCAATGCATGAAGGTTTGGTGGGCGATACTGGGTTCGAACCAGTGACCTCTTCCGTGTCAGGGAAGCGCGCTACCACTGCGCCAATCGCCCTTCTGTTGCAAGAGGTGAAGACGGGATTCGAACCCGTGTATACGGCTTTGCAGGCCGCTGCCTCGCCTCTCGGCCACTCCACCGTTATTTGGTGAAACCTCTTCTCGAGCGGATGACGAGACTCGAACTCGCGACCCTCACCTTGGCAAGGTGATGCGCTACCAACTGCGCTACATCCGCATGTTCCTAGGAACAAAAGGAATTATGCCATAAAACCAAAAATCAGCCACAGAAAAGAGGGGTGGCATTAGCCACCCCCCAATCCAGTTGGTTTGCTCTGTGGTCTATACCTTCTCGTCCTGGCCAAAGGAGTAGGCAGCCTCTCCGTGAACAACCAGATCCACACCAGCGATCTCGTCTTCGCTCTTGACCCTAAAGCCCATTGTTTTCTCTATTGCAAGACCAATGACTAGTGCAAGAACGAAGCTGTAGATAAGAACGCCGAATGCAGCAATCGTCTGGACGAGTAGCTGTCCTGCGTCGCCACCAGTGAACAATCCCGTGTCGATTGCAAAGAAGCCCAGGTACAAGGTTCCGATAAGACCGGCAACCAGGTGAATTCCGACCACGTCAAGAGAATCGTCATATCCAAGCTTGAACTTCAATTCAATCGCTAAGGCTGAAGCGACGCCTGCAATCACACCAAGCACCAGTGCCCAGAACGGGGTCACATTGGCACAAGCAGGAGTGATTGCTACCAAACCCGAAATTGCTCCGGACGCAGCACCGATTGAGGTTGCCTTGCCCTCTTTAATTTTCTCAACAACGAGCCAACCTAAAATGGCCGCAGCCGTAGCACCGATTGTGTTGACTGTGATCAAACCAGCATTTTCCATTCCATTGAGGAACTCCGCACCGACATTGAACCCGAACCAACCGAACCACAGCAGTGCTGCTCCAAGCAGAACCAGCGGAACGTTGTGTGGCTGCATGATTCCTTTAGCAAATCCAAATCGCTTGCCCAGAACAATTGATAGAGCTAAGGCGGCAGCTCCTGCGTTGATGTGAACTGCAGTACCTCCTGCATAGTCAATTACCGAAGGAGCATTTAGCCAATTGCCAAGTTCCATGATCCAACCGCCACCCCAAACCCAGGATGCAACGGGGAAGTAGACGAGCGTTGCCCAAACACCTGCAAACACCAACCATGGACCGAACTTTGCACGGTCAGCAATCGAGCCTGAAATCAGTGCCACGGTAATAATCGCGAATGTAGAACCAAAGGCGGCTCCAATCAGTCCGTCGTTATCCAATCCCTCAAGTGCAAAGGTGCCGAGTGGATTGCCAGCGAAATCCATTGGCGAAGAAACGGCCGACATGCTAAATCCGTAAAGAATCCAAAGGACGCCAATTAGGGCAAGCGAGCCGAAGCTCATCATCATCATGCTGACAACGCTCTTGGCCTTAACCAGACCGCCATAGAAAAATGCCAAGCCAGGGGTCATTAGCAGCACAAAAGCAGTAGCTGTGACTGCCCAGGCAAGACTTCCAGTATCTAACATCAAAGTTCCTCTCCTAAAGGCCCTAGTGGCCAGTGCGACAACAATCGAGGCTGTGTGTTTCATTGATGTACGCAGAATGTAAATTTCGTGTTACGTGTGAGACAAATGTTCAAAGTGGGGCAGGTATTCTTGGCGAGGAGGTTTTATGAAGAGTGATCGCTCGGCTGCACTGCTACTTCTGTCTGCGGCGATTCTTGGCCTGGTTCTTGCCAACAGCCCCCTTGGTCCGCTGCTACTTGACTTTAAGTTCAGCTATGTGGGTATCGAAGCACTTGATCTAAAACTCACCATCGAGCATTGGGTATCTGATCTAATTCTTGCCACCTTCTTTCTAGTGGCTGGCCTTGAACTCAAATACGAGCTCACCATTGGGGTCCTTTCCAGGCTTTCAACCGCACTTTTACCTGTGATTGCCGGAATCGGCGGAATTGTAGTTCCAGCTGCAATTTATGCAGCATTCAACTGGAACACCCCCTACATGATTGGTTGGCCAATCCCAACAGCTACGGACATCGCATTTGCCCTTGGTGTTCTAGCCATATTTGGCAGGGGCCTGCCGAAGTCCGCTCGCATATTTTTACTCGCACTTGCAATCTTTGATGATCTGGTTGCGATCTCAATCATCGCTCTGTTCTACACAAGCGATGTCAGGATTGAATGGCTCTTTGCTGCGGCACTAATTCTTGCTGCGCATGCAATTGCTGAGAGAGTGCCAAGACTTCCAATCGTTGCCATCAGATTTCTGAGCTTCCTTCTCATTTGGTATGCGGTGTACCAAAGCGGTGTCCACGCAACAATTGCCGGCGTCGTGCTGGGACTAATAATTCCAGCCTCAAGGGCCCACTCATTAGTCGGCAAGATTCAGCCATGGACTAATACGGTTTCCCTGCCGCTCTTTGCCTTCTTCGCCGTCGCAATTGTTCTGCCAACTTTTGAAGGAGAAATCTCCTCGGTCTTTACTGGAATCACACTGGCGCTACCAGTCGGCAAGATCTTGGGAATTACCCTCTTTGCAATTCTGGCTAACCGCCTTGTAAATCCGGATGCCCGACTTCCCCTCAGGCTTCCAGACTTCGCAGCCATTGCAGGTCTAGCAGGTATTGGTTTCACTGTTTCGTTACTGATGACAAACCTTGCGTTCGAATCGATACCTGAAATCAGGGCTGAGGCAACGCTTGCGGTGATCATTGGATCGCTGCTATCACTCGCCTTTGGTGCTTATGTTGCGCAAGCAAGGGGTCGCTACTACAAAAAGCTCGCAAAGAGTCAGTAGAGCTCGCAGAGTGCACCAAGTCTAGAAACTGCCCTAAGGTACTTTTTCCGATAACCACCCTGAAGCATCTCGGGACTAAAGACATCAGTTATCGAGATGTCCCCCGATGTTCGAAGTGGAATCTGCTGCTCATAGAGACGATCGATGAATACGACGAATCTCAGGGCCGCCACTTGATCATGAAGTTGAAAAACGCCAGATATTGCATAACTGCCAACAGGCGATATCAACGCTCGGAATCTCGTTGGATGAAGTTTGGAGAGGTGCTGCAGTAATTTGGCTAAATCGTCTAGGAAGGGATCCTCTTGCAAGGAAAGCCAGTCGCGAAGTTCACGCTCTGAGTAGTTTCTTGAGTGGGCTTCTATATCTCGATGTCGATAGT
The DNA here is from genome assembly GCA_964480885.1 of uncultured Aquiluna sp. GTDB lineage: Bacteria > Actinomycetota > Actinomycetes > Actinomycetales > Microbacteriaceae > Aquiluna. The sequence continues at coordinate 119,332 of CAYZRV010000001.1, read as the reverse complement.
CCTCGCCATCAACGGTCAATATTTGAAACCTGTCCCCTATTCCAGCTATCTCTCTTCTGAAATCATCTGCTGCGAATCTTCCCTGCCCCAAGGCATTCGGAGGTGTATTGCTCGTTGCTGCAAACCTAACTTCGAGAGCTGAAAGCTCTTTTAGAAACCTTGACATCATCATGGTGTCCCCTGGGTCATCAAGCTCAAACTCGTCGATGCAAATCAACTTGTAGTTGCGGAACAGCTTGATGGCTTCTGCAAAACCTAAGTATCCGATAAGAGATGTATATTCAAGAAAACTTCCAAAGGCCTTCTTGCCGACCCATGTGTGCCACACGCTTGCTAATAGGTGTGTCTTTCCAACTCCAAAACCACCATCCAGATAAATCCCTGCGTGACTAGCTTGCTTTCCAAAGAGTTTTCTCTGTGGTGTTACAAATTGTTTCGCTTGTTCAAGAGCCTCTTTCTGCGAGGGAAACCTTGAATCCGGCTTGTAATTCTCAAATCGACTGGAAGCGAACTCTGGAGGGGGCTGGAGCTGTCCCATAAGCTTTTCCACGGAGATCTCTGGGAATAGCTGGACCAGGGAATTGACCCCATCCGGCCTTTGTTCTAGCAATCAGATCACCACCAAACCGTTAGTTTAGGGAAGTAATAGCCATGAGTCAGACAGATAAGTTCAGTGAGTATGCCCATCAAGATGTACTTGTCACCACCGAGTGGCTTGCTTCGAACCTCTCGAAGGTAGTTGTGGTCGAATCAAATGAAGACATTCTTCTCTATGACACGGGTCACATCCCCACTGCAGTCAAGCTCGACTGGCACACAGATCTGAACGACAAGGTTCGCAGGGACTACCTAAATGGCGAAGGATTTAGCCAACTGATGAGTGCAAAGGGCATCTCCAGAGATGACACTGTTGTCCTATACGGCGACAAATCGAACTGGTGGGCTGCCTATGCCTTCTGGGTGTTCAAGCTCTTTGGACATGAGAATGTCAAACTCCTGGATGGGGGTCGTTTGAAGTGGGTTGCCGAAGGAAGAGAAATTACGAAAGAAGTACCTTCCAGACAGGGATCGGCATATCCAGTGGTTGAAAGAAACGACAAAACAATCAGGGCTTTCCGCGATGACATCGCAAAGCACACCCCCAATCCCCTGGTTGACATTCGATCACCTCAGGAGTATTCGGGGGAAAGACTTCACATGCCCGAGTATCCAAATGAAGGTGCCGCAAGGGGTGGACACATTCCATCAGCAAGAAATGTCCCCTGGGGGAAGCTGGTGCAAGAAGATTCCACTTTTAAGAGGCGAGCAGAGCTTGAGAATCTACTTTTTACTGAAACCGGATTTAAGCCGACCGATCCTTTCATAACCTATTGCCGAATTGGTGAAAGATCATCGCTCACCTGGTTTGCCTTGAAATATCTTCTGGGAGTCAAGGACGTCAGGAATTACGATGGCAGCTGGACCGAGTGGGGAAACCTCGTTGGTGTTCCAGTGGCAGTCGGTGAGGAACCTGGAGTGTTTGCTTGAGTTCTGCGCAGCAGATAGTTGAAGAATTTCAGCTAACACCTGATCGGCAAAAGCTCGAGCTGTTGCTCGAATTTAGTGAGTCACTTCCTGAGCCTCCAACACGTTTTGGTGAAAATCCGCATCTGATGGAGAGGGTCGAAGAATGTCAGGCACCCGTCTTTATTGCAGTCGAGGGAAATAAGGACAGGGTTGAAATCTTCTTCTCCGCTCCGAAGGAAGCGCCAACAACTCGTGGTTTCGCATCGATTCTAAATTCGGCCCTTAATGGCAAATCTGCTGCTGAAATAATCGGCCTGTCCGACGACTTCCCGACCGAGCTCGGTCTGGAGAAACTTATCTCACCCCTGAGAGTCAGAGGAATGCGTGGAATGCTGTATCGGATCAAGCGAAAGACTCGAGAGCTAATCGGTGCTTGATTTTTCGCACCTGTCCCCTGGTTTAGTAACTGCATCATTGGTTGTCAGCGATCAGGGGCTCGCCTGGTCAGCTGAGGGTAACTCAAGAGGACTCGGTAACGAGACCGATCTGACACTTCTGAAGTGGTTTAGATCCAGAGCACAGGTTGTTCTCACCAGCGGTCTTACGGCGGAACTTGAAAACTACAAACTGCCTTCGAAAGCTAGATTGGCAATCCTCACCAACTCAGAGCGCCACTACCCAAATCTCGTTCAGCACAAAGACAAAATTGTTTGGTTATCGGAAATGGATTACTCGGATGCTATCGAGGCTCTAAGGGCTATGGGATTTAGCTCTGTTCACACAGAGTTTGGTCCGACTGGTTTTTGTGAACTAGCTAGCTTGGTAGATGTGGATGCATTTCTAAGTTCCAAATCTCAAGAAGGACTCCTCACTTTTGTGAATGAGCAGGATTTAGTCATTGAGACGCAGACTGAATTGGAAGAACTGGTTATTGCTCGTGTGAGTGGGCGTGGCAAGGCCTAGATTGGCCATTCTCGAGGTAATTTCTTTGGGTGGAATTGTCCCTCTCAGGGCTAACTGAGCCCTTCTCCGGCATGCTGCTTGGGCTTCAAAGCGCAGTCCCCAGGGCCGAGATGGAACTTTCTCAAATCCCCAGCCCGAAGGGGATCGCTCCAGAGGCGCTGGCCTTATCTGTTGAGATTAATCACGAGATATCCTCTGATCACGGAGTAAGTCGCTTGGTTTTTTGTCGTGACCCAAAGCAACCAGAGGGTTGGCACTCGGAGTTCAGGATCATCGGTTACGCGAAATCCCCAGTTGAACTCGAGCTGGCAAAGGATGAATACTCGGCAAACCTTCCCTGGGAATGGCTCAAGGATGCTCTTCGAAGCCACGGTGCTGACTTTGCACACGAAGCTGGAACCACAACAACGGTTATTTCCACCGGTCACGGCGCACTAGTTGGGCAATCGCAGTTCGCCGAAATCGAGATACGTGCCAGTTGGGCACCGGTCAATTTTGACCTTGCTTCCCACCTAAAGGGTTGGATGGATTTGCTTGCCATGATATCTGGATTGCCACCGTCACAGCATGAGGTAGTGAGACTGGCTTGAAGCTGATTGAACCGCGAAGAGCAGTCTTCCTGGTGGAGAACGAAGAGCAACTGCAGAGTGCACTCTCTTTTCTAGAAGTCGATCAGTCTCTAGGTATAGATGCAGAAAGAGCAAGTGGATTCCGCTATGGCAGCAGTGCGTACTTGGTTCAGTTTTCAACCACGGACAGAATATTTTTAGTGGACCCCACCCTGGTCCGCCAATTTCTCCCCCGGTTGTCGAATCTTGTAAATAACAAACGATGGATTCTCCACTCGGCAACCCAGGACCTCCCATGCCTTAGCGAAATTGGAATGCGGCCAAAGGAAATATTCGATACCGAGTTGGCAGCCAGACTCTGCGGCATGGAAAGATTCGGCCTGAGTTCAATTGTTGAGGAACTGCTAGCTCTGGAAATGGAGAAAGAACACAGCGCAGCGGACTGGTCAATTAGACCGATCCCTCAGTCCATGCTTGTTTACGCTGCATTAGATGTTGATGTGCTTCACGAATTGGAGAGTGCTCTCAGCACAAAGCTCAAGGAGCTCAACAGGACTGTCTGGGCCGAGCAAGAGTTTGAAAGGCTTCTAACTTTTCAACCAAAACCACAACGGATACAACCCTGGCGATCCCTTCCAGGAATCACAAAGATCAAGGACGAAGCAAAACTCAAAGTTGCCGCCAGTATGTATTCAACGAGAGAAGAGATTGCTCGGAGTGAAGACATAGCTCCAGGTCGACTGATTCCTGACCGCTCAATAATGGCCGTAGTCGACCAAATGCCAAAGACAAAGAAGGAATTGGCTTCAAACAAACTTTTTCAAGGTAGGGCATCGAGATCCAAACTGGACTCTTGGTGGCGGGCTATTGAACTCTCAACCGAATATGAAATATCCGAATTAGAGGCAGATGAGGATCACATTCCCAACCATCGCAACTGGGAAAGGCGTTTTCCAGAGGCACATAATCGCCTACAAAACTTAAGGCCGTTGGTTGCTGGGCGTGCCGAGGAGTTAGGCATTGCGACTGAAATTCTCCTGACACCGGAGTACCTCAGGCGCGTTGCCTTTGCACCAGAAGATTCAATTGAGCAGCAACTGCTAACCCTAGGCGCGAGAGCCTGGCAAGTAGAGATTGTGGCTCAACCCATCCAGCAATGCCTAAGTGACCTAAGAGACTAGGGAACGTAGCACGTATTGAAGGATGCCACCGTTTCGGTAGTAGTCAGCTTCACCTGGAGTATCTATGCGGACAACAGCATCGAATGAAATCTCTGCCTTGTTTGCCGGGGAGTGGCTGGTTGGTCTGGCGACCACTCTGACTGTCTTTGGTGTTGAGCCTTCATTTAGCTTGGTGATGCCGGTTATCTCAAGCTCTTCAGTTCCATCAAGGCCCAAGGAATCAGCAGATTGACCCGACGGATACTGCAGTGGAAGCACGCCCATGCCGATCAGATTGCTGCGGTGAATTCTCTCGAAACTCTCGGCTATCACGGCCTTGACTCCGAGCAGCGAAGTTCCCTTTGCCGCCCAATCCCTCGACGAACCACTTCCGTATTCCTTGCCAGCCAGCACTACCAAAGGGGTGTTCGCAGCTTTGTAATTTTCGGAAGCATCAAAAATAAAGACTTTGTCTCCAGCTTCAGTTGTGAAGTCTCTTGTGTAAGGGCCTTCAACATCATTCAATAGTTGATTGCGGAGTCTTATGTTGGCAAAGGTTCCGCGAATCATTACCTCGTGATTGCCTCTTCGAGAGCCATAAGAGTTGAAGTCAACTCTCGAAACCCCACGCTCTTGCAGATACTTACCAGCCGGTGAATCAACCTTGATTGAACCCGCAGGGGAAATGTGGTCGGTGGTGACTGAGTCGCCAAGCTTCACCAGAATCCGGGCCGATGAGATGTCAGTTACGGGATCAGGAGTCATCTTGAGATCATCAAAATATGGTGCCTTGCGAACATAGGTGGAATTTTCATCCCAGTCAAAGACCGCACCTTCGGGAGTTGGCAAAGACTTCCATCTGCTGTCCCCTTCAAAAACGGAGGAGTACTGCTTTGTGAACATCTCACTCGAAATCGAGGTATCGATTGTGCTCTGAACCTCGTCAGGAGTTGGCCAGATATCCTTCAGAAAAACATCTGAGCCATTTGCATCCTTACCCAAAGGCTGTGATTCAAAATCGAAATCCATCGTCCCTGCCAGGGAGTAAGCAATTACAAGTGGCGGAGATGCCAGATAATTCATCTTCACGTCGGGATTGATGCGACCTTCAAAATTTCTATTGCCCGAAAGAACTGCCGATACTGCAAGTTCGTTTTCGTTGATTGCTTCCGAGATTTCCTCGGCCAATGGACCTGAATTACCGATGCAGGTGGTGCAACCGTATCCGACAAGGTTGAATCCCAATTTGTCTAGGTATGGAGTAAGGCCAGCTTTTTCGTAGTAGTCGGTAACCACCTTGGACCCTGGAGCTAATGAGGTTTTAACCCATGGCTTAGCCTTAAGGCCTCTCTCAACGGCCTTCTTTGCCAAAAGTCCCGCTGCCAGCATTACGGAAGGGTTCGAGGTGTTAGTGCAGGAGGTGATAGAGGCAATAGTCACGGCACCGTGAGTCAGAGAATAATCCTTGCCCTTGACTGGAGCGGTAGCCACGGTCGTTGAGTAGTTCAATACGTCCTTTGCAAATGCACTCTTGCTGTCTGATAGTGCAATTCGGTCTTGCGGACGCTTTGGCCCAGCGATAGATGGCACAACAGTCGAAAGATCAAGCTCGAGATACTCGGAATAGTTTGGTTCAATGGCACTGTCATGCCAAAGCCCCTGCGCTTTTGTATAGGCCTCAACTAGAGCAATCTGCTCCTCAGACCTACCAGTGGTTCTGAGATAGTCCAGCGTCACATCATCAATTGGGAAGATTGCGACGGTTGAACCGAACTCTGGAGACATGTTTCCAATGGTCGCTCGGTTAGCCAGCGGAACCTTAGATACACCCGAGCCATAAAACTCAACAAACTTTCCAACCACTCCGTGCTTACGAAGCATTTCGGTAATGGTTAGAACAACATCGGTTGCGGTTGCTCCTATTGGAATCGAACCTGTGAGCTTGAAACCAACGACCTTGGGAATCAGCATTGAAACTGGTTGACCGAGCATCGCTGCCTCAGCCTCTATTCCACCAACACCCCAGCCGAGAACTCCAAGACCATTGACCATGGTTGTGTGTGAATCAGTTCCCACACAGCTATCTGGGTAGGCAACCAGCTCACCTTCCATCTCGCGTGTCATTACCACCCGAGCTAAGTACTCGATGTTGACCTGGTGCACAATGCCGGTTCCTGGTGGAACAACCTTGAAGTTGTCGAAAGCCGTCTGGCCCCACCTCAGGAATTGGTAACGCTCCCCATTTCTTTGGTATTCATACTCGACGTTTCTTTCAGCTGCGTCCGGTGAGCCTGCAACATCGATTACAACAGAGTGGTCAATCACAAGTTCAGCGGGGGCTAGTGGGTTAATCTGCTGAGGATCTCCCCCGAGCTCAGCGACTGCCTCACGCATTGTGGCGAGATCAACAACGCAGGGAACACCAGTGAAGTCCTGCATGATTACTCGGGCAGGAGTGAATTGAATCTCTGTATCGGGCTCACTCTTAGGATCCCAGTTCACAAGCGCTTTGACGTGATCTGCTGTGACGTTTGCGCCATCTTCGGTTCGCAGCATGTTCTCAAGCAGAATCTTCAAAGAGTATGGAAGATTCTCGGCTCCCAGGCTTGCCATGCTGAAGTATTTGTACTTCTTGCCGCCGACTTCTAGGTATTTTTCAGCTGAAAAACTACTCACCATCTGATTTCTCCTTGGATTCAGGGTCTAATTTACCGCTCTCATCCGATGCGATACGCCTCATCAGCACCCACGTGAGTGCCAATAGGCCTGCGTAGGCGGGTGCTCCCATGATCACCCTGGAAGCGGCCAATAGCTCGACCTGGTTGGTCAGATATAGCGGAACCTGGACCGCAAGCCTCATGCCGAAGAAGCCAACCCAAATCAAGGTGATCATTCGCAGTCTCTTGTATTCACGGCTTGTTCGCCAGTTATTCAGACCGAATAGAAGCTGTGCGGCATAACCAAGCAACGGCCTTCGGATCAGTACCGATATCAATAGAACCGAACCGTAGGCTGCGTTTGTAAGGAAGCCAGGAAGGAAGTAGTCGGCTGCCTGCCCACCATCTCGCAGCGCTAGGAAAGCGGCAAGGCCGATGGCCAAGGCTCCAATTACGGCTTGCTGCAGAGATTGCCTTCTGACCAATCGAAACAGAAGGAATATCAGGGAGAGGCCTCCAGCACCAATTACCGAGGGCAGAGCTTCCCTAGTTATTGCATAGACCGTGGAGAAGACTGTCGCTGGTAAGACAGCCTCGGCAATTCCTAACCAACCACCAATTCCAGCCAGCAGAGATTTGCTATCTAGCTGATATCCATTCTCGCCCTTGCTAAGTCCAAGTCGCTTGGCGACATCGTCTTCCCTATTCATTGCCAACCGGCAGCTTCAATGGCAGTAGATCGCCAGGTGGGAGTGCGGTATCACCGCGATTTACGACGGTAGTTCTGAAGATGTTTATCATCTCTTGGTAGTGTGCGCCAGATAGGTCATCGCCTGATATCACTCCCCTGAGGAACCACCTCGGGCCATCGCAGCCAATGAAAACCGAAGTTCGCTCTGGGTTTGGAACTTGTGCGAAGAGTTCAATACCAAGTGGTCCCGTGCGCTTTGCGCTCTGACCTCCCTGCTCGCCAATCGACTTGCTCAGAGCTTCTATTGTTGAAAGCCAAAGCCCCTCTGACCGAGTTGCAGCAAATGCCTGTAGCTGCATTTTGTGCTTGTTCACCTCAAGCGTTATTGCAACCACCCTCTTGTTTGCTTCATCCACGTCCGCTCTAATTTGCATCTCGTTTCTGGGAGCAATTCGAATTGAGCCGAAGTCGAGATATGGGGTGAGAAGGCCCACCTCACTGACATCAAATGGGCCGGCCGTCTCTCGGTCGATTGGTGCTACTTTTTCCAAGTTCTAGCTTCTTCCTGTGGAACCAAATCCACCAGTTCCCCTGGCGGAATCAGGCAGTTCGGTCACTTGAATGAAGTTGGCATGTTCAAACTTTTGAATTACAAGCTGAGCAATCCTGTCACCACGATTCACCTTGAAATCCTCATCCGTTGAGTTATAGAGCGTGACCATAATTTCACCTCGATAGCCCGCGTCAACAGTTCCAGGTGTATTCAAGACAGTTATGCCGTGCTTAGCCGCTAAGCCTGATCGCGGATGCACGAGGGCAACGTGTCCAGCGGGAAGTGCAATTCTCACTCCAGTTTGAACAAGGACTCGACCACGAGCAGGAACGATTGCATCTTGAGAGGCCTTTAGGTCGGCACCTGCATCCCCAGGGTTGGCATATGTCGGAAGGAATTCTTCCTCTGCGATGATTAGTACTTCCACGCTCACCCCACGAGCGTAATCTATCTGAGTGAGATATAGGGAACGGCTCTACCCATCCGTGGGCATGTTTGCTGCTCTATCGCTGTCTTTCCCCATGGTTTTACTCGCTACCCTCCCCTTTGGTGTTGAAGTAGGTCTCTGGTTTGCCACTATTGCTCTCGTTGCAACGCTGGCACTTTTTCTTCTGCTATCTCCAACCATTGAAGTAACCGAAGATGTGCTCAAGGTTTCAAGATTCAAAATTCCTCTCGATGTATTAGCTAATCCATCATCGCTAGATGCAGATGAGCTCAAGAACCTAATTGGTCCCGGAGCCGATGCACGAGCACAACTACTGATAAGGGGAAACATAAAGTCTGGAATAAAGATTGACGTTTCAGATGAAGATGACCCAACGCCTTACATTGTGATCAGCACAAGAAGACCGAAGGAGTTAGCCGTTGCACTCCTTGCAGACAGGTCCTAACTTACTTCTCTTTCCAAGCTGAGCTTTGGGCTTTACCAAGAAGCAACTTATGCAAGTGAACTCGTTGTCCTGCTGAGGAAGAACTACAACCTCTAGTTCCTCATTGACAACATCTGGGATAGTGAAGCTATCAACGTTGTCCGTGTCATCATCAGAGATTGTTGGCTTGGCAGGGATTCGTTCCTTAATAGCCTCGAGCGACTCAGTCTCGTCGTCTGTCTTGCGCTGGGCATCGTAGTCAGTTGCCATCTAGCCTCCTGAGAATTACGCGCAAACTATGCCTTAGCCCTGCAAATTTTGCAAATCTGGCTCGCGAGAGACAAAAACTGTTAAGAACTCGCCTAGCAAATAACCAGAAAAGGGACAGCTAGGGTGTCAAAATTCAGGCTAAGGAGTGCCCATGGAGCTTAGATTTGTTTCTCGCGAAGGTGACCTACTCACCTTCGAGACTCCTGACGGTGCTAGGCACACGGCCCTGCTGTCAGAGGACCTACAAGCGGCACTGAAGCCATCACCCAGGCCCTCTCAGGTTGATATATCCCCAAAGGACATTCAGCAGAGGCTCCGCCATGGAACATCAATCGAAGATCTGGCAGCTGAGCTTGGCGTAACAGTCAGCTCACTTGAACCCTTTGCTGCTCCGATTCAGGATGAATTGCGCTATCTGCTGGACAGTGCTCTTTCGACACCTATCGCTGATGGAAACCATATGACCGAGTTCGGTATCGTGCTGGATAGGGATCACCCTGGAAGCAGCACCAGGATTTATCGGGACAACGACCAATGGATTCTAGAAGTTGAATCCGAAGGAACAATGCGTTGGAGATTTGATCCAAAGCTGCGTCACTTAGAGCCGCTGGACAGCAGCGCGACGAATCTAACCCTTCTTCACTCGCAGACAGATTTAGTGATTGCAACCCTGCCCGCGACCTCGGAGCCAGCTCCTGTATACAGTCAAGAGATTTACGAACCTGAAGAAGAGCACACAGCCTCTGTTTTAGATTTGGTGGAAGAGCTCAGGGCTCGCAGGGAAATGCAAGAGACAACCGTGAGGCCCGCTCCTGCTAAGGGTAGAACGTCTCTGCCCAGTTGGGACGAGATCGTGCTGGGAACAGCGAACTCAGAATCCAATTCTGAAGAGCGGGACCTTTAATTCCGTTTCGCTAATTGAGCCGTGATGACTAATCATGTTGAACGCTCGCTGCTTTGAGAACTTGCTGTGATAAAGCGTGTAGTTCGATTTGCTCAACAGCACTAGCTCCGGCAGTCGGTCCCCTGCCTCTTTCCCAATCTCTCCATACCAACCTGCCTCTACCAGTTCATCTGTTAGGTGTGCCCCGAAGGCATAGTTGAGTTTGTCCAATTGACTAATCGCGATCTTGGCATCCTCTGGGTTGGAAAAGTAGAGGTAGCTTGTGCGAGTATCTCCACCAAAAAACTCAAGGCTAAGGTTTGACAGATATTCATCAAGGATTAGCTGCCTATCTTTGGTTGTTTCAACCATTCCATGATCGGCTGTGACCAACATTCCTGCCTTCCCAAGCTTGCCAGACAGCTTAAAGAGTGCAGAGTCAATCTCTTCGAGAATGCTTGCCCATCCGCTACTGGTCCAACCATTCTGATGTCCAAATTTATCCAGCTCAGGAAAGTAGACATAGCTGATTGAATCCTCCCTCCCAGCTGCCACCTCAATAGCTCTCTCTATCCGATCTGCGATTGTGTCAGCGGCTATGAAGTTTGTCTTACGCATGGTTGCTGTCGTGAAAGGAGTGTTCCTATACTCCTCAGCCGCTATTACATTGGCAGTAATTCCTAGACTGCTTGCACGTTCACTCACCAATTCGTGAGGCTGCCATATTGTTGGGTCAGTTCTTTCATTCCAACCGACAAGCAGATTTATGCGCTCGTCATGGTTCCTATCCCAAACCTGATGTCCGATCAGGCCATGTGAACCAGTCATCATGCCTGTGGCGAAGGATCCGATGTTTACAGAGGTGGTGGCTGGAAAGGATGCAGTAATGGGTTTGCTTATCTTGAGTTGGCTAGATAGAAACGGAGCGTGACCAGATCTTTGCCTGAGATTTTCGACACCCAGGCCGTCAATCAATATCACTAACACCTTGCGTTTTTTAGGAAGTCCGAGGGCATTGGAGTTTCCCTGCACGCTGTCTAAGGCAGATTGGAACACGTGCCGAATAGCCCCTAAATCCTTGGGAGGTCGGGGTAAAGTCAATGGCACCCGCCAAGTTTTGCACAGCTGGAAGATATGACCAAAAATCAAGAACGTATCCTGGATGTTGATGTTGCACAGGAGATGCGGCAGTCATTTCTTGAGTATTCCTACTCTGTCATCTACTCAAGAGCCCTGCCCGATGTTCGGGATGGTCTAAAGCCTGTTCAGAGAAGAATCATCTACCAGATGGGTGAGATGGGCTTGCGACCAGATAGGGGCCATGTTAAATCCGCCCGTGTAACTGGCGAGGTAATGGGAAAGCTTCATCCGCATGGTGATGGAGCCATCTACGATGCGCTTGTCCGCATGGCTCAGGCTTTCAGCTTGCGCCTTCCCCTTATTGATGGTCATGGAAACTTTGGATCCCTGGACGACGGTCCAGCTGCAGCCAGATACACCGAGGTAAGACTTACGAGTGCCTCCATGGCACTTAATGAGTCGCTAGATGAGGACACGGTTGATTTTGTCCCGAACTATGACGCCCAACTCACAGAACCAGAAGTTTTGCCTGCTGCCTTTCCAAACCTCCTGGTCAATGGCGCTAGTGGTATCGCAGTTGGTATGGCAACCAACATGCCCCCTCACAATCTCGGCGAAGTCATAGATGCCCTACTTCTACTCATTCAAAAGCCAAAGTCATCGCTTGAGCAGATCATGGATCTTGTTCCTGGGCCTGACCTACCAAGTGGCGGAGTAATTCTTCTCTCCGAGGGAATTACAGATGCATACTCGACTGGCAAAGGCACCTTCCGCATGCGAGCCAAGATTTCGGTTGAGTCTGTAGCCCCTCGCAGGACTGGTTTGGTAATTACTGAGCTTCCTCTCTCAGTTGGACCTGAGCGCGTAATCGAAAAAATACGTGACGGCGTAAATAGCAAGAAGCTGCAGGGAATACACAACGTAGTCGACCTAACCGACAGAGAAAATGGGCTGAAACTCGTCATTGAGCTCAAGAGCGGTGTTGACCCATCCTCGGTCACGGAGGCTCTATATCGTCTTACTCCTTTGGAGGAGACGTTTGGCATAAACAACGTGGCCCTTGTCAAGGGCAGGCCGCAGCAACTGGGCCTACTAGATCTTCTAAAGCTATATCTCGAGCACAGAACCGAGGTAATAACCAGAAGATCCCGAAATAGGTTGGACAAGCGGCAAGCGAGGCTTCACCTTATTGAGGGTCTTCAGCTTGCTGTCCTGAGCATTGATGAAGTAATCGAAGTTATTCGCTCATCCGACACAGCTGAGGACGCCAAAAAGAAGCTCAGGAAGGTGTTCGATCTTTCCGACCTTCAGTCCGAATACATCCTGGAGCTAAAGCTAAGAAGACTAACCAAGTTGAGCATTCTTGAACTCGAACAGGAAGCCAATCAACTCAGAGATGAGATTGAAGAGCTAAAGAACATACTCAGTGACGAAAAGGTATTAAAAAAGCAAATTGCCAAGGAACTTACCGAGGTCAAGAAAGCTCACGCAACCGACAGAAGAACAGAGCTGATTGACGGAAGTGGCATTGAGATAAGGCGAAAGCCAGCCTCCGTGACGGAACTGTCCGACGAGCCGGCTTGGGTAACACTCTCCCCCACAGGGAACATTTATCGCTCAGACTCTGCAGGTCGAGGCGTATCTCTGGAGACTAGCCTTCGCAGCGATATTGGACTGGTTCTAAGTGACGGAACTGCGATCCAGATTCACGTGAGTGATGTCCCCGAAGGATCGGCCATACCGGCAGCTAAGTTCCTCGGCACAAAACAAAAAGTGTTAGGAGTTCTCAACTGGTCGTCAGAAGCTCCCTTCGCCATGGGAACCGCACAGGGAGTCGTCAAGCGAATCACAGGACCATTGCCAGATAAGCACGAAGTGAGCCTGATGAATTTGAAGGATAAAGACTTCCTCGTTGGTGCACTCTCGGCCGGTGACGATGAGACCATCGGTTTTGTCACTGAAGCTGGCAACTTGCTTGCATTCTCGGCAGAGGCTGTGAGACCCCAGGGTCTTCCTGCAGCAGGCATGGCTGGAATCAACGTTGATGGTAAGTGCGTATATTTTGGCCGTTTAGCAGACGGCGGATATCTCGTCACCGCTGCCAACAGTTCATCAGCTTTAGGCAAAACAGACCCCGGCACCCTCAAGCTAACACCACTGAAGGCATTTCCTAAGCAGGGTCGAGGATCTAAGGGTGTGCGCTGCCACAAGTTCCTGAAAAACGAAGACCAGATTTACTTCGCTCGCTTCACAGAGTCAACCCCAACCCTATTCGACGAAAAGGAGTCGATAGTTAAGTCTCCAGCTGTCGATGAGAAGAGAGACGGCTCAGGTAAGAAGTCTCCTTCCTACATTGCCGGAGCAATTTAGGCGTCTATACGCTCACGATCAAATTCATCGGCTGAATCAACAATAAAGTCACGTCTTGGTGCCACCTCATTACCCATGAGCAATTCGAACACTTCGTCAGCAGCCTCAGCATCGCTGACATTAATGCGCCTAAGTAGTCGCTGAGCTGGGTTCATTGTTGTGTCAGCCAGCTGGTCGGCATCCATTTCACCGAGGCCTTTATAACGCTGAATTGGCATCTCATAACTTTTGCCAGCCTTATCCAACTTCTTCAGAAGATCGACTAACTCCTGTTGTGAATATGTGTAGATGGTCTCCTTGTTCTTTCCGGTTCCAGTGATAACCCGGTGAAGTGGTGGAACTGCCGCGAAGACTCTTCCTGCCTCGACCAGAGGTCTCATGTATCGGAAGAACAGCGTCAATAAAAGAGTGCGAATGTGAGCTCCGTCAACATCGGCATCGCTCATCAAGATGATTTTTTCGTAGCGAGCGGCATCCAGCTCGAAACTTCTACCCGAACCAGCCCCTATGACCTGAATGATTGAGGCACACTCAGCGTTTGAGAGCATGTCGGAGATAGAAGCCTTTTGAACATTCAAAATCTTTCCGCGGATTGGAAGCAGAGCTTGAAAAGCGCTATCCCGAGCCAGCTTCGCCGTACCCAAGGCACTGTCACCCTCAACTATGAAGAGCTCTGAGCCATCTGTGGCGCTGGCTCGACAATCGACCAACTTCGCAGGCAATGTTGAGCTTTCAAGGGCGTTCTTTCGCCGTTGAGTGTCTTTGACATCTCGAGCACTTATGCGGGCCTTGGCCTCACTGACTACTCTTTCGAGAAGCTTTTCAGCCTCGGCTTTGGTGCCACGAATTTTTCCAGCGAGGAATTGATCGAAGTACTTGGTTACCGCACTAGCGACAATCCCTTTTATCGCCGGCGTTCCAAGAGTTTCCTTGGTTTGACCCTCAAACTGTGGCTCTGGGAAGCTGACGGCAATAGCGGCAGTCAAGCCGGTGAGGATGTCCTCACGTTCAATCTTTAGACCTGTTGCCTTGAATTTCCTGGCGTTTGCCTCGACAGCAGAGCGGAAGGCTTTGAGGATTCCTTGTTCAAATCCAGCCAAATGGGATCCACCTTTGGATGTGGAAATAATGTTGACGAAGCTTCGAATTTCAGTCTCATAACCAGTCCCCCAACGCATTGCAATGTCGACCTTGCAACTGCGTTCGACCTCCTTGGATTCCATCGATCCTGTCTTTGGATCTAGAACTGGAACTGTTTCACTGAAGGAGTCGGTGGCAACAATTCGCTTGGTTGGAATTAGTTCTGCATCTTTAGCCAAGAAGCCGACGTATTCTGTAAGACCACCGGCAAAGGAAAACTTGATTTCCTTGCCCTTCGAGTCCTTCGCTATCAAGGTCAACCCTGGGACTAGAAATGCTGTCTGCCTAAGCCTCGCCTCAAGATCAGGAAGAGAAAGCTCGGCCTTGGGGTCGAAAATCTGACGGTCAGGCCAGAACCGGACTCGTGTTCCAGTCCTCTTCTTCTCAACCTTTCCGGAAACTTTCAGCTCACTCTTCTTTAGAAATGGCTTGAATTTGGCATCCGGTCCTTTTCCATCAAAGATTCCTGGCTCGCCCTTCTTAAAGGACATCGAGTGTGTCTTGCCACCACGATCTACTTCGACGTCCAGCCTTGAGCTAAGTGCGTTCACCACGGAAGCACCCACTCCATGCAGACCACCCGAGCTGGCGTAAGAGCCACCGCCGAACTTGCCACCCGCGTGAAGCTTGGTGAAAACTACTTCTACGCCTGTGAGACCGGTTTTAGGCTCAAGGTCTACTGGAACACCACGACCCATGTCACTTATCTGAACCGAGCCATCGGAGAACAGTTCCACTGTGATTAGATTTCCGTAACCTGCCAATGCCTCATCTACAGAATTATCGATGATTTCCCAGACGCAGTGCATAAGGCCCCTGGTATCGGTTGAGCCGATATACATACCGGGGCGTTTACGAACAGCCTCTAGGCCCTCGAGAACGGACAGGTGCCTTGCTGAATAGCTCTCCACGTCGAAACAATAGGTCATTGCAGGAAAATTTGGCTTCTAACACTTCGCGATTAGCGAAACATTGCGACACATGAAATAACTGTCACAGCTTCTGGTTATATTTCTAATCATGGAAACGAGCTCACTACCAACACTCACCGCATCCGATCGCTGTGACGTCTGCGGCGCACAGGCATTTATTAGGGTCAAATTGGAAACTGGCGAGCTTACATTCTGCGGCCACCACGGGAATGCCAACAAGGACAAGCTGAAGCCAATCAGTATCTCTTGGCACGACCAAACAGAGTCTCTTAGCCGTCCTTTTTCCGAATAGCACCTATCCACTCAAGCTGCTCTTTCGGCAGTTGAGCATCAAACCCAAGCCCCTGGGAAAGTTCAACAAGTAGTTTTGGATTCTTTGCTAGCAGTGGACCAAACAGGTTTGTTGCCATGAACAAACCATTGGAATAGAAAGCTGGTAAGTCGGAATCTGAATTCTGATAACCAAATACTCCATCTGAAGTTGTTAGAAACCCACTAAATCTCTCTTTGGTTCCCGGCTGCATGCCCAGATCTTTAGCGAAGTATTCGTATGTTGAACCAACAAGCAGAGTTGGTGCTCCTGCTGCGTGGCGCTTCACAATCTCACTTCTTAACTGCCCTAGCTCCTGCTCGTAGTGCTGCATAACAGCAATTGATGCATCGCCGAGAAGTGCGAAATCGCAGTCCTCAATAGAGTCGACATTCTTGTATTCAACGGCCTGTTGCTTCATGAAGTAGGTCAGGACATCAAGATTTCCTTGGTCGCCATTGTTGTTGAAGTAATAAGGCTGGAAGGTAAATAGCTTGATCACTTTGCAAGCCCCCAGTGACGTCTGGTTCGACGCATTGCGTCAGCACTGAATAAAACGGTGTGCCGATTGCCGGCAGTGGCAAGGAACAAGTCAGCTGCAGTGGCAGGATCCTCAACGACTTTTCCAACCGAGACTCCTGAAAAGTAGAGCCTTAGTGCAAGCTCATGGGCATTTGATCCACCTACAATGTCGACTTTCGAAAGCTTTGAGAAGTCAACGGTCCAAAGCCAACTTGGGTCATGAATGTCGGACCCAGCCATCAGCATCAGCGGACGTTCTGAACCTGTCAATTCGTCCAAGTTCAGTTGGAAACTGGCGGGGTTCTGCACTAGCCGCAAATTTACTTCTTTGCCCGCCAGATGGACTATCTCGTTTCTTGCGAAGACTCGTTTGCTATCCACAAGAAGGGGTGCAATCTTCGTGGAATCGATCTCAACAATTTGCGTAGCCGCAAGAATTGCTAAGGCATCATTTAAGGCATGCTGCGAACTGCTGGCAGCGGTAGCAAATGATTCACCAAAAACTTGAATCCAAATTGCGTCATCTCCCTCAACGACTGCTTGCTTATCAAATGGCTTCGGGTTTAGAAAATTGAATGCGTATTTGGGTGTATTCGTCGCTTTTAGAAGTGAATCAGAGAGACCTACTGAAAGTGGAGTCTTCTTGAAGGGTAGGCTTCTTAGATTTGGATCGTCTGAATTGATAATAACTAAATCAACTTCTGATGCGACTAATTCAAATCGCTTGATCACATAGAAGGGATCAACAAAGCGATCTAGTTGATCACTTAGAACATTTGTAAGTATTGCAAGCCTCGGCCTCAAATCAATGAATGGTCGAAGGTGTCCCTCATCTACTTCGAGAATTGCAATGTCGAAAGGTAGTACTCCCTTCGCGTTGCAGTTCGCTAGGACTGCAGACATCAGACCTTGCTTGATGTTTGCGGTCGAGTCGTTGGTGAAGACTTTCTTACCGTGTGCTCTCAGGATCGCAGCGAGCATGTGCGTGGTGCTTGATTTGCCAGCGCTTCCCGAAACTATGACTAGGCCCTCGGGAAGGGAAGCAATGGCATCGGGCAGAAAGTTTGGCCACAGCCTTGAAACGACCAGCCCTGGGAGCGCTGATCCTCCCCCGCGCCTCACCAGTCGGATCAGACTCCTGAGCGTCTTCCCCAGCAGTGCGGCTAGGAAGTAGTTCATTTAGTTATCCAGGTAGTCACGCAGTAATTGAGAACGAGAAGGGTGTCTAAGTTTTGACATTGTCTTTGATTCGATTTGACGAATTCGCTCGCGAGTGACACCGAATTTCTCACCGATTTGGTCGAGAGTCATCTGAACGCCATCGCCCAGACCGAAACGTGATCTGATGACTCCGGCTTCACGCGGGTGGAGGCTGTCCAGAACCCGCTCCAATTCCTGCTGCAGCATTGAGAATCCGACCGCGTCTGCAGGAACCACTGCCTCGGTATCTTCAATCAGGTCTCCGAACTCACTGTCACCATCCTCACCCAGCGGGGTGGAGAGTGAAATTGGTTCACGACCGTACTTCTGAACTTCAACGACCTTTTCAGGTGTCATGTCCAATTCAGCAGCCAGCTCCTCAGGAGTTGGTTCGCGGCCAAGATCCTGAAGCAACTGGCGTTGAACACGAGCAAGCTTGTTGATGACTTCAACCATGTGTACAGGGATACGAATTGTTCTGGCCTGGTCTGCCATGGCTCTGGTAATCGCCTGGCGAATCCACCAGGTTGCATAAGTTGAAAACTTGTAACCCTTTGTGTAGTCGAATTTCTCAACTGCACGAATAAGACCCAAGTTTCCTTCTTGAATCAGATCGAGGAACTGCATACCTCTTCCTGTGTAGCGCTTGGCAAGCGAAACGACCAATCGAAGGTTTGCCTCTAACAGGTGGCTCTTTGCGCGCTGTCCGTCCTTGACAACCCAGTTGAGGTCTCTTCGCTCTGCGGGGGAAAGTTTCTTTGTTGTTGCCAGCTTCTCCTCAGCAAAGAGACCTGCCTCAATTCGCTTGGCTAGCTCAACCTCTAGCTCCGCATTAAGAAGAGCCACCTTTCCAATCTGTTTTAGGTAGTCCTTTACGGGGTCAGCCGTTGCCCCGCTGATTGTGAGATTTTGAACAGGGATGTCATCGTCATCGTCACTGATAACAATCAGATCTGAAGGAAGCTGAACTTTAGACTTTGAATCAGAGTCATCGTCTTCCTCGACGGTGAGGTCGACAGCCCCCTGTGCCTCTGCAACTATTTCCTCGACAGACCCAAGATCTTCATCAGCATCGATGTCCTCATCATCCTCATCGACTTCCAACTCAGGATCGGTAGGCATGCTGCCTTTAGCCTTCTCCTTAAGCGACTTTTGCTTTTCCGGAATTGACTTGACCTGCTTTTGTGGAAGTTTTTCCTTAGTTGCCTTGGCCGGTTTAGCCCTAAGGGGCTTAGCCGTTGCCTTGCTTGGTTTTGACTTGGCTGGCTTGACGGATTTTTTAGGAAGTGAATTCTTTTCAGCAGCCTTCTTGGAGATGGCTTTGGTTGGCTGAGTGGTCTTCTTAGTCTTTGGCTTTACAGTCTTTTTTACTTCCAGCTTTTTGGCTGCAGGTTTAGAGGGCTTAGGAGTTGCCTTAGTCTGTGGCTTGACGGCCTTCTTGACTGTTGGCTTCTTGGCTGTCTCTGCCTTCTTGCTCTCAGAAGGCTTGGAAACTTTCTTTATGGGTTTCGCCGCCTGAGTCTTTTGAGCAGGCTTGTTTAGCACCTTGGATGGCGCTGGCTTTTGCTTGGTGGCGGCGATGATTTTCCTCTTCCGGGCAGGATATAAACCCTTGTCAAGTCCCGAAAAAAGAACCTGAAAGGGTTTAGAAGCGCAATTATGCCACTAAATGGGCCTAATCCCTAGCCAAAAGCGGAAAATTGGACGATTTATTCCTTGTCTGGATCGGCATTTCGACGAAGGGTTGCTAGGTATTTCTCGAGCTCATCGGCAATCTGATCAGCTGAAGGTGGCTGGGCACTCGGGCGACCCAGCGGTGCTCTCGCGGGTGCTGTCTCACCATTGGCATAGCCCTGCTCGAGCGTCTGGATGAGCTTGGCTAGTTCTGCATTTTCTTGAACCTGCGAGTTGACTTTGGCCTCGAATTTACTGGAGCGCTCACGCAGTTCATCGGATGGGAAAACCAGCCCAGTTGCTGCGGTAATTAGTTCAAGGCCACTGAGAGCTGCCTTGGGAACCTCATTGTCCGCGAGGTAATGAGGAACTAGAAGAACAAATCCCGCAACATCAAAGCCAACCTCAGTGAGGCGATATTCGAGCAGATGAACTATGTTGCCCGGAACTTGGGTTTGGGGCTTCCACTCGGAAAATCTTTCAATCATGTCCTTGCGGTTTCCGCTAACGGTGATGCCCGTGGCACGCGTATGAGGGATAGGAAAAGGTATCGCGTGCACCCAGGTGAAAGAGGAGATCTCATACTTCTCCGCAATTTCTACTATGGCCCTTGCGAATCCCTCCCAGCGCATATCTGGTTCATAACCTTCGAGCAAAAGAAATGGCTGATCCGCTTCATCTCGCATGAGATAAATAGCCAGGTTGGCGGGTTCGTAACTGTCAATGTGGTCTTTCTCGAAGTGCAGAATTGGCCTTCTCGACCGGTAATCCAACAGTGCATCATTATCGAAACGAATGACGACCTCGTTCGTAAGATTTGCAAAGAAATGCTCGCTGAGCTGCTGGACTGTTGCACCTGAGTCGCTAAATCCGGTGAGCAGGGCAACCATCGGAAGCCCGGTTAGGTTGCTCTCTCCATACTCTCTATATAGCTCGCTCATAGCCCGATACTAACCCACCTAAACTTGTCGCTATGCACAATGTTTCTCTAATTACAGAACTCCCCAACACCACACACCAGATTGCAATTCCCTTCACTGGCAAGGATGCTCTCAAGAATGTGTCCCTTGATGAGAACCAGCTGAGTCTCTACAAGGCCGAGCCAAAGACGGGAAACATTACCCGCATCCCGCATGGAGATTCAGTTGCGATCTTGATTGGGGGTGATGCGCCGATTAGAGACTTCGTTGCATCGGCAGTTCGTTCAGCTTCAACCGCAGCGCCGTTGGTCATTGATCTTCGTGGCAAAAAAGATGATGTTCTCGCTGCGGCCGAAGCCGCATATCTCGCAATCAAAACTCCAACAACTTACAAGTCAGAAAACAAACAGGAATTAATTTCTGTACAGCTACTCGTTGACTCTGCTGAACCGCTAGATGCTGCTCACATAATCGCAAGTGAAGTAATTCGCGCGCGAGAGATCATTAACATGCCTGCCAATGATCTTTATCCAGAAGTTGTAGCTCAGAAGGCACAGAAGTTTGCTGAGGGCTTGCCTGTAACCATTGAGGTCTGGGACGAGAAGAAGCTTGAGCAGGAAAACTGTGGAGGAATCCTTGGAGTTGGTCGCGGATCTGTGCGACCACCAAGACTTGTCAAAATTGAATACAAGGGTGGTGGTAAGCACATTGGTCTAGCAGGCAAAGGAATTACTTTTGACACTGGCGGACTATCCCTGAAGCCAGCAGAAGGCATGGTCGGCATGAAATACGACATGGCTGGAGCAGCGACAATACTTGCCGCCACTCTCGCAATTGCTCGCCTTGGCCTAAAGGTGAACATCACAGCTGTTCTGTGTCTGGCTGAGAACATGCCCTCCGGTTCAGCAACTAGACCGGGAGACGTTGTGAAGATTCGAAATGGTAAGACGGTAGAGGTTCTTAATACCGATGCGGAAGGTCGTCTGGTGTTGGCGGATGGTTTATCTCTTCTTTCAGAGATGAATCCTGACCACATCATTGACGTTGCAACTCTGACGGGAGCTGCTTCAATCGCACTTGGCAAAAGACACACTGGACTGATGGGATTCGGAGAAGTTATCCGACTAATTGAAAGAGCCGCCGAGCAGACCGGAGAACTTGTCTGGCACATGCCATTGGCTGAGGAGCTTAGAGAAACTCTAAATAGCGAGCTAGCCGACATGACCAATGTCAAGATTGGAAACCGATATGGCGGAATGCTTGTCGGTGGCCTGTTCCTTAAGGAATTTGTTCCGGCGGATAGCTCGTGGGCACATCTAGACATCGCATCTGCGGCCAATAACGATGGCAGTCCCTATTCGGTGTACCCAGCTGGAGCGACGGGAGTCATGATCCGCACACTGGTGCAGTTGGCAAGAAACCTCGCCTAAGCCAGGTAGTAGACTTGAGCGTTGTTTGAGCGAGATAGGGCCTAAATGGCAGAGCACAATTTCGATCTAGTTATTCTTGGCGCCGGTTCTGGTGGCTATTCCGCAGCTCTTCGAGCAGCACAACTTGGTCTTAATGTTGCCCTAATTGAACGCGACAAGCTTGGTGGAACCTGCCTTCACCGCGGTTGCATTCCAACCAAGGCGCTCCTTCACTCAGCAGAGGTTGCGGACACCACACGTGAGGCGGCAACCTATGGAATTCAAGCATCGCTAAACGGCATCGACATGACTCAGGTCAACAAGTATCGAGACTCGATTGTCGACAAACTATATAAAGGCCTAACGGGATTGGTCGGAGGTAAAGCCATCACCTTCGTCCAGGGCGAAGGAAAAATGACGGGACCGAAGACGGTCACCGTTGCTGGTGACACCTACACCGGTAAAAATCTCTTGCTAGCAACCGGATCCGTTACGAAGACTTTAGGAATTGAAATTGGTGGTCGAGTAATCACCAGCGATCAGGCATTGCAGATGGATTGGGTACCTAACCGTGTTGCCGTCTTGGGTGGCGGTGTGATTGGAGTTGAATTCGCATCCATCTGGAGGTCATTCGGAGCAGAGGTGGTGGTGATTGAGGGTCTCGATCGCCTAGTGCCAAATGAGGATCCAGCCATCAGCAAGGCTTTAGAGCGTGCATATCGTAAGCGCGGTATTGAAACCAAACTTGGTAACAAGTTCAAGTCAGTTTCCCAGGGACCATCGTCAGTTGAGGTTGAACTTGAAAATGGTGACAAGGTTTCAGCGGACATTCTGCTGGTTGCGGTTGGTCGAGGTCCGAACGCCACTGGATTTGGCTATGAGGAACAGGGTGTTCAGATGGAGCGCGGTTGGGTTCTCACCAACGATCGTCTGATGACTAACATTCCGGGTGTCTACGCAGTTGGCGACATCGTCCCTGGCTTGCAGCTTGCTCACCGTGGTTTCATGCAGGGAATATTCGTTGCTGAAGAGATTGCGGGACTGAAGCCAAAGAAGGTAGATGAAATGGGTATTCCTCGCGTCACCTACTGCGAGCCTGAGATTGCATCAATCGGCCTTACCGAGGCCCAGGCCAAGGAGAAGTATTCAGGAAACATTTCTGTTTACGAATACAACCTCGCTGGAAACGGAAAGAGCAACATCCTTGGCACCGCAGGTGTTATCAAGCTCATTCGAGAGAACAATGGTCCAGTCGTTGGTTTCCACATGATCGGATCTAGAGCTGGCGAACAAATTGGTGAGGCTCAGTTGATCGTTAACTGGGAGGCCTACCCCGAGGATGTTGCCCCCTTAGTTCACGCTCACCCAACCATGAACGAAGCAATCGGTGAGGCTCACCTAGCACTCGCCGGCAAACCACTCCACGCACACGCATAAAGTAAGGCGATTGAAATGGCTGATGTAGTACTCCCAGCACTGGGTGAATCGGTAACCGAGGGAACGGTCACCAGGTGGCTCAAGAAGGTCGGTGACACTGTCAGTGTCGACGAGCCACTGGTCGAGATTTCAACCGACAAGGTTGACACCGAGATTCCAAGCCCTGTTGCTGGAGTAATTCAGCAGATTCTGGTTAAGGAGGACGAGACCGTAGCAGTCGGAGCAGTCCTTGCAGTCGTAGGCGACGGTGCAGCACAGCCAACCCCACCAGCTGCACCTGCCGCACCCGCTACCCCACCTGCACCAGCTACCCCACCACCGGTAGCCGCACCTGTCGTTCCAACTCCTGCACCAGCTGTTACTCCTCCAGCTCCAATTGCAGTGACTCCACCACCAACCCCTGCTGTGGTAACACCCCCACCAGTTCCAGCAGTTTCTGCTCCGTCTGCAATGCCGAGCAGCTCAAGTGAGACTGATCCAAACTATGTAACCCCAATCGTAAGAAAGCTAGCCAGTGAGTTGGGAGTGAACCTATCCAGCATCAAGGGAACTGGAGTTGGTGGAAGGATTCGCAAAGAAGATGTTGAAGCAGCAGGAAGAGGCTCAACATCGTCAGCTCCAACGGCTGTCGCAACAACTGTTGCAGCAAGCAGCCTTCGAGGAACTCGCGAGCCAATGTCCAGGCTGCGCAGAGTGCTCGCTGAGAGAGCAGTCGCCTCTATGCAGCAGACCGCTCAGCTGACATCTGTGGTCGAAGTAGATGTGACCAACATTGCAAATCTGCGCGAGAAGACAAAGAACGATTTCCTCGCCAAGACTGGAACAAAGCTCAGCTTCATGCCTTTCTTCACTCTCGCAGCTGCAGAAGCGCTAAGAGCTCACCCAAAGATCAATTCGACTGCAGAGGGCGACACAATCATTTATCACGATGGCGAAAGCATCTCTTTCGCAGTGGACACCGACAGAGGTCTGCTCACACCGGTGATAAGAAACACTGCAAGCATGTCAATTGCCCAACTGGCGAAGACCATCGCAGATCTAGCAGAAAGAACCAGAAGCAACCAATTGAAGCCCGATGAGCTATCTGGTGGAACTTTCACAGTAACCAACACTGGATCAAGAGGTGCTCTCTTTGATACCCCTGTTGTCTTCCTACCTCAGTCGGCCATTTTGGGAACAGGCATTGTCACCAAGCGACCTGCCGTAGTCCTTGATGCAGCTGGCAACGAGGCAATAGCTATCAGGTCAATGGTTTACCTCGCGCTCAGCTATGACCACCGCATCATCGACGGAGCAGACGCTGCCAGATATCTGACAGACGTTAAGAGGAGACTCGAAGAGGGTAAATTCGAAGCCAACCTTGGCATCTAGTCCCGTTCTTGTAGAGAAGAACATGCCTGTCTTTGAGAAGGTTGCTTTTGCACCAAACTTCCTCCCCTATGGAGAGGGTTTCGAATTACAAAAGCGAATTCACTCTGAGGTTGTGCAGGGAACTCGTCCCGATACTGTCTTATTACTCGAGCACCAGAGCGTTTATACGGCAGGCAAAAGAACCGAACTGCACGAACTACCTGATGATGGGTCGGGATTTGTAGAGACTAACCGAGGCGGCAAAATCACCTGGCATGGACCAGGTCAGTTGGTTGGATATCCAATCATGCGACTTCCCCAACCAATAGATGTCGTTGGCTATGTTCGCTATCTCGAACAGGTCATTATTGACATCATCTCGAGGTTTGGAGTATTTGGAATAAGAGTTCCAGGTAGAACTGGCGTTTGGGTTGATGTAAATGGCGAGATCCAAAAACTAGCCTCGATTGGGATCAGGGTTGCTGAGAAGGTAACCATGCATGGTTTTGCGCTCAACTGCAACAACTCTCTGACCCCTTTTGAGCACATAGTTGCCTGTGGCATACCAGATGCCAAAGCCACGACGCTAAGTGTTTTAGCATCTAGAGAGATAACGCCCCTCGATGCAGCTAATCTGATTGAGCAAACTATGGGAGAAATACCAAATGCCAGAGGTTAATCCTCAGAGAAAGCTCCTCAGACTTGAGGTCAGGAACAGCTCCGTACCAATCGAGCGAAAGCCCGAGTGGATTCGAACCACTGCCAAGATGGGACCTGAGTATAAGCAGCTGCACTCATTGGTGAAGGACCAAGACCTTCACACTGTCTGCCAGGAGGCAGGCTGCCCAAACATATTTGAGTGTTGGGAAGATCGAGAAGCCACATTTTTGATTGGCGGATCTCAATGCACAAGAAGGTGTGATTTCTGTCAAATCGATACTGGTAGGCCAGCAGCATTTGACGCCGATGAACCCAGACGCGTTGGCGATTCAGTAAAGAAGATGCAGCTTAGATACGCAACGGTCACCGGTGTTGCCCGCGATGATTTACCCGATGAGGGTGCATGGCTCTATGCGGAGACAATTCGACAGATTCATGAGCAGTCACCGGGAACAGGCGTTGAAATCCTGGTGCCAGACTTTTCCGGAAACCCCCGACACCTCGGCCAAGTTTTTGATGCCCTGCCCGAAGTCTTCGCACACAACGTGGAGACTGTTCCAAGAATCTTCAAGAGGATCCGGCCCGCCTTCGACTACAACCGGTCAATGGATGTCATCACTCAGGCGAGAGACTATGGACTGGTCACCAAGTCAAACCTGATACTCGGGATGGGTGAGGAAAAGGATGAAATAGTCCAGGCTCTTCAAGACCTGCACGACGCAGGTACCGACATTGTGACCATTACCCAATACCTCAGGCCGACTCCAAGACATCATCCGGTTGAAAGATGGGTTAAGCCAGAAGAGTTCGTCGAATTGGCAAAAATCGCCGAGGGCATCGGCTTCCTGGGAGTGCTTGCTGGTCCCCTGGTGCGCTCCAGTTATCGCGCAGGAAGGCTCTGGGCACAAAGCATGCTCAGTAAGGGCAGGGTAATCCCAGAGAATCTTCGTCACCTTGCCGACAAAATCGAATTCGCCCAAGCCAGCGCTCTGGCCTAACTAAACTAAGCGCGTGGCTAAGAAGGACAAAGAACCAGGAAGAATGCGCCAGCTCTGGCGCGTCTACAAGGTAACGGCAAAGAACGACCCAACCAGTGTCTGGGTTGCATTACTCGGATTTCTCCTATCAGTAACTGCTGGTGTGGTTATAGGTTTTCTGCTTGGGGGTGGCGATCCATGGTCCTTCACTCTTTGGACAATTACAGGGGTAACCTCGGGTCTACTGATTGCCATGATCATCATGTCTCGCAGAGCCGAGCGCAGTGCCTATAAGCAGATTGAAGGACAGGCCGGAGCAGTTTCTGCGGTGCTAAATTCCCAGGTTCGTCGCTCGTGGCGGGTGAATCCAACCCCAATTGCTATCAATCCCAAGTCTCGTGAGGCTGTCTATCGCATGATCGGCAAGCCAGGCGTGGTTCTAATTGGTGAAGGGTCTTCGGCACGGGTGTCGCAGATGCTCCAGGACGAAGCTAGGAAGATTCAAAAGATAGCTCCGGGGGTCACCATTCACCAGCTGAAGATCACCACCGACGACACTGGTGTGCGTATTTATAACCTTCTAAAGACCGTCTACAAGCTCAAGAAGACGCTCAGCCGCGCGGAGGTGACCGCCGTTGGGAACCGAGTCGAGTCCCTGGGCGGTTTCTCAATGCCAATCCCCAAGGGTATTGACCCGATGCGGGTCAGACCACCAAAGCGCAAGGCTTAACATTTCTGAAACATTTAGCCAATAGGTTTTAGGGGTTCCCTCTGGGATCTAGACCACCAAAGAGAGAGAAACCTATGTTCAAAAATGCATCCGAGGTGCTTAAGTACATCAAGGACAACGACGTAAAGTTTGTTGACGTTCGCTTCACCGACCTTCCAGGCGTACAGCAGCACTTCAATCTCCCCGTGTCTCAAATTGACGAGGACTTCTTCGCAAACGGCCAGCTGTTTGACGCCTCCTCAATCAGAGGCTTCGCTTCTATTCACGAAAGTGACATGCAGCTAATCCCAGATGTCAGCACCGCTTGGGTTGATCCATTCCGAGTTGAGAAGACCCTGATAATGAATTTTGATATCTACAACCCTCGCAACGGAGAGCTCTATCACCGCGACCCAAGACAGGTTGCTCACAAGGCCGAACGTTACCTTCAGTCGACAGGGATTGCTGACACCGCCTTCTTCGCACCAGAGGCCGAATTTTTCATCTTTGACGAAGTTCGTTACGAGGTAAAGAGCAATACCGCGTTCCACTTCGTAGATTCAATTGAGGGAACCTGGAACACCGCGAGGGTCGAAGAGGGCGGAAACCTAGGTAACAAGACTCCGTTCAAGGGAGGCTACTTCCCTGTTCCACCTGTTGATCATCTTGCTGACATTCGTGATGCGATTGTCCTCGAGCTTGAGGCAGCTGGTCTAGTAGTTGAAAGGTCCCACCACGAAGTTGGTACGGCTGGTCAGTGTGAGATTAACTATCGTTTTGACACCTTGGTCAAGTCGGCTGATGACATCCTGAAATTCAAGTACATAGTGAAGAACGTGTCGCACCAGTTCGGCAAGACTGCGACATTTATGCCAAAGCCGCTATTTGGTGACAACGGATCCGGTATGCACGTTCACCAGTCGCTCTGGAAAGATGGCAAGCCACTGTTCTATGACGAGAAGGGCTACGGTGGACTAAGTGACATTGCCCGCTGGTACATCGGTGGACTGTTGAAGCACGCTCCAAGCCTGTTGGCATTCACCAACCCAAGCGTTAACTCATACCACCGACTTGTCCCTGGCTTTGAAGCGCCAGTAAACCTGGTCTACTCAGCGGGTAACCGATCGGCCGCTATTCGAATCCCAATGACTGGTTCAAACCCAAAGGCGAAGCGCATCGAGTTCCGCGCTCCTGACAGCTCTGGTAACGCCTACCTAGCTTTCGCAGCAATGCTGATGGCCGGACTGGATGGAATTAAGAACAGGACTGAGCCGCACGCTCCAGTCGACAAAGACCTTTACGAACTGCCACCAGAGGAGGCCAAGGCCATTCCTCAGGTTCCAGGCTCCCTGGAAGGTGTTCTAGAGAATCTTGAGAAGGATCACGAATACCTAATGCAAGGAAACGTCTTTACACAGGATCTGATTGAGACCTGGATTGACTACAAGCGGGAGAAGGAGCTGAAGCCTATGGCACAGCGTCCACATCCATATGAGTTTGAGCTCTATTACGGAGTCTAGAAAGTCAAAGGAAACAGGGGTGGCAGTTGCCACCCCTTTTTCTTTATGGCTAGAAGAGCTCCTCGAAAACTTTTCGCGATTTTCTGGTGGCAGTGAGGTAATCGGATTCTAGGTTTGCAGCAGAACCAGGTGGGTATTCAAGGATTCTTGCTATTGCCTCTAGTTGACGACGGTCCGTTGGCAAGATGTCAAGTAATTTGTCGACGGCTAGAACTAGTGCACTTCGGGTCCTAGAAGCAATAAGCCACCCCTCTTTTAGGGCTGCCACCTGGTCTGTAGTGAAGATTCCTAGTGAACCAAGCTCATCGAGTGTTTTTAGAGTGCTAAGCCCGCGCAACCCCAGCTTGCCGCTGGCATATTTGAGCTGATAGAGCTGGACCACCCATTCAACATCGCTGATTGATCCCCTGCCGAGCTTTAGGTGGCGTGCAGGATCCGCACCCATTGGTAATCGCTCGCTCTCCACCCGCGCCTTGATTCTCTTGATTTCCGTTAGTTGCTTGGCTGTCAGTTCGTTTGGATATCTAATTGGATTGATCAGATCTTCAAATGCGTCACGCAAGTTGTCTGAGCCAGCTATAACTCTGGCCCTCAAAAGGGCTTGATACTCCCATGTGTCAGCCCACTTTTCGTAATACGATGCATAACTCTCCAGAGACCTTACCCTGGGTCCGTTTTTTCCCTCGGGTCTTAGACCAAGGTCAATCTCGAACTCAAGCAAGGAATCCTTCGTTAGAGCCATGATGGTTGAAGCAAGCTTTTCAGCCTGAAGTTGGGCATCCTCACTTTGAGATTGGTAGACAAACATTGCATCGGCATCTGAACCGAAACCAAGCTCAGAGCCGCCCCAGCGGCCCATTGCAATAATCCCGAAGTCCAGTTCTATCTCGGCCTCTAGCTTGGCAAGCTTTAGATTCGAAAGAATGTATGCATCGACGATGTCGGTCAGGCCCTTCGATATTTGATCAAGGCTCAAGTCACCCAAAACAGCACCAATTGCAACCCGCAGAGTTTCTCGTCTCCGAACCTGTCGAAGTAACTCGGCGGCTGATGCTGTGTCCTCCCTGTCGATGATCGACTGCATTTCCAGGAGCAGTTTCTCCAGTTCGAGTGGCAATAAAGATGCGGAGTCCCCGAACCAAGCGGATGAGTCTGGGATGTGTTCCAGCATCCTGGAAATAAAGCTTGAAGAGGAAAGGACTTTCATCAGCCTTTCCGCTGCACCCGAAGAGTCTCTGAGCATCTTGAGAAACCAGTGCGTCTCCCCCAATGCCTCACTGAGCCTTCTGAAGCTCAGGAGTGCTCGATCTGGATCAATACCCTCAGCCATCCAACGAATTAGGACAGGTAGGAGTGTTCGCTGAATTGTTGCTCTGCGTGAAACTCCTCCTGTCAGGGCTGAAATGTGCCTTTTCGCCCCCTGCGCATCTACAAAACCTAGAGCACGCAAACGAGATTCAACAGCCTCGTCAGATAGTTGAATCTCGCCTGGAGTTAAGGCTGCCGTTGCCGCAAGCAGAGGTCGATAGAAAACCGAATCGTGAAGATTTGAAACTTCATTCCTGACTTCATCAATTCTTTTCAGTAAGTCATCTGAGGACCATGCGATGTTGATTGCCCTAGCTATCCGCCTTGTGTCCGAAACGTCGGTTGGGATCAGGTGCGTTCTGCGAAGTTTGAGTAGTTGAATTCGGTGCTCGACAGTCCTGAGGAAGCGATAGTTTGCTTTTAGCTTGTCTCTGTCCGACCTGGCAATCAGACCAGCGGAACTTAGAGAATCCAGAGCTGTCAATGTGTCTGGTGCTCGAAGGGATTCGTCACTTACCCCGTGAACTAGCTGCATCAATTGAGCCGTGAATTCGACATCTCGCAACCCACCTCGTCCCAGCTTTATATTTCTCTGCAGCTCTTCCTTGGAAAGGTTCTCCAGGACTCTCTTCCTGAGGTGACGAGTGCTTTCAACAATCCGGCTTCGCTCCGGGTAAGACCAAATCATCGACTTGATTTCAGCAATGTACAGTCTGCCTAGCTCTTCATCGCCAGCGGAGAACCTGGCTTTCAAGAGGGCCTGAAACTCCCAAGGCTCAGCCCACTTTTCGTAATAGGACTTGTGGGCCTCAAGAGTACGAACCAAAGCACCGGATTTTCCCTCTGGTCTAAGGTTTGGATCAACCTGCCATAGACCTGGTTCAGCATCTGACTCATAAATACATGCGGCCATTCTTGTTGCCAGTTTGGTCGCTGTTTCAACAGAGCCTTCCCCTGAATCGGAAACATAGATCACATCCACATCCGAGATGTAGTTCAGTTCCTCTGCACCAGTCTTACCCATTGAAATAACCGCAAGTCTTGTGGAATCCAGTTGCTCGGAGGTTACCCGTCCCTCTTCAAGAAGTTCAGTTGCTGCGAGTGTTAGAGCTGACTGAAGGGTGATGTCCGTTAGTTGACTGAGTCCACGGCTAACCGCCTCGAACGATGACTCTGCGGATTCTTGGGAGAGATCAAAATCAATTATTTGCAGTAGCTGGTCTCGATAAGACCTTCTGAGCTCCTTACGACTGCTAGAGGAAACCGTAAAGTCTGAAGGAAGTTGAGGTTTTTGAACGAAGATCTCGATAAGCGATGGATTTCGCTGAAGATACTCGGCGACAAAATCTGATGCCGCTAGTGCCTTAGAAAGCCTTAGTGCTGAGCTGCTGTTTGCTACCGCCTTGCGAACCAGCTTTGCATCGAGTTCTGCGAGGCGAATTAGCCCATCCAAGGCTCTGTCAGGAGAGGCGGTCTGGGCTAGCGGATCAAGCGCCGCATGTCCCCAGTCGCCCACCAGTTCGACTAATCGATCCAATTTGGGAACTGTCTCTGACAAAGATTCAAACCCTAGACGGGCTAGTTCACTTAGTGGATTGCTGCGAGAAAGCATCTAGAGAGTTCGCAGATTTTGCTCAATCTCAAATGGTGTGACCTGAGAACGATAGGCCGCCCACTCATTCTTCTTGTTAGCCAATACATAGCTGAAGACCGATTCCCCAAGAACTTCAGCGGCAAGCTCGGAAGTCTCTAACTTTCGAATTGCGTGATCGAGTGACTGTGGAAGCGACTCGATTCCCATGGCTTTGCGCTCTAGATCTGTTAGCGACCAAACATCATCCTCTGTCTCAGCGGGTAGTTCGTAACCATTTTCAATTCCCTTAAGCCCTGCACCGAGCAGAAGAGCATATGCAAGATAGGGATTAGCCGCTGAATCCATTGCACGGTATTCGATTCTGGTGCTCTGGGCCTTTTCTGGCTTATGCAGAGGAATGCGAATTAGTGCGCTTCGATTGTTGTGAGCCCAGCTGACATAGCTCGGTGCCTCTCCTCCGCCCCAAAGCCGTTTGTAACTGTTGACAAACTGGTTGGTAACAAGAGTGATCTCCGGAGCATGCTTTAGTACGCCCGCCATAAACTGTCGCGCCGTGTTGGAAAGGTGGTATTCCGCTGAAGCGTCGAAGAATGCGTTCTTGTCACCTTGGAAAAGAGAGAAGTGCGTGTGCATTCCGCTTCCAGGGTGGTTGGTGAAAGGCTTCGGCATAAACGTTGCATAAACACCCTGCTCAATTGCCACCTCTTTCACAACGGTTTTAAATGTCATGACGTTGTCGGCCATTGAAAGGGCATCCGCGTAACGAAGATCTATCTCATTTTGTCCCGGTCCGCCCTCGTGATGACTGAATTCCACGGAGATGCCAAGCTGCTCCAGCATGGTCACAGCCCGTCTGCGGAAATCGTGTGCTGTACCGCCTGGTACGTTGTCAAAGTAGCCAGCATTGTCCACAGGCTGTGGCAGACCATCCGGACCGAGTTCGGATGACTTTAGAAGGTAAAACTCAATTTCTGGGTGAACGTAGAAGCTAAAACCGAGTGAAGCGGCCTTGTCCAGGGCACGACGTAGAACATTCCGGGGGTCAGCAGCAGCTGGCTTGCCATCGGGAGTCGCTATATCGCAGAACATCCTTGCAGCAGGGTCTACCGTGCCACGCCAAGGGAGTATCTGGAATGTGCTGGGGTCAGGAATGGCCAGCATATCGGCTTCGGAGGTGCGGGCTAAGCCCTCAATCGCAGAGCCATCAAAGCCGATTCCCTCGGCAAAGGCCCCCTCGATCTCAGCGGGTGCAACAGCTACCGACTTCAAAGTTCCAGCAACGTCGGTGAACCAAAGTCGGATGAACTTGACCCCGCGCTCCTCAATGGTGCGCAGTACAAACTCCTGCTGCTTGTCCATTTGGCCTCCTGAACCTCTCTATAGGCTAGTGGCTGTGCAGGAAATCCGTATCGGCTTTGGACAGATAAACCCCGTCATTGGGGACTTCCAGCACAACCTGAACATAATCGAAAGCCAAATGGCGGAGGCTGCGGATTCTGTAGACCTGCTTATATTTGGTGAGCTAGCTCTGTGCGGATACCCGCTCGGCGACCTAAGTTACAGAGCGGACATAATTGAAAAGACCCAGCGGTCGCTAGACAGTCTGGTCCTGAGCTCAAAGAGATATCCAAATCTCACAGTGGTTGTGGGACATGTATCAATGGCGAAAAAAGCTTCTGACAAGCAATCAGCTCTCGCCATCGCCAATAACTCGGCAACCGTGTTTAGAGCTGGTGAGGTTCTGGGGCGATATGACAAGCAACGTCTTCCCAACTACGACGTCTTTGATGACTGGCGAAACTTTGTCCCTGGTGACTCAGAGTGTATTTTTGAGGTTAAGGACAAGAAGATTGCAGTTGCAATCTGCGAGGACATTTGGGATTCAAAGTCTGGCCAACCTGAGAGACTGAAGTCTTTAGGAGTCGAACTGCTGGTAGTCCCAAACGGATCCCCATACACAAGAGAAAAGCAGTCTGAAAGAAGACTCGCAGCAAGGAATTTCCAGCGAGGCTTCGCCCTCGCATATGTCAATCTCTGCGGTGGCCAGGATGATTTGGTATTCGATGGAGATAGCTTTCTGCTAAATGCTTCAGGCGAAGAGATTTTCAGATCGCATTTTTCCGAGGGACTCTTCACAACCTCAGCAGAACTTAGCGAAATCAAGGACGATGATCCTGAGCGCCTCTTTCAGGTGCTCGTGACGGGACTGAGGGACTATTGCAAAAAAACGGGACAATCGAAAATTGTTCTCGGTCTATCTGGTGGCATCGATAGTGCGTTGAGCTGTGTGCTTGCTGTCGAGGCGATTGGGCAAGAGAATGTCCTTGGGGTTTCACTGCCTTCTAGATTTTCATCTGACCACTCAATCTCCGACGCCAGGCAACTCGCCAGTGCGCTGGGTTGTGAATACAGATCAGTCCCTATTGAAGAAGCCCATCAGGCATTTGAAGCACTCTTAGATCTAAGTGATCTTGCTAAAGAGAATCTTCAGGCACGAATTCGCGCAGTGATAATGATGGGAATTTCCAACACCGAAGGCAGACTGCTTCTTAGCACTGGGAATAAGTCAGAAATAGCCGTCGGCTACTCGACCATCTACGGTGATGCCGCTGGAGGCTATGCACCTATAAAGGACTTGTTCAAGACCGATGTCTGGTGGCTCTCCCGCTGGTATAACGAACACAGGGGCCAGGAAATAATCCCTATCAGTTCAATCACCAAGCCGCCTTCCGCCGAGCTTAGACCAGGCCAGCTTGATCAAGACTCGCTCCCCGACTATCAGCTTCTGGATGATGTCCTAAGGCTTCTTATTGAGAAATCAGCCACGGTCGAAGAGGTGGTTGGTCTCGGCTTTGAGCGGCAAGTTGTTTCTGAAATAGATGAAATGGTCCGCAGGGCCGAGTGGAAGCGTAGTCAAGGAGCAATTGGAACAAAAACCACAAGATTGTCGTTCGGTTCTGGAAGAAGAGTGCCAATCACCACAAGGTTTGGAAAGCTATGAAGATCAGAACTGGAACCCTGCTAGAACTAAAGCGCAAGGGAGAGAAGTTTGCTTGCCTCACCTCATACGATCAGCAGACAGCCGAAATATTCGACCAGGCAGGCATTGAAGTCATTCTGGTTGGGGACAGCGCTAGCAATACTGTTCTAGGGAACGACACAACTATTCCCATAACCATAGAGGAGATGCTGTCCTTTGGTAAGGCAGTTGCTCGCTCGGCAAAAAATTCCTTAGTGATCTTTGATCTTCCCTTTGGTAGTTATGAGGAATCCCCCCAGCAAGCTCTACAAAATGCAATTCGAGTAATGAAAGAGACTGGTGTTGCGGGAGTCAAACTAGAGGGTCCGAAGACAGAGCAGATTCGTGAGCTCGTCAGCAGTGGCATTCCAGTTATGGGACACGTTGGCTTCACTCCACAAACAGTCCATGGTCTTTCTGGTTACAAGGTCCAGGGACGTGATAGTGATTCCGAACGCGTTCTGAAGGAAGCCAAGGCAATAGAACAAGCAGGTGCCTTTGCGATTGTCTTGGAAATGATTCCGGCAAAGCTTGCTGAACAAATCACCAGGGAGCTCTCAATTCCAACAATCGGAATCGGCGCTGGATCAAAGACCGACGGTCAGATACTGGTCTGGACAGATTTCGCAGGCCTCGGTTCGCGCAATCCAAGCTTTTCCAAGCAGTACTTAAATCTCAGGCAGCTTTTAGGTGATGCCGCTAAGACATATGCTGAAGAGGTTCGCTCTGGAACTTTTCCAAGTCAAGAACAGAGCTTTAACTAGTCGTCTTCTTCCAAATCTTCATCTCGAAGTTTTCGAGCTCGTTCGTTAACTATCTCTTCGGCTCGCAATGCCTCTTCATAACTGCCAAATGGTCCGAGCCGGTCCATTGAAAGCGACTTTGGACCCTCCTCAACCTGTTTGGTCTTGCGATTGAACCAGTAGAGCTTCTCCATGAAATCCAACTTATCGCCAAATACAATGGCCAGATGCCTAAAGACAGCGCGGGTTTCTTGATCCCGGGAAGAGTTTCGGCTTGGAGAGAAGTTCCACCTCACATCCTTAGACCTGAGTATGTCGGGAGACCTGCTCCTGCGGAACACGTAGCTGGCGACAAATACGACGCAGAAACTATTGAACGAATAAGGGTGGCAAGTCGGATTGCTGCCAGAGCTCTTCAGGTTGTTCTTTCTGCTGCCAGACCTGGTATTTCAACAGATGATCTGGATGAAATAGGACACCAATTCCTGATTGATAATGGCGCTTATCCCTCGACTCTTGGTTACCGCGGTTTTCCCAAGTCCCTTTGCACATCAGTAAATGAAGTTATCTGTCATGGGATTCCGGACGACACAATCCTCGAAAAGGGCGACCTAGTAAACGTTGATATCAGTGCATTCATCGATGGAGTTCATGGTGATACCAATGGAACGGTTGTTGTAGGGCAGGCCAATGAAGATGTAAACCTTTTGGTGGACAGGACGAAGGAGGCCATGCTCCGCGGCATACGGGCCGCTGCTCCAGGCAGGCAGGTCAATGTCATTGGTCGAGCCATTGAGAGCTACGCGAAGCGTTTTAACTACGGAGTGGTCAGAGAATTCACGGGACACGGTGTCGGAACTAGCTTCCACACCGGCTTGATAATCCCCCACTATGACGAGCCGCAATACAACACAATCATGGAGCCAGGCATGATCTTCACTATTGAACCCATGATTACCCTCGGAACACACGAGTGGGAGATGTGGTCAGATGGTTGGACAGTCACCACGCGAGACAAATCCCTAACGGCGCAGTTCGAACACACTATTCTCATCACAGAGTCTGGCAGCGAAATTCTTACGGAGGCCTAATGCCAAGAAAAGCAATAGGTATCGACGTAGGGGGCACAGGCATAAAGGGTGCTCTGGTTGACACAAGAAGTGGTTCACTAGTTTCTTCCCGCATCAAGCTTGAAACACCTACTGGTGGTGAGCCCGAAGCTATTGCAGACATTGTAAAAAAGATTGTTAATCAACTAACCAACAAGTCAGATAGAAACATCGGTATTTGCTTTCCTGCGGTAGTTGAAGATGGTGTAACAAAGTCAGCCGCGAATGTAAGTAAACGATGGATCAATCTAGATGCGGAGAATCTCTTTAGCCACCAGTTGCACTCAAAAGTTATTGTTGTCAATGACGCCGATGCAGCTGGTTACGCGGAAACTAAGTTTGGAGCTGGTAAAGGAAAGCACGGCCTAGTGATTGTTACGACTTTGGGTACAGGTATAGGAACCGCACTGATACACAATGGCGTTCTCGTTCCGAACGCAGAGTTGGGCCATCTCGAAATCGACGGAATCGACTACGAAACCCAAGCATCCTATTCAGCAAAGGACAGAGAGGGGCTTTCGTTTGAGCAGTGGGCTGAAAGACTTCAGCGCTATTACGGCGAACTGGAACGCTTATTTTCTCCAAAGCTCTTCATCGTTGGCGGTGGAATAAGCAAGTCGCACCAAGAATTTCTGCCGCTGCTAAAACTCAAGACCCCAATCGTTCCTGCCAAACTGAAGAACTCCGCAGGAATCATTGGCGCGGCTGCCTTGGCAAATAAAGAATATTGATGGGCCGGCCGATACGCCGGGTTCTGTCTTTACGGACGATCATCTATCTCGACAGCCAATTACTTGACTGTTCTAGCGACCTACCCGAAGGCATTGGACGAGCAGTCCTCGAGCGCCTTCTGCTTGGTCTTGCTCCAAGTGAGGTTTGCCTAGCCGACTGAGTTACCCCAACCGCTGGTGGTCTCTTACACCACCGTTTCACCCTTACCCTTGCGGGCGGTTTACTTTCTGTTGCACTGTCTCTCGGGTTACCCCGGGTGGGCGTTACCCACCACTTTGCTCTATGGAGCCCGGACGTTCCTCGACAATGTCGCGACCGTCTGGCCGACCCATCGCTGATAAGCCTACTTTTCTGTGAGGTGTGCGCAATAGTTCAGTGCAAATATCTCAGCAAAGTCCATGCCAAAGAACCGATAGATGCTTATTCCGCCTGGTGAGGTGTTCAGATTGAAGTAAATCGACTCCGCTCCTCTTAGGGCAGCTGCGGCAACGGCTCTGGTTGGCATCATGTGGGTGGACAGCACAATCGTTCCGCCTCGATATGTCTCAATCGCCTCAGCGAGGCTGTCCCAAACTCTGGACTGCATGTCAAGAATGGATTCACCGTTCGGTGGCTTGACAGTCAGCGATCCTCGCCAGGATGCAACAAGCTCGATTGCATCTGTTTCCAGCTTGGCCATCTCGAACATCTCCCAATCGCCGAAGCCAATCTCTTTGAGTCTTGCATCCTCACGCATTTCAATTCCCAGAGATTCAGCTATCGACTTGGCGGTCTGAGTTGTTCGCACCATTGGGGAATGAATCACCGCCATTGCGTCAGGCAAATCAAAGAATTCGAGTAGCTTAGGTATTTCCCATGCGGCACCAGCCGCTTCCCTCTCCCCCAGGGGTGAGAGCTCAGGATCTGTTCCATCTCCGCCAGAGATGAGATTCTTTTCAGTGTTGACGGTATGGCCGTGACGAACTACAACAACAGTCGTCGGTTCAACATACTGCCTTGGTGCGCGAATTGATCTTGGCTGAATGGTTGCGAGTTCAATGTAGGCATCCGCTGCGGTTGAAAAGTCACCACTATCAAGAGCAGCATTGGCATTGGCATCAGCTTTATAGTTTTGCTCTCTTGGGATCCACTGGAGAACCACGTTGAAATCTCTAAGTAACTCTGAGGCCTGGCCAGCCAGTTCACGGAGCTGAGGATTGTTGATTTTCCAATTTCCAGAAAGCTGTTCAATGACTAGCTTGGAATCCATTCGAATCGTGACGTCACGATAGTTGGTAGTAGCCAGGTATCTAAGGCCGGCAATTACGCCTGAGTATTCAGCCTGGTTGTTTGTAACAATTCCAATGGCCTCTCCAAGGTCAGCAATGGTGCTGCCATTGGCGTCCTCGATGTGAACACCGTAGGCTGCGGGACCAGGATTTCCGCGAGAAGCTCCATCTGCGTAGAGATAAATCATGACCTGATCACAATCGCGTTGCATTCGGGACAGCTTGCCATCTCATCCTGCGGCACTTTAGAGATTTCAGCGATTGCGGTCGAGTTGAGGTTCATGTTGCAGGCCGTGCATGCAGATCTAACAATTCGCCCTATCGCGTTGCCTTTGGCCAGGCGAGCGTCAAACTTGGCTAATAGCTCTGCTGCCAGTGAATTTCTAATAGCTGCAATTTCGGAATTCAGTTTCTGATTCTCCATCTTCATCTGACCGAGTTCTTCAGATAGACCATCCCTTCTTTGCTGAAGGCTTACCTCAAGTTCAGTCTTCTTCTGCTTTTGTGCTGAAAGCTGACCTGCTACGGTTTCCAGCTCTTCCAATAGGCTCAGCTCGCTGTCCTCTAACATTTGCTTGCGCAAAATCAGCCCTTCAATCTCATGCTGAAAGCCAGCTATGTCTTTGGGGTTGGTCGAATTCTTCATTCGTGATTCATCATGGGCAATCTTCTTCTCAACAAGCTCGATATCGCTCTCCAGCTTTCTTTTGTCATCCTCGACCTTCTCGTAGGTGGCCTGCAGGGAGCGAAGTGTTTGATTCTGGTCACTTATTAGCTTCTCAGTCTCGATTAGGGCCTCACCTGATGAAAGCTTTTTAGCTTCCGCAACCAGTCTTCTTTGGTCAAAGATTAATTTCTGAAGCTGCCAAAGCTGCTCAAGCTCGTCATTGGAAACCTTCACTGCATCACCGAGAAGTCCCAGGGGTCAGTTCTAAGGTCAGAGACTATGAATTCAATTCCCTGTGTTTTTGACCTAAGTTCGGTGGCAGCGTTTTCTAGCCATAACCACTCGGCGGCCCAGTGAGCAATTTCCATTAGTGATGGGCCCCCAACCAGTTCAGACTGCTCGACAAAATCCTGAGCCGGATGGTGACGGAGATCGCTGGTTATGAAAAGATCAGCACCTGAGTTCAAGGCCATTGTCAAGAAACTATCCCCCGCACCTGCTACGAGGGCAACGCTACTGATTAGTCGTTCAGGGTTTCCGGCCACCTTTACTCCTGCGGCAACCGCTGGAAGGGACTTGGCGACGTGACGAGAAAATTCCAGAAGCTTCATAGATGTGATTGTGCCGATAACTCCATGCCCGGATTCAGGATCGAGCTTTCTTAGATTCGTTAGCCCCAGAGCATTGGCGAGGCTCTCGGAAACTCCTCCCGAAGCTATGTCCGCATTGGTGTGGGCAGAGAAGATTGAAAGATTGCCACGAATTGCCCTGCTGACAAGGTTACCCTTCAGCGTTAGCTCTCCAAGCTCGTGCACTCCCCTCAGCAGTAGCGGATGGTGGGTTAGGAGTAATTGGCATCCAGATTCAATGGCCTCAGCCAAGACGCTGCCTGTGACATCAACGCTCAGCATTACTTTGCTGACCTGTTGATTTGGGTTGCCGATAACTAATCCCGGTCTGTCCCACTCTTCAGCAGTTGCGGAAGGCCAGAGCCTTTCAAAAATCGTAATTAGTTCGCCGAGAGTCATAGGTAAAGCAAACCAGAAAACCTGGTTATCCGCAGGAGATTCGAGTGGGCCCTACCGGGCTCGAACCGATGACATCCACGGTGTAAGCGTGGCGCTCTACCAACTGAGCTAAAGGCCCGCCTGAGATACTACTACAGACTTAGAGCACCAGATCCAGAGCTGACTTATAGCTGGCCAAATCTCTTGCCTGTCCTGGAGCTGT
Source organism: uncultured Aquiluna sp. (assembly GCA_964480885.1). GTDB lineage: Bacteria > Actinomycetota > Actinomycetes > Actinomycetales > Microbacteriaceae > Aquiluna. The sequence goes on along the minus strand of CAYZRV010000001.1, from coordinate 79,328 downwards.
CACGAATTTTGCAACCACGACACCATCAGCATCGATTACGAAAGTAGCTCTGGTTGAAAAGCCCTTGTCATCCAGGAAGACGCCGAATTTTTTGGCAACATCTCCGTGCGGCCAAAAGTCGGCCAAAAGTTGGAAGTCGTAGTTTTCAGCCTTGGCAAATGCAGCCTGGGTGTACTTGCTGTCGATACTTATCCCGACTAGCTCCACCTTGGAGTCCTTGAAGATGGCGATGTTGTCCCTAAGCTCACAAAGCTCACCTGTGCATAGCCCTGAGAAGGAAAAGGGATAGAAAACTAATACGACCGGTTTCCCCTGCTCGCTGAGCTTGAAATCCTCACCAAATTGGTTGCTGAGGGTGAAATCTGGGGCCTTGTCTCCGACTGAAATGGTCACCTGTTCTCCTTCTGGGGCTGGTAGGTCCATGGTAGGCGGAAACCCCAGCAGCTGAATAGACTTTACCTGCTCACAAAATGAGCAATCGGTAAACAGCCACGAAAAGAGGCTCAGCTTGTCATTCAACAACCAGGACCCGTTCTCTGTCACGAACCCCGATACAGATCCTCAGGAGACAGCCGAGTGGCTTGAATCACTTGATGTCCTCGCCAAGAAGCATGGCCGTGGACGCGCTCGCGAAGTGATGCTCAACCTGTTACGACGATCTCACGAACTTCAGCTAAACGTTCCCCTGGTTCCAACCACCGATTACATAAACACAATTAGCCCAGAAGATGAGCCAGACTTTCCAGGTGACGAGCAGCTCGAGCGCACCTATCGAGCTTGGATGCGCTGGAATGCGGCGATCATGGTGCATCGTGCGCAGCGACCTGGGATAGCAGTCGGTGGACATATCTCCAGCTTCGCCTCTAGCGCCTCACTCTACGAGGTTGGGTTCAATCACTTCTTCAAGGGTCATGACCATCCCGGTGGTGCTGATCAGATTTTCATTCAGGGTCACGCATCCCCGGGTCCTTACGCAAGGGCATTCCTAGAAGGAAGACTCAGTGAAGCTGAAATGGATTCCTTCAGGCAGGAAAAGTCAAGACCGAACAGAGGACTTCCCTCATATCCGCACCCAAGACTGATGCCGGATTTCTGGCAGTTCCCGACAGTTTCGATGGGACTCGGACCAATCAACGCGATCTATCAGGCGCAGTTCAACCGCTACCTGATGGCGAGAGGATTTAAGGACACCTCACAGCAACACGTCTGGGCATTTCTAGGAGATGGTGAGTTGGATGAGGTTGAGTCTCGCGGTGCTCTCCACCTTGCTGCTAATGAGAACCTGGACAACCTAACTTTTGTCGTCAATGCAAATCTTCAGAGACTTGATGGTCCGGTTCGCGGAAACGGAAAGATCATTCAGGAGCTGGAGAGCTTCTTCCGCGGTGCCGGCTGGAATGTCATAAAGGTGATTTGGGGAAGAGAGTGGGACGCGTTACTAAGCAAGGACCACGACGGTGCCCTAGTTGAGTTGATGAATAAAACTCCGGACGGGGATTACCAGACCTATAAAACAGAAGATGGTGCTTTTGTCAGGGAGAACTTCTTCGGTCGCGACCCAAGAACTTTGGCTATGGTCAGCGACATGAGCGATGCTGAAATCTGGGCACTCAAGCGTGGAGGTCACGACTACCGAAAGATCTATGCCGCCTACAAGGCAGCCACCAGCCACAAGGGTCAGCCAACAGTAATCATTGCGAAGACAATCAAGGGATATGGCCTGGGTAAGAGCTTCGAAGGCAGGAACGCAACACACCAGATGAAGAAGCTGAAGATAGAGGATTTAAAGAAGTTCAGGGATGAAATGCGCGTTCCAATCAGCGACGCTCAGCTCGAGCAGGATCCCTACATGCCGCCATACTTCAAGCCGGAAGATTCATCACCCGAAGTTCAATACATGCACGAGCGCAGACGAGAACTTGGAGGCTATCTACCAGAGCGAAGAAGCAAGTATGTTTCCTTCTCCCTTCCTGAAGAGAATGCCTATGAGATTGCTCGAAAGGGTTCTGGTAACCAAGAGGTAGCAACCACGATGGCATTTGTTCGAATGCTGAAAGATGTCATGAAGTCTGAAGGAACTGGACAGCGAATCCAGTTGATTATCCCGGATGAGGCTAGAACCTTTGGAATGGATGCATTCTTTCCCACGTCCAAGATCTACAACCCTCACGGACAAAAGTACATTTCCGTGGACAGGGAGCTACTGCTTTCCTACAAGGAGAGCGAGACTGGTCAAATCCTTCACACCGGTATCAACGAGGCCGGCTCAGTGGCGGCCTTCACCGCTAGCGGATCCTCTTACTCCACCCACGGCCAGCCAATCATTCCAATCTACGTGTTCTATTCAATGTTTGGTTTCCAGAGAACGGCTGACTCACTTTGGCTAGCAGGCGACCAGATGGTCCGAGGATTCCTCATTGGTGCAACAGCTGGAAGAACCACACTTACCGGAGAGGGTCTGCAACATGCCGATGGCCACTCCCCAATCATCGCCAGCACTAACGCTGCTGTCATTACTTACGATCCCGCATACGGCTACGAGATTGCTCACATCATTCGTTCTGGACTCGAGCGGATGTATGGAGGAAATCACGAAGATCCGAACGTGATGTATTACCTAACCGTCTACAACGAGCCGATGTTGCAACCGGCAGAGCCTGAGGGTCTAGATGTCGATGGTTTGCTCCGAGGAATCTATTCGCTTAGAAAGTCTGATGGACCAGGTGTAAAGGCACAGGTGCTGGCATCGGGAGTTGCGATTCCCTGGGCCCTGGAGGCACAGCAGCTACTCGCTGAGTGGGGAGTCTCCGCTGATGTCTGGTCGGTAACGAGCTGGGGTGAGCTTCGTAAGGATGGTCTAAGGGCGGATGAGCACAACTTCTTACAACCTGATGCGCCCAAGCAAGTTGCTTATGTAAATAGCAAGCTCAGCGGATTGGAAGGACCCTTCCTCGGAGTATCCGATTACATGCACGCTCTTCCAGACATGATTAGGCCATGGGTGCCAGGTGACTACACGACCTTGGGTGCAGATGGATTCGGTTTCTCTGATACCAGACCTGCGGCAAGAAGATTCTTCAAGATAGATGGTCCTTCCATTGTCGTTCGTGTATTAGAACAATTGGTGGCGCAGGGTAAGGTACCTGCAGACTTCCCAAGACAGGCAATCGAGAAGTATCGCCTCTATGACGTTTCTGCTGGAACGAGTGGATCGGCCGGTGGTGACGCCTAAGCATCTTCCCTGGCTTAAGTCGATTGCGGGAGACCTCGCAACCGCAACTTTGAGTCGACTGGAAGAAACGCTTCCTTGGTATCGACAAATGCCACCCGCCAGAAGAGCAGCAGTGGGCTCTGTGGCGCAAAGTGGTATCACCAGCTTCATCCAGTGGTACGAGGATCCCTCTTCTCAACCCTGGGTTGCCGCCGATGTTTTTGCCGCCGCTCCACGAGAACTACTTCGATCAATATCTCTGCAGGAGACCCTGCAATTGATTCACGTTGTAGTGCAGATGGTTGAAGAACGTGTGGTAGGTGAGCATCCAGAATTGCGTGAAGCAGTGCTTCGCTATTCAAGAGACATTGCCTTCAGTGCTGCCGATGTTTATGCCAGGGCTGCCGAAGCAAGAGGGCTTTGGGACGCAAGGCTGGAGGCGCTGGTGGTTGACAGCATCATCAGCGGAGAGACCTCTCAGGAAATTAACTCTAGGGTTGCCGCCCTCGGTTGGCGAGCGGATGGACAGGTAGCTGTTCTTCTTGGAACCAAGCCAGATTCTCCAGATGTTGATGCCATTCGAAAGATCGCTAGAAAGAATGACTGCGATGTTCTAGTCGGTATCCAGGGCAGAAGGCAAGTTGTCGTAATTGGACTTCTCAACCAATCTGATTCAGCAAATCAAAGCATTTGGAATATTGCCGCACTGCTGAGTGACATGTTTGGTGATGGTGACCTGATGTTAGGTCCGACAGTAGCAACTGTGTCTGATTCTGCTCGATCTGCAAAGGCTGCCCTTGCGGCGCATTCGGTTGCTGGAAGCAAAAACAATCTTCCTCGACTAACCCTGGCAGATGACTTGCTTCCAGAGCGGGTGCTTGCTGGTGATCAAATTGCCAAGCAAACTCTGATTAACAAGCACTACCTGCCACTGGTCACAGGATCGCAAGATCTTCTGCAAACCCTTCGTGCCTATTTGGACCATGGGGGTTCGCTCGAGGGAACGGCAAAGTCCTTATTCGTGCATGCAAACACTGTTCGCTATCGCCTCAAGCGGATCCATGAGCTGATTGGTGAAGATGTGACAAATCCACGGGTTGCTTTTGTAATTCAAACAGCACTGGTTGTTGGTCTAATTAGCGATACTGAGAGCGGCGTAAGGAGATAGCTTGCTGATATTTGCTTGCCCTGGCCAGGGGTCACAGTCTGAAGGTTTCCTTGCACCGTGGTTGGATGCCTATCCATCGCTTCGGGAAAAGCTACAAGAACTCTCCGAAGCATGTGGAAGAGATCTAATCAAACTTGGCACCGAGTCTTCTGAAGATGAGATTCGTGACACAGCCAATGCCCAGAGACTCATCGTCGGAGCCACTATTGCAGTTCACCGAGTGGTGTTTGCTGGAATTGAATTTGATGGCGTGGTTGGACACTCGGTTGGTGAATACGCAGCGGCAGCTATCGCGGGCGTGATAACGGATGAAGAGGCAATGAAGCTCGTTGGTGTGAGGGCGGATGCAATGGCGGAGGCTGCCAGCTTGGTCCAGACATCTATGGCCGCGGTCCTGGGTGGCGATGAAGTTTCTGTTATTGAAACACTAACTTCCCTCGGGCTTGAGCCTGCCAATTTCAATGGCGGACAGATTGTTGCTGCAGGGAAGAAGGATGCAATAGCTAATCTGGTGACTAACCCGCCGGAGAAAACCCGAGTGATTGAACTGAAAGTTGCAGGAGCGTTTCACACCAGCTACATGCTGCCCGCAGTTGAGAAGGTGAGAGAGGCTGCCAGAGTCATAAATGCCAGAGATCCTCTGGTCACTCTTTGGAGTAATGCGGATGGGAAATCAGTAAGTTCAGGTAGCCAATTTCTAGCCTCTTTAGTTGAGCAGATTGCGAAGCCAGTTCGATGGGATCTTTGCATGGGAGAGATAAATCAGCCTGGCAACAAAGTCGTGGAGTTGCCACCGGCTGGAGCGCTTTCAGGACTGCTAAAACGCGGCGCGAGCAGTGTCACTGCGATAGCCTTGAAGAACCCGACCGATTTGGAAAAAGTCAGTTAGATGAAGACGCTTAACCAAACAGCACCAGTACCTTTCTCGAGGATTTACGCCCTGGGTGCTGCTCGGGGTGAAATCTCTGTTAGCAACGACGATGTTGCTGGACCTATAGATTCCTCCGACGAGTGGATCAGGCAGAGAACCGGAATAGTAACTCGCAAGCGAGCTGGCAAAGACACTTCCCTGATGGACCTAGCGTTAGCTGCAAGTCGAGAGGCAATTGCGAAGTCAAAAGTCGATCCAACTGAAATTGATGCTGTAATTCTTGCGACCATTACGTTCCCTTATCAAACACCTTCAGGAGCTACGCTCCTATCGGAACTGGTTGGGGCACACGGCGCCGCCGCCTATGACATCTCTGCAGCCTGCGCTGGTTACTGCTATGGAATAGCCCAGGCGGACTCACTCATTAGATCTGGTACCGCCAAGTATGTGCTGGTTGTCGGAGCGGAAAAACTATCCGATTTCATATCACCCACAGATCGATCAATCAGCTTTCTGCTGGCAGATGGCGCTGGTGCTGCCATCGTGGGCCCAAGCGATCACCCTGGGATTTCCAAGACAGTCTGGGGGTCGGATGGAGGCAATTGGGACAAGGTCGGCATGACTGGATCATTGATTGACTTCAGAGACGGGAAGACCTCCTGGCCAACGCTTATCCAGGAGGGGCAGTCCGTCTTTCGATGGGCAGTTTGGGAGATGGTGAAGGTCGCTAAGGAAGCCCTTGAGCAATCAGGCTTAGAGCCCGAGGACCTTTCGGCACTTGTTACCCACCAGGCAAATGTGAGGATTATTGACGAGTTCGCCAAGCAGCTGGGACTTCCAGAGTCTGTTGTGGTGGCCAAGGACATTGTTGACACCGGAAATACTTCAGCTGCCTCTATCCCCCTGGCCATGCACCGACTGCTGGCAGAGAGACAGGTGAAATCGGGCGGATATGCCCTGCAAATAGGTTTTGGGGCTGGGCTCGCCTATGCCGCCCAAGTGGTAGAACTCCCATAAAATAAAGCGTCACATACCCCCTAGGAGATTTTCATGGCACTTTCAGAGCAGGATGTCCTCGCAGGTCTAGCCGAGCTTGTAAATGACGAGACTGGCATTGCCACCGACTCCGTCCAGATGGACAAGTCCTTTACCGACGATCTGGACATTGACTCAATCTCCATGATGACAATTGTTGTGAACGCTGAGGATAAGTTCGGCGTGAAGATTCCAGACGAAGAGGTAAAAAACCTCGTGACCGTAGCCGATGCGGTCAAATACATCACAGCCAATCAGGGCTAATCAATGCGCAGGGTCGTCGTCACCGGCATTGGAGCAACCACTCCGATTGGTGGCGATGCTCAATCCAGCTGGAAGGCCCTGCTGGATGGCAAGTCAGGCATAACCACCCTCTCGCAAGATTGGGTGGAGAAGTACGAGCTGCCTGTCACTTTTGCAGGTCAAGCTTTAGTTCCAGCGGCAGAAAAACTAACTCCTCAGGAAGCCAAGAGACTCGATCCCTCCTCTCAATTGGCATTAGTCGCCGCTCGCGAAGCCTGGGCGGATGCCGGATCCCCCGAGGTTACTCCCGAGCGGTTAGCGGTTGATTTCGCAACTGGAATTGGTGGGGTTTGGACTCTTCTCGATGCTTATGACACCCTCAAAGAACGAGGGCCGAGAAGAGTTCTCCCAATGACCGTCCCGATGCTTATGCCGAATGGACCGGCAGCTGCGATTGGAATGGATCTGGCGGCTAGAGCTGGAGTGAGAACCGCGGTTTCAGCCTGCGCATCTGGAAACGAATCAATTGCTAATGCCTTCCATCGAATTCAAGCTGGTGAAGCTGATGTTGTAGTTGCCGGTGGTGCAGAGGCAGCTATTCACCCGCTGCCCATCGCTGCCTTTGCAGCTATGCAGGCACTTAGCAAGCGAAATGATGCGCCTGAGCGAGCTTCCAGGCCTTATGACACCGACCGTGATGGATTTGTCATGGGTGAAGGCGCTGGAGCACTCGTCCTTGAGGAATACCAATCGGCAAAGTCAAGAGGAGCCAAAATCTATTGCGAAATAGTTGGCGGCAGCGTTACCTCAGATGCCTACCACATCACTGCGCCCGATCCAGAGGGTTCAGGGGCAGCTCGAGCTGTCATTGCAGCATTGGAACAAGCAGGGGCGAAGCCAGAAGATGTCGAACACGTAAACGCCCATGCCACATCAACACCGGTGGGAGACATCGCTGAATACACCGCTCTCAAGCGAGTATTCGGAGACCACACTTCCAACTTATTGGTTACTGCGACCAAGAGTGCAACCGGTCACCTTCTCGGAGGAGCAGGTGCAATTGAGGCAATTTTCACAATCCTCGCCCTCAAAGAGCAAGTTTGCCCAGGAACTTTGAACCTGGATAATCAAGATCCAGCGATTGAACTAAATGTTCCATCAAAGCCAACTCCCCTAACTAGAAGAGATGCCGTTGCCATTAGCAACAGCTTCGGCTTTGGCGGTCACAACGCCGTTCTGGCCTTCAGGAACATTTAGCCGACTCTCCGCAGACCCTCTAGAGCAGCAATCCCGGCACGCAAAGGTTCTAACGCATCTAACCAAGCCTGGCCTCTGGCTAGTCGCAGCAGCCTTTCGTAATCTTGCCTGTTGCCCGCAGCGACACGAGCAATTTCATCCAGCTGGCCAAACCGAATAACAAAGTCACCACTTTCGTCTCTCTGCAATAGTTTCAACCCGAGGCCTTGGGTGTAGAGAATCGACTCCCGAGGTGTTTCAAGCTCAAAGGCACGGGTAATTTTGGACAGCTCTGAAGCCACTTCATAAATTGGGATTGAATTTGAAGTCGAGGACCTGGCCTGAAAGGTTCGTGGATTTGCGGGTTGAGTGAACCACCTGAGTTCTAACTCGTGTGGACGCAACAAATCTTCAGCGTCAGCCAGATTTTCTCTGGGGACGCTGAGTAGCCAAACATCAGTGAACGTAAGTAACCTCCGATTCAGTCTGCGTCTTCCCCTACGCCCTGAATCGGTACTTAGACACTAAGTGAATAGATGGGTGCTTGTCAAAACCCAGTTCGCTTGGACTCTTGCTCTCTGATTTCTTCCAAATCTGAAAGCCGCGTTAGGCCTGCGAACCCATTGCGCATTCTGTGATTCGATCTAAGCTGCTGATTTCTATCGAGAAAACTCCAGTAGCCCGCTGTGAAAGGGCAGGCATCGTCACCGACTCGCACCTTCGGATTCAAAGGGCAGTCGTTGCAGAAATTTGTCATCTTGGAGAGATAACTTCCACCTGCAACATAGGGTTTGGTGCTCATTTTCCCGCCATCGGCATAGAGGCTCATGCCAATGACATTGGCAGGCATGACCCATGGAGTTCCATCAACAAAAGCATCTATGAACCAGTCATTCATCTGACGTGGAGAGTAGCCCCTCTGCAAGGCATGATTGCCAAGAATCATTAGCCTTGGAATGTGGTGAACCCAGCCATAGTCTCGGACACCAGCGATAGTTTCGGACAGACATTTTGCCTTTACGTCTTTTGGCTCTAAGTTGAGAATGAAATCTGGAACTGGACGGTTGGCAGCCAGTGCATTCTGATTTACATACTCTTCACCAAACTGCCAGTAGAGATGCCAGACATAATCTCGCCAGCCAATCACCTGGCGAATAAAGGCCTCGGCACTCTCAATGCGAACCTTGCCTGCGCGATAAGCGGCCTCAGCCTCTCTGACGACCTCTAGGGGATCCAGTAGGCCTAAGTTCATAGGAACACTAAGAAGTGAATGACTCATGGTCCAATCTGATTTATCAACTGCATCCTCGTAGGGACCAAAAAGATCTAGTCGATAGTCAATGAAGTGATTGAGGGCATCTAGCGCCTCCTGCCTGGTTGCCGCAAATCTTCGCGGTCCATCATTTCCGAGAAAACTGACGCCCTGCTCCACCAACTCATCAAGTTCTTTCCGAACAAAGTTATCTAGATCAGTTTCGGAAGGGAACCATGGCTCTCTCACACCAATGCCTCCCTTAGGCGGTGGGAGGCGATTGTCTGCATCAAAGTTCCACTGCCCACCAGCAGGAGAATCTCCATCCATCAGAATGGCAAGTCGACTTCGCTGCATTCGGTAGAAGTCTTCGAGTCGAAGTCTTTTATAGGAGCCTTGGTACTCAGCCCAATCCTCCTCCGAAGAAGCAAAGCCCCTGGGTGGCAAAGATTTCAAACCAAGACTATTAACAAGCCTTCTCATGGAATAGCTCGAGGGGCTGATGGTTTGAGTTAGTCTCACATCCGCTGCAAGCTGGCGATAGCTTTCTAGTTCAACGAGTTGGACTCCGGAATCCTTTGCCCTTGCCCTAATGGCGTAGAGGATCAGGTGGGCTTTCTGGCGGTGATAGGAACGCTTGCGGAACTGGTTTTTGACCAGGGGAAGGAGCTTGTCTCCCCCAAGGTCAAAATGTGGACCTAACTGGTCTGCAAATAGCAGCTGCAACGCTCACCACCTAATACACTCAAGTCAACCACCATGAGCAAACTTTACTTCCGCTACGGGGCAATGAACTCCGGCAAAAGCACGGCCCTGCTGCAAGCAGCCTTTAACTATGAGGAACGCGGTCAATACGTCCTTTTGGCTAAGCCAGCAGTCGACTACAAAGGTGACAAGAACATAGTCAGTCGACTAGGAGTCTCTCGAGAAGTTGACTTCCTGGTCAGGCCGCAGGATAACCTGCGGGAACTTTTTCATGAGCATCGTGAGGAAGTCCACCGCCAGACGGGCAGAGAGATTTCTTGCCTGCTTCTAGACGAGGCTCAGTTCCTCACCGAAGACCAGGTTGATCAAGCTCTTGAGATTGCTGTTTTAGACTCCGTCCCCGTTCTGGCCTATGGAATTCGCACAGACTTTCAAACCAGGTCATTCCCTGGATCCAGAAGGCTTCTCGAGATTGCACACTCCCTAGAAGAACTCAAAACAATTTGTCGATGCGGAAAAAAGGCAATGTTCAATGGTCGCTTGCTAAATGGAAAGTTCATCTTCGCTGGCGAGCAGGTAGCGATTGATGGCGACAAAGTCACCTACGAATCGCTCTGCCCCTCCTGCTACCTCGCTCGGAAAAACGCCTAACGCTGATAAATGACCATCGTGCTGGTTGGCGAAATCTTCATCTGCCCGCTAACAGTTCCAAGGCTGACCACTCCCGCCTTGTCGCCGCTTACGACAACTGTCCAGTTGCCAGCAGGGATGTCAAGAGCAACCTCTTTGTTGGTCGGGTTGTGGCCAACGATAATCTTCGACCAGCTGTCTCGCAGAGCCTTGCCGTTGAGTTCATAGGCAATGGCCTGCTCGGGACCAAAGAATTTGAGATTCTTGCGGATCTGATCGGCAGTCGTCATGCGAAATGCAGGGTGAGCCTTTCTAAGCTCAATCAACCCCTTGAAGTATTCAACCGTGGTCTTATTCTTGGCCCTCTCCAGCCATCTGAGCGCGTTGATTCTGTCTGGCGACTTGTAGCTATTTTCGTCACCGTCTTTACTGCGTTCAAACTCCTGGCCAGCATGAACAAATGCAACTCCTTGAGCTAGCAGTGCAACTGAGCTTGCAAAGCGGTGAAGTTGACTGCGCTGCGCTGGTGTGGCGTTAGGCACACTTTCAATTAACTTGTCGTGCAATGTCAAATTGTCATGGGCTTCGACATAGGTCACTGATTGCGTTGGTTGAATCTCTCCCCACTGACCTCCCAAGCCTTGTCCATAAGCAATCTGACCAACAATTCCTTCCATCACCTGATTACGAGCAGAAGCTTTTCCAGTGGCCCAACCATTGTCTGGACCGTTGAAAACAGAGCCCTTCAGACCATCTCGAATTCCATCGTTGAAATGCGCAATGCCTGGCATTTTGTAAGCGTTGAGCTGGTTGGCTTTTTGATCAGCTTCGAGAATGTTTCCCATGTTCCAACCTTCTCCGATGATGATGAATGTTGGATCAATCTTGCTCACCGACTTGCGAATCTGATTCATAGTCTCGACATCATGGATGCCCATCAGGTCGAACCGGAATCCTCCTAGTCGGTATTCTCTTGCCCAATAGGTCGCGCTTTCGACTATGAACTTCCGAGCCATCGATCTCTCGGAGGCAACTTCGTTGCCAACGCCAGTTCCATTGGCCCATGACCCATCGGCATTTGTGCGGAAGTAATATCCGGGAACTATCTTTTGAAAGGAGTGCGAACTGACGTCGTAGACGTGGTTATAGACGACGTCCATAATTACTCGAATTCCCCGAGAGTTCATGTAAGAGATAGCAGTTTTTAGTTCCTTGATTCTGCTCACCGGGTCATAAGGGTCAGTTGCGTAAGAACCCTCAGGAACGTTGTAGTTCAGAGGATCATATCCCCAGTTGAACGATGTATTTTTTGTCTCATCAATTGAGGCATAGTCATAGATTGGTATCAACTGCAGGTGCGTGATGCCAGTATCAACGATCGCATCAACTCCGGTCATATCCCCCGCAGGAGTTTTGGTGCCAGCCTCGGTAAGGGAGAGGAACTTGCCCTTGTTTGTAATCCCGCTGTTTTCATTCATACCAAGATCTCTGACATGCAGCTCGTAGATAACCGCATCTGCCGGAGAGCCGCTGAACTTAGCCTGTTTGAACGGCCATCCGGATGGATTAGTGCGAGCCAAGTCAACAATCACACCACGCTTACCGTTGACAGTTGCCGAATAAACATAAGGATCGACGGCCTCGACCTTCTTGCTCGCGAACTCAACCTCGTAGTTGTAAACGGTTAGATGCTGGTCACCGGACAGTTTTAGCTCCCAAACTCCCTTGGAGAGCTTCTTCATGGGCTTACGTTCTGCCAAGTCTCCGTCCACGGACTGATAAATCAGGACATTGACGTTTTGAGCTGTAGGAGCCCAAACACGAAGAGTGGTTGAGCTCTTGGAATAAATGGGTCCCAATTGACCCTCGAAGTGAAATTGATCTTCGAATGCCTTCGAGCTATAGACGCCGCCAGGAACCAACTCGCGTGTTCCAAAGTAATCACTCACGACCTTATAGCTTCTCCCCAAATCGAGATCGCTGGCGAGGGTAAGAATCAGCTCTGAGGAGACAGGATTTACAAACTTGCTCTTGATTGAGGCAATTTCAATTGAATCATCACCCGAGGAGACATTGAAGCTCGACAAATCTAGGCCACTGGTGTCTATCTTCTCGTTGGTGGTCAGGGCTATTTCGCGAAGGGATTCAATTGATGCTCCGAGGAATTTTGGCCCAGTTGTTGGTTTTGAGTAGTAGATCTCCGGCTCACCTTGAATTAACCAAATCTCTGCAACGCCCTCAGCATTGAATTGGTCAACGAACCTGTCCTCAGCCACATCCTTGGCCCAATCGTTCGTCCTGACAATAATTCCTACACGGTCAACACTGGCAGTCCCCGGAACGGTTGCCTTGGCGACCACTCCAAACTCATCCTCTTCGGTGAATTCATAGACTGCACCTTCAGCTCCATCTGGCCATAGCCAAAGGTTCCAAGGGTCATACTCGCCGTCGTAGCGCAGGTAGTGAACAACCAGACTCTTTTCTCCATTAGAAACAGAAGCTTCAGGACTTGAAGTCTCCTGGACCTCGTTGGCCGTCGTGGCACAACCAGTCGTAAGCGTTATCAAAACTAATGACGCCAGCAATCGTCGAATTAGCGGCATTTCCCCTCCAGATTATGTAAGGGCATTGTAAATTCCACTCTGAAACTGGAAAGGTTTACAGTTGAAAATTCTCCAAATTGCTACAAAAGATTTGGGATCTTCTGCTCTGCGGCGACGTTAGCCCTTCTAAACACCAGGGTCACCAGAGTGGAAATGATGACTATGAACAGGGAATAGAGTGCAGGAACAAGCAAGATTTGGTCAACTCCAGGGTTATCGATGTAGACCGCCACAATCACGGCTATCGCCAATGGTCCATTGTTGATACCTGTCTCCAAAGCGATGGTTCTTGCGTTCATTGGGTGCAGTCGAATCAGCTTTGAAATGTAGTAGGCAACGGTAATGCCCACGAGTCCAAGTCCTATGGCAACAACATAAGTTGGCCACTCTGTAGTCAGTAGCAGCTGCCAGTTGCGAGGAACCCAAATAATAATCAGGAAAGGAATGAACAAAAGCCCGAATACTCCACCGAGCAGTTCAAGCACTGCTCCAATGTTTGAGCTCAGCTTGCGAAGAATCATTCCTAAGGCAACCGGAATAATCAAACCAACGATTACCAGAGCTAGCTCCCTGAAATCAATACTGAGCGATTCATCAAGGCCAAGCAGACGCGAATAAACAAACATTGCCGCCGGGGTCATAATAAACGCCCAGAGAGTGGAATTAACCGTCATGGTTACGCTAAGTGCCAAGTTACCTTTTGAGAAATAGGTGAAAAGGTTGGATGTTGTTCCAGCCGGCACACTGCCCATGATTAGAGCGCCAAGGGCAATGAGAATTACACCTTCGGTATTAGAAAACGGGAATAGAACTGTGATTATGAGCAAGTAAGCGGTGAGCGGCATAATTCCAAACTGCGTTACCCAACCAATTACCAATCCCCAGGGTCTTCTAAGGGCTAGTCCAAAGTCCTTAGGTGTCAGACCAGCACCAAGGCCAAACATGATGATGACGATGAAGATTCTGAGCAAGGTCTGCTCGAATTCGTTTACGACAGTTGCTTGGTTTGCGACCTCTTCGGTCAGGATTCTAAGCATTCGCATCTCTAAGCTCCCTTGCCTGAGTTGTTGCTGTTTGACTTTGCGGACATTGCATCTTCCCGAAGTGTTCGACGTAGAATCTTGCCAATTGGGCTCTTTGGAAGTTCGTCAACAAATATCACATCCTGGGGAATCTTGTAGGCAGCCAGATTTGCTCTGCAGTGAGCAATGATTTCCTCACGGCTCGGACCAGGAGTTACCGCCTTTACGTAGGCCTGAACCCTCTCTCCTGACTTCTCATCTGGAACACCAATCACACCAACCTCTAGTACGCCAGAAACAGCTGCAATCTGCTCCTCGATCTCATTTGGATAGACATTGAATCCGCTGACTAGGATCATGTCCTTCTTGCGATCGACAATTGTGAAGTATCCGTCGGCATCCATTTGTGCGATGTCCCCGGTGTAGAGCCAACCATCCTTCAGGGCCTTGTCAGTCTCGTCCTGTCTCTGCCAGTAGCCCAGCATGATCTGCGGCCCTTTAGCAATAATTTCCCCCGGCTCACCGACTGGAACTTCCTGGCCCTTGTCATCAACACACTTCACATGGGTTGAAGGAATAGGAATACCAATAGTTCCGTCCTTCGCAAGACCAGTTAGTGGGTTGAAGGTAATCACGGGAGAGGACTCTGTAAGGCCATAACCTTCAACAATTGGAGTTCCGGTAAGTTCTCGCCAGCGCTGGGCAACTGATGCCTGCAATGCCATACCACCAGCCGCGGAAGCGTGAAGATGCTTTGGTGGCGAATCCTGGAACCATCTTTCATTAAGTAGGGCATTGAAAAGTGTGTTAACTCCACTAAGCCAAGTGATTTTGTAGTTATCAAAAGCTCTTCTTAAGTTGCTCGGTGGTCTTGGTGAAGGAATCAGAATATTTCTTGCACCGTTGTAGAAGAATCCAAGAAGATTCACAGTGAAAGCGAAGATGTGATAAAGCGGAAGAGCCGTGAGAACTATTTCTTTTCCAGGTCTCATTCCATCTCCAGAGTGAGCAATCATTTGCAGGGTGTTAGCCACCAAATTTCCGTGGCTGAGCATGGCACCTTTGGAAACTCCAGTTGTTCCACCTGTGTACTGCAGAGCAGCAATTGAATCAAAGTTAGTGGTTGCAAGGTAACTTCTTAGCTTGTCTTCTGATAGCTTTTGCTTACCCAGTGACATTGCTTCAGCGAACTTCGTGTGCGCGACCTCAATCTTTGGAAGAGACCTATTCCAGAACTTCTGAACAATTCTGATTACGCCCCCCACCACAGATGGGAAGTACTCAGAGATCTTAACTGTGACAACATTCTTGATGTTGGTCTTGGCCAAAACCTCAGGCAGGCGGTCAGCGAACATATCAATCACTACAAGCGTCGTTGCTCCAGAATCTCTGAACTGATGAATCATTTCTGGTGCTGTGTAGAGCGGGTTGGTATTCACCAATACGCACCCCGCCTTGAACACTCCAAAGGCAACAATCGGATAGCTGAGGCAGTTAGGCATTTGCACGGCAACGCGATCACCAGCAGCTAGTCCAAGCTCTTCTCGCAGGTAGGAGGCAAAAACATCCGACAGCTGGTCTACCTGAGCGAAAGATAAGGATCCGTTCATGCCGTTCGGCATTACCTGGGTGAAAGCCTTGGTCTTTGCGTACTGTCTTGAAGAGGCCCGCAGTAGCTCTGGAAGGTTTTGAAACGAGATTGATGGAAGCTCTTTGGGTACTTCGCTGGGATAGTGGGCCAGCCATGGACTGTTGGTCATCTCTGCTCTCTCCTGGTAATTCCAACGAGGCAAAGATGCCGACGCTGGACTCTTTAGATGAAAGCATAACCTCCGAGAGCTGCCCAGAGGCGCTAGGCCAGATACCTCTCTAAGCCCTTGGGGATGCCTTTATCAGCCCATATTGACTCAAAACCCACTCCAGGTGCCTGAGGAGCGTGAATCAAACCCTTGTCATCCACGAAGGCCTCGCGTGAGATTGGATTCCCCCAAACAAGGGATTCGTAATAGGAGGTGTTCTTGATCGCCATGCAAAGGTGAATGCTTTCCAGGCCCATCCCGTGAACCTCGGCGCGCAGATGGTAGGCGTCTGCCAGGTGAGCAATCCGCATTGCGCCAGTGAATCCTCCCCTAAGGAAAGTGCTCGTGCGCAAGGAGGTTGCCACACCAATTGCCGCGAAATCTCCAGCGCTCATGTGAGCTCCATCGGTTACCTCGCCAAGTAGCAGAGGTATCTTTACCCTCTCCCCCAGCCACTTATATGCCGTGATGCTGAATTCACGCATCGGCTCCTCATACCAAGCGAATCCTGCATCATTAAGAGCATTGCCCAAGTAGACCGCATCCATAAGGTCAAATCCAGCTGACCCGTCATACATCAGCGGAACATCATCACCAACATGAGCCCTTAGGCGGTGACCCAGCTCAGCGTCTTTTCGCGCATCACCAAAGGCGTGCAGCTTGATTGCTGGATAACCAAGCGCTATAGCCTGGTCGGCAATATCGAGAAATTCTTCGATTGATGAATACGTCACGGTCGAGGCGTAAGCCGGTAGTGATTCTCTGAAACCTCCGAGCAGTTTGTAGACAGGAAGGTTTGCGTGCTTAGCACCGATGTCCCAGAGTGCAACATCGACAACATGTGCCATGTTTGGAGCAAATCTTTCAATGCGATCGAGCTCCCAAGCTCTCTCCCAAAGATATTCCCGCATCAGTGGATCTTGACCAATCAGCTCAGAACGAAATCTCCGGTCAACGTAGTCTTTGAAAATAATTCCCCGTGGGGCAGATGCAAATCCTGTGATTCCCGCATCGGTCTCGATCACCAACCAGGCTCCAGTCGAAGGACCGTCGGAGCCAGGTATGTTCTTTCTCCAAACAAAAGCTGGGGAAAACCCTGGGCGCTCCTCTAAGACAACTTCAACATTCGTAATTCTCATAATGCTCCTTCAGAGCGAAACTCCAGATGCTATACGAAATAGTATCCTCTAGAGAACTACTTCCCTTCTTCTGCGGGCATTCCTAAACAGCTTTGTGATTTCTAACCAGACAACACCTGTAAATGCGGCAAGAACTATCGCCGGCCATTGTCCCAGCGCAATTTCAGCAAAACCAAGGGCAGATCTAACTGGCTCAAACGAAAAGATGAAGACGAAAAGAGCCAAGCCGCCGATGAAAATAAAATTCGCCACCGCATTTGGCTTGGTGATAATCAACTTCAGTAGCCAGGTCGAACTTGACCGGTTGCCCATCATTAGGAAGAGATTGCCGAGCAGAAGCGTTGCAAATGCTTGTGATCGAATTTCTTCATCGGAAAAGCCTTGAGAAATTGCCATGATGTAAATGAAGAAAACGCCAACGAAGAGAACTGCTCCTTGAAGGACCGCCTGAGTTGCAATGCTTAGACTGATGAGTTTTTCAGATGCCTTTCTAGGATTTTGCTTCATCTGACGGGGAGAAGCCTCTTCTGATTCATAACCTAATGAGGATGCTGGATCAATAATCAGTTCTAGCATTGCAATTTGTATTGGAAGCAAAACCAATGGCCAAGTCGATGAAAATATTGGCGTAAGGGCAAGGGCAAAAATTGGAATGTGCACTGCAATTACATAAACCGCAGCCTTTCGCAAGTTACTGAAAATCCTTCTGCCGTCTCTTACTCCATTGACGATTGAAAGGAAGCTGTCGTCAGCTATGACCAGGTCAGAGGCTTCTCTAGCAACCTCCGAACCACGCAAACCCATGGAAATTCCAATGTCTGCCGCCTTTAGGGCAGGAGAGTCGTTTACTCCGTCGCCAGTCATTGCAACCATTTCTCCCCTTGATTGGAATGCCTGTACTAAACGAAGCTTCTGATGGGGCCGCATGCGCGCAAAGATTCTGGATTCAGAGACCACTTGGGACAGCGACTCATCGCTCAGCTGGTCCAACATTTCCCCGGTTACCGCTTTACCTTGATGATTGATACCTATCTGCCTGGCTACAGCCAAAGCTGTCTCGGGATAGTCACCCGTGATCATTACGGTATTTACCCCTGCACCATCAAGTTCAGCGATTGCCTCCTTTACCCCCACGCGCACTGGGTCAGCAAGTTTGGCAAGTCCAACAAATTCGAAACCTTTCAAGTTTGGGTCAGCTTGGCTAACTGCATCAGCCAGAACCTGCCTAGCTACAGCTAGTACTCTGAACCCGTCTCTTGCCGCGTCATGCACTGAGCTGTAAATCTCGTTCAGTTGATCCTCAGAGAGCTCGCACAACGGAAGTATGCTCTCTGGCGCGCCTTTTGCCGCCCTGAGACTTCCAGACGATGTTCTCCAACTCTGTATTACGCCCAGAAAGGCTTCCGCAACTTCGTCTTCATGCAAGAAGGCATAACCCTCTGGGATTTCTGCCGCAGCATGAAAGGCCTTGTCTGTAGGGTCAAATGGATCAAGGGAAGAGGCAAGAAGACCGGTAACGGCGACTTCCTTGGAATCGGTGACCAGCTTCATCTCATTCATGGTTAGTGTGCCGGTTTTATCAACACACAACACTGAGATCTGGCCTAGCGTCTCAATTGCTGGAGAGGTTCGCACCAGTACATTCTTTCTGGCCATGCGCCAGGCACCTATTGAAAGAAAGACCGTAATGACAATTGTCAGCTCTTCTGGAAGTAGCGCCATTGAAGCAGCAATGCCAGCTAGCGCAGCCTCTAACCACTCGCCTCTAGTCCATCCGTAAATTACAGTCACTGCACCAGCTGCAGCGAGAGCAACAATTGCGACAACCTTCACGATCTGATCAATTTCGCGCTGGAGAGGAGTTCGCCTAGCTGGAACCCTTAGCAGGGCTCCGATTTGGCCAATTTGACTTCTGGGGCCAGTGGCTGTCACTTTTGCGCGGCCGCTACCCTTGACAACGAGTGTTCCCGACGACAGAAACGACCCCGGGGTCTTGTCAGTTGAGAAGGACTCGCCTGTCAGAGTTGACTCATCGACCCTAAGTCTGGTTGAAGAAATCAACTGCGCATCTGCTGGAACCCTGTCTCCTTCTCTAACGAGTATCAAGTCCCCCGCAACCAAAGTCTCACTACTTAGGAGTATTTCCTTGCTGTCTCTAATAGCTCGGGCACGCGGAGCCGTGAGGGCCTTTAGTGAAGCAACCGCTCTTTCGGTTCTTCTCGTCTGAACAACGGAAATGGAAATGACTATCAAAACGGTGAGCATCAGAAGACTAGCTTCGAGAGGTTCTCCGAGGACATAACTGAGCCCACCCGCAATCAGAAGCAGGATGAGCATCGGTTCCTTTACAACCGCCAAGAGCTGCTGGCCTAGGTTGCGTTGTTTTTCGGATTCAATTGAGTTTGGGCCGTCTCGCTCAAGCCGCTCTAAGGCCTGCTGAGCCGTTAGGCCTTCATACTCCATAGCTTCAGCCTAGGGAACTTATCAATGGTGGGGCGTGCGGGACTTGAACCCGCGACCGACGGATTATGAGTCCGCTGCTCTAACCAGCTGAGCTAACGCCCCTGAGTCGAGAGAAAGCCTATCGGTTTAGCGTTCTCCCCTGCGCCTGAGCTTTCGAGCCTGTCGCTGAATTTCCTTTCGAAGATCCACCAACTGGCCCCTTACCTCATCACGCATCTCAACTAGGCGCTCCTTAGCCTCATTCCTAACCACTTCGGCTCTGGACCTCAGCGCTAATGCATCCTCGCGCCACTCAACAAGCTTGGCTCTGACTGAGTCGTTGAGTCTTCCAATGGGTGCCATGTATGCGGGTCGATTGTCATCGGTAGTTGGTGCTATCTCGCCAATTCCCTGATACAGGTTTTCAAAGATTGCCAGAGTGCGCTTGATATCGTGTGACTGAATTAGGTGTAGCGAGTTCTCGCTCAGTCTGTTTAGCTCAGTTTGATCTGCTGAAAGTACTCTGCGAAGACGGTCTGCCAAAGCCTGAACATCATTAGGGGGAAATAGATAGCCATTGTCACCGTCGTGAATCAGATGTGGCAGGGCCATCGCGTCCGCGCCGATCACTGGCCTGCCGCTGGCCATGGCCTCCATGGTTGCGATTGATTGAAGCTCCGCGATTGAAGGCATAACAAAAACAGTTGCACGTTCATATATGCCTGGCAGGTCTTCGTCTGAGACATGTCCGAGGAACTTGACTCGGTTCGATATTCCTAGTTCATCCGCAAGTTTTTGAAGCCGCTGCCGCTCGCCCCCGTCACCAACCAACTCAACTTGTAGGTTTTGATATTCATCAAGTAGCGCAACGGCCTTGAGTAGAACATCGATTCGCTTCTCATCATCTAAGCGTCCAAGAAAGAGGGCGATAGGCTCCCTGTTCTGCACCGGGGTGTTGTTGGCAAACCGAGAGGCATCAATCCCGCAGCTGATTGCCAGTACCCCACTAACTCCTGCCGCTCTCTCGAGCAGATCGGCAGCTCGCTTGGTTGGAGTTGTAACGGCATCCATTTTCCTTAGCATTCTTCCAGCATCTGCCCAAACCAGCTTCATGGCAGCTGCGTGCAAAAACTTAGGCAACAGTGAGTATTTGATTAAGTTTTCAGGCATCACGTGGTTGGTTGCCAAAACTCTGATGCCTAAGCTCCTGGCGGCTGCGTAGGCAAATCTTCCAACGAGCAGGTGTGATTGGACGTGAAGTGCAACCGGCTGAACCTCAGCCAGTATCTTTCTAATCTTTCCTGTCATTCCCCAGGGCTGGGTCCAACGGAGTGTTTTGTGCTGTGGGACACGATGACTTCTAAGGCGATGAACAATCATGTTCACCCCATCATGGTTCTCAATTCTTGCGCCCTCGCTTGAATCATATGCCGCCGCGATTATGTGAACCTCGTGGCCGTTGCGAACTAATCCACCTGCTAACCGTTCGGCAAATCTTGCTGCTCCATTTATATCGGGAGCAAAGGTGTCGCACGCCAAAACAATCTTCATCGCTTTCACGGCTTTGCCTCCCCAACCAACTGTGGATGAACTCTAGATAGCAGCAGCACGCCCACCATCGCTATGGCACCCGAAATGACAAAACCCGAAACTTGAGCCACATCTGCTTTAGCGGCTTCACCCAAAATCACGATTCCGATTCCAACCGCGACGGCCGGATCGACAACTGTTAGTCCAGCAATCACAAGATCTGGAGGACCCGAGGCATAAGCGTTCTGAACAAACCAGCCCCCAAGGAATGTTGCTCCAATCAGAGCAATGACTGCAAAAAGAGTCAGGAGGTTGTAGTCGGCTTGATAAATTCGCAAGATAACAACTTTGGCTAGCGATGCGGTAAAGCCGTAGAGAACACCAGCTCCAAGGATGTAGCTAAGTGGCCCAACATCGCCCTTAGACCAGGCAAAGGCGAGCCCGAAAACAGCCAGCAATAGAACCATGATTCCAACAACCTGCAGAAGCTTTTGGTCGCTCATTTCCGTCGAGATAGCACTTGTTGCAGCCACGCTGACGAAACTTCCTACGCCCAACAGAATCACACCAATTGATGCCAAGGTTATGAGATTCAATCGAATCTTGTGGATTCGTGCATTAAGCACGGAAGTGATAATCAGGGCAAGAGCTCCAATGGGTTGCACAACGATCAAAGGCGCTAAGGCCAAAGCGGCTAGTTGAAAAAGCGCTGCCAAGATTATGAAAGAGGTTCCCGTCAGCCACCTGGGTCTGCGAAGAAGGTCAAGGATCTGACTAAAACGCAGGGCTCTAATCTTGAGTCTTGCGGGTGCATGATGCTTTACCACGGCATCGTTTTGAAATTGCGCGCCAAGTGAGAGAAACACTGCCCCCACAACAGCTAGCAGAATTGCAATCGCCCGGACAATTTCGGGATTTAGCAAGCAGTTTCTCCTTAGGGAAATCAGCTGTCCAAGCCTAAACCAGAGACCTTAAATGATAGGTAAATTGGACCTGTGACCATCCTTCCTATACGAATTACGGGCGATCCTGTTCTGCACAGTAAGGCCGAGGAAGTGCAGGAAATAACCCCGGAAATACAAGGTCTCATTTCGGACATGTTCGAAACCATGGACGCGGCCCCCGGGGTTGGACTTGCCGCCCCACAGGTTGGTGTGGGTCTCAGAGTTTTTGTTTACGACTATGAATTCGAGGGTGAAAGACTTCGATCTGTTGCCATCAATCCGACACTGGAAATTTGGGAATACTCAGAGGGTGACGTTGACCCCGAGACCGAATCAGAGGGCTGTTTATCAATCCCCACCGAACGTTTTCCTCTGAGGCGGGCAAGTAGGGCCAGGCTCAAAGCGACAAACGAAGCTGGTGAGAATTATGAGATTGAGGTGCACGGATGGATGGCAAGAATCTTTCAGCATGAATTTGATCACTTAGAGGGAGTGCTCTACTCGGATCGATTAATAGAACCATTCAGCTCAGAAGCCAAAGCTGTTATTGAAGATTACGGCTGGGGTGTTCCTGGAATTAGTTGGTTACCTGGTCAGGATGACCTAGAGCCCTAACATCCGTAATCCCGCAGCTACTAATGCACCAGCAACAACAACCAGAATATATGGTGCTCGAAATGCGAGCAACAATGCTGCAACACCAAGTGCTCCGAGCCTTGCGTCAAAGACAATTTCGCCTTCGACGGTGAAGCCCTGGATGACAACAAGTGCCGCGAGCAATGCAACGGTAACTCGCTCAGCGAATGCCCTGAAGCCTGGAGTAATTAGTCTCTCGGGAACTAGATAGCCAAGAATCTTCCAACTGTAGACAGCAAGTGAGGCGAGAATAACGGTGGTAATCATGGCTTTCTCCCCAGCGGAAGAGACGCAACTGTCGCAGCTAAAAGAATGGGAACACCTGCCGGAACAAAAGGAGTGCTGACAAGCGCAACTGCAGCGCCAAGCATAGCTAGCTGCCAACTTTCCCTAAGTCTTGGCCAGAGCAAACCTAAAAAGGCAGCAGCTGCTGCGGCATCAAGGCCCCACTGTTGAACAGAACCAATAAGATTTCCGGCAACAGCTCCAATCAAAGTCGCACTGTTCCAAAAGACAAACACGGCAGCCCCAGTCAGCCAGAATCCGAGTCTTTGTTTGACGGGTGTGTCCTGGGCAGCGGAGACTGCGTTCGACTCATCGATAGTAAGTTGAGCAGCCAGCAGGCGATGAAGGCCCCTTGGTCCGATCACACTCGTTAGGCGAAGTGCATAAAACGAGTTTCTTATTCCCATCAGCCAGGCACTTGTTATCGCAGTGACCGGTAATCCACCCGCAGCCACAACGCCAACAAAAGCAAACTGGGATGCTCCAGAAAACATCAGAAGACTCAAGAGCATCACGGACGGGACATCGAGCCCCGCAGCAACCCCAATTGCGCCGAAGGAAATGCCATAGAGACCTGTGGCTATTCCAACTGAGATTGAGGTGGCGAGGACCTGTCGATTCATATCCACCCCTGAAAAGTG
The DNA here is from genome assembly GCA_964480885.1 of uncultured Aquiluna sp. Taxonomy (GTDB): domain Bacteria; phylum Actinomycetota; class Actinomycetes; order Actinomycetales; family Microbacteriaceae; genus Aquiluna. The sequence goes on along the minus strand of CAYZRV010000001.1, from coordinate 55,936 downwards.
GCTCCCCGGCTTGGACTCGAACCAAGAACCCTTCGGTTAACAGCCGAATGCTCTGCCAATTGAGCTACCGAGGAATGGCCCTAGGGCCTAGGAAAGATTAGCAGATAGCCAAGCTATCTCATAAGTGTTCGTCGCTCATGCTCGAGCTCAACCAATTGCCTTTGGATAGCTGATTTCTGTTCATCGCTGGCAGTGCCCTCGGCCCGTCTCAAGGCGGCAAGTAAATCGCTTTTCTCCCTATCAAGAGTCTTGATCATTGCCCCATTTACAACACCTTGACAGTACTTAGGGATTTCTGTTTCGTTTTTCACTGGAAGTGGGGCGAGAGCAAGTTCACGAATGAGACCCACCATTTCCTCGTCAGCCGAAGATGCCAAGGCATTTGTAAAACTCGGTGAAGAAGCTTCCTGGAAGTGCTCTAGCACTAGATCCATAAGCACTCGATACTGCGAGGTTGTGAAGCCAGCGGCTTGCATGCGTCGAAGCTGGTGTTGGGTGAATGACTCTGGATGTTGAAGTACAACCTGCATTATTTGTTTTTCAAATTTGTCAACCACTGCCGGTGTTCGCGGTAGCTCCTCAGAAGTTCTAAGAGACTCCACTTTGCCACGAGTAATAGTTGACTTACTTTCACTAATCAGGGAAGCAACTTCTGAGACTTCTAAGCTGACCCAATCGGCAAGCATTCTCGTGTAACCAGACCTGAGAGCTGGATCAGTAATCTCAGCCACCACTGGAGCTGCAGCGCGAGCAGCTGCCACCCTGCTATCTAGGTCACCGAGAGAATATTGAGCAATGCGATGTTGAATCACAAACTCAAACAGTGGCTTCTTGTTTTCAAGCATCTGAATGACTGCTTCATCACCTTGCTGCTGACGAAGATCAGATGGGTCTAAGCCCTCTGGTCCAGCTGCTACAAAAGTTAGAGCGTTGAACTTTCCAGCGTCACCGTAGACACGCAGTGCAGCCTTCTCGCCAGCTGCATCTGGATCAAAGGTAAAAATTACTGAAGCAGGCTCAGTGGACTGTCCGAGCAATCTATTGATTAACTTAATGTGCTCTTCACCAAATGCCGTGCCACAGGTTGCTACAGCCGTCTTCTCTCCAGCTAGATGACAGGCCATGACATCGGTATACCCTTCGACAACCACTACCTGCCGCTTGGTTGATATTTCTTTTCTAGCTAAATCCAGCCCATAAAGAACTGAGCCCTTGTGATACACGGGAGTTTCAGGAGTATTTAAATATTTAGGTCCCTGGTCCTCTGCAAATAGTTTTCTAGCGCCAAAACCCACGACCTGAGAGTTCGCATCGCGGATTGGCCAAAGTACTCGGCCTCTGAATCGGTCGTAGAATCCCTTTTCGCCCTTGATTAGTAGGCCAGCGAGAGCAACATCCTCAGTCTTGAAACCCTTATCTGCCAGAAAGGTCGACAGGTTCTGCCAACCCTTGGGGGCGTAACCAACACCAAAGTCTTTGATGCTTTGCAAATCAAAACCTCGAGAAACCAAAAACTCACGTGCGATTGAGCCTTCATCTGAGTTCAATTGCTCCTGATAGAAGTCACTGGCCGCCTTATTGATGCTGAGCAGTAATGACCGGTTTGAAGTTTCCCTATCCCCCTCCTCAAAGCTGAGTTGATAGTTCACCCTTTCAGCTAATTTTTCGACAGCCTCAGTGAAGCCAAGCTTGTCCATTTCTTGAACGAATTTGAAGACATCTCCCCCAACTCCACAGCCAAAGCAGTGATAAAAGGCAGGTGAAGATCGAACGTGAAAACTTGGGGTCTTTTCTCCATGAAAAGGGCACAGGCCCTTGAAAGAGCCCGGGCCAGCTGGTTTGAGCGTCACATAAGAACCGATTACCTCGACAATGTCGATCCGGTCCTTGAGCTGCTCAATGTCCGATTGCTTAACCCGCGGCATAGTCAAATCCTAGGGTCGTAGAGCTTGGTGCAGGGCAATGGCAGCCGGATCAGTCAAGGACGCAACCGCATCCACAACTACACGTTTCTTTGCATCAGCAGTTCCAGCTGCTTCCCAAAGTGTCAAGCTAAGTGAATCAAGGCTTTCTGGTTGCTCAAGAAGAGCATCGGCAAGATTTATCAGAAGTTCTCGCTGCTCTTCATAATATGGTTGGCGCTCTTCAAGTGTCATTACCTGTGATGCAACTAAGCCTTTCAGGACAGCGATTTCACTTCTAACCTTCGATGGAACAATCACTCCTGCCCGGTAACGGGTGATTGAGGAGCGACTGGCATTCTCCAAGACGGCATCAATGGTTCGAGATACAAAAGACCCAATTAAATCGCTGGTCAAGTTCTTGAGCTGCGCCAAGGATTTCGCCGATCCATCAAAAACCCTCAGCCAATGGGGGTTTTGTTGAAGTGCAATGAATGCCTCTTCGAGTTGGACTTTTGCCAGCATTCCGCCAGACCACTTTCCAACTTCATCAATTAGTGAATCTCTGGCCATTGAATCGCTGATCATGGCTGGGTCCAGCAATCCTTCAACAATCGCATCTTCGAAGTCGTGCACGGAATAAGCAACATCATCAGCAAAGTCCATAATTTGTGCCTCGACACACTTCGCACCAGGTGGAGCTACGCTTCGCATCCAGAAAAATACTTCTAAATCATCGCCATAGACACCAAATTTCACCTGGTTCCCATATTCGCCCGCTTCATGGAGCTGCCACGGATATTTGGTTGCTGCATCAAGAGACGCTCGGGTTAGATTGAGTCCTCTTGATAAGCCATTTTCATCAAAAATCTTTGTTTCTAACCTTGTAAGGATTCGAAAAGTCTGGGCGTTACCCTCAAAACCTCCAATGTCTGCTGCCCAGAAGTTCAATGCGCTTTCCCCATTGTGGCCAAATGGCGGATGACCTAGATCATGGGCAAGGCATGCCATGTCAACTAGATCAGGATCTACGCCAAGCGCAGTCGCCAACTCTCGGCCAACCTGAGCTACCTCTAAAGAATGCGTTAATCGGGTACGCGCAAAGGCTTTTGAACTTGGTGCAAGTACTTGAGTTTTTGAGGAAAGCTTTCTGAAGGCGGCCGAGTGAAGAACTCTGGCTCTATCTCTGGCAAACTCTCCCCTGCGGCTGTTCGTACTTGGTTGCGGAACAAACCGTTCACGGTCTTGATCTTCGTAGCCCTGCTCTATTTCCATCATGCGCCACCAGAGACCGAAAGCTCCGCAAGCTGAAGCTCTCTGCGGTGAGGTTCACTGAGTTCCCTTGAGTCAAGCCAACGCTCAGGAAGGGAGCAAGATTTAGCACTGCCTAATCTTCCCCTTGGACCCTCGGCTTCATCCTTCGGATATGGAAGTTCTCTATCCACAGTTGACAGTAGCTCCTGAATCTCAACCAGTGAGTTTGCAAGTGCAAGTGCGGCACGGAACTCTCCGCCAACTGGATATCCTTTGAAATACCATGCAACATGCTTGCGAATGTCCCTGCAAGCTCTTCCTTCGTCTTCAAAGAACTCGGTTAGTAACTCTGCGTGCCTGTAAAAAGCATCTGCCACTTCTCCAAGGCTTGGAGCTGCAGTTTCATAACCCGAAGTGTCGCCTGAGAGGTATCGAGTTATAGCGTTTTCTAAATCTCCAAACAACCAGGGTCTGCCAAGACAACCGCGACCGACGACAACACCATCGACACCTGTTTGCCTCATCATTTCAACAGCGTCATTGGCTGACCAAATGTCACCATTGCCTAGCACTTGAGTATCTGGAAGTGCTTCCCTCAACTTGGCAATTGCGCCCCAATCCGCTTGACCCGAGTAATACTCTTCGGCCGTTCTAGCATGCAAAGCCACGGCGGTCACGCCTGCATCCCTGGCTGCCTTGCCAGCATCCAGGTAGGTCAGATGCTCGTCATCGATTCCCTTGCGCATTTTCACACTCACTGGAATTTCTCCAGCGGACTTGACAGCCGCCGTGACAATCGCAGAGAACAAATCGGATTTCCACGGCAAGGCAGCTCCTCCGCCCTTGCGCGTAACTTTCGGAACAGGGCAACCGAAGTTCAGGTCAATGTGGTCTGCACGATCTTCGTCCACCAGCATCTTCACAGCATTAGCAATAGTTTTTGGTTCAACACCATACAGCTGGATGGAGCGAATCTCTTCTGACGGATGATGCTTGATTAGCCTCATTGACTCAGGGGTTCTCTCCACAAGGGCTCGCGAGGTAATCATCTCGGAGATGAACAATCCGCTTCCATGCTCACGACAAAGCCTTCTAAAGGCGGTGTTTGTAATTCCAGCCATGGGAGCAAGCACCACGGGGACTGCAATTTTGTGTTTGCCGTACTGCAGGGCCAACTAGCCAAGCCTTTCGGATAGATAATTCTTCACCTGGTCCATTGAGATCCTCTGCTGCTGCATTGAGTCGCGCTCTCTAATAGTTACTGCTTTGTCGGTGAGAGAATCAAAGTCAACGGTTATGCAGAATGGTGTTCCAACTTCGTCCTGACGGCGATATCTTCTTCCAATAGCCCCGGAATCGTCGTAATCGACATTCCATCTCTTTCGCAAATCGGCCGATAGTTCCTTTGCCAAAGGATTTAGTTCATCGTTTCTGCTAAGTGGAAGGACTGCTGCCTTGATTGGAGCTAGGCGATAGTCAAGTCGCAGAACTGTCCTAACATCCATGCCACCCTTGGTGTTTGGTGCCTGGTCCTCTGAGTACGAATCAACCAAAAATGCCATCAAAGACCTTGTTAGACCAGCCGCTGGTTCAATCACATATGGTGTCCATCGCTTCTCTTCAGCAGGGTCGAAGTAGCTTAGGTCTACCCCACTGTGCTCTGAGTGAGTCTTCAGATCGAAATCCGTTCGGTTGGCAATACCCTCTAGTTCACCAAATTCAGTTCCCTGGAATCCGAAACGATATTCAATGTCAACTGTGCGCTTGGAGTAGTGAGAGAGCTTTTCCTTGGGATGCTCAAAGAGTCTTAGGTTCTCCGGGTTGATGCCCAGATCGACATACCAGTTGTAGCGCTGTTGAATCCAGTACTCATGCCACTCCTCATCCTCCCCAGGCTTGACAAAGAATTCCATTTCCATCTGTTCGAACTCTCTGGTTCGAAATATGAAGTTTCCAGGAGTGATTTCATTTCTAAAGCTCTTTCCCATCTGTCCGATGCCAAATGGTGGCTTCATTCTGGCGGCGTTTAGAACATTGTTGAAATTAACAAAAATTCCCTGTGCAGTTTCGGGTCTGAGGTAGTGCAGCCCTGACTCATCCTCAACTGGGCCAAGCGATGTCTTCAGGAGTCCGTTGAAATTCTTAGGTTCCGTCCATATGTCTTTAGACCCGCAGTTCGGGCAGGGAACTTCAGCCAGAGAAGATGGCTGTCTTCCCTTCTTTTCCGCAAAGGCTTCCTCTAGGTGATCTGCGCGAAACCTTTTGTGGCAGCTGGTGCACTCAATCAGTGGATCAACGAAGGCCTCGACGTGACCAGAAGCCTCCCAGACCCTTTTTGGCAGGATGATTGAACTGTCCAAACCAACAACATCATCGCGACCAGACACCATTGACTGCCACCACTGGCGCTTGATGTTTTCCTTGAGCTCGACACCAAGGGGCCCGTAATCCCATGCGGAGCGAGATCCTCCATAAATCTCCCCTGCCTGAAAGACAAAGCCCCTGCGTTTGGCTAGAGAAATGACTGCGTCGAGCTTTTGGGTGGACATCTACCGACCTTTGTAAGACAAAACGCTAGTTTATCGGCCTATCCTGGGCCCCGCCGAAGCGCCTCTGCCGACCTTCATAGATCTTTAGAGCCTTCCAAAGGGTTTCTCGGCTGAAGTCAGGCCACAGCTCATCCATAAATATCATCTCGGCATAGCTCGATTCCCAGAGCATGAAGTTGCTCAGTCTCATCTCACCGCTTGAGCGAAGGAAGAGGTCAACATCAGGCATGTTGGAAATGTAGAGCTCCTTTGCGAACCTAGCCTCGGTCACCTTGCCACTGAGCTGTCCGGCCAGGGCCTTATCGACCAGGGCCTGGGTCGCATCCAAAATCTCCTGACGACCGCCGTAATTGATTGCCATGTTGAGAACTAGGCCCTTATTGCGTGCGGTTAATCGCTCTGCTTCTCGAAGTTCACTAAGCACAGACGGCCAAAGTTTCCGTTCGTTACCAGACCAGCGGATTCGAACTCCCCATTCCATGAGGAGGTCTCTTCGAGCTCGTAGGGTCTCTATGTTGTAACCCATAAGAAAACGAACCTCCTCTGGAGATCGCTTCCAGTTTTCTGTGGAGAAAGCAAACGCTGTTAGTTGTTTAACTCCAGCCTCAATGGCGCCAGCGACAACTTCTAGAAGAGCAAGCTCACCAGCCTTGTGGCCCTCGGTTCTCTTCAGTCCCCTTGCGTTAGCCCAGCGACCATTTCCGTCCATAACAACGGCGATGTGATTCGGAACCTGCTTAAACTTTGGAGCCTTGCGCTTTGGATCGAAAAGTCTCATGCTCTCTCCACGAAGCTCATTGCCCGAAGGCCCCTCTCAAGTTGCCACTGAACATAACCGGCAACACTGCCGCTCACGCTCTTTCGAATTGGGTCAGCAACTTCAGCAACTTCCTCCCAATTGCCGGCCAAAAGGTTCTTCATATGAGTTAGTCCCACTTCGCCTAACACCACGGATCCCGGTAGTGAGCAGTTCTTGCATGAAACGGCTCCGGTGTGGACCGAGAAGGAAACTGGTGATCCACCACAGGTTGAGCACTGCTCCAGCGAGGGAACCCAACCAGATAGGGAAAGTGAGCGAAGCAAATAGGAGTCAAGAATCTGATCGGCGGGGATGTCGGTTTGTGCTAAGGATCTCAGCGCACCAACCACTAAGAGGTAGTGCTTCTCACTAGAAACTTCTCTGGTGAGTTTCTCTGCGGCTTCCACTATCGCCGAAGCTATCGTGTAGCGCTGGTAGTCCTCGATAATCTTTGAACCATAATTGGCGAGCTGCTCGGCCTGTGTGACAGTGTCGAGATTTTTTCCCTCATAGAGTTGCAAGTCCACTACGGTGAATGGCTCTAACCTTCCACCAAAGCGGCTGCTGGTTTTTCTTATGCCCTTGGCGACCGCCCTTATCTGCCCGTTGTGACGAGTTAGCAAAGTCAGAATTCGATCGACTTCGCCTAGTTTGTGAGTTCTTAGAACTACCGCTTCGTCCCGATAATTAGGCACGCGATAAGTATTCCAGTTTGCCTCAGTTCTGAGCGTTAACGGCAAGCCGTAGCGCTCGGTTTACACCGCTAATAATCGCTTTGAGGGACGCAACCGTAATGTCACCATCGATACCCACACCCCAGAGGACCTTGCCTGCGACATCCAGTTCCATGTATGAAGCCGCATTGGCGTCGCTTCCGCTGCCCATGGTGTGCTCGATGTAGTCAAGGACCCTAACGTTCACACCCTGCTGATTCAGAACATCAATGAAAGCGGATATTGGCCCATTACCCTGACCTATTGCGGTCAGCTCCCCCTGACCATCCCGCAAAACAACGTCGATTTTGACGATGCCATCCATTTCACTCTCGCTGCGCATCCGCTTCAGCTCAAAGCGCCCCCACTTCAACTCCGCAACGGTGGCTGGCAAATATTCGTCCTGGAAGATATCCCACAGCTGTTCTGATGAAACCTCTCCGCCGAGAGTATCGGTATGGGATTGAACTACTTTAGAAAACTCCATCTGAAGCCTTCGGGGGAGATCAAGTTTGTGATCAGCCTTCATCAGATAGGCAACACCACCCTTACCCGACTGTGAGTTGACTCTGATGACAGCTTCATAGCTTCGACCAACATCCTTTGGGTCAATTGGAAGATAGGGAACGGCCCATGTGAAATTAGCAACAGGTATCCCGGCTTCTTTCGCATCCGTTTCAAGATGCTCAAAGCCTTTCTTAATGGCATCTTGATGACTTCCAGAGAATGCGGTGTACACCAGGTCACCGCCATAAGGACTTCTCTCGTGGACTGGCAGCTGGTTGCAGTACTCGACTGTTCTCTTGATTTCATCGATGTCGCTGAAATCAATCATTGGGTCAATTCCTTGGCTGAAAAGATTTAAACCCAAAGTAATTAGGTCAACGTTTCCAGTTCTCTCTCCGTTGCCGAACAGACATCCCTCAATTCGATCAGCGCCAGCCATGTAGCCAAGTTCGGCTGCTGCAACGGCTGTCCCGCGGTCGTTGTGCGGATGAAGAGAAAGAATTATGGAGTCCCTGCGGGATAGATTTCTCGACATCCACTCAATGCTGTCAGCATAGATATTTGGAGTAATCATCTCGACAGTTGCTGGGAGATTAATGATCATCTTCCTGGATGGAGTTGGCTGAATTACATCAATCACTGCATTGCACACCTCGGCGGCAAACTCCAGTTCTGTTCCCGTGTAAGACTCCGGGGAATACTCATAAAAAATCTCTGTATCAGGGAGCGTCTTCTCTAACGCAAGGCAGTATTTAGCTGCGTCAGTAGCTATTTTCTTTATTCCCTCTTTGTCCTGACCAAACACCACTCGCCTTTGCAGCACAGAGGTTGAGTTATAGAAGTGAACAATGGCCTTCTTGGCTCCCTGCAGAGACTCGTATGTACGCTCAATCAAATGTTCGCGAGATTGAGTCAGAACCTGAATCGTGACATCCTCTGGAATGTGATTCTCCTCAATCAATATCCGGACAAAGTCAAAATCTGTCTGAGATGCGGATGGAAATCCGACCTCAATCTCTTTGTAACCCATACGTACGAGCAACTTGAACATCTCGAGTTTTCGCTCTGGGCTCATCGGATCAATTAGGGCTTGATTACCATCGCGCAAGTCGACCGCACACCACCTGGGTGCTTTAGTAATTCGCTTGGTTGGCCAGGTGCGATCACTCAGCTCGACATTGATTTGCTCGTGAAAAGGCTTATATCTGCGAAATGGCATTTTGGAAGGTTGTTGTTCGTTTCTCATTCTCTGCTCCTGAATATGGGGAATTGGCCGCAGCTAGGCTCCGCGACGAGAATGGGCCGGAGGTTTAGGCCTCGTCGCGGCCGCTAAGCAGGAGAGCGAAACGCATCAGCTCAACCCTAGCACTGACATAGCTCTGGCTAGAAGCCCATCTTTTGCAGCTTCTTTGGGTCCTGCTGCCAGTTAGAAGCGACTTTTACCTGCAATGAGAGAAAGGTTTTTCTGCCCAGACGTTCCTCGATGGCCGCTCTCGCGTCTGTGCCAATTGCCTTGAGCTGAGATCCGCCCTTTCCGATAAGGATTCCCTTTTGACTGTCACGTTCTACCCAAAGGCTGACATAGATCTTGTCGCCGTCATTTTCGATCTCATCGACAGTTACCGCCAATGAATGCGGGAGCTCTTCGCGTAGCTTTTCCAAAGCTGCCTCCCTAACGAGCTCGCAGACCATGTCCTCAAATGACTCCTCGGACGTCGCATCCTCTGGGTAAAGCATTGGGCCTTCGGGGAGATTTTGAATGAGTAGTTCGACGAGAAGATCTACCTGCTCCCCCTTGACCGCAGAGACAGGAATAATCTCATCCCACTCGGCCAATTTGGTAAGGGCAAGCAGGTGTTCTGCTAGCTGCTGTTTGCCCGCTAACTCAGACTTGGTCACAACTGCAATCTTCTTTGTCTTGGTGAATTTTGCTATTTCGCTCGTAATCATTTGATCGCCTGGACCCAGCTTCTCATCAGCAGGAGTGCAGAAGCAGATGATGTCGACCTCAGTCAGTGTTTCTTCAACAACGTTATTGAGTCTTTTCCCTAATAGCGTCTTGGGTTTATGAAAACCAGGTGTGTCAACGACTACGATTTGACCATTTTTGTCGGTTCTTATTCCTCGAATTGCTCTTCGAGTTGTCTGAGGCCTGGAGGAGGTAATGGCAATTTTTGTGCCAACGATTGCGTTGGTCAGGGTTGACTTGCCTACGTTAGGTCTGCCGACAAAAGCGACAAAGCCACTGCGGAACCCGTTATTCACTGCTTAGCTTCCTCACCCTTATTGAAAGAATGATTCCTCGCCTGGCGTCGACTCTCTCAGCCGTTAGTTCAAGACCGAGGACTTCAACCACTTCGCCTCCCCTTGGAAGGGAGCCAATTGCTTTGGTGAGTAGTCCTCCAACTGTGTCAACATCCTCATCCTCTAATTCAATTTCACAATGTTCTGCCAGTTCGTCCAAAGTGATTCGCGGACTGACCCGGTAGGTATTCTCATCAATAGGCTCAATCCCCGCAGACTCTCTGTCATATTCATCCGAAATATCTCCAACCAGCTCCTCAATTAAGTCCTCGATGGTAACCAGCCCCGCTACTCCCCCGTACTCATCAGAAATAATTGCCATCTGAGTTCGACCTAACTGCATTTCCTGCAGTAGTTCTGAGACAACTTTGGTCTCTGGGATGAAAAAGGCCTCCCTACAGGCTTCTTGGGCCAGCTTGCTCGCCAATAGTTTTGGATCCTGATGAACAATTCTTGCGATGTCCTTTAGATACAAGACACCTTGGATGTCATCAACATCCTCCCCCACGACAGGAAGTCTTGAATAACCAGAGGACACAAAGCTGGACAGCGCTTTCTCTAGCGTGACATCACCATCAACGACTTCGATGTCAACTCTTGGAACCATAATCTCTCGAACCAGAGTTTCCGAAAACTCCTCGACTGACTCAAGCAGCTCTTGCTCATACTCCTCCACCTGCTCCGGTGCCTTTAAGCGCAAAGGCTCTGCCAGCCGAGCGACTGTGGTAACTACTGGATCAAACCTTCGAGCAAGACTCTCTCCCAGCTTTAGTCTTCCGAGCTGACGACCGGTCAGCTGCTGCAAGACCCAGGCTGCTGGCAACAGAAACGCTAAAGCTAACGAAACTTCGGCAGGTTTTGGCCAGAACACCAAGAAGCCTGATGTGAGAGCAAAAAGCAGCGATCTCGCTATTGATAGAGCGCCAGCTCTTCCATCAACTTTCATCTCTAGATTGGTTTGAACGGTCGCCAGCAGGCTCATTAGCATTACCAGAGCTAGCAGTAGGCCAAATTCAACTAGTCCTGCCACTGGCAAATCCCTCCAGAAGACTCTTTTGTAACTTGAACATCTCTCGCTCTTCGTCTGGCTCCGCATGGTCAAAACCAACTAGATGCAATATTCCGTGGGTCAAAAGTAGGTGAACTTCATCCATCATGGTGTGGCCTGCAGCTTCAGCTTGCAGTCTGGCAACCTGTGGACAAATCACGACATCTCCCAGCACGCCCTCTGGAAGCGGTCCATCATCCGCACCAGGTCTTAGCTCATCCATGGGAAAGCTCAGAACATCGGTGGGACCAGGCTCATCCATCCATTGAACGTGGAGATCTGTCATTGGTTCTTCGTTTACAAAAATCACACCTAAATCAACCATGGGATGCAGCTTCAGCTGATCAATCACATAGGCTGCCAATTCCCTGGTGGATTTTAGGTCCACCTCTATGTCACTTTCGTTGTTGACTTCAATGGTCACTTCTGTACAGCCTTCTCATACGCGTCAACAATTCTTGTGACAAGCTCGTGCCTAACTACGTCCTGGCTGGTTAGACGTGCGATGTGAAGATCTTGAACGTCTTTCAAGACTCTCGATGCGACATCCAGTCCAGACTTACCTGTCGGAAGGTCAATCTGGGTTGCGTCTCCTGTCACCACCATCTTGGATCCAAATCCCAAACGGGTAAGAAACATTTTCATCTGTTCAGCGGTGGTGTTTTGAGCTTCGTCCAAAATAATGAAGCTGTCGTTCAGAGTCCTTCCACGCATGTAGGCAAGCGGAGCTACTTCAATGACACCCGATTCCATGAGCTTCTGGGTAGCCTCTGGCTCCAACATCTCTTGCAGTGCATCAAAAAGTGGACGGAGATAGGGGTCTATTTTTTCGCTGAGTGTGCCTGGCAGAAAGCCTAATTTTTCCCCCGCCTCAACCGCAGGCCTGGTGAGAATTATTCGACTTACTTTCTTTGCATAAAGCGCCGCAACGGCCTTAGCCACAGCTAAATAGGTTTTTCCAGTTCCAGCGGGACCTATACCGAATGTGATTGTGTACTTATCAATTGCATCAAGATAGGTTTTTTGCCCAGCAGTCTTGGCCCTGACAACCTTGCCAGGAGTTTTAATTGCTCCTTCGGCTAGGACCTTAGTTGCGTCATCACGAACAGCAACAATTTTGGTGGCTTCGGATACCATTCGATCATCCAGGGGAATCCCCTGCCTAACCAACTCTGCCAATTGCAGGAGAGTCTGCTTTATCTGATCTATCTCCCGCTGATCGCCTTCTAATGTGAATTGGTGACCACGATTATGGATAGAGGAGTTAGGAAATTGATTCTCGAGCTTCTTCAGAAGTCGATCTTCACTGCCTAGTAGTTCAACCAGCGGCACCGCGGGAACCTCAAAGCTAAGTTTTGGCACTAAACCGCCCGACCAGAGAGAACATGGGCATGGGTGTGAAAAACAGTCTGCCCTTCTTTTTCTCCCGAATTGAACTGCAAGCGGAACTGTCCATCTGTGAACTTTGATGCAACTTCACGAATAAGAGAGAACACTCCCGCCAAATCGTCCGATGAAGTTAGCTCTGTGACGTTTGACGAGTGAGCCTTAGGAACCACGAGAATGTGGACCTTTGCCAAGGGGTTGATGTCCCTAAAGGCAACTGCCGTTTCGTTCTCAGCAAGCAGCTCAGTGCCGAACTTACCGGCAACAATGCTGCAAAATATGCATTCCAAAATTCCTCCTCTGCAATCCTACGCAACTACCACTTGTCAAAGAGCGTCAATATTGCCGCTAGGGCAGCTGGCCCAGCGGTCGAGGTCCGTAGTATCGAATCTCCCAGCTTGATGCCAACAAATCCCTTATCCCTGAGGAGAGCAAGTTCCCGATCTGAGATACCGCCTTCTGGTCCTACAACGATGGTTATCTCATCTGCAGAGGTGTCAATAGAACCGATCGAAAGAGTTGCCCTCGGTTCTAGGACATAACCTCTTCCCAGAAAACTTAAGTCCGCGGTTTGCGAAAGTGGATTTACTAGCGGAAGGTAAGACTGCTGACTTTGCTTCATGGCTGAGATTGCTATCTCTTGCCAGCGGTTACGGTTTCTTTCAGCCTTATCACCCCAGAGCACCACTGAATGTTCCGCTTGCCATGGAGTGACCGTGGCAATTCCAAGTTCAACGCAAGCTTGTAGAGCTTGCTCATCGCGATCGCCCTTTGCTAAGGCCTGGATTAGATGCACTTTAGGAAAGCTCTGTGGTCTATTTTCCACATTAACTACTGAGACTAAACCCTTGGTTGAATCCAAAACTTTGCACTCATAGCTATTACCTCTACCATCCGTGACGGTAATTGAGTCTTCATTTCTAATTCTCAAACTCTTTAAGTGATTTAGCTCTGACTCAGCGATCGAAGAGCTGTCCTTTGTGAAGTCTGGATCAAAAAACCAGTGCATTAAAAACGCCCCTTGGGCTTCCTAGAAGCCATTCTTGGAACCTCGTCCTTGGTGAGCTCACGAAGTTTCTTGAAGAGGTCTTTTTGCTTGGAATCAAATTTGGTTGGTGTGAGCACCTTCAACTGAATTCTTAAATCACCCCTGCCTCGTCCTCGGATTCGAGTTGCTCCGAGTCCCTTTAGGGTGACTATGTCGCCATGCTGAGCGCCGGAATCAATCTTCAGCTTGCTGATTCCATCGAGTGTCTCGATTTCAACTTCACAGCCGAGTGCAGCATCAGTTACTGGAAGTTCCAGCACACCAACTAAATCGTCTCCCTCTCGGCCATAGACGGGATGCGGTGTGACTGAGATTTCAAGATATATGTCTCCAGCTGCTCCCCCGGCAAACCCAACTTCTCCCTGACCAGGAAGATGTAACCGCATTCCATCAGCAACTCCCGCCGGAATCTCAAGTTCTAAATCGCGCTTTGCTCGGACACGACCCTGTCCTCGGCAATCTGGGCAAGGACTTGGAACAACTTGACCGCTACCGCGACAGACGTTGCACGTAGTAGTGGTGACCATTACTCCCATGAATGATTGAACCTGCCTTTGAATCTGACCGCTTCCGCGACAGACATCACAAGTTTTGATTGATGTTCCCGACTTAATTCCACTTCTAGAGCAACTATCGCAACCGACAGCAGTGTCTACAGTCAAAGTCTTCTTTGCACCGAAGACAGCCTCGCTTAAGTCCAACTGAATGTGAAGAAGGGCATCTTCACCACGCTGTGCCCTCGATCTTGGGCCTCGTGGAGCTGAGCCAAAAAAGCTTTCAAAGATGTCTCCAAAGCCAATACCTTGATCCCCCCGGTCGTATTGCGCCCTGGCTTGGGGATCTGACAGAACCTCATAAGCATGAGTCACATGCTTAAATCTCTCCTCGGCTTCAGGAGATGGGTTAACGTCTGGATGAAGCTCTCTGGCTAATTTTCGATAAGCCTTTTTAATTTCATCCTGAGAAGCATCCGGAGAGACACCTAGAACTTGATAGTGATCGCTCAAGTATTTGACTCCAAGATTCTGGTTAGGTACCTAGCCACCGCCCTTACCGAGGCTATGTTTGCCGAGTAGTCCATTCGAGTAGGCCCAAGCACTCCGAGTTTTGCGACCTCAGTTCCTTTATTCTCATAACCAGTCACAACGATGCTTGCCCGAGAAAGACCCTCAACGCCGAGCTCAGAACCAATCCTCAGCCCTACACCATGCTGATCTGCGTGTAGCTCGTCGAGTAACTTAAGCAAAACAACCTGTTCCTCTATTGCTTCTAAGACTCTCGAAAGTTCTCCCGAGAAGTCCTCGTCCTGCTTAGCTAGATTTGCAGCGCCGCTCACAACTAGCTTCTCCTGACGATTTGCATCCACCAGCGAGATCAAAGCATCAATCACTCTCTCAACAAAAACTCTTCTGGCTGGAGAAAATTCAGTTGGAAGGTTTCCGAGCTTTGTTTTGACAGTGGAAAGCTGAGACTCGGCCAGCATTCCATTCAGTCTTCCCCTGATCTCTTGGATCAGATCAAAATCGACAGCATTCTCACTTTCCACCTGCAACTGCTGCACTCTTCCGGAGTCTGCAATTAGCATCAGCAACGCGCGATTTTCGCTTAGAGGGATTAGTTCGATGTGACGAACTGTCGACTTTCCCAAGGAAGGATATTGAACAAGTGCCAGAGCGTTAGTTAGATTGCTGAGTGTTCTGGCAGTTCTTTCAACGACATCATCAAGGTCGTTGGCTTGGGTCAAAAAACCCTCAATTGCATTTTTCTCGGCATTAGAAAGTGTCTTGACTTCACTTAGCTGGTCCACGAAAAGTCGGTATCCCTTTTCCGTCGGAATCCTGCCCGATGAGGTGTGTGGAGCGGTAATCAGTTGCTCCTCCTCTAGAAGAGCCATGTCATTTCTGATAGTTGCGGCGGAAACTCCTAGTGGATGACGATCCAGCAGGGCCTTAGACCCAACGGGTTGATTGGAGCTAATGAAGTCTTGGACAATGGCCCTGAGAACTTCTAGCGATCGCTCCGGAATCATCTGGCACTCACCTACCTCGAGTGCCAATTCTAAACAAAGCCCAGCACTATTGGAGAAAATCAACCACTAGTCGGTCGATTAGCAGCCTTCCTCGCTCAGTCGAGACGACTCGATCTCCAAGCAAAGTCAAATTTCCATGGCCAATCTGCTCGGCGACCCGCGCCGAATCAACTCCCAGTTTGGCGAATAACTCCCTTTCCACCCCGTACTTTGTTCTAAGTCCGAGCATTAGTTGCTCCTCGAGCATCTGGCGCTGAGTCAATCTCTCTAAACCTGCAGCCGCCGAACCACTCTTAAGTTGCTCGGCATATCTAGCTGGATGCTTTAGATTCCAGAACCGATTCCCAGAGATGTGTGAGTGAGCACCCGGCCCATACCCCCACCAATTCTGAGATTGCCAATAGGCCAGGTTATGTCTGGCTTCCACTCCAAAGTTCGATACCTCATACCAATCAAGCCCAGCTTCATGAAAAGCTGTTGCAGCAAGCTCATACTTTTCTGCATTGAGATCTTCGTCAACCGCTGGCATGTCGCCACGTTTGATTTGTCTTGCCAGTTTGGTTCCATCTTCAATAATCAACGAATAGGCGGAAATGTGAGATGTTCCAAGCTCAAGCGCTCTTTCGACAGTTCTCTTCCAGGAGTCCAGGTCTTCGTAGGGTGCTCCAAAAATTAGGTCAATAGAAACTGAGAAGCCCAGTTCCTTGGCATAAAAGACATTTGGCGCTACGGACTGTGGTTTATGTTGTCGATCTAATACCTTCAGTACTTTCTCATCAAAGCTCTGAACACCAAAGGATATTCTGTTAACACCTGCCGTTCTCAGCTCCTCTAGAAGTTGAGGCGAAGTTGACTCTGGATTGGCCTCCAGAGTCACTTCACAGTCAATTGTTTTCCGAAATCGCTCGAAGAGTGCAGTCAAGATTTCGTTAGTCTGCTTCGCACTGAAAAGTGAAGGTGTTCCCCCGCCAAAAAATACCGAGCTAAGCGGCGGCTGAGGAAGAGAGGAATTGGTTAGGACCTCATAACTTAGTTCTATCTCTTCAATCAGTGGGATATGGAATGTGGAAAGCGAAACCGCAGGCATTTCCTGCTGGGTATAGGTATTGAAATCGCAGTAACCACACCTGACTGTGCAAAACGGAACATGAACATAGGCGTGGAACGAGGCATCTTTAATTAGCTGTGGCTCTAGTCGATTGTTCTCAGGCCACTTCTCGCCAATCGGTAAGGGGCCGGCCACTTACTTCTTTCCAGGTTTGTCGTCAGTGCTGAGAGCTGCGATAAATGCCTCTTGAGGAACCTCCACGCGACCCACCATTTTCATGCGCTTCTTACCCTCTTTTTGCTTTTCTAGCAGCTTCCTCTTACGGGTAATGTCGCCGCCATAGCACTTCGCAAGAACGTCTTTTCTGATTGCCCTGATGGTCTCTCGCGCGATGACGCGCGAGCCAATTGCGGCCTGAATTGGAACTTCAAACTGCTGACGCGGAATCAGCTCACGCAGTTTGGTGGCAATTCTCACGCCGTGTGCATAGGCCTTCTCCTTGTGGACAATCGCCGAGAAGGCATCAACTCTCTCCCCCTGTAACAGCAAGTCCACTCTCACCAAATCAGCTGCTGCCATGCCATCATCCTCATAGTCCAAGGACGCATAGCCCTGAGTCTTGCTTTTGAGTTGATCAAAGAAATCAAAGACAATCTCCGCCAGGGGCAGACGATACCGAAGCTGAACCCTGTCCTCACCGAGATATTGGATGTCAATCATGCTGCCGCGTTTTGACTGGCATAACTCCATGATGGTTCCAACGTATTCCTTAGGGCTAAGAACAGTTGCCCTAACCATCGGCTCCTTCACCTCTTTGACCTTGCCATCTGGATATTCGGATGGGTTGGTGACAATCATCTCGGTGCCATCTTCTTGAGTCACCTGGTAAACAACCGAGGGTGAGGTGGCGATAAGACTGAGATTGAACTCGCGCTCCAATCGCTCCGTGATGATTTCTAAGTGCAGCAGTCCAAGAAAACCGCAGCGGAAACCAAAACCTAAAGCTGCAGAAGTCTCTGGCTCATAAACCAAAGAAGCATCAGAAAGCCTGAGCTTGTCCAAAGCCTCTCTCAGGTTCGGATACTCACTTCCATCGATAGGGTAGATTCCCGAAAACACCATCGGCTTGGGTTCTGAATATCCCTTCAAGGGAGTCTGGGCCGGTTTGGCCTTCGAGGTAACGGTGTCTCCGACTTTTGATTGACGAACATCCTTTACACCCGTAATCAGATAACCAACTTCTCCAACACCAAGCCCCTTGGTTGCTGTTGGCTCGGGAGATATCACGCCGATTTCCAAAAGCTCGTGCACAGCCTTGGTGGACATCATTTGAATCTCTTCGCGAGGTCTTAGCTTTCCGTCAATCATTCGGACATATGTGACCACTCCCCGGTAGGAGTCATATACAGAATCGAAGATCATTGCTCTGGCGGGTGCATCGGCATTACCGGTTGGGGCGGGGACCTTCTTAACAATCAGATCCATCAACTCTCTAACGCCGTAACCTGTCTTTCCTGAAACCCTTAGGCAATCCTCGGGAGACCCACCAATCAGGTTTGCCAACTCCTCTGCAAACTTCTCTGGCTGGGCGGCTGGGAGATCAATCTTGTTGAGAACTGGAATTATTTCTAAATCGTTTTCCAGGGCAAGATAAAGATTGGCTAGTGTCTGAGCCTCAATCCCTTGGGCTGCATCAACCAACAAAACAGCTCCTTCGCAAGCTGCCAAAGATCGAGATACCTCATAGGTGAAGTCGACGTGACCCGGAGTGTCAATCATGTTCAGCGCATAGGGTGTGCCATCCAATTGCCAGGGAAGTCTGACTGCCTGCGACTTGATGGTGATGCCGCGCTCGCGCTCAATGTCCATCCGATCGAGATACTGCTCTCGCATCTCGCGATCACTAACAATCCCGGTCAACTGCAGCATTCGGTCAGCCAGGGTGGACTTGCCGTGGTCGATATGAGCGATAATGCAGAAATTACGAATCTGCTCTGGTGGGGTCAGAGCGGGTTCTAACTTCTGAGCGGAAGACAAGCTACCTCGAGCCTTTGGGGATTGACTCCTAATTCTCGCAGATGGTTGCCCCCATCTGGCCCGACTGCTAGAGTTTTAGCTTGTTTTGGAGATCTCCAAACCCCAGGGAAAGTAAGACATGGCAAACATCAAATCCCAGATCAAGCGGATTGAAACCAACCGCAAGGCTGAGACCCGCAACAAGGCTGTCCGCACCGAACTCAAGTCAGCAGTCAAGGCTGTGCGCGAGGCCAGCGCTAAGGGCGACAAGCAGGCTGCCGCAACTGCCCTAAAGAATGCCAACCGCAAGTTGGACAAGGCAGTGAGCAAGGGTGTTCTTCACAAGAACCAGGCCGCTAACCGCAAGAGTGCAATCGCCAAAAAGGTGAGCTCACTCTAAGCAAAGTCTTTATTGAGAAGCCGGGCCAAGTGCTCGGCTTTTTAGTTTGCTCTTGCCATTGCCAGCAAGAGTCGCTCGATTGAAAACTCTGGGTCTCGAGCCGCACCCTTAACGTCGCCATCGGTTGAAGCGGCCAATTCGACTAAATTGGCTAAGTCCTCCTCATCCCAACCGGCTAGCTCTTTTCTAGCCTTATCTATTTGCCATGGCTGCATGCCGAGCGTTGCAGGATTGGCATTACGGTCATTGAACAGCTTGGCAAGTTGACGAATTCTCATTGTCAGTGCTGCTACTAGTGCAACAGAATCAATTCCAGTCGAAAACCCATGCCTGAAAAGACGTATTGCCTCAGTCGCATTTCCGCTCAGAGCCGCATCCGCAATCTTAAATGCATTGGTTTCAACTCTTCCCCCAAAGGTTTCCTCAACATCTTGTAGCGCCACTCGCTCCCTTGTTGCGATTAGCTGAGAGCACGCGGCACCCAGTTCACCAATGTCGGTGTTGAATGCAATGACAAGTGCCCTGACAGCAGCTGGCTCAATCACAACTTTGGCCTGCTTGAACTCTCGATTCACAAAGTCCGATCGCTCAGAATCCTTCCTAAGCTCATCGCAATTGATTGTCAAAACCTGCTTGGCAAAATCTTTTCGAATTGCACCGCTGTGTCCGACCATATTTGGAACCCTGATCAAGACCGTGACGTTTTCAGCAGGGGAAGCCAGATAGGTTTTAAGGTCATCCTTCAGTCCCTCACCCGCTGAGTGAATGATGACCAATCTTGGCTCGGCAAAAAGCGATGGTGAGGCAACATCAAAGAGTGCTCCAGGGGTGTAGTCCCCATCGGCAATCTCCGTAATCTCAAGTTCTGGATTGTTTCGCCTCAGGAGATCCTTAATGCTTCGAATTGCCCGAGAGGCCAAGTAGCTCTCAGTTCCAGCAATCAGAACTACCGGTGCGGGCTTTGCCTCAAACCAGTTGATTACCGAACTCACGCCGAAAGTTTACCCCCGACGCGATAAACCAATCCCCCCTCATAACCAATGGCCAACGGACCCTGCTTATCTGTCCTAATTACCGTCGCACCAAGGCGACTGACAATCTCAATTGCTTTATTAGTCGGATGTCCATATCTATTTTTGCCAACCAGGAAGATTGCTAAGTCTGGTTTTAATAACCGATATAGATCTTCTGATTGATCTGCTGAACCGTGATGGGCAAACTTGATGACCAGTGGTCTTTCAGCAAGCTGATGGAATAACCTCTGCTCGGACTTCAGAAGCCTTAACTGCCCACTCTCCCCTAAATCGCCCAGGGTCAGCAGTGCATAGGAATCGATATCAAAAACCAGTGCTAAAGAAGCATCATTGCTATCCGAGACTTCGCTCGCAGATGCGCTCGGGCTGATAACAAGCCACTCGATTTCACCAATTGCACCTGTGAGCCCCCGAAAGCCATGTTCTGCCCTAATACCCTTAGCGGCAAGCTCCCTCTCAACCTCTGCAACCAACGGTCTTGAGTCCCTAAAAGGACTGATTAGAACTCTCTTTATCTCAACGGATCTCAGTCCCTTTATGCCACCTACATGGTCGGCATCAAAGTGAGTCAAGACAAGTAGCGCAAGTGAGTCGATTCCTGCCATTTTCAGGCAATGGGCAATCAACTCAGGATCGGGACCGACATCAATCAGTGCTATTTCATCTCCGCTCCTCACTAAGAGTGCATCGCCCTGTCCAACATCGCAGGCATATATTTCCCAATCACCGGCAAAAGAATTAATCCGCAAGACATCCGCAGAAATCCAACTGATGGTGACACCCAAAGTTGCCAGGAGTGCAACCAGTCCAACTCTTGAGTACTTCTTTGACCTCAGCCAAATAGTCACGAGGATTGCCATCGTTGTTACCAGAGCAATCCCCCAAACACCAGCCGGAAAATGAGTTCTAACAAAAGGAAGTTCAGAAAGATTGTTGGCAACTAGGACAATCCACTCAGTACCTAAGGATGCAAAAAATGAAAGTAGCTGAGCTAGCAGAGGAAAGAATGTGGAGAACACCACTGACAGCATCCCCAAGATGGTTACTGGTGCAACCACCCACTCAACCAGCAAATTTGCAGCCACCGAATAGATCGGCAATGAGGGTTGCAGATAGAGGATTATTGGCAGCGTGTATAGCTGAGCCGCGGAAGTGGCCGCTAGAGCTGCGGCCAGCACCTTACTCATTCGACCTTCAAGTCGCTGATAAATGACAGGGGTTAAGACAACCAAACCAGCGGTTGCAAATGCTGATAGACCAAAGCCAACATCTGTTGCAAGGCCTGGATCAATCAAAAGCAGAACGAAAACTGCGGACGCCAGTGCAAAAATCGGATTACTTCCCCTGCCCGTCCAAAGTCCAAGCATGACAAAGAGCGCCATAGTGGCAGCCCTAATCACAGATGACTCTGGTCCGACTAACAGAACATAGAGACACATCACAATCAAAGCTGTAGCGAAGCGTAGGTTTCGCGAAAGGCCCATCCATGCGGTCAGAAAGTATATGGACCCCAAAACAATTGCGAGATTTGCGCCTGAAACCGCAATTAGATGGGTGAGTGAAAGATCTCGCATTGCCTGATCAAGTTCGACACTGATTAGGTTTCGCTCCCCGATTGCTAAGCCAGCAACCAACCCCCTTGAGTCCTCGCTGAGACCTGACAGATTTTCAAGAAACCTGCTCCTCACAACTTCTATGTTTTGCAAGTCTGGGTAGTTGGCCTTGATGCCAGAGTTCGAACCAGGTGGTGCAGTTAGCCAGAGAAATAGCCAATAGATGGCCGCAATCGGAAGAATCACACCGTTAGCTGAGTGCGAATCTTCTCAAAGAGCTTTGGTCCAATTCCACTAACCTCCGTTAGTTCCTCAATGGACTGAAAACTCCCGAGTCTGTTTCTGTGCTCAATAATTCGCTCGCTGAGTGCCGGTCCAATCCCTGGCAGTCCATCCAGTTGCTCTGCAGTTGCCTGATTGAGCGATAGCTTCCCTCCTCCAGCCTGAAATGCATCTGTCGAAAGAACAAAGAGCTGTTCACCATCCGAGAGAGTTCTCGCAAGATTTATTGATGCCTGCTGGGCGTCATCAGTCATTCCCCCAGCAGCCGCAATCGCCTCCTGAGCTTTCGCCCCAATCGGAAGTTCGTATAGTCCAGGTACCTTTACTTCCCCAACAACGTGAACGGAAATGGTGTTCTCAAACTGCAAGGGTTCAAATATTCCAGGCTGGCTTTGACTGGGCAGCTGACGGTCGGAGAGAGAAAATCCAACTACAACAACTACGAGCAGACCAGCGAGGATGATCTGCCACCTCTTAACCAGTGACTGTTGTCTAAACCAATTCAAAATATCCATGACCGAATCATGGCGGCAAAGACTTCAGGTATCTGAACTAATTGACAAAACTGTGGAAAAACAACTACTTGGTTGCGATGTTGACAAGTTTTGGAGCGCGAACAATTATGTTTTTTGGTTCAATTCCTGCCAGGTGCTTCACAACAGCAGGTGAGCTCAGCGCTAGCCCTCTCAGCTCTTCTTCGGTGATGCTGGTGGAAACCTCAAACTTGTCGCGAAGCTTGCCATCAATCTGCACAACTGCGGTCAAGGTTTCCCTGACCAGCAGGTTTGGTTCTACATCTCTGAACTTTGCCAGTGCAACACCTGGTTTGTGACCAAGCTTCTGCCACATGTCCTCGGCTGTGTATGGAGCGAAAAGACTGAGCGCTTTGGCTAGCTCTTCAGCGCCCTCTCTAACTGCAGCATCAGAACCACCTGCACCACTGTCGATTGCCTTGCGCAAGGTGTTGGTTAGCTCCATGCACTTAGCAACTCCGACATTGAACTTGAATCCTTCGATGGCTTCCTCAAATGCACTGAGGAATTGGTGAGTTGCACCACGAACTGCTAGATCACCCTCCTTTGGATTGACTCCCGGAGCACTGGCGACATCCTGGGCGATTCTCCAAGCGCGAGCTAGGAACTTACCCGACGCACTCGGCGAAACATCCGCCCAGTCAATGTCGTCCTCTGGAGGACCAGCGAATGCCATTGTGAGTCGGACTGCATCAACCCCATGTTCGTCAAGTTGCTCACTAAGACGAACCAGGTTTCCCCTCGACTTACTCATAGCCGAACCATTCATTAGAACCATGCCTTGATTCAAAAGACGGCTAAAGGGCTCCTGAAAATCCACCAGCTTCATGTCATAAAGCACCTTGGTGAAAAAGCGTGAATACAGAAGATGAAGAATTGCGTGAGTTACGCCACCGACATACTGATCCACTGGAGCCCAAAGCTTGGCCTGATCGATATCGAAAGCAACCTCTTCGCTGTTTGGGCTGAGGAATCTTAGGAAGTACCAGGAGGAGTCAACAAAGGTGTCCATCGTGTCGGAATCGCGTTTAGCTCCCTTGCCACAGCGCGGACAGTCAACATTCAACCAGCTGGTTGCCGCTCCCAAGGGAGAGGTCCCCTTCGGCTGAAGGTCTAATCCTTCACTGGATGGGAGAGCGACAGGCAGCGCACTCTCTGGAACTGGAACCTCACCGCAGTCATCGCAGTGAATGATTGGAATCGGTGTTCCCCAGTAGCGCTGGCGGGAAATTAGCCAATCACGAAGCCTGTAGTTTTTAGCCCTTTCACCAAGCTGCCTTTCAGCGAGAATCTCAATGGCCTTTTCGATTGCCTGCTGCTTAGTCAATCCGGTCAGTGGTCCTGAGTTAACAATGACTCCGTCCCCAGAGGTTGCAATCTTGCTTACCGATGGATCCTCTTCACTTGTGTCGACCACGGTGATAATCGGAAGGTTCATGGCCTTGGCGAATTCCATATCTCGCTCATCATGAGCGGGAACAGCCATGATTGCTCCCGTTCCATAATCAGCCAGAACATAATCTGAGGCCCAAATTGGGATCTGTTCGCCAGATAGCGGATTCACCGCATAACGACCAAGGAAAACACCTGTCTTCTCTCTGTCAGTCGCAAGCCGATCAATGTCAGATGTTTGCTTGACCTTTTCCAGATATGAGAAGAACTCCATTCGAACACTCGGTTCAGCTTCGCTAGCAAGCTCACTAGCCAAATCGGAATCGGCGGCAACAACCATGAAGGTTGCTCCATACAGGGTGTCGGGTCTAGTGGTGAAAACTGTTACAGGTTCCTTTTTGCCAAGAATCTCAAACTTGACATTTGCTCCAAAAGATCTTCCAATCCAGTTGCGCTGCATTGTAAGAACCTTGGCTGGCCACTTACCTTCTAAAGTGTCGAGATCATCAAGTAATCGATCGGCATAGTCGGTGACCTTGAAGTACCACTGAGTCAGGGCCTTTTTGGTTACGAGAGTGTCACACCTCTCACATAGCCCCTGTACAACCTGTTCATTAGCTAAGACTGTCTGGCAGCTCGGGCACCAGTTGACATTGCTATTTTTACGATATGCAAGACCACGGTTATAGAACTGCAGGAACAGCCACTGGTTCCAGCGATAATAAATTGGATCGCAGGTCTGCAAAACTCTGTCCCAGTCAAAGGAACAGGCATAGCGACGCATCGAGGACTTCTGCTGATCGATGTTCTCATAGGTCCACTTGCGAGGATCCAGCCCTCTCTTGATTGCGGCATTCTCAGCCGGCAACCCAAACGCATCCCAACCAATTGGATGCATGACGTTGAAACCTTTTTGAATCCAATAGCGCGCAATTACATCACCAAGGGCATAGGCCTCCGCGTGACCCATGTGAAGATCTCCCGATGGATAGGGAAACATGTCCAAGACATATTTCTTGGGCCTTGGGTCGTCTGACCTGGAAGAATCAAATGGCTTTAGCTCATCCCAAACTGGAAGCCACTTCTCCTGCAGGGCGGAGAAACTGAACTCTTCTGACAATTTGGTCCCTTAAAAAATCAACCCGTACAGGTTACCAACGCACAGTGGCACCCAGCACGCTGGCCAGTGCCACGGCTTTCAGCTGAATCTCCTCATGCTCGCTGGCAGGGATGCTATCCGAGGTTATTCCCCCGCCCACCCCAATTGAAACCTGATCTCTTTCAAAGACTGCTGTGCGGATGATCATCCCCAACTCCATCTGTCCGCTGGCAGCGATGAATCCAATAGCTCCGGAGTAGATATCTCGATCGCTTTGCTCAAGCTCCCCAATAATTTCCATGGCCCTTACTTTCGGAGCGCCCGTCATGGAACCACCTGGGAACAGAGCCCTGAGGGCATCTAGTCCAGTTGCCGACTCACGCAGTTTGCCTGAGACATCGCTGACTAACTGGTGAACCGTTGAATAGCTTCTGACTGCGAGCAGCGAATCGACGCTAACCGTGCTTGGTTCACACACCATAGATAGGTCATTGCGAATCAGGTCAACAATCATTAGGTTCTCAGCTCGTTCTTTAGGGTCTTCACCCAGCTGATTCATCAGCTCCATGTCTTGTTTTTCATCCTCCGACCTTCTTCTGGTTCCCTTAATTGGCGATGAAAGGACCCTTTCTCCCTGAACTGAAATAAATAGTTCGGGAGAAATTGAAACGATTGTTTTTTCAGCAATGCGCATGAAGGCTGCGTAGGGAGCTGGGTGCTGTTTTCTAAGTCTCAGGAAGAAACTAAGAGGGTCACCGGTGTATTCACCGCGGAGCCGTGTTGTCAAACACAGCTGATAGACATCGCCAGCTTCGATGTATGACTGAGCGGACTTTATTTTTGAAAGGTAGTTCTCCTTGGAATCTTCAGCTACGAGCTCGGGACAGGTAGCGGCTGGAAAATTTAACTCATGGGATGCCGCTCCCCCGCCAACCAAAGCTAGTCGAAGCAGAGCTGCTCGATGCCACTCGTCAAACTCGCTTCTGGTTTCAACCTCAGCAATGAAGTAGATCGCCTTGCTGTCGTGCTCATAAACCAAAGCTCTATCAACCTTTAGAAAAGACCTATTTGATATGTCGCCAGCCTGATTGGAATAGTGAATCACTCCAACCACCCCTGGTCGGAACGAAAAGGGTAAGTCGGCTTCCTGCTCCGCAGGCTCTGGGAGGTCAATGGTTGGAACACCCATGCCCATTACCGAGTAGCGATGGGTGGGGTGATTTTCTCGATCGAGCCAAAATGCACCCGGCTGATTGGCATAGAGAGTTATGAAAGTATCAGTGATTGAGGTCCAGCCAGCTAGCTTGTCCCAGAACAGTGGCATTTGGCACCCCTTTAGCCTCGTAGTCTAGTTCCATGAGTGTTGGTGGTGACTTCTACCTGTTTGATGGTGGAGAGCTTAAACCACTAGATCAATCCCTGGATGAATCCCTGTCTGTTGCAGACAGCTTTCTAGTTCAGGATGGACAGATTCGCCAACTGCATCGTCACCTAAAGAGATTCTCTTCCTCAATTCCCGATGAAAAAACCATCAGACAACTACCTGGATTTTTCTCTGAGGTTGTGGAAAAGATACCAACCGGGGGCGATTGGTTCCCCAGAATGGAATACAGAAAGTCCCAGCCAGAGGGCCTGAGACTCTTTCTGAGAATTAGAACTGCTCCAGAGCGAAGCGAGACAGTCACACTATGGACATTTGATGAACCGGATCCCAGGCAGAACTACCTGACCAAAGGACCAGACCTTGCTATCGGTCAACAGCTCAGAAGAGCTGCGAACCTGCACGGAGCTGACGAGGCGGTCATAACGGATCAGGACGGATTTATCGCCGATGGTGCACTCAGCTCGCTGGTTTGGTGGCGAGACGGAAAGCTCTATGGACCAGACAGCAGAACAAACTGGCTGCCATCCATCACCAGAGAGCTCGTCTTCGAACTGGCCCAGCAGGCCGGTTATCAAACTTCAGAGGAGATGGTTAGACCCTCAGATTTGGCAGGATGCGAGGTTTGGAGCCTAAGTGCCTTGCAGGGAATTAGAGGTGTAACAAGCTGGGGTGATATTCCCCTGGGATCGCTTTCTCTACTCAGTCCTTTTCGCAAACGCCTCAATCTGCTGGCAACACCTATCCCCACTGGTGAAGAAGTAATTGAAACCTTCACCCAGCAGCAAGGTTCAGCCAACTCTTAGCAAAGCTCAAAGGAAATCTGAACTTTCTTTCATACAATCTTCCTTAGCGAGCCTGAAGGTAGTGCCATGACTGATTTCCTGAGTGCTTTCATCGGGCTAATCGAATCGGTGCCTAATTGGCTAAGAAACCTCCTGGCCGGCATCGCAATCATGCTCGAGACTTCTATTTTTCTCGGACTAGTCATGCCTGGTGACACCGTGGTTCTGGTGGCATCAACCGGAGTCACAGACTGGTCAGACTTTTTCTTTCTACTGCTGGCAGTGCTAATTGGATCGCTGATAGGTGAATCCATTGGTTTTGCCGTTGGAAGATTCTTCGGTCCAAAGCTGAGGGTGAGCAAGCTCGGCAAGAGAATTGGTGAGAAGAACTGGAAAGCTGCCGACTCTTTGGTTGAAAAAAGAGGTGGCATTGCGGTGTTCATCTCCAGATTCCTACCTGTTCTTCACTCAACAGTTCCAGCAGTGGCAGGTATGACGAAGATGCCATATCGAGTATTTATCAGTTGGACCTTTGCTGCCTGTGCGATATGGGCATCTCTGTATGTTGGCGTTGGATACATTGCAAGGACCAGCTATGAGCAGCTTTCTGGAGACTTGCGAGTTGCATCAATAGTGGGAATTGGAATTTTGGTTGTCTTTTTACTTTTTGTTGCCATTAGCAAAAAAGTTCTAAGCAGAATGCACGCTCAAGACTGATGTGCGGAAGATTCGTAATAGCCAAAGAGCTCTCTGGCATAACCGAGCTTTTTGAGCTTGATGAAGTTCCAGATAACTACTCCCCCGTCAGCTATAACATTGCACCCACTCAAACTGTGCCTTTGATTGTGGAAAGAGAAATCGAAGGGGTTCCCTCCAGAGAATTACACCCCGCTCGCTGGGGGTTGATTCCATCTTGGGCAAAAGAAGTCTCAACACCACTATTCAATGCACGCATTGAATCTGCTTTGGAAAAACCTAGTTTCAAGGAATCAACTTTGAAGAAGAGGTGCGCCATTCCTGCCTCTGGTTATTTTGAGTGGCAGGTTAGCGAAGCAGGTAAGCAGCCTTTCTATATTCATCCAGCCGAAGGAATGCTGGCTTTTGCAGGTATCTACTCTTGGTGGAAAGATCCAAGCAAATCTCAAAGTGACCCCTCCCGCTGGGTGCTCAGCTGTTCAATCTTGACCAAGGACTCAGCCGGCGAACTTTCCGCTATCCACGACCGTAATCCAGTTTTTCTCTCCGAGGACAATCTGGCAGCTTGGTTAGCACCGGATTATGAAACCACCCCCGAGCTGCTGGCAGCCTTGGCCAAAGAGTCCGATCTGGTTGCTAGCCAGCTGAGCTTCCACCAGGTCGCTAGCAAGGTTGGGCAGGTCTCAATCAACTCGCCAGAGCTCATTCAGTCCGTATAAATCAAGGTTTTTTGATAAATGTCTGGCCTAGCCATAAACTGACTATTCGAACAAATGTTCGAATAGGGGTGCCATTGATGCAAGCAGAAATTAGTGCGGTTGTCCTAGATCCCGATGGCGCCCCTATCTCCTTCACCTACCAGGACCGTCACTATCTAGTCTCCTCCAGACCGGTTCGTTGGTATAGCAGAAAGCTTTGGTGGCAGGAGGCCGATGGTATCCCCAGGGGCAGTGGCAGCGTGGCGATGGAGGTGGAGATGTGGCGTCTGTGGGCGGTTAGTGAATTTGATCGCATCTTCCTAGAGCTCAAGCACCTGCAGCCAGAAAACACCTGGGAGATTCAAGCAATCAACTCCTGATGAGCTTCGTTCACCTCAATGTTGCCAGCTGCTACTCAGCTCACTACGGAGTAACCAGACCGGAGCATCTGGTTGCAGCAGCCAAGTCACTGGGATATGACGCCCTGGCAATAACCGATCGTGATGGTCTTTATGGTGCAGTGAAACACATCGGAAGCTGCATTCAAGAAAACCTCTCCCCCATAGTTGGGGTGAGTCTTTTAGTCACCGATCAGTCAGCCAGCAGTCGAGTTGTGATTTTGGCTCACGGACAAAATCGAGGAAGAGGCTGGTCGCAGCTTTGTCGAGTGATATCAAAAGCTCACCAACATAAAAGTAAAGTGGCGCAAATAGATATATCTGATCTTGCTGAGCTACTGACTGAAGAGCCTGCTTGCTCAATTCTTCTGGGTGGCGAATCGGAGTTGGCAAGAAAGGTATTAGCTGGTGATGCTAGTGGCGAACTTGCTAAATGGAAAAGTTATTTCCCCAGCAATCTGGTTATCGAACTAACCAATCTGATGACAAAACCGGGTGATATCTACTCGGAGGAATACTGCCGAAAGATGCTTCAGCTTGCTCTGTCTCAGAAGATTCCTGTTGTGATTACCAATGCTGTTCGCTACCTGCACTCCGATGATGCAATGACAGCAGATGTCTTAGATGCGGCCCGGCATCTAGAGCCACTGGGTCTGTTCTCGCTGCAGCCCAATGCGCAGGCCTGGTTGAAACCAATCGATCAGATGGCCAAGTTGGCACTCGAAATTACCGAAGACACTCGAGAGGCCAGGATGTTGATTCAAAGCACGTTAGAGCTTGCGGATCGCTGTCGGTTAGACCCCGTCTCCGACTGCGGTTGGGGTCAGCCAAAAACACCAGAGCAGGAAGCACTCGGCATTAGTGAGAATCCGTTTGAGGTTTTGTGGCAAAAATCACACGCTGCCATCAACTGGCGATATCCAGAAGCTAAGGCAGCTGAGCTTGCCAAGATTCAACACCGGCTATCCAAAGAACTGATTGCCATCAATCACTTAGGTTTCTCCACATACTTTCTGACCGTTGCAGATGTGGCCCAGATGATAAGAGACATGAGAATCCGCATTGCGGCTAGGGGCTCTGGTGCTGGCTCACTGGTCAACTACCTGCTTGGCATCAGCGGGGTTGATCCAATAGCTGAGGGCTTGCTGTTTGAGAGATTCCTCTCGACCGAACGCAGCACGCTGCCGGATATAGATATAGATGTTGAATCAGCCAGAAGGCATGAAATCTATAAGGCAATCTTTCGTCGCTATGGAGGATCTAGGGTCACACTGCTCTCAATGCAGAACACCTATCGGGGACGAGGCGCAGTCAGAGACGGTGGGTTGGCTCTCGGGTTAGACGATGAAGAAATAGATGAGATAGCCAAGAGCATCTGGAGATTCTCCGCGAGAAGCATCAGAAGGGCAATGAGCGAGAAGCCCGAGCTAGCCAGGTTTGCCAGTGACAGCAAGAGCAATCGTCACCTCAATCTTCTGGTTGATATCACCGAGCGATTAGACAAACTGCCCAGACATATCTCTGTTCATCCCTGCGGAGTGATCCTGGGGAACTCATCACTTCTCTCACTAACTCCGACTGAACTCAGTGGCATTGGACTACCAATGAGCCAGTTTGATAAGGACGACATGGACCCGATGGGTTTTCTTAAATTGGATGTGCTGGGAGTGCGGATGCAGAGCGCAATGGCATATGCGGTCAGGGAGGCAAAAAGGGTAAGTGGCAAGGAGGTGGAGTTAGATTCAGTGCCCAGGGATGATGCCTTGGTATATAGAGACATAAGAACCACTAACACGCTTGGAATATTTCAGATCGAATCCCCTGGTCAAAGAGAGCTGACCGGTAAGCATCAGCCCACCCAGTTCAATGATCTAACCCTGCAGATTTCTCTTTTCAGACCTGGACCAATGAAGGGCAACATGATTAAGCCCTACCTTGATGGCAGGCATGGACTAGCTCAGCCAGATTTCCTACATCCAGATCTAAGGCCAATTCTGGAGGAAAGCTACGGGGTTGTTGTCTTTCACGAACAGCTGATGAAAATCATGCAGAAGATGACTGGCTGCACACTCGCCAGGGCGGATGAACTTAGAAGAATGCTGGGCAAAGAGTCTAAAGTCCCAGCAATCGCTAAATACTTTCGCTCAGCCGCATTAGCAAGGGGATATTCCAAGCAGCTGATTGAGAAGGTCTGGTCAATCATCGAGGGCTTTGGCAGCTTCGGATTCTGTAAAGCCCACGGGGCTGCCTTCGCTCTTCCCACCTATCAGTCCGCCTGGCTCAAGACCCACTACCCCACCGAATTCATCGCGGGACTGCTAACTCATGATCCAGGGATGTATCCGAAGAGATTGATACTGGCCGAAGCTAGAAGAATCGGAGTCGAGATACTCCCCATTGATGTCAATCACTCCGTCAATGAATACCTGGTTGAAAGGACCAGCAGGGGAATTGCAGTGAGGATGGCTCTGACTGACATAGCTGGAATATCAACCCCAGAAATTGAACGAATTATCTGTGAGCAACCATTTGTCGATATCCCCGACTTCTACCAAAGGGCCAGACCCTCCCGAAGAACCATCGAGCGACTGGCACTAATCGGAGCACTCGACTCCCTTGCCGGTATCTCAGGAATTGACTCCCAGACCAATCGGGCTGACCTGCTGGTGTATCTGCGCGGGCTAACAGCAAAAAGACCAAAGCGGGAAGATAAGAATCAGCTCAGCTTTGAGCTTGGTTCTTTGCAGCAGCTTCCCTCAGGCAATCCCAACATAAGCGCCGAGGAGAACTTAGAGCATGAATTAGCAATCACCGGCATGGACATTTCTGAACACGAAATCACAAAGTTTCAGCAGATGCTGGATGAGCTTGGTGTTGTTAGGGCAAATGAACTAGCAAACCTGAGAAGTAATACCGAGGTCTTGGTGGCAGGAGTAAGGGTCGCCACCCAATCTCCCCCAATGAGAAGTGGAAAGAGGGTTGTCTTTATCAGTCTCGATGATGGAACTGGCTGCGCCGATGCCACCTTCTTTGACGAGGCTCAGCGAAGATGCTCCAACCTGCTTTTCCAAAATCGACTGCTTCTAATATCAGGAAAGACCCGCCGCACTGGTGTGCGAGGGGTCTCGATCCTGGCCGAGAATGCCTGGGATCTCAGGCAACTCTGGCGAGATTGGGAAAGCGGGGATTACTCCTGGTTGAAAATCGACAGCAGTCTGATGATCTCAACGTAGAGCCAGAGTAGAGAGGCGGTAAGACCGAAGGCTGCCCTCCACTCCATGTCTTCTGCCCAACCCTGTTGAACTCCAACTCGAATAGTTTCGAAATCAAGATTCAGAGTAAAAGCAGCAAGCCCAACACCAACTAGAGCAATCAGCCAGCCAAATGGAGAGCTGTAGACGCTTGCGCCTGCGAAAAGAGCAAAGCCCAAATTGATCATCGCAAAGGCGAAGTAGCCGATCAATGCAAACATCATGAAGCGAGTGAATCTGGCGTCAACCTTCACCCATCCGAAGCGATAGGCAAGGAACATTGCTCCAGCTGTGGCAAAGGTTCCAAATACAGCTGTCTGCACGATGCCTGGATACATCCCCTCAAAGATGCCGCTGAGTCCACCAATAAATACACCCTGCACTAGCGCATAGGCGAGCATCACCCCAGGGCGAACAGTTTTGGAGAAAGAAGCCCAAAGACCAAGCCCCAATCCAACAAACATGGCTGGGAGAGTAAAGGCATAGAGGCCGAAGAACCAGGTTGCGCCAGCACCAACCAGGACAGCAAGAAACATGCCGATTACCTTGGAGGTAGTTCCCTCCATGGTCATCTTGTTGCCGGTGATGCGACCAAACTCTTGATCAACCTGAGATGGGCTCATCTCAGATGCTGCAAATCCAGTTCGAACAGCCTGATTGAAAATCGGGTTGTGTGACAAGGTTCCTCCGTTAGGTTTTCTGGGACGAGTGTAAGTGAAAATGCTGGAAAAATCCTGCAAACATGGGACTAGTGGGAAGCGGTTTGTATCCTGTGAAGATGAAAATTGGCGTATTCGTAAAGCCAGGTTCTAGCAGGAACCTGATTGAACAAGATGCCACTGGGCTCAAGGTCTGGCTGCGAGCCAATCCAGAAGATGGAAAAGCCAATACCGCACTGGTGTGTCTACTTGCAGATCACTTTGGCGTAAGCCGAAGTCAGGTTCGGATAGTTACGGGTCTTAGTAGCAGAAAAAAGATGGTTGAAATTGAAGGTATTGGTGGACCTGAGGGGACTTGAACCCCTGACCCCCTGCATGCCATGCAGGTGCGCTACCAGCTGCGCCACAGGCCCAAAACCCAGTCAGTCTACACAGTTTTTATGCCACTGGCACGACAGGGCAGTCTCGCCAAAGTCTCTCAAGGGAGTAGAACTCCCTCTCAGATTCATGCATGACGTGAACAACCAGGTCGCCAAAATCCAACAGTATCCAGCGGGCAGCCTCTTTGCCTTCGGCGAATCGAAGCTTGAAACCAGCTTTGCGCATCTCTTCCTCAATTGCATCCGAGATTGCTAGGACCTGCCGATCGTTCTTGGCCGAGCAGATTAGGAATATCTCGGCGAGGGCAAAGGGAACGGAGACATCGAGGGCAACTAGATTCTCTGCCAGTTTGTCGCTGGCTGCCTTGGCTGCAATCTGGAGTTGAGTATTGGTTTGCTCAGAAACTGCCACTAATTAGCTCCAACCGCATTGAGAATCAGAAGAATTGCTAGGGCCGCTGCTGCGATAAGCAGAACCGCCCCAATTCCTATTGTCCAAGGCTTCCACCAACCCTTGCGTAAAACAGCTGATGGCACCACGCCGTCATCTGCCCTCTGTTCGATCAAGTCAAGGGCGCTAATCGGCTCAACCACACTCATCACACCAGTGACAGCATCATCAGAGAGAGATATCTGGTCAATCTCTAAGCCATCGAAGGTAGTTGAGTTAGGAGAAGTGATGGGGTCTGTGACAACTGAAATTGATCCAGTGATTGCTATCTCAGCTGTGTCGATTGGAATAGAAATGGCCTCGGGTGCTCTTTCCAGGACAATTGATGCGCTGGTTGGCTCTGCAATCAAATTTTGGCCGCTGAATTCGGTAACTGGAACGTCAAATACTGGAATTTCGATAATCGCTGGTTTTGTCTCAGGAGGCGATTGATAGTCCACTCTCGGCTCTTCGACCACGGCAACCTGAACCTGAGGCTCGCTCACTAATTGAAGTTTGGAAGGATCGTCAAAGATTCCTAACTCCTTCATTTGTCGACGAGTTAGATTTTTATAGTCGATGACTTGCGGTTGAACCTGCGGCTGAGTTGGTTCAGCGACCAGGCCCTTTCTCTCCGCTTCTCTCAGAGCTCGCCTAGTTGTGTACTGAGTCACCCTGACCCCTGTACAGAAGATGCTTACCTATGTATTGCACAACTCCATCGGGAACTAGATACCAGATTGGTTTTCCCTCACTGGCACGATTGCGAATGTCTGTCGATGAGATTGCCAAAGCTGGCACTTCAAGTTGTGAGATTTTTGCCTCTGGAACATTGGGAAGCTCGAGATTGTGGCCAGGCCTTGTTACTGCCACAAAGTGAGCCAAGGGCCAAATTTGATCAACTTGCTTCCAAGCCAAAATTTGTGCAATAGCGTCAGCCCCCGAAATGAAGAAAAGATCCGCATCAGGTCTTTCTCTCGAAAGCTCTTTCAGAGTGTCAATGGTGTAGGTGATGCCCTCACGATCAATATCCACCCTGCTGACTGTGAAGCGAGGGTTGGCAGCGGTAGCAATAACGGTCATCAGATAGCGATGCTCCGAGCTGCTGATTGCTGTTTTATTTCCAGGTTGTCCCGTTGGAACGAAAATAACCTCATCCAATTGAAAGGCGTCGGCAGCTTCACTTGCTGCCACCAGGTGGCCATGGTGAATTGGGTCGAAAGTGCCACCCATCACGCCAATTTTTAGACGCCTGGAAGTCATTAGCTCTTAGTGGCCTGTGCGCCCTGCTCGGCGAGGGTTGCGATTGGAAACATCTCGATAAGACCAGGTAATCAGAGCCAACGCAATAAATGCACCCATTGCGATAATTCCATACATCAACGCAGGCATGGGCAGCTCGGTGTGGTGAACTATGGCACCCTCAGCAAGAAAAATCAGATTCACGCTTACTCCTTGGATCCTCTCCAGTCTAGCTTCGGACCTGGCCGTCTCCCCTAACCAGCCATTTTGAGCTGGTCAATTCCCTAAGTCCCATTGGGCCTCTGGCATGGAGTTTCTGGGTTGAGATGCCTACCTCAGCCCCGAACCCGAATTCTCCACCATCGGTGAAGCGTGTTGACGCATTGACCATAACCACTGCAGCATCCACTTCGCCAAGGAACCTTTCGGCATTTATCACATTTGAAGTCAGAATTGACTCGGTGTGGCGGGTTGAATACTTAGCGATGTGTTCTAGCGCCTCATCTAGGTTCGCCACAATCTTGATTGATAGGTCCAGACTGAAATACTCAGTCTTCCAATCCTCCTCTGTGGCGGGCGTGCAACTGATGATTGATTGTGTCTTTTCGCATCCATGGATGGTCACTCCGGCTTCAGTAAGAGCCTTAGCTAGAGATGGAAGAATCTGCCCAGCTACCGACTGGTGCACCAGGAGAGTCTCTAAAGCATTGCATACAGTTGGACGCTGGGTTTTTGAGTTGAGCACTATCGGAATAACCATGGACTGCTCAGCACTCTCGTCAACAAAAATGTGAACAACTCCGTCACCAGTTTCAATGACTGGAACTTTCGATTCTTCGACAACAGCTCGAATTAGATTCGCTGAACCCCGTGGAATTAGCACATCGACCAATCCCCTGGCTTGCATCATTTGTGTTGCGCCTTCGCGACCAAACTCATCGATGGTTTGAACTGCATCCTTGGGAAGACCTGCTTTGGTCAGTCCGGCCTGGATTATCTCAACTAATACTCGGTTGGTATTTTCAGCGGCAGTGCCTCCGCGAAGTGCTGCTGCATTTCCACTCTTTATAGCAAGCGCTGCGATATCAATCGTTACGTTGGGCCTTGCCTCGTATATGCAGCCGATAACTCCTAGAGGAACTCGCACCTGCTGCATCTTGAGACCATTGGGAAGTGTGAAGCCTTGCAGGCTTTCGCCGATTGGATCTGGTAGGTCAATGACAGATCTGATGGCCTTAGCTAGTCCTTGAATTCTTTTCTCGTCGAGCATCAGTCGATCTGCTAAACCTCTCGCAAGGGTTTCCTTGCCACTTTCTAAATCCACTGAGTTAGCAGCAATAACATCGGCCGAACGTCTTTCAAGCTCCAGGGAAATCAGCTCAAGGGCATGATTCTTTTGATCAGTGCTAGCTCGGGCAATGGCTGGCGCTGCGCTCTTTGCTGCAACCAGAATCTCTCTTACACCCATTTGCAAATCCTAATCTCGTTCCACAAGTGATGGCTTAAACCAGGTGTGCCGGCAGCCCTCGTTGTCGATAACGTCAACGTTGTCTGTCGCAGTGAGGAGAACACTGACTCCCCCAGCTGTTGCCAGCCTGGCAGCGGCCAATTTGGTTAGTGCTCCACCTGTTCCATAACCCGTCGAGGTACCCGACACCTGGATGTGCTCCAATGGGTCTCCGCTTTCAACCTCGGCAATAGGCTCAGACCCCTCTTCGGTAGGAGGCTTGGTGTAAAGAGCGTCGATATCACTTAGCAAAACCAGTAGGTCTGCCCTGGCAATTAGAGCGACCCTTGCCGCAAGTTGGTCGTTATCGCCGAATCGAATCTCCTGAGTGGCGACAGAGTCATTCTCGTTGATGACTGGAATAACTCCAATCTCTAAGAGTCTTTCCAAAGCACGCAGGGCATTCTCTTTAGTTACTTCTTCATCCAGATTGTCAACTGTGAGAAGTATCTGACCGGGTAGAAGCGAGTGTCTGGCTAAGGATCTTTCATAGCGGCTCATGAGCTTGGCCTGACCAATTGCAGCTAAAGCTTGCGAGGTTGCCAGATCTTCGCTTTTGACCATCAGCCCGATTAGTGGTGATGCGGTGGCAATAGCACCAGAGCTGACAATGATGATTTCTTTGCCAGACTCGCGCAGCCTAACCGCTAGGTCAACAATTCGATCCAGATTGGACTCATTTTCTCCAGTAATGGAACTTGAGCCAACTTTTATGACGATTCGCTTGGCTGAATCAATTAGTGCTCTGGAGTTCACTCTTCCTCCGACTTTAAATTCTTCTCTCGGATTGCCTGACTTTCAGCGCGATACTTAGCCCGCTGATCCATCATCTCGTAGTACTCTGCACGTCTCTCCTTGGTGGTTCTGCGATCAGTGCCATCAATTCGATTATCAAGACCCCTTGGGCTATCGATCGTCTCCACCACCGAAGAGATGTAGGGATCCCAATCAAAGACGACGCCATTTTCTCTTCCGATGATTACGGTTGAACCCGCTTTAGCACCGGCCTTGGTTAGAGCATCCTCCACTCCCAACTTATTCAGCCTCTCGGCAAGATAGCCAATCGCCTCCGAGTTACCAAAGTCGGTTTGAGCTACCCACCTTTCAGGCTTGGAACCTGTGACCCTGAAGACTGATTCCCCTTCCAACATCTCTTCTTGGACAAAGAACCTTGAATCTTCCTTCTCCTCAATGAGAGAAAATCGCTTTGCGGTTTCAACTTTGGGTCGATTGCTATTGGCCAAAGCAGCTAGGGCATAGCTGAGCTGTGTTAGTCCCTCGCGGGATGCAGTTGAAATCAGAAAAACCTGCAAGCCAAGTTTTTCAAAGTCAGATCTGACAAATTCAGCTAGCTCCTTAGCCTCAGGCACATCGACCTTGTTGAGCGCTATCACCTGGGGTCTTTCCAGTAGAGGTATCTGTCCCTCTGGAACCTGATACTTCTCGAGCTCGCGGCGAATGATGTTGTAGTCAGAGATTGGATCTCGACCTGGATCCAAGGTCGCACAGTCAATCACGTGACACAGTGCGCTGCACCTCTCAACATGCCTTAGGAAGTCAAGACCCAACCCTTTTCCCTCAGATGCCCCTTCAATTAATCCAGGCACATCGGCAATGGTGTAGCGGAGGTCTCCCGCCGCTACAACACCCAGGTTTGGGTGAAGGGTGGTGAATGGGTAATCAGCAATCTTGGGCCTGGCAGAACTTAGGGCTGCAACCAGTGAGGATTTTCCAGCACTTGGATAGCCAACCAGAGCAATATCTGCAACGGTTTTTAATTCAAGCTGAACATCTCCTTGCCAGCCAGGCACACCCAGCAGATGGAAGCCAGGTGCTATTCGTTTTCGATTAGCTAGCGCTGCATTGCCGAGACCGCCTGCTCCGCCTCTGGCAATCACCAACTCCATCCCGGAGTGGCTCAAGTCAGCAATCACCTCACCACTGGCGTCTTTGACAACTGTCCCTACTGGCACTGGCAGAATCAAGTCCTCGCCCTTTTCACCATTTCGATAGTCACCTTGACCACTACCACCAGACTTCGCTGTTCTGTGTGGCCGGTGGTGATAGTCGAGCAGAGTTGTGACGTTGTGATCACTCACCAAAGTGATTGTTCCGCCATCACCACCATTGCCCCCGTCGGGACCAGCAAGTGGTTTAAATTTTTCTCTGCGAATTGATGTGCAGCCATTGCCACCATCTCCAGCATGCAAATGCAGGGTCACATGATCTACGAAACTGACCATAAGACTCCTCAACTAAAAAGAGGCGGACCCGGTGGGTCCGCCTCGGTTCTTCAAAACCTTTACTGGGTGACTACGTTCACCACTTGTCGACCCGCTTTGGAACCAAACTCCACAGCACCGGCGGCCAGTGCGAATAGTGTGTCGTCTTTTCCAATGCCGACATTCTTACCCGGGTGGAAGTGGGTTCCGCGCTGACGAACCAGAATCTCGCCCGCGTTAACTACCTGCCCATCGTGACGCTTTACTCCTAGACGCTGGGCGTTAGAGTCGCGACCGTTTCGGGTTGAGCTAACTCCCTTTTTGGATGCCATTTCTACCTACCTACTTGATCTCAGTTACCTTGACGCGAGTCAAGTCCTGACGGTGACCCTGACGCTTCTTGTAGCCGGTCTTGTTCTTGTACTTCTGAATAACAATCTTCGGTCCACGTGTCTGGTCAATTACCTCAGCAACAACTTTGACACTGGCAAGAGTCTTTGGGTCAGATGTGACCTTGTCTCCATCGACTAGCAGAAGAGCGGGTAGTTCGACCTTGCCCGAAGTCTGCTCGATACGGTTCATTGTGACGATGGTGCCAACTTCAACCTTCTCCTGGCGACCACCTGCGCGAACTACTGCGTAAACCACTTGAAACCTGTCTTTCTGGGATTTTGCGCCCCTCTCAAGGGAGCGGGCAACAGCCAAGAAGTCTAGCGTGGCAGGCCACAAGGGTCAACCAAAGCCGCCCTACTTCTTGCCCTTTACCTTGTTGATTATGCTGCTGGCTCTTCTGGGCTTTCGGGGCTTGGCCTCTGGTTCAGGCAAGGCCTCCAGGACTGCATTTAGCATGTCGGTCTTGCCCTCGGGTTCCTTCGGGGCCTCGCTTTGTGCAGCAGAGGCAATCTTGTTGACCACAGACTTCAGGGCATCGGCGGCCTCTCCTGTCACAACCTTTTTGACCTCGGGCTTGTCCTTTTTCTTGCCCTTCTTCCCGCTTTGGACCTCCTGAGCCTTGAACCTGGGCTCATCGTGGATCACGAGGCCTCGGCCGCCGCAGCACTCGCAAGTTTCCGAATAGGTCTCCAGCAGACCAACACCGATTTTCTTTCGAGTCATCTGAACAAGTCCCAGGGAGGTGATCTCACTGACCTGGTTCTTGGTTCTATCCCGGCTCAAGCACTCCAGGAGCCTCTTTCTTACTGCCTCCTGGTTTGAAGTTTGAATCATGTCAATGAAGTCGATGACGATGATTCCACCTATGTCTCTAAGGCGAAGCTGCCTGACTAGCTCTTCCGCCGCCTCAAGGTTGTTTTTCGTGACAGTCTCTTCGAGGTTTCCACCAGAGCCAATGAATTTGCCCGTGTTGACATCGACAACCGTCATTGCCTCGGTCCGATCAATTACCAGTGAGCCACCCGATGGAAGGTAGACCTTACGGTCCAATGCCTTCACGATCTGATCTCCGATGCGATAGAAGTCGAAGATATCTTCCTTATCGGTGTGCTCAACAAGTCGCTCAACTAGGTCAGGGGCGACAGTTGAGAGATAATTGCGAATCACTTCAGTCGCACTCTTACCGCTTACCACTAGTTGCTGAAAGTCTTCGTTGAAAACATCTCGGATGATCTTTATCAATAGCTCTGGCTCAGAGTGAAGCTGCATGGGAGCTTTGCCACCTTCGGCCTGGCGGGTGATTTCCTCCCACTGCATCTGCAGTCTCTCGATGTCGAGTTTTAGCTGATCCTCGGTTGCGCCCTCGGCTGCTGTTCGGACAATTACCCCAGCCTCTTCAGGAAGAGCGCCCTTAAGAATCTGCTTTAGTCTGGCTCGCTCCCCCTCAGGAAGTTTTCTTGAAATGCCAGACATGTTTCCTGCTGGGACATAGACCAAGAATCTTCCTGGAAGTGAGATTTGTGAAGTTAGTCTCGCTCCCTTTTGACCAACCGGGTCTTTAGTCACCTGGACTAAAACTTGATCACCAGTCTTGAGCGCAAGCTCGATTCGTCTGGGTTGATTACCTGTTTCTGCTGCTTCCCAATCGACCTCACCGGAGTAGAGAACAGCATTGCGTCCTCTTCCAATGTCTACGAAAGCGGCCTCCATTGAAGGCAAAACGTTCTGAACTTTTCCAAGATAAACATTGCCGATGATGGAAACGCTTTGCGATTCGGTGACATAGTGCTCGACCAAGAGACCATCTTCAAGCACGCCAATCTGATAGCGACCATCGTCTTCCCGCACAATCATCTTCCGATCTACCGATTCGCGCCTAGCGAGAAATTCACTCTCAGTGACTGTTGAACGCCTGCGTCCGGTGTCTCTAGAGTCACGTCTTCTTTGACGCTTTGCCTCTACTCGCGTGGAAGAGTCATCTTCCTTTTTCTGAGTCTTCTGAGGTTTGGCTTTTTCCTTGGCGGGCTCTTTCTTCTGCTTTCGCTCGCGTTCTTTCCGCTCGGGTTTAGGTTCAGCCTTCTTGCGAGCTGTGCGTTCAACCGACGGAGTAGGGAGTGATGGTGCTTGGAATATGAGCTGGGTAGCGACTGGCTTAGCCGCTTCTTCTTTTTTCTTTGCCACGTGTGCCTAAGTGGGCTCTATCGTCCACACCCGGTAGCCCGTTCAAGTGATTCAAGCCGCAACCTGAATCGAAAACTTATGCGTCAAAAGCCCGTTGCTAGTGACGAAACCTTCGATGTAAGTGTGATCACATCTACTTAGAAGTATGCCACGACCCAGGGAAAAGTGGGATAATTCCTCGGTGTTCCCCGTCTTTCTCATAATTTTTGGTGTCATTGGCTGGATAGCCAGCTTCGGTTTGACCCTAGAGAGAATCAAGGTTGCCGGGGATCCTTCCGCTATCACCGCCTGCGAC
Source organism: uncultured Aquiluna sp. (assembly GCA_964480885.1). GTDB lineage: Bacteria > Actinomycetota > Actinomycetes > Actinomycetales > Microbacteriaceae > Aquiluna. The sequence continues at coordinate 14,523 of CAYZRV010000001.1, read as the reverse complement.
ATCTCGCCTTTCATCAGCTGTAAGTCTGTGATGCTCTCAGAGCAGGCTGCCCTATTTGGCTTCCCGAACCCTCTGATTGGTTTGGCAGCATTTTTTGCCCCAGTGGTTGTTGGTTTTGCAATCTTGGCTGGAGCCAAGTTTGCAAGTTGGTTCTGGCAGCTATTTCTGGTTGGACATGTTTTGGCAATGGCATTTGTCTTTTGGCTCTTCAGTCAGAGTGTCTATGTGATTGGTTCGCTATGCATCTACTGCATGGTTGCATGGACGGCAACGATTCCTCTGTTCTGGTCGATCTTTGGTTTTGCCGGCAAAGAGGGTCATCTTGGCGCAAAGTTCGTAAGAGCAGGGACTTTTATCTATGAGTGGGCTTGGGTGCTGACGGTAATGACCTATTTGTCATTGATCATTTTGATACTCATCCAGTTCTGGGAATTCTGGCCAACCCTCTTTTAGAACCAGATAGCTAGCTCGCGCTGAGCGCTCTCTTCGGAGTCAGAACCGTGAACCAGGTTTTGAATAACTTTGGTTCCCCAGTCTCTGCTCAAATCTCCCCTGATTGTTCCTGGGGCAGCAACAGTTGGATCAGTTGGTCCGGCGATGCTTCTAAAGCCTTCGATGACTCTCTCGCCCTCAAGGCGAATTGCGACGGTGGGACCCGAGAGCATGAATTCCATTAGTGGTTCGTAGAAGGGTTTTCCCTCATGCTCTGCATAGTGCTTTGCCAAAAGATCCCGGTTGGGAGCAACCATTCTCAGATCAGCAACTTTGTAACCCTTTGCCTCGCATCGACGAATGATTTCTCCAACCAGATTGCGCCTAACGCCATCGGGCTTAATTAGAACCAGGGTCGCGTTCAATTTGCTCTCCCATCAACTTGTTGTAATTCTCTCGTGCCTTATCGATAGTTCCACCAGCCACGAGCGCCCAAATCCAAAGTCCCACCAAAATCGTTCCGATCAGGAACATTCCCCACAGCCAAAAGCCACTTACTAGAAGAGCCGCCTGAATCACCCAGCCAACCCAGTAACCTGCTGGAACCCTGAGCAGCCCAGGGGTGATGATTGCAAGAAGAGCAAAACTCAAGCCAATCCCCCAAATTACCTCCTCAGCAGGAAGGCCATCGTCAGGGTTAGCCATTTTTAGTCCGAAGGCAGTAAGCGTCGCAAAGAAAATTGCAATTGATTGGAAGCTGAGAACTATCGAAGCGAGCAGTCGCTTGGTTGATTTATTCTTCTTCATCCTGCTGCAATTCTTCCAGAACTGACCCGATTAGGTATAGCGAACCTGTAACAAAGAGAGCGGCTTCGGTCTCTTCCGCAACAATCATGGCCCTTCTCAACGCTGTCCCTGCGCTCGGAATAGTCTCAATTACATTGCCGCCATAGCTCATTATCTTGCTAGCCAGCTCCTCAGCTGGAAGGGATCTTGGGCCTTCCACCTGGGTCACAATTAGCGACGGAAACATCTGCACAAACTCTTTAGCAGCTGTTTCAATGTCCTTATCGGAAACCATGGCGACCAATCCCAAACGATTTGGGTCACCGAAGTGATCAGCTATGGCGCTTTTCAGGCTAATTAATCCAGCGGGGTTGTGAGCTCCATCAAGAACGATGAGAGGCTCTTTGCTAACAACTTGCAGTCTGCCTGGACTAACCGCATCGGCAAGGGCAACGCGAAGATATTCATCGGCGATAGCCCTACCTCCGAGAAACTGTTCCACTGCAGCAATTGCGGTTGCAGCATTTTCAGCCTGGTGAAGGCCGATGATTGGCATCCACAAATCTGGATAATTACCCGACGTCCCCTGCACCGAGAATCTCGTTCCATACCCTTCGGGAGCTGAGGCTGTCAGTGCGAAGCTACTGCCCGCGAGGTGAAATTCGTTTCGAGCTTTGTTCTTGAGTACCTCAACCACCGAAGGCCTCTGCGGAGAAGAGACAACTATTGACTTAGTTTTGATAATTCCTGATTTCGTCTTTGCTATCTCTTCGACTGTTTCACCAAGAACCTTGGTGTGGTCAAGGTCAATTGCTGTGAAAACTGCCACATCTCCATCGGCGACGTTGGTTGAATCCCACTCCCCTCCGATGCCAACTTCCAAAACCAAAACATCGACAGGTGCGTCAGAAAAGATTTGAAATGCAATTGCCGTCATCGCCTCAAAGAAGGTAAGTGGCGGCTCCCCCATCGCTGAAAGATTCTTATCCACAAGCTCCAGCAAAGGCTTGGTCTCCAAATAGGTTTCAAGAAATCTCTCATCATCGATTGGATTGCCGTCCAGTGAGATTCTCTCGTTGAAGGAAACTAGATGTGGCGAAGTCAGTCGTCCTGTCTTGAGTCCCAGCTCTCGGAGAATTCGCTCAATAATCCTGGCTGTCGAAGTCTTTCCATTGGTTCCAGTTATATGAATGACCGGATAGTTGTGCTGAGGATTTCCGAGAATCTCGCATGCGAGTCTGGTCGGCTCGAGTCGCGGACGCATTTGGTGCTCTGGTTTTCTGGCGTAGAGCTCTTCCAGAGCCGCCAGCATTTCAGGACTACTCACTGTTTCGCTAGCTCAATCTCTATTAGGCCACTCTCTCCTACCGAGAGATCGCCTTTGCCTTCAACTAACTCATAGCTGGTTGCAAGGGTTTCCTCGGCTATGAAGGATGCGTGCTTCTTAAGGGCAATCAGAGTTGTCGCGTCAGCTGAAATCTTGAGACTAATCCGGTCTGAAACATCGAGACCTTGGTCTTTCCTAGCCTGCTGGATGTGTCTGATTGCATCGCGAGCAGCCCCCTCCTGCTCGAGCTCCTCGGTCACACTTAGGTTCAAGAGAACAAAGCCGTTAGATGTGATCCCTGCGGCCATGCCCTCAGTTGAAGATGCCTGGAGCGATAGCTCGTACTCACCTTCCTCGAGTTGTGTATCTCCGACAGTTACAACGCCATCTCTGAGGCTCCAGTTGCCAGACTTTGCATTTTGAATGACCTGCTGGACTGCCTTGCCGAGTCTGGGTCCCAACGCTCTGGCATTGACACTGAGGTTCTTGCTTAGTCCATATCGCTGGGCAACTTCATCTGACGCAGTAACCACTGTGACCTTCTTGACATTTAGTTCATCTGCGATGAGTTCTGCATACCTTGAGAGAGACTCTGATTCTTCGACAGCGACAATCAGTTCACTCAGGGGCAACCTCACCCTCAGACCCGATGTCTTGCGAAGGGAAAGTGCCACCGAAGCTGCCTCGCGAATTGCATCCATGTCTCGAACTAAATCAGCATCTTGAGGAAACTCTTCAGCCTCTGGCCAAAACTCAAGGTGGACAGAGCGACCCCCGGTGAGGCCTCGCCACATCTCTTCGCTGACGATAGGAAGAAGTGGAGCAACGACTCTTAGAACTGCCTCTAGAACTGTATAGAGGGTGTCGAAAGAATCCTTGTCGCCCGCCCAGAATCTATCTCTTGACCTTCTGATGTACCAGTTGGTCAGAATCTCCGCAAACTCACGCACTCTTCCCGATGCAAGATAGCTGTCGAATTGATCCAAATCACGCTGAACATCGATGATTAGATCTCGAGTTTTGGCAAGAATGTACCGATCAAGTAGATCGTCAGATGAGTAAGTTGGGCTTGCCTCGTAGTTGGAAGCATTGGCATAAAGCGTGAAGAAGTAGTAGCTGTTCCACAGTGGCAGAAGAGCTTGCCTCACACCTTCGCGAATACCCTGCTCTGTGACCGAGAGGTTGCCTCCACGCAGGATTGTTGAAGACATCAGGAACCAGCGCATAGCGTCTGAACCATCACGATTAAATACTTCATTGACGTCCGGATAATTGCGAAGTGACTTGGACATCTTCTGTCCGTCGTTACCAAGCACAATTCCGTGACTAATAGCGTTCTTGAATGCAGGCCTGTCAAAAAGTGCAGTCGATAGAACATGCAGGGTGTAGAACCAACCTCGGGTCTGACCTACGTATTCAACGATGAAATCACCTGGGAAGTGAGTATCAAACCACTCCTGATTCTCAAAGGGATAGTGCACTTGCGCAAATGGCATGGAACCAGATTCAAACCAGCAGTCCAAAACCTCCGGAACTCTTCTCATCATCGACTTGCCAGTTGGATCATCAGGGTTGGGTCTTACCAACTCATCGATTACTGGGCGGTGGAAGTCGCTGGGACTGACACCAAAGTCCTTCTCCATCTCCTGAAGGGATCCGTAAACATCGATCCTTGGGTAATTGGGGTCATCTGACTTCCAGACTGGAATGGGTGCTCCCCAGAATCGATTTCTAGAAATAGCCCAATCCCGGACATTCTCTAGCCACTTGCCAAAGCTTCCATTCTTAGTGTGTTCAGGAACCCAGTTAATTTGCTGGTTGAGCTCCAGCATGCGATCGCGAATCTTGGTGGTTTCAACAAACCAGCTGGAGACGGCCTTGTAGATCAGAGGATTCTTGCATCTGTAGCAGTGAGGATACGAGTGGTCATAGGACGCCTGGCGGAAGAGCCTTCCCATCGCCTTGAGATCCTGCGTGATTGGCTTATTGGCTTCAAAAACATGCTGTCCCTCATAGCTGGAGATAACCGAGTTGAACTGCCCGCGCTCGTTAATTGAGACGTATGTGGGAATGTTGGCAGCATTGCAGAGAAGCTGGTCGTCCTCACCATAAGCGGGAGCTTGGTGAACGATGCCAGTTCCCTCATCGGCTGTGACGTAGTCACCAACTAATACCTCCCAGGCGTTCTCAATCTGAAACTTGCTTCCATCGGCATAGAAATCAAAGATTCGGTCGTATTTGATTCCTGCTAAGTCTTTGCCCCTGAAAGTCTTAACGATTGCTGCCTTGGCAGCAGCTTCGTCATCGAATCCAAGTTCCTTCAAGTAGTTGGCTATTGCAGTGGTTGCAAGCAGGAATTTCTTGTCTCCCAGAATGCTTTCCTTTGCATCCACAACTGCGTACTCAATCTCAGGGCCAACTGCCAGTGCAAAATTGGTTGGCAGTGTCCAAGGTGTTGTCGTCCAAGCCAGAATTTCAACACCTCTAAGCTCCCCGCTTGAAATCGGGAAGGTAACGGTCACCGATTGGTCTTGACGGGGCTTATAGACCTCGTCATCCATCCGAAGCTCGTGATTAGAAAGTGGTGTCTCGCATCTCCAGCAGTAGGCAAGAACCTTGAAACCCTCATAGATCAAACCTTTTTTATATAGCTCTTTGAATGCCCAGATGACACTCTCGGTGTAGTTCTGATCCAGAGTCTTATAGTCATTGTCGAAGTCAACCCAACGTGCCTGGCGTGTGACATAGCTTCGCCAGTCCTGGGTGTATTTCAGAACCGAGGTCTTGCAAAACTCGTTGAACTTAGCAACGCCATACTTTTCAATTTCCGGACGGCCCGATATTCCAAGCAGTCGCTCGGCCTCAACCTCTGCGGGAAGACCGTGGGTATCCCAACCGAATCTTCTCTCTACTCGCTTGCCACGCATGGTCTGGTACCGAGGAACCAGATCCTTGGTATAGCCCGTCAGGAGATGTCCGTAGTGAGGCAGACCATTGGCAAAGGGTGGGCCGTCATAGAAAACGAACTCCCCTGCCCCCGTTTCAACCCGCTGGTCTATTGAGCGCTGAAATGTGCCATCCTTGTCCCAGTAGGCCAAGACCTCTTGCTCAACGCTTGGGAAGCTTGGCGAGGGATTGATAGCACCATCAGTGCCTTTGTGCTTGGGATACATCGTTACTTTCGAACCTGGGCAGACTAACAATGTTAATCTAGTGAGCATTACTGTGCTGAGGTCCGCATGAGAAGAGCTAAACCAGAACCAACCAGGGCTGCCCAAGTCCCCGACAAGGCCACCGTTGATGGTCTTGAGTCGAAGTGGGTACCCCGCTGGGAGGAAAGCGGCGTTTATCGCTTTGCTGAAAGCGCGACCCGAGAGCAGATCTACTCCATAGACACACCTCCCCCAACTGCCTCCGGCTCCCTGCACGTAGGTCACGTCTTTAGCTACACCCACACCGATGTTGTTGCCCGCTTCCAAAGGATGATGGGTAAGGAAGTCTTCTACCCGATGGGTTGGGACGATAACGGACTGCCAACAGAAAGACGCGTTCAGAATTACTTCGGGGTTAGATGCGACCCAACTCTTCCATACCAACCAGGTTTCACCCCGCCCCAAACCGGAGGAGACAACAAGAGCAATAAGGCAGCAGACCAGTTACCCATATCGCGACAGAACTTTATTGAGCTGTGTGAAAAGCTCACCGAAGAGGACGAGAAGGCCTTTGAGAATCTATGGCGAAATCTCGGACTCAGTGTTGACTGGGCTCAGACATATCGAACCATTTCTGAAAATGCCCAACGTGTCTCTCAACAGGCTTTCCTAAACAACCTAAGACGCGGCGAGGCATACATGTCCCTTGCGCCAACTCTCTGGGACGTGACTTTTAGAACTGCGGTCGCTCAGGCCGAACTCGAGGACAGAGAGATGCCAGGGGCATATCACCGAGTTGGATTCGACGGGCCCGATGGAAAGATTTTCATTGAGACAACCAGGCCCGAATTGATTCCGGCTTGCGTTGCTCTGGTTGCTCACCCAGAGGACGAAAGATATAAGAAGTATTTTGGAAAGATCGCCAAGACTCCTCTGTTTGGTGTTGAGGTTCCGATTGTTGCCCATCGACTAGCCCAACCCGACAAGGGAAGCGGAATCGCCATGATCTGCACCTTCGGTGATGTCACAGATGTTGTCTGGTGGAGAGAGCTGAAACTAGAGACGCGACCAATCATTGGTTTTGACGGAAGAATTCTGCAGGATGGACCAGCTGCTGTTCTGGCAGGTCCAGGTCGCGATCTCTATGAGGAGATAGTTGGCAAGACGGTCTTTAGTGCGAAAGAGAAAATTGTCGAGGCGCTGAAGAAAACCGGTGACATGGTTGGTGAGCCAAAACCAATCACCCACCCCGTTAAGTTCTTTGAAAAAGGTGACAAGCCGTTAGAAATTGTTTCCACTCGCCAGTGGTACATAAAAAATGGTGGCAGTGAACAGCAACTTTCAGCCAGATTGATTGAGCTCGGCAAGAATCTCAATTTCCACCCCTCTTTCATGAGGGTGAGGCTTGAGGACTGGATTAACGGTCTCAACGGCGACTGGCTGATTTCCCGTCAAAGATTCTTCGGTGTTCCCATACCTGTTTGGTATCCACTGGATTCTGCAGGGAATCCCGTTTATGACAAGCCGATTCTGCCGAACGATGAATCGCTTCCAGTAGATCCATCATCTGATCTGCCGCATGGTTATTCAGAGGAGCAAAGAGGCAAGCCGAATGGTTTTGTTGGCGAGATGGACATCATGGACACCTGGGCAACTTCCTCGCTCACTCCTCAGCTTGCTGGAGGCTGGCCAGAGAATGAAAAGCGATTCAAGCAAGTCTTTCCCTATGACCTGAGGCCTCAAGGCCAAGACATTATTCGCACTTGGCTTTTCTCTACCCTGCTGAGAAGTCAGCTAGAGCACAACGGTCTTCCCTGGACAAACGCAGCAATCTCAGGATGGATTCTGGATCCAGATAGAAAAAAGATGTCAAAGTCGAAGGGCAATGTTGTTGTCCCGAATGAACTTCTCGAGAACCATGGATCAGATGCGGTCCGCTACTGGGCTGCCAGTGCTCGCTTAGGAACAGACGCAGCTTTCGATGAAGGTCAAATGAAGATTGGCCGTCGACTTGCTATCAAACTTCTCAACGCTGCAAGGTTCGCACTCAGCTTTGAAATGCCTGAGGGAGTCAGCGAAATAACTGAAGAAATTGATCTTTCGATGCTGGCATCGCTCCGAGAAATTGTTGAAACTGCAACAGCAGCCTTCTCCGCTTACGATCACACCAGGGCACTCGAAACAACTGAGAAGTTCTTCTGGACATTCACCGACGACTATCTTGAGCTGGTAAAGGATCGGGCGTATGGTGCTAACTATTCCGAACAGCAGGTTGGGTCTGCGGTTCTAGCACTACGTCAGGCGCTATCAGTGTTGGTCAGATTACTTGCCCCATTTCTACCGTTCGCTGCGGAAGAAGTATGGTCCTGGTGGCAGGAGGGTTCGGTTCACAAAGCAGCCTGGCCAGAGAGTGAAGAGCTTGAGGGTGATAGTTCGGAGCTGATGTCACAAGCCAGCCAGGCGCTGATCTTGATCCGTAAGAGCAAGTCTGACTTGAAACTTTCCATGAAAGCGGAGATTGAGCTGTTGAAACTTCAAGCACCAATTAGCCTCCAGAAAGTCTCAAAGGATTTGGCTTCGGTTGGAAATATCGGCAGTTTGGAGCTAGTCGAAGGCCAGGAAATCAGCATTCTGGATATCAGGTTCGCTCCTCAGCAATAACATTGCAGGATGATGAATCCACTGCTGAAACTATCAACCAACGAGTATGAACTTGTCGACTTTGCCTCGCTTGAGGACGAACACTATCTACCAGCCTTTGAAAACGCTGTTGCCGAACACAATAGAGAAATTGCGGCAATTACGAATCAGCCTGAAGTTACTTTTGAAAACACGCTGATTGCCATGGAGAAGTCAGGTCAGCTATTGACCCAGATGATGCTCACCTTTTATAACAAGAGTGCTTCTGACACCAATGAAGAGATTCAGAAACTAGAAGCAATAATCTTCCCCAAGTTCTCAAACCACCTGGATTCAATCAATCTCAACCCTGAACTATTTAGCCGACTAGTCAAACTGGAGAAGAAACGAGACTCGGGTGAACTTTCACTTGATCCTGAATCAAACTGGCTGCTGACCAAATACCTGCAGGACTTCCGTCACGCCGGGGCTGAACTTAGTGAAGATGCGCGCAAGCGTGTGACTGAAATTAACGAAAAGATTGCGGGATTGCAGGCTGAGTTTGACAAACGACTTCTCGCTGACAGCAATGACCTTGCCGTAAATCTGCCTGATGCCTTGCGACTTGCAGGTCTATCGGAAAACGAAATCGAAAGCTGTCGACAAGCTGCAGAGACTAGAGGTCAAACAGGTTTCACAATCCCCCTTCTGAACTATTCGGGCCATCCTCTGCTTGCCAACCTCGAAGATCGTGAGCTCAGGAAAGAGCTTCTGAAAAGAACTATCTCTCGAGCCGGAAGAGCTAATGAAAACAACACCTCGGACTTAATTAGAGAAATGCTGGATCTCAGGAGAGAAAAGGCAAAGCTGTTCGGTTACAGCACTTTTGCCGAATATGTCACCAGCACGCAGACCGCCAAGAACCCGCAGCGCATTCACGAGATGCTCAGGAGAATCGCTCCAATAGCAAAGCGCAACGCTGAGGCTGAGGCCAAAGAGCGACAGGAGTTCATGGCTCGTGAGCTGAGCGAGGAATTCCGAGCTTGGGATTGGCCAAGGTACACGGAGCAGCTGCGAGCTGAAAAGTATTCCGTTGATACCACCGTTCTTAAGCCTTACTTCGAACTCAGGCGGGTGCTGGAGGATGGCGTCTTTTTTGCCGCAGGCAAGCTCTATGGACTTTCTTTCAAAGAGCGCAAGGACATAGTCGGTTATCACCCTGAAAACTGGATCTACGAGGTTTCCTACGAGGACGGATCGCCCTGCGGTCTCTATATCTTCGATCCCTATGCCAGACCCTCAAAGACTGGTGGCGCATGGATGAACAATCTGGTGGATCAGTCAATTCTGCTTGGAAAACTTCCTGTGGTTGTAAACAACATGAACATTCCCAAGCCACCAGCCGGCTCGCCAGCCCTGATGACCTTTGACGAGGTCAGCACACTCTTCCATGAGTTTGGCCACACGCTTCACGGATTACTTTCGAATGTGAACTATCCAAGGTTCAGCGGAACCAGCGTTGAAAGAGACTTCGTAGAATTCCCATCCCAGGTGAATGAGATGTGGATGCTCTGGCCTGAAGTTCTTGCTAACTATGCAGTTCACTATGAAACTGGTGAAAAGCTTGATCCGATCTGGATTGAAAGAATCGCGGCAACCGAGGCGTTCAACCAGGGATTCGAGACCACTCACTACCTTCAGGCAGCAATTCTTGACCTCGCGCTCCACGAGTCGCAGTCAACTCCTGAAGACCTGGCTGGATTTGAGGATTGGGCTATCACTGACTACGGGCTTAAGTTTGAACCCGTTCCAACGCGCTATCGAATCAACTACTTCTCTCACATCTTCGCTGGGGGTTATGCCTCGGGCTACTACGGGTACATCTGGAGCGAAGTTCTGGACGCCGAGAGCGTGAATTGGTTCAAAGCCAACGGTGGTCTTACTCGTGAGAATGGCAAGAAGTTTGCCGATGCTTTGATTTCAAGAGGTGGATCTAGGGACTCAATGACCATGGTCCGAGAGTTCCTCGGTCACGAACCCAGTGTCGAGCCCCTGATGAAAAGACGAGGCCTTCTCTAGGCCGTTTTGTCTTTGAGACGCTGCCTGATTGGTTGAATCTTAGGCATCTGTCTAGTTTCCACAACCTCTGAGGTGATGACGACTCTTCCCTGACTAGCCGAACCAGGAAGCTCAAACATGATTGGGTTGAGTAGCTCTTCCAGAATTGCCCGCAATCCCCTAGCTCCCGTTTCGCGCTCAACAGCTTGATCCGCAATCATTTCAATTGCAGCTGGTTCAAACTCAAGTTCAAAACCATCCAGTTCAAACATTCGCTGGTATTGCTTGATGAGAGCGTTTCTTGGCTCAGTGAGAATTGAAATTAGTGCCGCACGGTCGAGCTGGTCCACTGTTGCTATCACAGGAAGTCTGCCGATGAACTCGGGAATCAGGCCGAACTTTCTTAGATCTTCAGGTTGAACCTGGCGGAAAATGTTGGCATCGTCACTCTTTTCTTTCAGAGGAGATCCAAAACCAATTCCCTTCTTGCCAGTTCTCTCACCGACGATACTCTCAAGTCCAGCAAAGGCACCAGCAACAATGAACAAAACATTGGTGGTGTCAATTTGAATGAATTCCTGCTGCGGGTGCTTTCTTCCGCCCTGCGGTGGAACGGATGCAATGGTGCCCTCAAGAATTTTGAGCAGAGCTTGCTGCACACCCTCCCCAGATACATCGCGAGTAATTGATGGATTCTCTGCTTTTCTTGAAATCTTGTCGATTTCATCGATGTAGACGATTCCAGTTTCAGCTCTTCTTGGATCGTAATCAGCTGCCTGCAGAAGTTTCAAAAGAATATTCTCTACATCCTCACCAACATAACCAGCTTCGGTCAAGGCTGTCGCGTCAGCAACAGCGAATGGGACATTAAGTCGCTTGGCAAGAATCTGGGCAAGGTAGGTTTTCCCGCAACCCGTTGGCCCAATCATCAGGATGTTGCTCTTGGCAAGTTCAACATCATCCTGGGCTTTGCCTGCGGCACTGAGAGTTCCCCCGGCTCGAATTCTCTTGTAGTGGTTATAGACCGCAACAGAAAGCTGTTTCTTAGCGCTGTCCTGTCCGATTACATACTCGTCAAGAAAGGCTTTGATCTCCTTGGGCGTTGGAAGATCAAGTGACTCTGTTTGGCTTCTTGCCTGATTACCGAGTTCCTCCTCGATGATTTCATTGCATAGCTCGATGCACTCATCGCAGATATAGACAGAAGGTCCAGCAATAAGTTTTCTGACCTGCTTTTGGCTTTTGCCACAGAAGGTGCACTTAAGTAGATCGCTGGTCTCGCTCAGGGTCATGCCTAAACCCTATATCGACCTGTGGTTCACTCCCCTGCTATTTGCGGGGTTTTAGACCTTCCGGGTGGTTAGAACCTGATCAATCAGACCGTATTCCATAGCCTCCTGGGCGGTGAGAATCTTGTCACGGTCGATGTCCTTGTTGACCTGTTCTAAGGATTTGCCTGAGTGTTTGGACAAGGTCTCCTCCAGCCAGCTCCTCATGCGCATTATCTCCCGAGCCTGAATCTCAATATCAGATGCTTGGCCCTGACCCGATCCGCCGGTGGCTGGCTGGTGAATCAAGACTCTCGCGTTGGGGAGAGCTAGGCGCTTGCCCTTGGTGCCAGCAGCCAGGAGTACGGCTGCAGCCGATGCTGCTTGACCGAGACATACTGTCTGAATCTGAGGTCGAATGTACTGCATGGTGTCATAGATGGCGGTCAAGGCTGTAAACGATCCACCTGGAGAGTTGATGTACATCGTGATATCTCTGTCGGGGTCTTGGGACTCAAGGACCAGCAGCTGAGCCATGATGTCATCGGCTGATGCGTCATCGACCTGCACGCCCAAGAAGACAATGCGATCTTCGAAAAGCTTGGTGTATGGATTGTGGCGCTTGAAGCCGTAAGAGGTTCTCTCCTCAAACTCTGGAAGGATGTAGCGCATCTGTGGCATTGGAACTCTTCCCGAAGCGGACTCTAGATAGCTCATTGCCTTACGCCTTTCCAACACCGGTTGATCTGGTTGCAAACTGTTGAATGTGATCGATGAAACCGTATTCCAGCGCTTCCTCAGCTGTGAACCAGCGGTCGCGATCTCCATCTTGCATAATCTGCTCAACTGTCTTTCCAGTCTGGGCTGCTGTGAGGCTGGCGAGTTGTCTCTTCATGGACATGATTAGCTCGGCCTGTGTCTGAATGTCAGATGCCGTTCCTCCGAAACCACCAAGGGGCTGGTGAAGCAGGACTCTGGTGTTCGGCGTTGCATAGCGCTTTCCTTTGGTTCCACTCGAAAGCAAGAACTGCCCCATGGAAGCTGCCATACCAATTCCAACTGTCACGATGTCATTTGGGACATACTGCATGGTGTCGTAGATAGCCATACCGGCTGTTATTGAACCGCCCGGTGAATTGATGTAGAAGTAGATGTCCTTCTCGGCATCCTCTGCAGCCAGAAGCAAAATCTTGGCGCAAATCTCATTAGCGTTCTCATCTCTGACCTCGCTACCGAGCCAGACGATTCTGTCTTTCAGTAGTCGCTCAAAAACGTTGTTTCGCTCCATGGCTGGAACTGACATTGATACTCCTTAGCTATGCGAAATAACCCTAGTAAGGAGTTCTCGGATTTACGCGCCGTGTTCGCCTTAGGCGTTAGGCCTGATACTCGACCTTCTTGCCGGCAGTGTCGGTGATTTCAGCATTGGCGACCAGGAAGTCAACCGCCTTGCGCCTGGCAAGCTCTGCCACGTAGGCGGGAACTTGACCAGCGTTCGAAATCTGCTTGATGAAGTCATTTGGATTCATGCCGTAGCTGGAGGCCATCATGGCCAGGTAGTCAACCAGTTCCTTGTCCTGAACCTTGATCTCTTCCGCCTTTACCACCGCATCCAGAATCAGCCTGGTCTGGAAGTTCTTCTCGGCTTCTTCAGTAACTTCCTTTCGGTGCTCGGTGTCCGAAAGTCGTCCCTCTCCTTCGAGGTGTGAGTGGACCTCACGCTCAATGGCAACCTGCGAGGTTGGAATCTTGGCAAGCTTCACCAGCTCATCGACAATCTTGTCTCTTGCCTGCAACACCTGCTTGCGAGCCAGTTGCTTCTCAATTCTTTTCTCAAGATCGCCCTTGAGTTCATCGAGTGTGTCAAACTCGCTGGCCAGCTGCGCAAAATCATCGTTGAGTTCTGGTAGCTCTCGCTCTTTGACGGCTTTCAAGGTGACAGCTACCTCTGCCTCCTTGCCAGCAAACTCCCCACCCACCAACTTCGAGCGGAATGTGGTTGACTCACCTGCGGTAAGAGTGTCAAGGGCTTCATCAATACCATCAAGCAGTTGATTAGAACCAATCTCATAAGAAATGTCGGAGGCTGTGTCGATGTTCTTTCCATCGATGCTGGCACTTAGGTCAATGGTTGTGAAATCACCGTGCTTTGCAGGGCGATCAACAGTCTTTAGGGTTCCAAATCTAGCCCTGAGTGCATCGAGCTCTGCTTCAACATCCATTTGGGCGATCTTGATTGGCTCTACCGAAACCTTGACTCCCTTATAGGAAGGCATCGTGAATTCTGGTTCGACCTCGACCTCAAGCTCAACGACCAACTCTTTAGTTGGCTCTGCGCTAGAAGGTGCGGACTTGATGTCTGCCTGTGGGGTGTCCAGTGGTCTTAGATCTTTTTCCATAAGAGCATCGCGATAGAAAGTATCTAGACCATCGTTGATGGCCTGTCCGATGATTGCGTCCTTCCCAACTCTCTGGTCTAGGACTGCTGCGGGAACTTTGCCTTTTCTAAAGCCTGGGATGTTCACCTGTTCAGAGACAGTTTTATATGCGCGGTCCAGAGCTGGCTTGAAGCCTGACTCATCGACTGTGATGGTGAGCTTGACGCGGGTTGGGTTGATGCGCTTCAGTTCAGTTTTCAATGCTCCGCCTCTAAGTTTGTTACTGGTCGGGATGACAGGATTTGAACCTGCAACCCCCTGTACCCAAAACAGGTGCGCTACCAAGTTGCGCTACATCCCGGGGATTGTCGGACCTTACGGTCTCGAGCCTGAACACTCTATCCCATAGAATGGGCTGGCGTCTAACGCTGGCGAGTGTAGCTCAATGGTAGAGCCTCAGTCTTCCAAACTGATTACGCGGGTTCGATTCCCGTCACTCGCTC